>UQZD01000008.1:0-61765 GCA_900545485.1 uncultured Collinsella sp. | reverse complement strand
AGAGCGCTTGACTGGCAGTCAAGAGGTCAGGGGTTCGATCCCCCTCGTCTCCACCCGAGCATTGAATGAGGCTCCAACGCAAGTTGGGGCCTTTTTTCATATTGGCACACAAGGTCAAAGGCGGCACCATGATCCTCCTGGTCGACAAGATCGTGCGTTGAACGGGTGCCGTGCGCATGGTAGTATTTCACATCGTGGTTAAAAGCGTTGGAGACTGTTCTGCCACCCCAACTGCAAGTACCACTTTATAAGGGCTCTTGGCGCAACGGTTAGCGCAGGGGACTCATAATCCCTGGGTTCTGGGTTCGAATCCCGGAGGGCCCACCAGAGAATCGAGGGGCCGGGCAAATAGCCCGGCTTCTTTTTGCCATAGTCCCCACTCCATATGCCTGCCAAATTGCTTTGATAAACGTTTGCGGTTCAAATTCACGTAATAGTTAATGCTGGTTGACAGGAACCATTTCAAAACTATGCCGGATTACGGGGCTGGGCCCGGACCGGCCGTCCATGCCCTGCATTTCACGGAATGCGCAAGTCGGCTACCTGCGGTTTTGATTTTACCGATGACGGCATGCTCGGGGGTTCCCGGCCTGGCCCCGTAAACCGGCATGGTTTTGAAATCGCCGGGTCGGCGGGAGCGCGATTGGCCCCGGTTATGGGCCTGGCGCCGGCAAGACGGCCGTTGGACGGATGGCGGCCCGCGCCGCGACTGCGAAAATTTCCAAAATTGTCCTTGCATCGCCGTCCGAGTTCCCGTATAGTACTTTTTCGCACGGGGGCGTAGCTCAGCTGGGAGAGCGCTTGACTGGCAGTCAAGAGGTCAGGGGTTCGATCCCCCTCGTCTCCACCCGAGCATTGAATGAGGCTCCAACGCAAGTTGGGGCCTTTTTTCATATAGGAACACAAGGTCAAAGGCGGCACCATGATCCTCCTGGTCGACAAGATCGAAAAAAGCTTCGGCGCACGCGTCCTCTTTAGCGGCGCGTCCTTCCAGATCAACCCCGGCGAGCGCTTCGCACTCGTGGGCCCCAACGGCGCCGGCAAAACTACCATGCTCAAGATCATCATGGGCATCGACAGTCCTGACGCCGGCCAGGTCCAGTACGCCAAGGACTGCCAGGTGGGCTACCTAGAGCAGGAAACTAATCTGGAGCAAAAGGACACCACCATCCTTGCCGAGGTCATGACCGCCGCCAAGGAAATCCGCCGCATGGGCGAGCGCGCCAACGAGCTGCAGGCCCAAATCACCGAGCTCTCCGAGCAGGGCAAGGACGTCGACGCACTCCTCAACGAGTACGGCCAAGTCCAGGACCGCTTTGAACATCTGGGCGGCTACGAGCTCGAGAGCAACGCCCGCAAAATCCTGTCCGGCCTGGGCTTTAAAGTCACCGACTTTGAGCGCCCGTGCTCCGAGTTCTCGGGCGGCTGGCAGATGCGTATCGCGCTCGCCAAGCTCTTCCTGCGCCACTCCGACCTGCTGCTGCTGGACGAGCCCACCAACCACTTGGACCTCGAAAGCGTCCAGTGGCTGCGCGGCTTTATCGCCAACTACGACGGCGCCGTCCTCATCGTCAGCCACGACCGCGCCTTCATGGACGCCTGCGTCGACCATGTCGCCGCACTCGAAAACCGCCGCGTGACCACCTACACCGGCAACTACAGTAGCTACCTCAAGCAGCGCGAGGACAACCTGGAGCAGATGCGTGCCAAGCGCGCCGCCCAGGAGCGCGACATCGCCCACATGCAGGTCTTCGTTGACAAGTTCCGCTACAAGCCCACCAAGGCCGCTCAGGCGCAGGAGCGCATCCGCAAGATCGAGCAGATCAAAAAGGAGCTCGTCATCCTGCCCGAGGGACACAAGCACATCGACTTTAAGTTCCCCGACCCGCCGCGCTCCGGCGACATGGTCGTGGGCCTCGAGGGCGTCTCCAAGTCCTACGGCAACAAGCACATCTACAGCGACATCGACCTCAAGCTCTACCGCGGCGAGCACGTGGCACTCGTCGGCCCCAACGGCGCCGGCAAGTCCACGCTCATGAAGATCCTCGCCGGCCTGGAGCCGCCCACCACCGGCACCCGCGACCTGGGCACCAACGTGGGCGTGGCCTACTACGCCCAGCACGCACTCGAGGGCATGACCGAATCCAATACCGTCCTGCAAGAGATCGACACCGTCACGCCCAAGTGGACCGTGCCGCAACAGCGCAGCCTGCTGGGCGCCTTCCTGTTTAGCGACAACGATTCTATCGAAAAGCAGGTCCGCGTCCTCTCCGGCGGCGAAAAGGCGCGTCTGGCGCTCGCCAAGATGCTCGTTGCCCCCGAGGCGCTCCTGTGCCTGGACGAGCCCACCAACCACCTGGATATCGACTCGGTGGACATGCTCGAGAACGCCCTGCAAAACTTCCCCGGCACCATCGTGCTGATCAGCCACGACGAGCACCTGGTGCGCGCCGTGGCCAACCGCGTGATCGACATCCGCGACGGTAAGGTCACGGTCTACGACGGCGACTACGATTACTACCTCTACAAGCGCGAGGATCTCGCTGCCCGCGCTGCCGCCGAGGCGGCAGGGGAGAGCGCGCCTGCCGCGACCAAGCCCACCAAAGCCAACGCCGCCCAGGCCAGCAGCCCCGCGTCGGCCCCCAAGCCGGCCGAGGGCAAAAAGACCAAGGAGCAAAAGCGCGCCGAGGCCCAGGCCCGTGCCGCACTCAACAAAAAGCTCAAGGGCGTGCGCAACCAGCTCAAGAAGATCGAGACAGAGCTCGACAAAAAGCGCGCCCGCTATGACGAGCTTATGGAATTGATGGCAAGCGAAGAGCTTTATGCCGATCAGGACAAGTTCAACGCCGCGCTGGGGGAATATAACGGCCTTAAGCAAGAGCTGCCCAAGCTCGAGGACGAATGGCTGGAGCTTTCCACCCAGATCGAAGAGGAGACCGCGCGTGAACTCTCGTAAGGCCGCTGCCGTGGCGATGAGCATCATCGCCATCGCCTGTCGCATTTGCGGCATCTTCATGAGCGCGATGACCATGCTGCTGTGCTTTAGCGGCCTCACCGCCAAGCTGCAGATCGTGGGCTTTGTCGTCGAGCTTTCGCGCGCACTGCCGAGCGCCATCGCCGGCTATGGCGTCATCACGTCGCCCTTTGGCGGCGTGTTCCGCCTGGATTACGCCATCGTGGCCGTCATCCTGTTTGTGGCCGACTACCTGCTCACGCGCGCCTCGCGCCGCGTCCGCTAGGGGATCGACATGTCCAGCAATTACTTCATGAACCTGCTCGCCAGCGCCGTTGCCGTCATCGTCGGTATCGTGATCCACGAGAGCGCACACGCCGCCGCGGCCTGGGCGCTCGGCGACAAGACGGCCCGTTCGCGCGGCCGCGTCTCGCTCAACCCGCTCAACCACATCGACCCGTTTGGCACCATTCTCCTGCCGCTGCTGATGCTCGCGGCCGGCGGCCCGGTATTCGCCTTCGCCAAGCCCGTGCCCGTCTACCTCAACAACCTCAAGCACCCCAAGCGCGACGAGGTCCTGGTGAGCGTGGCCGGCCCCGCATCGAACATCACGTTGGCATGCCTTGCCGCCGCCCTCATGCACGCGGCATACGGCAACCTCTACACCAGCATGTCCTTTGCCGTGGCATCCCAAATCATGAACTTCGGCGCCACCTTTATCGTGGTCAATCTGTCGCTCGCGTTCTTTAACCTCATCCCGATCCCGCCGCTCGACGGCTCGTCGATTATCGTGCCGTTCCTCAAAGGCAAGGCGCTCGCCAACTACTACCACCTGCAGCAATACGCCATGCCCATCCTCATCCTAGTGCTGTACCTGCTGCCCATGTGGACCGGCATCGACGTGATCGGACGGTATTTCGACGTTACCGTGTATCCGCTGGCCGAGTGGCTGCTCAACTTCGCAATCGCCTGCATCTAGGGTAAACTTACAGGTCGACCGTGCAAAACGGTCGCAACATGCACCCAAACCGCGCCGCGAAGGCGCCGTCAAAGGAGGTCGAAGATGTCGTATCGCGTGTCGACGCAGGTCTACAGCGGACCGTTCGACCTGCTGCTGCAGCTGGTAACCCGCCAAAAAGTTGATATCGGCGCCATCTCGATCAGCGAGGTGGCCGAGCAATACCTGGCCGAGGCCGAGCGCATCGAGGCGCTGGACCTGGACGTGGCGAGCGACTTTTTGCTGGTCGCGGCAACCCTTTTGGACATCAAGGCCGCCTCGCTGGTACCCCAGGAAGCCCCGCGCAAGACAGACGACGATGACGAGGACGACGAAGACCTCGAGGAACTCAGCGCGCTCGACGGCGACGCCCTGCGCGAAGTCCTGATCCAGCGCCTGATCGCCTACAAGCAGTTTAAAGGCGCGGCGGCAGCCCTTGGCGCTCGCATGCAGGCCGAGAGCCGCATGCATCCGCGCGTGGCCGGCCCCGACCCCGAGTTCTTGGGCCTTATGCCCGACTACCTGGCCGGCATTACCCTGCGCGGCCTCGCCGTCATCTGCGCCGACCTGGACGGCAAACGCCAGACCTTCCTGCTGGAGGCCGAGCACGTGGCACCGCATCGCGTGCCGCTCGACCTGACGGTGGCCTCGGTCGACCGCTTTACCATGGCGCACCAAACCTGTACCTTCCGCGAGCTGTTGGACGGCGACGCCACAACCGAGCAGCTCGTCGTCACCTTCCTGGCCATGCTCGAGCTCGCCAAGCGTGGCTCGCTCACGCTGAGTCAGAACGAGATCTTTGGAACCATTCAAATCAACCGCGTCGAGGGCGCCGAGGCATACGTTCCCGGCGAGGGCCCCGAGCTCACCGAATAGGAGCGACCAACCATGTCAACCCTTTCTACGCTGGAGGCAAATAGCCTCAAAGGCGCCCTCGAGGCGATGCTGCTGGTGTCGAGCGACCCCGTGAGCGCACCCGCGCTGGCAGGTGCGCTGGATATCGCCCCGGGCGAGTGCGCGTCGCTTTTGGCCGAGCTCAAGGTTGAGTACGAGGAGGCCAACCGCGGCTTTCAGCTGCGCGAGGTCGCCGGTGGCTGGCGCCTGTTTACACACCCCGCCTACCACGACGTGGTCGAGGCCTATGTGCTGAGCTGGGACACGCAAAAACTGTCGCAGGCGGCGCTCGAGACCCTTGCCGTCATCGCCTACCACCAGCCCGTCACGCGCGAGGTGGTCAAGGGCATCCGCGGCGTCAACTCTGACGGCGTCATTGCGTCGCTCGTTGACAAGGGCCTGGTGCGTGAGCTCGGCCGCGACCCCGAGCGCGGTCAGGCCATCATCTACGGCACGACCAACGCCTTCTTGGAAAAGTTCGGCCTACGCTCCACCCGCGACCTGCCCGATCTAGAACAGTTTGCCCCCGACGAGCAGTCGCGCCAGTTTATCCGCGAGCGCCTGAGCGGCCGCAGCATTCAGTCCACGCTCGAGGAGCAGGCCGAGGACCTGGACGAAGAGCGCGAACTGATCGATACCGATGTTGAGGACACCGATGACACAGAGCTTCTGCCCACCGGTGACACCTCGGAGGATATGCATGACGAGGACTAACGAAGCCAGGGAGGCGCGCACCGCAAGTGCCATGGACAACGCAGCGCCCGCAGGCGGCGCCCAGCCCGTCTACCCGCACACCATGCGCCTGCAGCGCTTTTTGGCGCGCGCGGGTGTGGCGAGCCGTCGCGGCTCGGAGGATCTGATGACCGCCGGCCGCGTGACCGTCAACGGCCAGGTAGCAACCGAGCTAGGCACCAAGGTCGACGTCGACCGTGACCATATCGAGGTCGACGGCATGCCCGTCAAGCTCAACCAGGGTGCCGTGTACCTGATGCTCTACAAGCCGACCGGCTACCTCACCACCATGAGCGATCCGCAGGAGCGCCCTTGCGTGGCCGACCTGGTCCCGCGCGACCGTTTTCCGGGGCTCTTTCCGGTGGGTCGCCTAGACCGCGACACCACGGGCCTTTTGCTCTTCACCACTGACGGCGACCTGTCGCAGGACCTGTTGCACCCCAGCAAGCACGTCTACAAGACCTACCAGGCGCTCGTGGACGGCGAACTGTCCGAACGCGACCTCACGCCGCTGCGTCGCGGCATAGAGCTCGACGACGGCCTGTGTCAGCCGGCAATCTGCCGTGTCATCAACGCGCGCGAGGCCGAGGCCGTTGCCCCGCAAGGCGTCAAGCCCGGCACCACTGCCGTGGAGGTCATCATTCGCGAGGGCCGCAAGAACCAGGTCAAGCGCATGCTGAGCAAGATCCACCACCCGGTGATCCGCCTGCACCGCTGCAACTTTGCCGGCCTGGAGCTCAAGGATGTGGCCAAGGGCTCGTGGCGCGAGCTCACCGACCGCGAGGTGCAGATCCTCAAGGACGGCGGCATCCCGCCCAAGCAGGCCAGCTCCAAGCGCGGCGCCGCGCCGGCGACTAACACCGCGAGTCGCACGCGTCACCACGGCAGCCACGGCTCCGCGCCCAAGCGCAACACCTACCGTGAGCGCTACACGAGCTAGGCAACCCGCCAAGCCGCAGCGCCTGCGTCCCATACCAGCACGTCAACCACCGAAAGGAAGCATTGCATGATCGTCGCCATCGACGGCCCCGCCGGTTCCGGCAAGTCCACTATCGCCAAGGAGATCGCCCGCCAGCTGGGCTTTAACAAGCTCGACACGGGCGCCATGTATCGCGCCGTCACCTTCGCAGCGCTCGACCGCGGCATCGACCTGGACGACGAGGCGGCCATCGACGCCCTCGCCGAGCAGATCGAGATCCGCTTTACCAACGGTACCGGCGAGGACACGCGCCTGACCATCGACGGCAAGGACGCCTCGGCCGCCATCCGCACCCCGCAGGTGGACGCCAACGTGTCCAAGGTCTCGGCCTACCCGGGCGTGCGCGCCGCCATGCTCATCCACCAGCGCCGCGCCGCCGAGGATCGCGATATCGTGGCCGAAGGTCGCGACATCGGCACCGTCGTGTTCCCCAACGCGCAGGTCAAGGTCTTTCTGACCGCCGACCCGCGCGAGCGCGCCCGTCGCCGCGTGCTGCAGCGCCACCAAAACGACGCCCAGCCGCTCACCGAAGAGCAGCTCGAGGCCGAGGTCGACAAGACCCTCGACGCCCTCAAGCAGCGCGATAAGCTCGACAGCAGCCGCGAGGTCGCGCCGCTCGTTCCCGCCGAGGACGCGGTGCACGTCGACTCCACCGCCCACACCATCGACGAGGTCGTCTCGATCATCGAGGATCTCATCAACCAAAGGAGGTAGCCCATGCGCCTGTTTAAGCAGACGCCCGAGGATTACTATAACGCCCCCTACGCCGAGTTCCCGGCGCTCATCCGCGGCACCGTCGCCGTGGTCATGGGCATCCTGTGGGTCTTCTCCAAGCTCATGTGGCGCTGGAAGGTCGAGGACAGCGACCTGCTGTTTGAGCGCCAGAAAGGCCGCGGCAGCGTGGTCATCTGCAACCACACCTCAATGGCCGAGCTCCTGGCCGTGGAGACGGCACTGTTCTTTGGCGGCCGCCGCATTCGCCCCATCTTTAAGTCCGAGTTTGCTAAGAGCAAGATCGTGCGCTGGGCCTTTAGCCGCGTGGGCGGCATTCCCGTCGAGCGCGGCACCGCCGACATGAAGTGCCTACGCGCCGCCCAGCATGCGCTGCAGCGCGGCGAGGACGTCCTGATCTTCCCCGAGGGCACGCGCATCCGCTCGCGCGAGATCAAGCCCGAGGTCCACGGCGGTTTTGCGCTCATCGCTCAGATGGGCAAGGCGCCCGTCAACCCGCTCGCCATCTGCGGTTGGTCCGACATCACGCCAGCGGGCAAAAAGCTCATGCGTCCCAAGAAGTGCTGGATCCGCGCCGGCAAGGCCGTCTCGCTTTCCGACGCACCGGCTGGGCTTAAGCGCACGGAGCGCCTGGAATGGTTTGAGTCCGAGGCCATGAACCGCGTCTACGCCATGCGAGACGACCTGTGCGCCGAGCATCCGGGCAGGTTCTAGCCATGAGCGAGAACGCGACAAACACCGCCACGACTGCGTCCGACCAGGCCACCGCGCCTTCCATCGAGATTGCCGCCCACGCCGGCACTTGCTACGGCGTGCAGCGCGCGCTCGACATGGCGCTGGCAGCCGCCCCGCAGGACGGGGAGAACGCTCAGGTCCACACCTTAGGTCCGCTCATCCATAACCCCATCGTGGTACGCGAGCTCGCCGAGGCAGGCGTTGGTCTGGCCGACACCTTGGACGACGCCGCCTCGGGCACCGTAATCATCCGCGCCCACGGCGTGGTGCCGCAGGTCATTGACGTCGCTCGTGAGCGCGGCCTTACCGTGGTCGACGCCACCTGCCCCTACGTCAAGAAGGTCCATGTGGCGGCCGAGCGCCTGGTGCGCGAGGGCTACCGCGTGATCGTCGTGGGCGAACCGGGCCACCCCGAGGTCGAGGGCATTCTGGGCCACGCCGGGGATGACGCTCAAGTCGTGAGCTGCGCCGCCGATGCGGACGCGCTGCCGCTCAAGGGCAAGGTGGGCCTGGTTGTGCAGACCACCCAAACCGCGCAGAACCTGGCCGAGGTCGTGGCAGCCATCACCCCGCGTGTGCAGGAGCTGCGCGTGATCAACACCATCTGCGCCGCCACGAGTGAGCGTCAACAGGCAGCAGCCACACTTGCCAACCGCTGCGACTGCATGGTCGTCGTGGGCGGAAAGAACTCGGGTAACACCCGCCGCCTAGCTCAGATCTGCGCGGACGCCTGCGAGCGCACGCATCACATCGAGGAAGCATCCGAAATCGAGGCCGCGTGGTTTGCCAACGCACGCCACATCGGCATCACCGCCGGAGCCTCCACCCCGCAAGAACACATCGAGCGCGCCGTCGCTCGCATCAAGGAGCTTTGCCGCTAATCATGGACCAGACCGTACCCGCATACGCCGCCGAGGTGGCCGATTACGGGCGCAGCCGCGACCCCGAGCCGGGTGAGGGCGCGCTCGTTAAGAACGTGCGTCCCGAATCGCCCGCATGGGATGTGGGCATCGAGCCGGGCATGCGCGTTCTCACGGTCAATGGCGAGCAGCTCACCGACATGATAGTGTGGCTCTGGGAGGCCGACGACGACACCGTCGAGTTGGAGGTTTTCGACCCGCGCGACAATACCGTCACCTCCGTCGAGCTCGACCGCTTCCCGGGCGAGGACTGGGGCCTCGAGTTCGATGGCCCCATCTTCGACGGCATGCGCACCTGTGTGAACGCCTGCGTGTTCTGCTTTATGACGATGCTCCCCAAGGGCGGCCGCTCCACGCTCTATATTCGCGATGACGACTACCGTCTGAGCTTTTTGCAGGGCAACTTTGTCACGCTCACGAACCTCTCCGACGAGGACGTGCAAAACGTCATCCAACGCAACATGAGCCCCATGAACGTGTCGATCCACGCCGTGAGCCCCGACGTCCGCCGCCGCATGATGGGCCGCAACGCCCAGCGAGGCATGGACGTACTCGAGGCCATCATGGCCGCCGGCATCGAGATTCACGCGCAGATCGTGTTGTGCCCCGGCATGAACGACGGCGAGGAGCTGGAAAAGACCCTGCGCTTTTGCGAGGAGCACGAGCAAATCACAAGCCTGGGCATTGTGCCGCTCGGTTTTACCAAGCATCAGAACCGTTTTAGCTGGTCCTACAGCGACAAGCCCGAGCTAGCGCGCGAGACCATTGCCGTGATCAGGCCCTTCCAGGACCGTGCCTACGAACGCTTTGGCCGCCACACCTTCCAGATGAGCGACGAGTTCTATCTGGACGCCGGCATCGATCCTCCCGAGGCAGACTTTTACGACGGGTACCCGCAGTACTACGACGGCATTGGCATGATCCGCTCGTATCTGGACGAGACCGACGACGTGCTTGCCGCCGACGCCGAGCGTCTGGCCCGCGTCCGCGCTGGCATCGCCGAGCGCAACCAGCGCCTTCTGTGCCTCTCCGGCGCCAGCGCGCGCGACACCGTGGCGCGCTTTGTGGAGTCGCCGCATGGTCTCGCCGGCACCGTCAGAGCCATCAAGAACCGCTACTTTGGCGGCAACGTGGACGTGACCGGTCTCATCGTCGCGTGTGACATTCTGGAGCAGCTGCCCCAAGACCTGTCGGGGGTTATGCTCTTTGTGCCTAAGCTCATGTTCAACGCTGACGGCATGACGCTTGACGAGTATCATCGTGACGATTTACTCGCAAGCCTTACCAGTCGCGGCGCCGAGGTTCATGTGGTATCGACCATGCCGCATGAGCTGCTCGATACCCTAGAGCACATCCTTGGCATAATGCCTGCCGACTCTAACACTTCCACTGACCCTACCCATTAAAGGAGAGCAGATGAAACCTATCGTCGCCGTCGTCGGACGCCCCAACGTGGGCAAGTCCACGCTCGTTAACCGCCTGGCCCAGACCTCGGACGCCATCGTCCACGAGTCTCGCGGCGTCACGCGCGACCGCTCGTATCACACGGCCGATTGGAACGGCCGCGAGTTCACCATCGTCGACACGGGCGGTATCGAGCCGCTCAAGAGCGATGACGTGTTTGCCACGTCCATCCGCGACCAGGCGCTCGGCGCCGCCGAGGAGGCCGCCGTCATCCTGTTTGTGGTCGACGGCCGCACCGGCGTCACCGAGGAGGACGAGTCGGTCGCCCGCATGCTCAAGCGCTGCGACAAGCCGGTCTTTCTGCTGGTGAACAAGCTCGACAACCCCGATCGCGAAAACGACAGCATCTGGGAGTTCTATTCGCTCGGCATCGGCGAGCCCACGCCGCTCTCGGCCCTGCATGGCCACGGCACGGGCGACCTGCTCGATGACATCGTGGCCCTGCTTCCGGAGGAAGAGGACGAGGTCGCCGACGAGTTCCCCGACGCGCTGAACGTCGCCATCATCGGCCGTCCCAACGCCGGTAAGTCGTCGCTGTTCAACCGCATCCTGGGCGCCGACCGTTCTATCGTGTCCAACATTGCCGGCACGACGCGCGACGCCATCGACACCGTCGTGGAGCGCAACGGCAAGCACTACCGCATGGTCGACACCGCGGGCATTCGCAAGAAGAGCACCGTGTACGAGAACATCGAGTACTATTCCATGGTCCGCGGCCTGCGCGCCATCGACCGCGCCGACGTGGCGCTGCTCGTCGTCGACGCCTCCGTGGGCGTTACCGAGCAGGACCAGAAGGTCATGGGTCTTGCCATCGAGCGCGGCTGCGCCATCGTTGTGCTGCTCAACAAGTGGGACCTGCTCGACGACGATCGCAAGCGCAAGGCCTGCATGGAGACCATCGACCGCCGTCTGGGCGTTATGGCTCCCTGGGCCCAGTACCTGCGCATCTCTGCCCTCACTGGCCGCAGCGTCGAGAAGATCTGGTCGATGGTCGACGCGGCCGAAAAGACGCGCTCGCAGAAGATCAGCACCTCGCGCCTGAACACGTTCCTCACCGACCTGCGCGAGTTCGGTCATACCGTGGTGGACGGCAAGCGCCGCCTGCGCATGCACTACGTGACCCAGACGGGCGTCAACCCGCCGACGTTCACGTTCTTCGTCAACCATAGCGACCTGGTCAACGACACCTACCAGCGCTACGTGGAGAACCGCATGCGCTCGACCTTCGACTTTGCCGGCACACCCATTCGACTCTTCTTTAGGAAGAAGGAGCAAAAGGATGCATAATCCGATTCTGCTGACCGCCATCTGCGCCGTGGTCTCGTTCTTTATCGGGGCGATTCCGTTTGGCCTGATCCTGGGCCGCGTGTTCAACCACACCGACATTCGCAAGGCGGGTTCCGGCAACATCGGCACCACCAACGCGCTGCGCGTGGCCGGCCCCAAGGTGGCCGCGCTCACGCTGCTGCTCGACTGCCTTAAGGGCGCCATCTGCGTCCTTATCGCGCGCCCGCTCATCGCGAGCGTGGGCTACGGCTTCCCCGTGAGCATCATGGCCCCCGGCGCCGCCGGCGACTGGATGCTCGGCGTCATTTGCCTGGCGGCCGTGTGGGGCCATATCTTCTCACCTTACCTTAACTTCCACGGCGGCAAGGGTATCGCCGTTGGTCTGGGCGTTATCCTCGCCTGGTACTGGCCTATTGGCCTGTCGCTGCTCGGCATGTTTATCGTGGCCGTCGCCATCACCAAGTTTGTGTCGGTGGGCTCGCTTGCCGCGGCCATCGGTCTTCCCATCGCTGCCTGCGCGGTCTTTCCGTACAGCAGCCTCGGACTTAAGTTTTGCATGGCGCTGATCGGCATTACTGTGGTGTGGGCCCATCGTGCGAACATCAAAAAGCTCATGACGGGTAAGGAGTCCAAGCTCTCGTTTACCAAGCGCGTCACCGAGCCCGACGATAAGTAGGAGAGAGTCATGAATGTTGCGCTGATTGGCTCCGGCTCCTGGGGAACCGCCGTCGCCGGCCTTGCCGCCGCGCGAGCCGAGCGCGTGACCATGTGGGCCCATAGTGAGCAGACGGCGGCCGGCATTAATGGCGAGCACCGTAACCCCCGGTATTTGGTGGACTACGAGCTGCCCGGCAACGTCGTCGCCACCACGGACCTATCGCAGGCGCTCGACGGCGCCGAGGCCATCATCTTTGCCGTTCCTTCGACGCACCTTCGCAGCGTGTGCCACCAGGCCGCGACCTTTATCGCCGCCGATACCCCGGTGCTCTGCCTCACCAAGGGCATTGAGCCCGAGTCCGGCCTGCTCATGAGCGAGGTCATCGCCAGCGAGATCGGCAATGAGTCGCGCGTGGCGGCGCTCTCGGGCCCCAACCATGCTGAGGAAATCTGCCGCGGCGGACTTTCTGCCGCCGTCATCGCAAGCAAAGATCCGCAGATAGGGGAGACCTTTAAGGAACTGCTCCTGTCCACGGCCTTCCGCATCTATCTGTCGCAAGACATGACCGGTGTCGAGGTCTGCGGTGCCATGAAAAACGTCATCGCCATCGTATGTGGCATCTCCGCCGGCACCGGTGCGGGCGACAATACGCTCGCCCTTATCATGACGCGCGGCCTGGCCGAGATCAGCCGTCTGGTGCATGCCCGCGGCGGGCAGGCTATGACCTGCATGGGACTTGCCGGCATGGGCGACCTCATTGCCACCTGCACCTCGGAGCATTCGCGCAACCGCACCTTTGGCTACGAGTTCGCTCATGGCGTGTCGCTCGACGAGTATCAGACGCGCACGCATATGGTGGTCGAAGGCGCCGTCGCGGCCCGCAGCGTCAGCGAGCTCGCCCGTTCACTGGGCGTAGACATTCCGCTCACCTTTGCCGTGGAGCAAACGCTCTACAACGGTGTTACTTTGGATAGGGCGCTTGAGATTCTTACCGATCGCGTCCCTTCTCAAGAGTTCTACGGACTCACCGACTAACGCAGAAAGGCTTCTACCATGGGTTCCATTAAAATCGCTCCGTCCGTCCTTTCGGCCGACATGGCCAACCTCAAGGGCGAGCTCGACAAAATCGCCGGCGCCGACTACGTGCACTTCGACGTTATGGACGGTCACTTTACCGGTAACCTCACCTTTGGCGTTGACATCCTCAAGGCCGTCAAGCGCTCCACCGATGTACCGGTCGACGCGCACCTGATGGTGTCGAACCCCGACGAAACGGTCGACTGGTACGCCGACGCCGGTGCCGACATGATCACCGTGCACTACGAGGCCTCCACGCACCTGCACCGCACGCTCACCCATCTGCAGCAGCGCGGCGTCAAGGCCGGCGTGGTGCTCAACCCCGCCACCCCCGTGTGCGTACTCGAGAGCATCATCGACGTTGTCGATATGGTGCTGCTGATGAGCGTGAACCCCGGCTTTGGCGGCCAGAGCTTTATCCCCGGTACCATTGCCAAACTGCACGAGCTCAAGGCCATGTGCGAGCGCCACGGCGTTTCACCCCTGATCGAGGTCGACGGCGGCATTTCTTCCAAGAACATCGCCGAGGTTGTCAAGGCTGGTGCCAACGTTCTCGTGGCCGGTTCCGCCGTATTTAAGTCCGAAGATCCCGCCGCTGAGGTTGCGCTGCTGCAGAAGCTGGGCAACGAGGCTGCACAGGAGGCATAAATCCTTATGACCGCAGGTCAAAACCGCATACCCGTGAATCTTGACTATGCCGCCTCGACGCCCATGCGCGCCGAGGCGCGCCTTGCGCAGCGCGAATACGACGACAGCGAGCTTGCCGGCGTCAACCCCAACTCGCTGCACTCGCTCGGCCGCAAGGCTGCCGCGCGTCTGGAGGTCGCTCGCCGCGAGATCGCCCGCAGCTTTGGCGCGCGCGTCCGCCCGTCCGAGATCGTACTGACCAACGGTGGCACCGAAGCCAACCAGTTGGCACTTCTCGGTCTTGCCGAAGGCGCCCGCCAGCGCGATCGCAAGCGCGATCGTGTAATCGTTTCGGCCATCGAGCACGATTCAATCCTGGACAACCTGCCGCTGCTGCGCGCCGCCGGCTTTGCCGTCGACCTGGTGCAGCCGTGCCGCGCGGGCTACGTTGAGCCCGCTGCGCTCACCGAGCTGCTGGGCAACGACGTGGCGCTCGTGAGCATTATGGTCGCCAACAACGAGACCGGCGTGGTGCAGCCCATCCGCGAGCTGGCCGCCGCCGCACATGCTGCCGGCGCCTTATTTCATACCGATGCCATCCAAGGCTACTTACATATTCCGCTCGATGTCACCGAGCTGGGCGTCGACGCCATGACCGTTGCCGCACACAAGATTGGCGGCCCCGTGGCCTCCGGCGCGCTCTACCTTAAGAGCCGTACGCCGCTGCGTCCTCGCATCTTTGGCGGCGGACAGGAGGCCGGCCGTCGCGCCGGCACGCAAGATCTGCGCACGCAGCTGGCTTTTGCCGCTGCCGCCTCCGCACTGGCGCCTAACGTAGCTCAGGAGCGTGCGACGCTGCAAGCCTTGTCCGACAAGCTCTACGCCGCGCTTACGGCTCATCCGCGCATTCACGCCACCATGGGCGACTACGCGCAGGCCGACCGTCTGCCCGGCATGGTATCGATCTACATTGACGGCATGGACTCCGAGGAGCTCATCATCAAGCTCGACGCCGCCGGCTTTGAGGTTTCGGCCGGCTCGGCGTGCTCGAGCGGCAGTATGGACCCCAGCCATGTTCTCAGCGCCATGGGTATTGGCCGCGAACAGGCCCTGGGCGCACTGCGCATCTCGTTCGATGACCGCGTGAACCCGGCCGACCTGGACGACTTTGCCCAGGCGCTGCTGTCAATCGTGGGTGCCGCATGATCGTCTCCGAGCTTGAACGTGCGCTGCTGGCACGCTATCCCAAGACAGATGCTGAGAGCTGGGATCACGTAGGTCTCTCCGTTGGCGACCCTGCCGCAGAGATTACTGGCGTAGCCTGTGCGCTCGACGCGACCGAAGCCAACGTGTACCGCGCCTTGGAAGCCGGAGCCAACGTGTTGCTCACGCATCATCCCGTCTATATCAAGGCGCCCGAGGCGTTTTGTCCGTCGGATTCCGCACGCCCCCAGTGCAGCGCGGCGCTCTACGAGGCAGCGCGTTGCGGCGTGAGCATCATCTCGCTCCACACCAACCTGGACCGCTCGCACGAGGCACGCATCTGCCTAAGCAAGCTGTTGGGCGCCGCGTCCGCACGCTCGCTAGAGCATGTGGACGACCCCGAGGCTACCGGCCTGGGCGCGCTTGCAACGCTCAACGACCCATGCACGCTGCGCGATCTTGCCACCCGTGCTGCCACGGCCTTCGGCAGCGACCCGCGTGTGTGGGGCGAAGCCGATCGCCCGTGCCGCACCGTCGCCATTTTGGGCGGCTCCCTGGGCTACTTTGGAGAACTCGCCATCGCCGCGGGCGCAGATGTTGTCGTGACAGGCGAGGCGGGCTACCACGTGGCGCAAGATCTTGCCTTGCGCGGGCTGCCGGTGATCTTACTCGGCCACGACCGCTCCGAGGAGCCGTTCGTTGATATATTGATGAACTCTGCAGTTGACGCCGGGGTCGACCCCCGTCATGCGATTAAAATACTGAACCCTTGCCAATGGTGGACTGTGACAAAAGGAGAGAACTTATGAGCGCCGGCGCTACGCTACTCAAGCTGCAACAGATCGATTTGGAGCTCGCCCGCAACAAGAGCGAACTTGCCAATATGCCGGAGCTCAAGGAGCTCGCTTCCAAACGCAAGACCTATGTGAAGCTCAAGTCCGAGATGACCAAGCTCTACGCCCAGCGCAAGGATCTGGACATTGAGCTCGACGATCTCAACACCACCGAGATTCAGACCAACAACGCCATCGAGGCTGCCAAGAAGCGCCACGTCGACGGCTCCGACTACCGCGAGGTTCAGGACCTGGAAAATGAGCTCGCCACCCTGGCCAAGCGTCTGGACAAGATTGAGCACACCCGCAAGGACGTCGTCATCGCCCACAAAGAGGCGCTCGACCGCGAGACCCGCGCGCAGGCCATCATCGCCAAGTTCGAGGAGGGCGTGAAGGCCGATACCAAGGCCGCCCGCGCCAAGGCCGCCGACCTGCAGGCTCAGATCGACGCTGCCACCAAGGAGCGCACCGCGCTTGCCGCAACGCTGCCGACTGACGTTCTCACCGACTACGAGCGTCTGCTCAAGCAGTTCCGCGGCCTGGCTGTCGAGACCATTCAGGGCAACATCCCCACGGTCTGTCACACCGCGCTGCAGGCATCGTCCATGAGCGACCTGAACCACGACGGTAGCGAGATTACGCACTGCCCGTACTGCCACCGCCTCCTGGTGCTCCCGAGCAAGGAAGCTTAAACGATGGCGGCACCCAACAATTCAATACAACTTGAGGGAAATACGATCCTGCTGGGCATTACCGGCGGGATCGCCGCCTATAAGTCGTGCAATATCGTGCGCCTGCTGCAAAAGCGCGGCGCGCGCGTCAAGGTCGTTATGAGCGAGCATGCCACCGAGTTTGTGGGGCCGCTTACCTTCCGCGCACTCACCAATGAGCCGGTCGCGGTGGGCCTATTCGACGATCCCTCCGACCCCATCCACCACATTTCGCTGGCGCAGGAGCCCGATCTGGTGGTCGTGGCGCCCGCGACGACCAATATCATCGCCAAGATGGCCAACGGCGTCGCCGATGACCTCATCTCCACCACGCTGCTTGCGACGCCGCGACCCATCGTGATCGCACCCGCTATGAACAACGGCATGTGGAAGGCGCCGGCGACGCAGGCCAACATGGCCACGCTGCGCGAGCGCGGTGTCCATGTGGTGGGTCCGGGCAGCGGCTACCTTGCCTGCGGCGACGTGGACACGGGACGCATGAGCGAGCCCGAGGACATCGTAGAGGCTGTCTGTGAGGTGCTCAACCCCGCGCCACAGGACCTGGCGGGTAAGCGCATCGTAATTACCGCCGGTCCCACGCACGAGCCGATCGACCCCGTGCGATTCATTGGCAACCGCTCTTCGGGCAAGATGGGCATCGCCCTGGCGGGGGAGGCCGCACGCCGCGGCGCTGCGGTCACGCTCGTGTTGGGACCGACATCACTCGATGTGCCCTGCGGCGTGGAGTGCGTGCGCGTGCAGACCGCCGCAGAGATGCTCCAGGCGGCCCTGAGCGCCTTCCAGACGGCCGATGCGGCAATTTGTGCGGCCGCCGTCGCCGACTACACCCCCGCGGCCCCTGCGGACCATAAGCTCAAAAAGGCCAACGAGCGCCTGGATCGCATCGAACTGGTCGAGACGGTCGATATTTTGGCCGAGCTCTCGCGCCAGAAGGGCGAGCGATGCGTGATCGGATTTGCGGCCGAGACCGATAACGTTGTCGAGTACGCAGAGCGCAAATTGGCCCGCAAGGGGTGCGATGTAATAATCGCCAACGATGTCTCACGCACCGATTCGGGCTTTGGGACCGACACCAACAAGGCCTGGATTGTGAGCACAACGGGTACGCAAGAACTTCCCGTACTAACAAAACCCCAGCTCGCAGATACAATTTTGGACTTGCTTCAAAAATTGTAAAAAAGTTCTTGCACAAGTCTAAAGTTTCGGGTTAATATACTCCCTGTTGCGAGCGAGAGCAGAGCAACAAACAAAAGCTTCGGGACGTGGCGCAGCTTGGTAGCGCACTTGACTGGGGGTCAAGGGGTCGCTGGTTCGAATCCAGTCGTCCCGACCAGAAGTTTGCAGGTCAGGCACCTAGTGCCTGACCTTTTTTGTTTTAAGCAATTGCTTAATTTTGATTAATCAACAGGGTGCCAAAAATCTACCTACGCGATAATCGCCTTTTGCGGCTACTTGCGCGTTTTGCACGCGCTTGAGCCGATTTATTAACGCGATGTGAATCTACATACGCGTAGCTGGTATACAGCCGAGTACGGGCTGTATTTATCGCGGCGATTTACACAGATATAGCGACTATAGTGAACAAGCGTGTCGCTGTATTTATTCCAGTAGTTCACTTGATCGGTGGACAAGTGGGCTGCTGCAACGAAACGCCAAGCGGGATGGGCTCTATACGAGGACGCCGCAGGGGTAATGGCGGGGGAGTGCGGCGGGCGCTCTGAGAGCCGCTGTATGACCCCATTTCACCTCAACCCGACAACTATGCTTCAAGACGAGAATCGTTCGTTTGGTTGCCAAAAGAAAAGCCCGCACAGCCTGTGCGGGCTTAACAGCTGAGGCTAGAAGCACCAGGCGGGGCGGACGCAATTCGAGACCGTCGCATTGTCACTGATCGCCGGATCGCCGCCGGCGTGGACACGGAGGAAGAACGTAGAGTGGTCCGGACGCACCGAACGTTCCCACCAATAGCTGCCACTGGCAATGGCAGGGTTGTCCGAATAGCTATTCATCACCTTGCCCTTGAAGGCCTCGTACTGGGTTCCCTCGGAGGAGCTCCAGGGGTAGTCGGAAGCCCAATAGGAGGTGGGGACGATCTCGGAGTAGCTGAGCAGAAACAGCTTGTCGGAGGTAGCCGTCACGGCGGCATTCTTGTTCGCGTTACCGCCGCCGACGTTGTTCGTGAGCTTCCTAACCGATTTAACCTTGGATTGGAAATCGGCGGGCATCAGGTTCCAGATCTCGCCCGAATTCATCTTCGCACGGAGTTCGGATGCCTCCCATCCGCCATCGCTGGTTTTCATGGCGTTCATGCGGGACGAAATATCCGTCGAGGTGGTGAGGAACGTCAGTCCCGCCTTGCCGGTGCCGTCGGCCAAGTCGTCATGGTTGATGCCGATGATACGGTACTCGAGCGTCTGTCCGTCCGTCAGCTTCATCGAGAACTTCGTTCCCGCATCCATCGCGGCCTTTGCCTTGGCGTACGCCGGCGATGCCTCGCCCTTGGAGGCAATGTCCTCGGCAACCGCTTTCTGCTCCTCGAGCGTCCAGTCCTTCGCGTCCTTGGCGACGGCCGCCTGGACGGTCGCGGAATCGGCCCCGGCGGAGCCTCCACCGGACGCGCCTCCCTCTACGCCGCCGGTCGTCCCGTTGTTCACCGTATTGCCGACCAAGTTGAACTGGTTTCGGATGGCTCCCGCCACGCCGGGTCCCGCGAACACGATGACCAGGCCGATGATCGCGATGATCAGGACGTACTCGATGACACTTTGCCCTCGGAGAAGAGTACCTCTAGGAGATACCCCCCCCCCGAAGGTTAATTGCCGCTGCATGCATATGCGGCTCCCTTCGCTCAGGGTTTGTAGATACGGCTCGAGGGTAGGGCTATTTCAGATTTCTGCACCGGTCTTGCCGCTGCGGCAACGGAGCTCGTAGGGGAGTGTGGCAGGTGCTCTGAGAGCCGCTGCATGGCCCCATTTCCCCTCAACCCGATTACCTGTGCCACGAACTTCAAACCGTTCGTTCGGTTGCCAAAAGAAAAGCCCGCACGACTTTGAACTGCCTCCCATTTCTTGGACATGAGAAATGGGAGGCTTTCTTTATGAGCGTTGATTTGAGGGTGAAGCATGATGTCGAGGCCAGGAAGGCGGCCATAGGGCTCTTCGAGCTCGGGCACGGGTATAAATCTGCCGCGATTGCCCTTTCGCTTCCCGCGGAAGCCGTGAGAAGATGGCAGGAGATATACCGCGCGTTCGGGAGCGAGGTGCTGCTGCGCATGGACGGAAAGCAGGGCAGGTACACATACGAGCAGAAGGTCGCCGCCGCCTCCGCCGTCGTCGACGGCGGCATGACGAAGACCGAGGCGATGGCGGCGTTCGGCATAATGTCGATGTCGCCGCTCAAGAAGTGGTGCGCGCTATACCGCCGGGGCGGCGCGGAGGCCCTGCGCCCGAGGCCCAAGGGCCGGCCGAGCGGTTCCAGGGCGAGGCCGCGGACCCGCGAGGAGGAGCTCGAGGAGCGGTGCCGTAGACTCGAGGCCGAGGTGGCCTACCTAAAAAAATTACGCGCCCTGGTCGAGAGGGACGGGCTCTGACCAGGGCGAAGGCCGAAGCGGTCGCGGCCCTGCACGCCGAGGGGCACGCGCTCGGGCACCTGCTCGCATGCGCCGAGCTCAAGCGGTCGACCTACTACTACGCCCTCGCGCACCCGCCGAGGCCCACGCGCCCCGAGCTCCGGGAGGCGGCCGCCGAGATCTTCTCGCGCACCGCCAACGGCTGCGGGCACCGGCAGATAGCGATGTGCCTCAGGGCGGAAGAGGGGGCCGTGATAGCCGACAAGACCGTGCTCAAGATGATGCGCGAGATGGGGATTCGCTGCGGCATCAGACGCGAGACGGCCTACCACAGGTACAACTCGTACAAGGGCGTCGTCGGCAGGACGTTCGAGAACGTGATCGCGAGGGATTTCGACGCCGGGGCCCCGTGGCGGAAGCTGGGGACGGACGTCACCGAGTTCAAGGTGGCCGGCGGCAAGGCCTACTGGGCCCCGACGCTGGACTTCTGCACCAAGGAGATCGTGGCGAGCGACATATCGGCCACGCCCGACATGGCCCAGCAGGCGAGGATGCTCGACGGGCTGCTGTCCAAGATCCCCGAGGGCGCCGCCCCGACCATGCACTCGGACCGGGGCTGGCAGTACCAGCACGCCTCGTACACATCCAGGCTCGAGGCCGCCGGCATCGTCCAGAGCATGTCCAGGAAGGCGAACTGCATCGACAATGCCGCCACCGAGCAGCTCTTCGGCCACGTCAAGGACGAGTTCTACAGGGGCCGCGAGTGGAAGACGTTCGAGGATTTCAAACGCGACCTGGAGGAATACATAGTCCACTGGAACACGAGCCGGAGGCAGGTAAGATTGAAGGGCCTGACCCCGGAGGAGTACCGGAATCAGGCCCTCGCGGCCTAGTCGCTATTTAGGGCGTCCAAGATTTGGGGCGCAGTTCACTTCGCGCGGGCTTTTCGCTAGACAAGCTAGAAGACAAGCTAGAAACACCAGGCGGGACAGACAACCTTTGAATATTTTGCGTTTTGAGCATTTGATGCCCAACCTCCTGAAAGGACATCAAGAAAATCCGTCGGATTATAGTAGGTCGGACGAAGAGAGCGCTCCCAAAAGGCGTCGCCGTTACTCAAAGAATTCCCAAGTTGACTTTTATTCTCGGGTGTTCTGAACACTTCGTACTGAGTCCCTTCTTTACTGAGCCAACTGTTCGGCGGCCATTTAGCGCCATTTTCGGTTACTTCGGGGTTATCAACTATTTCCGAATAGCTAAGCAGGAACAGTTTGTCGGTGGTAGCCGTCACGGCGGCGTCCTTGTTCTCGATACCGCTGTCGACGTTGTTCGTGAGCTTCCTGACGGATTTCACCTTGGACTGGAAATCTGAGAGCATGAGGTTCCAGATTTCACCCGAGTTCATTTTCCCGCGGAGCTCTGACTTCTCCCAACCGCCGATAGTCTTGCCATCGGGATTCATGCGTGAGGAGATATTCGTTGATGTTGTAAAGAATGTAAGACCTGCCTTGCCGGACCCGTCCGCGAGTTCGTCGTGGTTGATACCGATGATTCGGTAGGTCAGCGTCTTGCCGTCCGTCAGCTTCACCGAGAACTTCGTCCCAGCGTCCATCGCAGCCTTTGCCTTGGCATAGGCGAGAGACGAAGTCCCGTTTTTGGCGAGGTCTTTGGCAACCGCCTCCTGCTCGTCGAGTGTCCAGTCCTTCGCTTCCTTGGCGACGGTCGCCTGGACGGTCGCGGAATCGGCGCCTGTGGAGCCGCCGCCGGACGCGCCTCCCTCGGTGCCGCCGGTCGTCCCATTGTTCACCGTGTTGCCGACCAGGTTGAACTGGTTGCGGATGGCTCCGGCCACGCCTGGTCCCGCCAACACGATGACCAGGCCGATTACCGCGATGATCAGGACATACTCGATGATAGATTGGGCTCGGAGGCGGGCACCTCTAGGAGATACCCCCCCCCCGAAGGTTCTGCGCCGCTGCATACATATGCGACACTCCCTTCGTATGGGGATTGATATTGCATGCAGGAGCGTACGTTAGAGCGAACCGATCAGCCCGTAACGTGCCGCTGCGGCAACGGTAGCGGCGGGGGAAAGAGTCAGGCGCTCTGAGAGCAGCCATGACGCCCGCTTCGGGCGTTGCCCGCATTCCTATCGAGTCAACCGCTTCATACCTTTAGACAGACGAATGAAAGCCATAGAAAAGCGGGATCCGGCTATAAGCCGGACCCCGCCCAAGGCCTCGTTGTAGGCCTCGGTGTCCGCCATGTCCTCAGCCTTCTCGAGCGCGGCCCTTCTCACGAACTCGGAAAAGGACATGCCCGCGGCGTCCGCATTATCCCGAATCGAAGCTCTTTCGTCCTCATCGAACTTGACCGCAATCTCGCACATCGCCATGGCCGCTCCCGTCAGCGCCGTCATCTGAGTGAGTCAATTATCCACCCACCGCGTACTTCCCGAACTCGAAACGCCAAGCAGGATGAGGCTCTACACGAGGACGCCGCAGAGGTACTGGCGGAGGAGCGCGGCAGGCGCTCTAAGAGCCACTGTATGACCCATTTTCTCCTCAACCCGATAACTATGCTTCAAGACGACAATCGTTCGCGCGGTTACCAAAAGAAACTAGAAACACCAGGCGGGGCAGACGTAACCATAGCTCGACGCAAAGATGTTGCTCGACGGAGTGCCGTGGTTGTCGACATAGAGGAAGCGCACAGAGTTGTCTGGAAGCACCGAACGCTCCCACGAACCGCCGCCTGTGGCAATGGCAGGGTTGCCCGAGTGGCTATTCATCACCTTGCCCTTGAAGGCCTCGTACTGGGTTCCCTCTTGTCCAATCCATGAATAGTCAGACCAATCGCTATATGGGGTCTCGACGATTTCGGAGTAGCTGAGCAGGAAGAGCCTGTCGGAGGTCGCCGTCACGGCGGCATTCTTGTTTGCGCTGCCGCCGCCGACGTTGTTCGTGAGTTTCTTGACGGCCTTCACCTTGGACTGGAAATCGACGGGCATCAGGTTCCAGATCTCACCGGAGTTCATTTCCTTACGGAGCTCCGACTTCTCCCAGCCGCCGGCGTTGGTGTCCGTGGCGTTCACGCGGGAAGCAAAGCTATTCGAGGTGGTAAGGAACGTCAAGCCCGCCTTGCCGCTACCGTCGACAAGGTCGTCGTGGTTGATGCCGATAATGCGGTATCTGAGGGTCCGTCCATCGGTCAGTTCCATCGAGAACTTGATGCCGGCATCCATGGCGGCCTTCGCCTTGGCGTACGCAGGCGATGCCTCGCCCTTCGCGGCGATGTCCTCGGCCACGGCTTTCTGCTCACCGAGCGTCCAGTCCTTCGCGTCCTTGACGACGGCCGCCTGGACGGTCGCGGAATCGGCGCCTGTGGAGCCGCCGCCGGATGCACCGCCGCCCTCGGTGCCAGCGCCAGTCCCGCTGTTCACCGTGTTGCCGACCAGGTTGAACTGGTTGTGGATGGCCCCCGCCACGCCGGGTCCGGCGAACGCGATCACCAGGCCGATGACGGCGATGATTAGGACGTACTCGATGATTGATTGGCCTCGGAGAAGAGTACCTCTAGGAGATACCCCCCCCCCGAAGGTTAATTGCCGCTGCATGCATATGCGACACTCCCCTCGCTCAGGGTTTGTAGATACATTGCCGAGCGTAGGGCTATTCCATAATTCTGCTCCGGTCTTGCCGCAGCGGCAACCGCACCGCAAAAATAGCCAAAACGCCCATTCGAAACCAAACGCCCAGGTAAACGGCTTAACACAATCGCGAATACGACCCCAAAAAAACCTACTTGGATACCCGCTAGGGGTACCTGTTTTCAGGCACCTTAAATCGCCTCTCGTTGCCTCGTTTTTTCGGCTACTCAGTAAAAAATAGGGGAGTACGCCAGTACTCCCCCTAAATCGTTTATATCCCGGTTGCTGCCTGCCAGTCTGCTCTCTCAAGCCTAGGCTTGAGCGCGGGGGGCTTAGGCCCCTAGGCTTGAACGTACTTGAGGTCAAGCTCTCCAGGCGCGTCCACGCACACCGCGCCGAACGTCAGGTTTACCAGCCGGGGCTGAGCTCCATAGGAGCAAAATCATTCTAGCGCTTACTATCAAGGATATCCGTCGTAGTGGCGGCTATCCGGCAAACGATCGTACTCTCGTGGTCCCGTTTCGAGTAATTCTTTGGCACGGTCAGGAGCATAGCGAACGGTTTCCGCTGTTCCGCTCATGTACATGGACGATGAATGAACTTCGATAGCAAACGCAATTTGGTTTTTGAAATATGGACGAATTCCTTGTCAGGAGGGTAGAATGGTGCCGACGGCAGCCCAAGTTGTAGAGAGCTGGGCAGAGCCGTTGCTTAATGAAGTTGGGCCATCGTCTTAGCGACGGTGGCCTTTCTTTTTGGGCTTCGAGCCCTGCTTGAGTGCCTTGGAAAGGCCGACAAGGGCCGTGAGGAGCGAGACCATAGCGGTCAGGAGCTTCACGAGCTCGGTGAAATCGGTCATGGGCATCACCTCCCATCAAATGGAGGGCTCTGCCCGGCACGAGGGCTGCCGACAGCAAGGACGATTCTATCAGAGCGGCTGACTCCCGCCCGATATTACCATCCCACCGCGCCTGTGCAAAAAAGAGGGCCGCCAAACAGCGGCCCTCCAGCGAAAGTGCACGTTATTTAGGACTGTGTGATCCTTT
This sequence comes from uncultured Collinsella sp., assembly GCA_900545485.1. Classification (GTDB taxonomy): domain Bacteria; phylum Actinomycetota; class Coriobacteriia; order Coriobacteriales; family Coriobacteriaceae; genus Collinsella. The sequence continues at coordinate 36,680 of UQZD01000008.1, read as the reverse complement.
GAAAAAGGCTGCTGTATAATTACATATAAGATATAAGAGTCATCCGGAAGGAGCTACCGATGAATACCAAGCGATTTATCCTGAATGCACTTCTGGTAGTGGCAATATTGACGCTCTTCGTCTTCTCGTACTCATACATGAATCAGCCAAGATTTGGATATGCTTTATACGCTGTTTTTTCCGGCGAAACAACTTACAACACTTACAACACTATTGGCTTCATTGACGCAATCTTTTTCTATGTAGTCGGCCCCTTATCAAGCGAACTGGTCGCTTTCCTTGTCTGCCTCAACCTGAATCAACGAAGCCAAACTCATTCAGCGACTTCGGCCAAACAAGGAATCAATCTCTTCGCAATAACGATAATTCTGCAAATTCTGACAGTGTTGATTATCGCCCTGACCGCAACAAACGTTTTGAAGTATGAGTTCGGATTCATCGCGAGTTGCCTGATGGCAATTGCCGCGGGTATAGCGGTCTCGTATACGACACCGGCAAAGAAGTGGCTCAACTAACAGGGCCTATTTGGAATCCGAATCGTCCATGGAGCCGTCGATGCCGGTTTTGGTGTCGTCGTCCGTATTGGAATCGTCATCCTTGGGGCTTATAGGACAAAATGTGTATATCTCATAATGTATACGTTGCACCATGAGAGAGGGGTCTGTCATGAGCTGGAAACCGAGAAAATGCGTTATCGCCGGTCTCGTGACAACCGGTCCTGGCGGCGGCTTGTTTGCAACCGCAATGACATCGTACCGACTTTTCACTTGCATGTTCTGAAAGGCAGTTGCCATGCAGTCGCAAAATCAATCGAGATACTTGACCACAATCGGCTTTGCCCTGCTTGCATTACTCTTTGCTAGCGACCTTTTGCTGAAACCGCCCAAGGAACTCGTTTCGCTTGCCATAGCCTGCATTTCCGCCCTTTACTTTACGGCAACCCTATTCGTCGGACTAAAGGAGAGGAAAAAAGGCGCAGTCGTTGCATCTGCCGTAGGCGTGATCACAGCCATTGCCTCATTCTTTATCTGACACATTGGTGATCTAGGGGCGATATCGTAGGAATACGACCGGGAGAGCCGGGACCAGATTACCCGGGTTGCCCGGTCGGCTCGCGCGACGGCGCGGCGGTTCCACAGAAAGATCTCCGGACTTCACGCCGTTTCTGATCGCATTGTAGACAGCCATCTCGTCTTCGCAGTCGGCGAGCACGCGGTGTGCGTCGTCGTTTTGGATGTCCAGTAAATCTCGAAGGTCCTCCATGCACCAGCGTCCGAGATCTGGCCATGCGCGTTGCGCGAGCTGATAAGTGTCGATTGCGATGTTGTAGTTAAAGTCCAGGCCAAAGCCGTCCCAGGCAGAACGGCTTTGTTTCCTTGATTATCAACTTCATCCGGACACTTCCCGCATTCATCCGTGTGTGTACGGATGAATGCGGGGTTCAATACCCCGGCGGCCTGATCGGCAGACCGCCGGGAATTCTCACTCCTCGAAAAAAGCCGGCACTCGGTTAGTCCTGCGCATCTTGAAATCGCCAGACTCATGGGAGACGTAGAGAATGCCGTCCATCCCATCTCGTGATGCATACGACAGGTGAACTGAACCGCAATCCGATCCATCATTGTCGAGAAGATCGAACGAATTCGGGTCGCTCGTTGCGGCCAAACGACCACTCAGACAAGAGCCATCGTCATTACAGATTTGCCATTCCATGTCTTCGCCTGCAAGAATCGCCATAGACGGCCTGGTCGCGCCATCGTTGACATACATCCCGTCTATGCCAAACCCATTTTCAGCGCCATCGATGAACGACTGCTCGGACCTATACCTCGCAAATGATGCACATAGCACCATTGCAAGACAAAGTACAAAGCCAACAATCGCTATCTTTGCATAGCTCTTGCCTATCATGTCATTCACCTCCCTCGTATGTATCGAGGTATTCCTGCTTGAGCGTCTGCGAGGACGACTTGATCTTTTCCACGAGCGTGCCGGCCTCGATGAAGTAGAACGAGTTGGTGAGGTCTGCCAGGTCGTCGAGCAGATGGCTTGAAATGAGCACGCTGCGTCCCCGCGCCACCTCGCTGCGCATCGCGTCGCAGGAGGTTTTCCGTTTTCCCGGATCGAGGCCGTTCAGCGGTTCATCGAGGATGAGGTACGGGCAATCGGTCGCTATCGCCATGGCAAGCTTTACCTGCTGCTTCATTCCTGTCGAGAGTTTACGGGTCGGCTTGTCGAGATATGGGGAGATTCCGAGGGAGTCGCAGAGCGAGTCGATGTCGGCGGCCGATTTCCACGCCTCCCTAACGAAAGCAAGGTGCTCGATGGCCGATAGCGTGGGATAGAGATCCGCGCTGCCCGAAGAGCTCAGGTAGACGAGTTCTGCAAATTCGGCTGATCGACGTTGGCTGATTCCGTCTGCCGCCAGGCTTCCCGAGCGGATGCGGGTGGGAAATTGGCCCGACAGCGCTTCAAGAAGGGTGGTTTTCCCCGAGCCGTTGGGAGCAACGAGGCCCGCCGCCGTTCCCGGGCTCAAGAAAAGCGACCCGATTGAAAGTATCGTCGTGCTCCCGTATCCCACGCTCGCGTCCAGAAGCTCGAGACCATGGTGCTTTTTAGCGGGTCCAGCCTGTTTGGGGGAACGTGCCGCAACGGCGCCGACCGCAAAAAAGACCGCGACGTATGCCAGGGCCACGGCAAGCATCGATGCGCTGCCTGAACCGGAGCCAATGAATTCTGTCGGGAAGCATCCCACGTAACCCGTTGCCTCGATAGGCGAGAACACGGCCAGCGGCAGGAGCCCGAGCACGGCATTATGCTCCAGCGCCGAATCGGACAATAACGGGAATGCCGGGGCCGCGACAAGCAGCGCTGAGGCAAGGGGGCCCGCGAAGACGCGCCTCGTTGCGGTCGATAGGACGACGGAGCAAACGGATATCAAGGTCCCGCCCGCGAGCAGCGCGAGAAGCAGGGTCGTGAAGACGTTTCCCGCGGTCGTGGTGGCAAGCGCGCCGTCATGGAAGAAGGCGATCGGGTACCCAATTTGCCCGAATCCGTTTAGGGCCAAGGCGTAAATGCCCCCGGGTGCGAGGCCGGCGAGGAGCATCGCGGTCCCCGCGGCGATTATCGAGAACACGGTTTGGATAAGGCGACGGAATTTGGGTGCGGGCGCCTTTGCCGCCAGGGTCCCGGGCCTTGTGGCGCCGAGCACGAGTATCGACGAGAGAAGGAAGGGGATGAAGGGAAGGAAAGACGGCGCCGTGGCAATGGCGTAAGGCAGGAAGGAAAGGAACGGCAGGTCGTTTGCGGAGGCCGGGATATCCGTGATGCCGGAGCTGCTCAGGGCACGGCAATATGCGAGCTCTGCGTCATTGGTCTCTTGGTCTCCCACGATGGACCCGGATTGGAAGCCTTCGCCCATGAGCGCGTAGTAGCTCTCGGCAGAATCGAGAAAGGCGGCGTCGGTTTGAGCGGCGAGGGCGGCGTTCGCGTATCTTGCAAGCTCCGCGTCAGCTTGCTGTTCTGGCGATAGGTCTGTGCCGTTGGCCTGGGGTGCGCGCGTATTGAATGCGTCGACAAAGCCCTGCATGCCCTGCTTCATAAAGAAGGGCCCGTAGATGGGTGAATTGAACGCAATGGGGACGGAGAAGGCCGCAGCGAGAACGAGCGTAGAGATCCATACGGCCTTGTCTCTTAGGATTAGTTTGAGAAGAAGTCGACAGTACATTTGGAAGCACCTACATTCCTCAAGGCGTCGTTAGATTAATAATGACAGACCGAATGAAGATGCGAGCGATGGGGGCGAGGCGAATGGCTGGGCGGTATCGATACGCGGGTTCAACGGTATCATATTGACCACATAGATTATTAACCTGCATTTCTACCCGCCCTTTTCGTAGAGCCGCCGATACGCGCTTAGCGCACCCTCGGCGCGTCCGGCAGGCTTTGCGAAATGGGATCCAGGAGACTTCGGCGCAGCATCATCTTGCGGAATGCTTCTAATGAGCCTCCCATCCTTCAAAAACAGAATCTCATCGCACAGCCTATCGACCGAATCCAAGATGTGGGATGACATGATGATGCACGTACCAGAATCGGCCAGCTTCCTGAGAATCTCGGAATGCAAGTCCACCCTGCTGGGGTCGAGCGCGTTCATGGGCTCATCTAATAGAAGGTACCGCGCACCCGTCGCATACGCAATCGCCAGGGTAAGCTGCTGCTTCATACCCTGGCTCAGAGTACGGACCCTCATCTTCGCGAACTCGCCTATCTGCGTTTGCTCCACTATCTCTTCGATATCGCGAGCATGCGGCCACATATCGCAAACCATCTTGAGGTGATCTTCCGCACGCAATCCGGGATACAGCAGCGTCCCCTCACCAGGTGCATAGAAGATCATAGAACGGACCTCTCTCGCACCCGTACCCTGCACCTCATCCAGAACGATGCTCCCGTCCACGCGAGGACCCGGCAAACCTGCCATCGCACGCAGCAACGTCGTCTTTCCATGCCCGTTCGGAGCGACGAGACCGTAGACCGTACCCGGGGCAAACTCAGCGTCCACCGAATCTACGAGCACCTTCTTTCCATAAGAGATCGTCAGCGTTTGAAGGCCAATCATCGAGACCGTCCCCTTTCGATCTTTGGAACACCCAGGCGCGCCACCAACGGAGATACGGCGCCCAAAACCACCAGCAGAGCGCCCGATGCGCCGACGACCTCTCCAAAAGGCATCGCGTTCGTCCCTCGCCCAAGGAACCCAATCGTCCCCACCTGGGAAGCGGGATCAAACGAGGCGAATGGAGCCAGCAGCGCGACGCCCATGCCCGCGCTTTCAACATGAGCGCTCAACGAACCCAACACCAGGAGAACCGCGCAAACCACTCCGGTGACAACGGGGTTGCGGCTAATCGCTGCTGTCAACGCAGCGACGACGGAAATCACGCCGTATGCCATGACCAGCAACGGAATACTGCACAACACCGCCTCCCCCACCATGGACGTTGTCGAAGCTCCCGCCCGAATGAGAGCGACGGGATACTCCGATCCACCCGCACCGTTCTTAATCAAGGACACAACCGCAGCGGGAACCATCGACACCAAAAGCAGCGCCAAGCCAAGCAGGAGAGACAGCGCAACGGCCGTCAGAAAACGCACATGCGCTGTTGCGGGGACTTGGAGAACCAGAAGGGAACGACACTGCAGGTGGATGCACGCAAGCGATGTGACAACCACGGGCAACAGCCAAAACAAGGAAGGAAGCGCTGCCTGGAGATAGGAAAGGAGGATTAATGGGGGCATCTTCGTACTTAACTCGTAAACCTTGGGGTCCGGCAAGCTCGCGATCGACTCGAGCAGAAGGGCGCGCGCCTCCGCACGAGAAGGAGTCTCCGGCTCGATTCCGATCGATTGCAGGAGGGTCGCATCTGCCACGCCCAGCTCGCCTCGAGCGCGCTCGTACGTCGCAAGGCTCTGAAATCCCTCCGCAGGCGTAGGCGCGTACACGAAACCCGAAAGGGCACCTCGCATGTCTTCCAGGGCCGCTTTGCCCTCGACGTCCATATTCGCAGCGTCCTGCTCTAGATACCGATCTATTGAACGGAGCTCCCCATCCCTATACCGACCGGCGGAAACGGCATCAGCGTCAGGAAACACCTCGACCAGGGCTGGGACCAGCATCGTCGTCGACATTGCAATCGCGCACACGGCGATGACAGGAGAATGCAGGAGCAGTTTCCCCATCGTTCTTACGTATGCAACGGCGAAGGCACAAGCGCTCGAACGAGTTGCCGTTCTCGATGCGGTGAAGGAACCTCTCTCAAGACAAATCGGGGGCATCGGGCGCGCGCAGCCGCTCTTTCCAGCAACGCAAAGCAGGCTAATTGCCAGCACCTCGATCCCGATTGCGCATACGAGGGTAATCGCGCCACGCCCGAAGCAAAGTCCGGGCAGATTCACTATCTGCGTTGTCGGGTACGGGCTATAGGCGCCGACGGTCAGCTCGGTGTTCGCATACGAAAGGGGATTCAACAGGGCGAACTCACGTAAAGCGATGGATCTTCCGTAATACCCGGGAACCATCGTCACCCCCATCAGGGCACATACGAACACGATTCCAAGCGTAGGGTTATTGGCAATCTTCACGGCAAGGTGAACGACGAGCGAGATGAACGCCGCCACCAAGAATTGCAAGATGGCCGTCTGTGCGAACACCAGCCAAGCCGGTTTGATAACCGGAGTCGCATATTGAACGTAGCCTATCGGATAGAACAGCGAGCCCGGGCCATTCTTCACAAGTGCGGCGATTATCCCTGGAAGATTGACGGCGAAGACGGCAAGCATCGCAAAAACACTCGCCCATACGCTCGATGCAACAAGCCTGCCCAGCTCACCCATCGGTGCCTGGATGATGAGTTTTTCACGTTTGTTAAGACGCGCGGCAAGGAACGAAACGGCAACGGCCGTTGCGGCCCATAGCAAGTACTCCTTCGATCCGTCATAAAAGGAGTACGCTCCATCCGATACCCGCAGAAACGGAAGCAGAGGAGAGAGCGGCGCCAAGACAAGACGCCCCGCGGCAAGAGGGTACAGAAGCGCGGGCATGCTTGATGAAGAGGTATAGACGCCCTCCTCCCCCGCATTCACAAGCGCATCCGCATAGGATGCTGACAATTCCTGCTCAACACGGGTTATTCCCGACTCGAGGTATTCAACCCGTCCGTCGATGCCAGCCGCGCTCCTGAAGACGGGCAAAGCACAAAGAACCATCAACGCAACAACGGCAACACAGAGCGACCTGGAGGAGAGGAGCGACCTAAAGATTGCCTTCGAGATTTTGAGCATATTCATCGCCAACCTTGACCTCATCCAGTCGGAACAGAGGGGCCGAACAAAATGCTCGGCCCCTCCTCGCATCTAGTAGGTGCTATAGACAAATTGCCATTTATCAGTTGTGCCAAGAACACCACAGGAACACATTGCAGCGAGGCGGGATTCCCTATGATGCGCGGATCGGCGATAGCCATTTCGGTAGGAGATCGTCTTGTAAGAGATGTTGAACATCGAGATGCTGTGCCCGCTTACGCCGCGAGGACAGCTGTAGCTCCAGTAGGTATCGACGACGTCGTCCGTATACCCGAGGGGCTCAACGAGGGCACACTGGCTGCTCTCCTGGGAAGGAGGCATCGGGGTATCCGCAAAAGCGGGGGCTCCCGGCAGCAACAGACAAAGAGCGAGGCCGAGGAAAACCAAGAGCTTACACGACTTAACAGTACTGAACATAATCCTCTCCAATCTAGAGGGGTTTCGGTTGCAGCATGCTGTGATTACTTGCCGACAAAGTCAATTTAACATAAGCTGTTAAAAAGTAACCTGAGTTTTTTAAATTCTTCGGAGGTTATTATGAGTTCCGACAATCGCACTCCCCGGCTTCATTCCTTCCGCATCGCATGTGCGATAGCCTCTGCGGCCCTTTGCGTCACCGCCATCGCACAAGTGGCGTTCTCCTTAAAGCCAGCAATCGAAGTGCTCGACAACCCTGTAATTGCAGACTCCCCCGCGTATCCAGCCCTTGCGATCTCGACATTGGCCCCTGCCGTCATCGGTATCGCTACGACCATCCTCAGCGCCGTTCTCGTGTGGACGATCAAGAGCGGAGACCCCTTCAAGAAAGGGTCTGCGACATGCTTGAAGGTGCTCGGCATTCTCTTCGTTGTTCAAGCTGCCACCAGCCTCTACGCCGGCTCACTCGAAACCTCCGTTTCGATGTTTGGCGGCGAGGGGGCCGTCGGCGCCCAAGAGATCGCTTCATCATTCGACTGGACCTCTCTGGTTCTCGGCATCGTCCTGTTCATGCTTTCCCAGCTCTTCTTGTACGCCCGAGAGCTGTACCTCGACTCCGACGAGATTGCGTAAGGAAACGCCATGCCCGTAATTGTTCGCCTCGACAAGATCATGGCCGAGCGAAAGATTTCCTCGAACGAACTTGCCGAAAGGATTGGAACCACGCCCGTGAACCTGTCCCGTATAAAAAAAGGGCATATTCGCGGCATTCGCTTCAACACACTCGAGCAGCTATGCCTCGCCCTTCGTTGCCAACCCGGAGACCTTCTCGAAGTCATGAGCGAAGAGGATGCCCGAAAGGAGTTCGGACTCGATTGGTCCGCCGAGGATTAGAGGGCGGTCGTACTCGCCCTGCACACGGGGATGCGAATCGGCGAGGTCTGCGGCCTTCGGTGGTGCGATGTGGATTTCGAGACGGGCCTGATCTCGATCAGGCACTCGGTGGCGTACGCGAAGGGGATGGGTTCGTTCATCAAGGACACCAAGACCCATGATTCCAGGGCCATTCCCATCGACCCGGTCGGTCTGCTCCCCTTCCTGAAGGAGATTCACGAGATCAATCACGGGAAGTTGCGCTCGCGTGGCCTCGTCGGGTCGGTCGGAATCGGGGACTGCTACGTCCTGTCGGGGCCGGGCGCGACCTTCGCGACGACCAGCTATATCTGCAGGGCGTTCAAGACGTTCTCGAAGACCAACGGCCTCATGGGCACCAACGACGAGCTGATTACGTCCCACGGCCTTCGCCACACGTTCGCCACGCAGCGGATCCGCCAGGGCGGCGATATCAAGGCGCTCCAATCCATCCTCGGGCACAAGGACGCCATGGTGACGCTCAACGTCTACGCCGACATCGAGCCTATCTCCAAAATCCACAACATGCTGCGCGCCTCGCCGTGCCTTTGGCGCGGGTACCTCGGGCTGAGGGTCGATCCGGGCCCCATGTTCCAACAGAGGATCCAGGAGTCCATCGAGACGCTCCAGGCGTTCGGATACGGCATCACCGAGCCGGACGACCGGAATATCGTCATACGCGACGTGAAGACGATCAGCCGGCTCTACCCCACCGAGTACGCGGCGGTGCTGGGGGCCATCCCGACCGAGGCCACGGTGGTCCGATAGGGGCGCCGCCCGCGGCATGCGCCGCGGAGCGGTATCCCCTACCGAAGGGCGGGGATGCCCTCCGCTTCCAGTTCGGAATCAGCCGTCGGAGGCGTTCGGCTGACTGCGGGAACGGCCTGTCCGCTCAATGTGTTCGGCTGAGATCGGAAATCAACCCAACACGAGCCGGACACGCGCCAGACGGCTCTTCCCCGTGCGGCCTTCCCCCTTACGCTCATGTTGCAGGCATGTAACGCCGCAGCGAGCGCGCCTTTTTTGCGCCAGACAGGTACAATGATGAACACTGTACCGTAGCGGAGCGCCCCCGCGCGCCGCAACCACGCGAAAGGGTTTCCCATGGCCGAGATCTCGTCCTCCCGCATCGTCATCACCGTCCTTGGCAAGAACCGCCCCGGTATCGTCGCCGGCGTCACCCGTGTTCTGGGCGAGGCCAACGTCGACATCCGCGACATTACGCAGTCCATTATCGAGGACATCTTCACCATGACCATGCTGGCCGACACCGCCGAGTCCAAGCTCGACTTCGCCGAACTGCAGAAGGCCCTGGCCGAAGCAGGCGAGCTTTCGGGCGTCAACGTGTCCATCCAGCGCGAGGACGTCTTTAACTTTATGTACCGCCTGTAGCGAACAATCCGCCCGGGGCAGCTTGACGTCATATCGTCCAAGCGCGCGGCCCCCAAGCGGACCGGAGAGGAGCGCGCATGGCCTACGACGCCAAGAAAATCTACTACCGCTTCGACGATCACCTGAGCCGCCTGGTTTTGGATTACGAGGCGAGCCGTCAGATTTCGCCCGAAAGCGAAAACCTCTACCACGGCCTGCCGACCGCCCCGTACGACGAGGGCTTGTTCGTGGAGCACAACGTCAAGCGCGGCCTGCGCAATGCCGACGGCTCGGGCGTGGTCGCGGGCCTTACCCGCATCTCGGATGTGCATGGCTACAACAAGGTCGACGGAAAGGTCGTGCCCGATCAGGGCAAACTCACGCTTCGTGGCTACAGTATCGAGGACCTGGTCAACAACGCCCAGGCCGAGGATCGCTATGGCTACGAAGAGGTCGCCTACCTGCTCATCACGGGCTCTCTGCCCAACAAAGAGGAGCTCGACGGTTTTTGCGGACGTCTGGGTGCTTTTAGGCACCTGAGCGACGAGTACGTCAAAGAGTTCCCCATGACCACGGTGTCGTCGAGCATCATGAATGTGCTTCAGCGCGCCGTGCTGCTGCTCTACGCCTTCGACGCCGAGCCCGACGCCATTACACCCGAGCACGAAATCGACGTCGCCATCTCCATGCTCGCCCGTCTCCCCCGCATCGCCGCCTTCGCGCATATGGCCTCGGTCGCCAAGCGCCGCGGCTCCGAGGTTCATGTACCGCACCCCACGCCCGGCCTCTCCACCGCCGAGACCATCCTGCAGGTGTTGCGCGGCGGCATGGCATTCACCCGCGACGAAGCCATGCTGCTCGACGTGATGCTCATGCTGCATGCCGAGCACGGCGGCGGCAACAACTCCACGTTTGCCTGCCGCGTGCTGTCCTCCTCGGCCACTGACCCGTATTCCGCCTACGCCGCGGCCATCGGCTCGCTCAAGGGCCCGCGCCACGGCGGCGCCAACGCCAAGGTCGTGTCCATGCACGAGGACATCCGTGCGCATGTCTCCAATTGGGAGGACGAGGACGAGGTCGCAGCCTACCTGGGCAAGATTCTCGACAAGCAGGCCTTCGACGGCACGGGCCTCATCTACGGTATGGGCCACGCCGTCTACACGCTGAGCGACCCGCGCGCCGAGGTGTGCCGCCGTTACGCGCGCACACTTGCCGCCAAGAAGGACCTGGGCGATGAGTTCGCGCTCATCGAGCGCATTGAGCGCCTGGCACCGCAGGTGATGCGCGACCACGGCATGACTAAGCCCATCTGCGCCAACATCGACCTGTACACAGGCTTTATCTACAAGATGCTCGGCGTACCCGAGACGCTTTTTACGCCGCTATTCGCCGTCGCCCGCATGGCCGGCTGGTCGGCACACCGCATGGAAGAGCTCTTCTGCGCGCACCGCATTATTCGCCCGGCTTATCGCCCGGTTATCGAGCCGCTTGCGTACAAGCCGCTCGCCGACCGCTAGGACGCGGACCGTTATAGAACTCGAGCGTGGCCAGGGAATCACCGCCCTCGGCCACGCTTTTTATGCCAGCAGAAAGGGCTGCATCAAATGATTGTGTTTTCCGATATGGATGGAACGCTGTTGACGAGCGACAAGCAGATGAGCGACGCCACCTGGGCGATGCTCGACGAGCTTGCGCGCCGCGGTGTTGAGTTTGTGCCCTGCACGGGGCGCCCGCTGTCAGGCATCTTTGAGCCCATCCTCGCCCACCCCGCCGTACACTACGCGGTCTGCGCCAACGGTGCCAGCGTCTGGCAGCTCGACGCCGGTACGCCCATCGACGCCTCGCGCGCCACGTGCATCTTGAGCCGTCCGCTCGACCGTGGCATTGCCCACCGCATCCATCGCATTGCCGCCGGCCACGATGTGACCTTCGATATCTTCGCGGATGGGCAGTGCTTCCTCCCCCGCTCGCTATACGGGCGTCTGGATGAGTTCTGTGGCGGCGACCCCCACATCGCGGCTTCGCTCAAGCGCACACGAACACCGATCGACATGGATATCGACAGCAAGATCGACGAGGTCGAGACGCTCGAACGCATCGCCATGTACTGGCACGACCCGGCCGATCGCGACGCCATCGCGGCGGCGCTCGACACGCTCGAAGGCATTGAGGTCACGCGTTCGTACGCCATGAATATCGAGGTCATGGGCGAGGGCGCCACCAAGGGGACGGCCCTCACGTGGCTATGCGAGCACTTGGGCGAGCGTCTCGCCGACGCCTGGGCGTTCGGCGACAACATCAACGACATCCCCATGCTGCAGGCAGCGGGCCACGGCATGGCCATGATCAACGCCGAGCCCGAAGATCGCGAGGCCGCCGACGCCATCACCGAATACGACAACGACCACGACGGCGTCGCCCGCACCATCATGGCCGCCCTCGCCTAGTCATTGATCAATCATTGGGGACATTCTTAAACGACTAGTCACTGGGGACACTCTTCGCAAAAAGCTGCAAGGACTGTCCCCCACTGTCGGCAGAAAAGGAACGTCCCCATCTGCCGGATTAGGAGAGACTCTCCAGCACGCGACGGAGCTCATGCTGAACGGCGTGGTCGCGGTTGCAGCCTACGACGCGATCGGCCACCGCCTTGAGCGCGGGGCGCGCGTTTTCCATCGCGCAGCCCGTGCCGACAAAGCGAATAATCTCGTAGTCGTTCATCGAGTCACCAAACGCCATGACCTCGTCGCGTCCAATGCCGTAATGCTCCGCGAGCTGCGCGATACCCGAGGCCTTCGACACACCAGGCTGCATGGCATCGATCCACGCGTTGCCCGAAGGCGCAAAAGTAAAGAGCTGACCAAGTTCGCGCTGTAGCACGTACGCACTGTCCATAACCGCACTGTCGTCGCAAAAGATACTCGCTTTGATGATATTTACGTTGGGATCGGGCAGCTCCCAAATGCGCTCGGCATTGGGAAGGTCCTTATCGACCTCACGCACGAACTTGCACTCGTCATCGAGCAGGAAGGACTTGGTTCGGTCAAAGAGCGCAAGATGCAGATTGGGAAACGTCCTGACGGCCTGGGCGAGCCTTCGAATCGCCAGGTGGGAATACACCTCACGGTCTACCATCTTACCGTCGGCGTAGACCTGGGCGCCGTTAGCGGCGACAAAGTCCATCTTGTCGCGAACGGGCGCAAAGAACTCGCACAGGCGATCGTAGCGACGACCTGACGATGCGGCGAAATGCACGCCATGCTCGTGTAGCGCCAGAATCAGTTCGTAGGTCTCAGGAGGCACCTGGCCGTTTTCGTCAAGCAGTGTGCCGTCCATATCGGATGCAATCAGTTTAAACATAGAAAAGCTCCCTTCGGGCTTGTTGGAATCAAACGCGTATCCGATTCCAACGTACCCAAAGGGAGCTCAAATAAGACTCCGCGGGCGTAAACGTTACAAGGACCTGGCAAATAGCTCACACATGCCAGAGGTCCTACGGTCGCGGCGTCAGGCAGCCCGCCAAAGAGTGTCCCCGATGACTAGTCGTTTAAGAACGTCCCCGATGACTAGTCGGCGTAGGTGAAGGTTGTGACGTCGAACATGCCCTCGGGGCGGATGCGGAGCGTCGGGATGACCGGCAGGGGCAGGAAGATGATGCCCATGATGGGGTCGAGCGGCGGCTCAATACCCATGGCGCGCGCCTTGACCATAAAGTCGTCGTGCTGCGCAGCAACGTCCTCGGCCGTGCCTTCGCTCATAAGGCCACCGAGCGCCAGCGGAATACGCGCCACGACCTTGCCGTTGCGCACCAGCACGTGGCCGCCCTGGCCCACGGCCTCGACGGCAGCCATCATATCAGCCGCGCTGTCGCCCACCACGCACACGTTGTGCGAGTCGTGGCCGATCGTCGAGGCGATGGCACCGCCCGTGATGGTAAAGCCGCGCACCCAGCCGCGACCGATATGCTTGCCGACCAGGCCCAGGCCAGCGGGGCCGTCGCCATCGGCGCCCTCGGCCTGCAGCGACACGCCGCGGCCGTGGCGCTCGATCAGCATAATGCGGCGCAGGCCCTCGGCACTCTCGGGGCGAGCCATACCCGTGATGGCCTTACCCGGCACCACGTCGATCACGGCCTCGCCCGGCTTAAAGGCATAGTCGAACACGTCGAGCGATAGCTTCGGCAGTTTAACGGAAGCGCGCAGCTCATCGGCAAGGGCCGCAACCTCGGCCATCTCGGGTGCAATCTCGCCCACAAAGGTGCCGTCCTGCGCCACCAGAGCACCGGCGGCATAGACACGATGCGGAGCCTTGGCAAACGTCAGGTCATCGAGCAACAGCAGGTCGGCGCGTTTGCCCGGGGCGATCGCGCCACGGAGCTCATGCGGGTCGCGACAGCCGTGGTCCAGGCCAAATGCCTCAGCCGTGGAAAGGGACGCCATAGAGATGGCGACCACCGGGTCGATGCCGGCCTCGATAGCCACGCGGCAGGCGTTGTCGATCATGCCGGTCGCAAGCGCATCGGAAGGAGCGCGGTCGTCGGTCGCAAAGCAGCAGCGGCGGGTACGGGCAGGATTCTCCAGCAGCATCGGAGACAGGTTGGCCAGGTCATGGCTGCACGTACCTTCGCGCAGCATCACGTACATGCCGCGAGACAGCTTGTCGAGCGCCTCCTCGGGAATCGTCGACTCGTGGTCGGCGATAATGCCCGCTGCGGCATAGGCGTTGAGGTCCTTACCGGCAACGAGCGGCGCATGGCCGTCAACCTGCCTGGACGGCGTCTGGTTGGCAGCATCAATGCGAGCACAGGTCTCGGGGTCGGCCATAAAGACGCCCGGCAGGTTCATCATCTCGCCCAGACCAAAGACATCGCCCGGATGCTCGGCAAAAAACGCCTGCATATCGGCAGCCGAAATAACGGCACCGGCCTGCTCATCGGGCAGCGCGGGCACGCACGAAGGCATCATGTACTTGATGGAGATGGGTGCGCGGCGGCCATCCTCAATCATAAAGCGCAAGCCGTCGAGACCGGCAACATTGGCAATCTCGTGGCTGTCGGCAATGGCGGTGGTGGTACCGCGCGTCGCGGCCATGCGAGCATACTCGGCGGGACGGATGTTCGAAGACTCGATATGCAGATGCCCGTCAATAAAACCGGGAGCGAGATAACGACCCTGGCAGTCGATGACCTCAGTTGCCTCGTAGGTGCCAGCGGCATCGTCGCGACCACCGTAGAGCACGCCGACGATCACACCGTCCTTGACGGCAACGCTACCGGGCGCCACACGCTGGCCATACACGTCGACGATCTGCGCATTGGTAAACAGCCTGTCGACGGGCACGCGGCCCTCGGCGGCCTCGATCACAGACCTCATGACCTCAACGGACATACATACTCCTTTAACCGTAGAAAAAAGCTGCGGAGCGGACAAGCCTTCACCGCAGCAAGCCAATAGCCATTGTATGCCCAAACGATGGGTCAACAATGCGCCTCTCCGCTTAACGGCACACGCCGCTTGACGCAATGGGGACAGGTTGCTTTGCATTAATGGCAAGGATTGTCCCAAAGTGCCGGCACAGAAGGAACGTCCCAAAGTGCCAACAACGGAAGCGCCGATGTTTTGGCAACGACAGCGAGCGGGCCGCATTTGAGACAAGGTGACGTGAAACGAAAGGGCGCTGACCTTCTGGTCGCGCCCTTGAAGTTGAACGTCAGATTGTCCAAATGCGGCCCGCGCAGCGTCGGCCGGTCCGCCGTTCGTTAGAACGGCGGAACTAAATCAACTTGAAGCCCTTGCGCTTGCCGACGGAGAGGGTGTCGCCCAGCTTGAGGGCGCTGGGGTCGATGTTGTAGCTCTTGGGAGCCACGGCCTTGCCGTTGATCTTGACGCCGCCGCCGTCGATCTCGCGACGGGCCTGGCCGGCGCTCGCCGAAAGACCCAAGTCCTTGAGCAGGCCGGCGAGGTAGATCTGGCCCTCGTCGTTGACGGTCAGCTCAACGTGCTTCTCGGGGAAGTCGGCGAGCTGGCCCTCCTTGAATACGCGGTCGAACTCGGCCTGAGCCTCGTCGCCGGCGCCGGCGCCGTGGTAGGTGTCGCACAGGTCGCGGCCCAGAGCGCGCTTGAGCTCGTAGGGGTCGGCGGAGCCATCGGCCAGGGCGGCGTCGATCTTGTCGACCTCGGCAGGGGTGAGCGAGCTGGCCAGACGATAGTACTTGCCGATCATCTCGTCGGGGATGGACATGGTCTTGCCGAACATGTCCTTGGGAGCGTCGGTCAGGCCGATGTAGTTGCCATAGGACTTGGACATCTTGCGCACGCCGTCGGTACCCTCGAGCAGCGGCATGGTGAGCGCAATCTGCGGCTCCATACCCATCTTCTCCATGAGCTCGCGGCCGGCGAGCAGGTTGAAGAGCTGATCGGTGCCGCCCATCTCCACGTCGGCCTTGATCTGCACAGAGTCGAAAGCCTGCATCACGGGATACAGGAACTCATGCAGGGCGATCGGCGTCTGAGACTGGTAGCGCTTGGTAAAGTCGTCGCGCTCAAGAATGCGGGCAACGGTGAACTTGGAGCACACCTGCAGCAGGCCGGCCAGATCCATCGAAAGGATCCAATCGCCGTTGTGCACGATGGTGGTCTTCTCGGGGTCCAGAATCTTCATGGCCTGGCTCACGTAGGTCTCGGCATTGGCCTCGATCTGCTCCTGCGAAAGCTGCGGACGCGTGGAGTTCTTGCCCGAGGGGTCGCCGATCAGCGCGGTGCCGTTGCCGATGATGAGGGTGACGTTGTGGCCCAGGTCCTGGAACTGACGCATCTTGCGCAGCGGCACGGCGTGGCCCAGGTGCAGGTCGGGGCTGGTGGGGTCGACGCCGAGCTTGATGTTGAGGGGCTCGCCCTTCTCAAGCTTCTTGCGAAGGTCGGCCTCGGGAACGATCTGCGCGGCGCCCGAGGTGATGATACGCATTTGCTCGTCAACAGACAGCATTGGGTATCCTCCTTTTGCTATAGCACCCTCGCCGAAAACGGCGGTGCTGGAAGTCCATAAACTCTCTTATGATAACAAACTGACGCGACGCGGCACCTACGACAGGAAAATCCTCGTCCTGCCGCATGCGTCAATGGCAACTGGCAGACGTGTACCGTCACGCTCGACCAGATAGCGTACCTGCCGACGACGCAAGCAGTCGCGGCAACGGACCTGTCCCGTCGCATCGGTAGCGCAGACGCCCTCGGCGGTCAGCAGGCAGTGCTCGCACACCATAAGCTCGGGACGGTCGGCATCGACCGGACCCCAGACGCCGGGTTCAGCAGCCAGTTCGGCAATACGCTCCGCATCATTGCCGAGCAACTCGGCCGGCAAGTACACCCGCCCCGCACCGAGTCCGCGCAGCCAGGTAAGCGTGGCCCGATTCGCGCAGAACACCGGCGCCGCCACGTCAAACGTCACGCCCAGCTCGCGAGCGATCACCACCTGTCCCAGGTTGCGGCAGACAACGCGCCCGGCACACTGCATCAGTGAGCGGGTCCAGTCAGCGTCACCCGTGCGGCACACCTCGTCAAGCACCACAACAGCGTCGGACAAATCGAGTTCTCCGCGCGGGTCGGCATCCATCAGCTGCCAAGCAAAAACCATGCGAGCGGGAACCGCGCACTCCACCAACTCCGTCGACGCACCGCCATCCACCGTAACGCCCTCAAAGGGCAGCACCTCAACGGCACGCGCAACGGGCGCAATCGCATCCGCCTCGGCCCGCATGCGCTCCAACACCGCCGCCGTCTGATCCAACACGCCGGCGCTGCGAATCAGGTACACCTCGCAGCCCGTGTCAACCTTACGCTTGCAATGCACGACGACGCGCTCCCCCGCTGCGGCATCCACCGGGCAGGGCACCTGCGGCCAGCGCTTGGGCACATCGGGACGCGCGTCGACACCCGGATAGAACCGAATCTCGAGCGTGTCACCCGCCGCCACGGCGGCGTCGAACTCAACGGTCACCTCTTCGTGGCCCACAGCGACCAAGCGGCCCACGCGCACGCCCTGGTTAATTGCGCGCTCAAAGCTCATCAGCTCGGCACCCGAACGCCCTCGCAGGTACGCATCGGTAAACCCACGGTTAAACGACCTTCCCAGCTCGCGCTCAAGCCCTTCCACGGCACCGGGGTCCCACGCGCCGTCGCACAGCATATCGAGTGCCCGGCGCCACACCCGCACCACGTTGAATACATAGTCGGGGTTCTTCATGCGCCCCTCGATCTTGAGCGACGCCACGCCGACATCTACAAGCTCGGGCAGATGCGCAATACCCAGATAGTCGCGCGGACACAGCAGGCGATCTCCCTCGACGGCGACAACGCTCTGCCCCGCCTCGTCCACCAGGTCGTACGCCAGACGGCACGGCTGCGTGCAGTCGCCGCGCATCGCCGAGCGCCCACGCCGCAGGGCCGAGAACTCGCACGCCCCCGAATAGCCGATGCAAATCGCACCGTGGCAGAATACCTCGATGGGCACGCCCGTGGCACATAGCGCCGCAATCTCGTCGACCGCCAGCTCGCGTGCCGTCGTCACGCGCTCAACTCCCAACTCCTTGGCAGCCAACTGCACGGCACCCTCGCTATGAGCGCCCGCCTGCGTGGACAGGTGAATCTCGACCCCGGGAATCGCCGCGCGCAGCGCGCAGGCCAACCCGGCATCGGCGACAATCAGAGCATCGGCGCCCAACTCCAGTGCATGAGCTCCCAGCGCCACCGCATCGGACAGCTCATCGTCAAACACGAACACGTTGAGCGTCACGTACACGCGCACGCCATGGGCATGCGCCACGGCGCAGCCGCGCGCAAACTCGTCATCCGTAAAGCCATGCGCGCTCACGCGGGCGTTAAAGCCGCCCAACCCCGCATAGATGGCATCGGCGCCCGCGGCGATGGCCGCAAGCATCTGGTCGAGCCCGCCCGCCGGCGCCAGCAGCTCGGGCAGCGCCGCACCGGCAGCATCCAATCCAGTCTCGTATTGTCCGCTCGGCCCCATCGCCCGAATCGCCATCGGCAAACTCCTTACCAAGGTATGCATTCACTCTGAAAAATGCCGTCTTCCAGCATACACGAGGCCTCGCGCGCCCCGTTTGGTTTATCGTGTAATAACTTATGTCCATCCTGCCTCGACGGCACATCCACCGTCCGGCACGACATACCTGGAGGTCAATATATGGGTCCTCGCCAACGACAGGGACGTAGCCGTTCAAAGACGCATGCTCTGCCCATAATCCTGCTCTCATTTTTGGGCTTTTTGCTTATCGCAGGCGTCGCGTTTGGCATCGGCATGGTCGGCAACGTCAACCGCTGGCTGTCCGATCTGCCCGACTACACCGACGCCAACGCGTATCTGGTGAGCGAGCCCACCGAGATCGTCGACTGCAACGGCAACAAGATCGCGAGCTTCTACACGCAAAACCGCAAGTCCATCACCAAGGACGAGGTCTCCCCCTACGTGCTGCAGGGCACCGTTGACGTCGAGGACGAGCGCTTCTACGAGCACGGCGGTATCGACCTGTGGGGTATCGCGCGTGCTGCGGTGGCAACCCTCGGCGGCGGGCACGAAGGCGCCTCGACTATCACCCAGCAGCTGGTGCGCAACACCATCCTGCAGGAGGAGCAGTTCGACTCGACCATCGAGCGTAAGGTGCGCGAGGCCTACATCGCCATCAAGATGGAGGACATGTACTCCAAAGACGAGATCCTCATGATGTACCTCAACACCATCTATTACGGTCACGGCGCCTACGGCATCGAGGCCGCAGCCGAGACCTACCTGTCCAAGAGCGCCGCCGACCTCACCCTGAGCGAGGCCGCGCTGCTCATCGGCCTTCCCAACTCGCCTTCGCAGTACGACCCCACGGTCAACCCCGACCTGGCACTGTCTCGCCGCAACAAGGTTCTCGACAACATGCTGCGCCTGGGCCACATCACCCAGGAGGAGCACGATGCCGCACAGGCCGAGCCCATCACCCTCAACGTGACCGAGATTTCGGGCAGCGGCGTCGACGTATACTCGCAGCCCTACTTTGTCGCCTATGTTAAGCAGCTGCTGGAGCAGGAGTTCTCGACCGACGTGCTCTTTAAGGGCGGCCTGACCGTCAAGACCACCATCGACCCCACGATGCAGCAGGTGGCAGAGAATGCCGTCCGCGAGCAGCTCGACACGCTCTCACTCGACGGCCTGGACATGGGCATGGTCGTCGTCGACCCCAAGACCGGCTACATCAAGTGCATGGTGGGCGGCTATGACTACAACGCCGACGAGAACCACGTAAACCATGCCACGGCCAAGCGTCCCGTCGGCTCCACCTTTAAGGCCTTTACGCTGGCAACTGCCATCCAAAACGGCATGAACCCCAACGTCACCCTCAACTGCAACTCGCCGCTCAAGGCCAAGGGCACCACGACCGAGGTCCAAAACTACGCCAACCATAGCTATGGCAACATCACGCTTAAGCAGGCGACGGCATACTCCTCCAACACCGGCTACATCCAGGTGGCGGAAGCCGTCGGCAACAGCAAGATCATCTCGCTCGTCAAAAAGCTCGGCATCGATCCCGCCAAGGACAACATCGAGGACGTTCCCGTCATGACCCTCGGCACCGGCTCGATCTCGCCGCTCGAGATGGCCGCCGCCTACGCGACGTTTGCCAACGGCGGCTCCTATCGCCAGCCGATCGCCATCACCGAGATTGACTCTCGTACCGGTTCGGTGCTGTACCAGCACACCGACAATCCCTCACAGGTACTTACCGAGGGCGAGGCCGCCGCGGTCACCGATGTTCTGTCCGGCGTCATGAAGGGCGGCGGTACGGGTGCTGCCGGCGCCCTGAGCGTCAACCAGCCCTATGCCGGCAAGACGGGCACCACCGACAACACCACCAACCTGTGGTTCTGCGGCTATACCCCGCAGCTGGCGTGCGCCCTGTGGACCGGCTATTCCGCGGGCGAGATTCCCATCCAAAAATATGGCACAGACCTGCTGGGCGACAGCACCAACCTGCCTGTCTTTAAGCGGTTTATGAACACCGTTCTGACCGGTACCGAGCGCGAGGAGTTTGCGACCGGAACGGCGCCCACCTACAAGAACAACAGCGTCTGGAAGTTCTACGGCACCAACAACACCAAGAAGACGGAGAACGACGACAAGGACGAGAACGAGGACGAAGAGGAAACCACCACAACGACGACCACGACGACCACGACCACCGAGACCACGGGCGGTGACACCACCGGCGGCACCGGTACGACCGGTGGCTCAACGGGCGGCTCCACTGGTGGTTCGACCGGCGGCGATGGCGGCACGCCCACGCCTACGCCTACGCCTACACCCACTCCCGACCCCTCGCCCACGCCTGACGATACGGTCGGCTAGAAATCATCCGGCCATAAGCAACAAGGCCCCCGAGCAGCTTATTAAACTGCTCGGGGGCCTATTTAGTTTCAAGCGACCTGATGGGCGGTCTTTATACCGGCAGACAAAAAGGGGGCACCGACCAACGTCGATACCCCTTACAAGCCACTATGTCAGCGCGCACGGTGCCGAGCGCACGACCCGCACGCCTACTTGCGAGAATTGCTCAGCTTATTGATCAGCGCCTCAAGACGCTCGCCATCCTCGGCCGTCTGGGCAATAACCAAAATCGTATCGTTGCCGGCAAGCGAGCCAAGCACATCGGGCAGCTCTGCCGCATCAACGGCGGCGGCGATGCCGGAAGCCGTGCCAGGCTGAGCCTTGATCATAACCAGATTATCGGTGCGCAGAACGCCCGTTACGAGCTCGGAAACCATACGCTGCAGGTGCAGGTCCTCTGCCAGAACATAGATGCCCTCAGGGAGCTTACGCAGCCCCATATCGGCAATATCGCGAGAGACAGTCGCCTGCGTGCAATCAAAGCCCATAGCGCGGAGCTCATCGACCAGCACGCGCTGCGTGCGGACGTCCTTATTGCGCACAATATCTCTAATGGCATCCTGGCGCCCATTGCGTTTTTTAGCCATACAAACCCTCTCTCCAAAAGATGGCGGAGACAATCAATCAGTGATTGAATAGTTTAACGCTATTTGAAGGCTTTTGTGTATAAGAACGCATTTCGAAACAATTCTATGCAAATTTGTTTCGAAATGAGCCGTTTAGGCGGTTTTTGCGCCCGTCCGGTTAAGAAAAGCTGCCAGATGCGTACACATCACGCAGCGCGCGGGCTTGGCGCTGGCGATCGGCCCAAACAACAGACCGAGTCCCCGATGGTTATCCTTGAGCGCGGCGACCATCTGACGGGTTCGAGGCGCCTCGAGCATATCACGCATGCGGGCGGAACGCTCGATTGACGACACTCCATGCGGGCTCAGACACAAATTCTCGATGCAGGCGACCAGTCCGGCAAAGTAGAACTTTTGGCTTGCCAGCTTGAGCCGACCACCGCTATCTGCTTCCGAGAGTGAGTCCGCAAGCTCGTCGAGCGCTCGAGTGTCATCGGATATCCTGGCATACATGGTGGGATCAAAGGCATCTGTAAGCTTAGGTGCCACCGCGTGGAAACAAGCGTCGCCGCAGCCGGACACGAATCGTGCCTGCGAGAGCGCATAAGCCATAAACTCAACCGTACGGTACGCCTTGCCGCGCGACAGGCATGCCTCAAACAGCGAGCGGCTGTACATCACGCCAGAGGTCTGAACGACAAGGCCGCCTAAAATCAACTGGGGCAGCCCGGTCACCATCGAGGATTTGCTATCAATGGAAATATGAGCAGCATCCAAGACGCGCGAATGGCGCTCTCGATGTGCATCATAGCGGTCGAGCGACACCGTGGGGAACACCATGTCTGCCGCTGTATCGCACGCGATATCGACCATCTTGGAAAGGGACTGCGGAGCAAGCCACTCATCGGCGTTCATAGCGATGATTTGAGAGCCACGCGATGCAGCAAAACCGGCACGAAGACAAGCACCGCGCTTCGCGTCCTCGACGTCAATCAAATCAATATGGATGTCCCTGTCGGCAGCAACTTGAAGCGAATGGCGCACACCGGGCGCAGCATCGCGGCAGACAACGACAATCTGCAAATCGTAGAGGTCTTGGTTCTGGATACTCTCGAGCGCACGCATCGCATAGCTGGGCGAACCTTCTACCACAAGGATCACCGAAAGTCGCGGATGCGAGCCACGTCGAACCAAGTTATCCGTCCTCTCGACAGCAATGAATCAAATCGTGGTTCATGGTACACCCCGGCAATAAAAGCAATGAGACACCGGTTGTATTGCACGCCAAGAACAGATGTTGCACACGTGCAGCCCACAGATGACAGGTATCGACGCACGACGCGTCGAGCCCTCCCCTAGTCGAGCACGACAAGCTCGGCGGGATCGTAATCCACGCCCATAAACGTAAGGCCGCAGGCAGGAGCCGTGGGGCCCGCAGCGGTACGGTCGCAAGCATCGATGACCTCGCGCATCCACTCGGGTTCACGGCGATGCATGCCAATCTCGACAAGCGTGCCCACGATCGTGCGGACCATCGAATGCAAAAATGCGTTGCCCTCAATGGTAAACGTCAGGATATCCTCGCCAAAGGCCACCTCATGGCCAAACTCGGCCCGCATCACGCAGCGGTGCGTAGGCTTGCCCACGGCAGAGGCGACCTTGCAAAAGCTCTTAAAGTCCTGCTCACCCAAAAGCGCGGGACAGGCCGCAGACATGGCCTCGACGTCCAAGGGATAGCGATGCCACCACACGGCACCACGGGACAGCACGGGGCGCGCATCGCGATCGGCAATACGGTACGTATACGTACGGGAACGCGCGTCAAAGCGTGCAGAAAAGCCCTTACGGGCCCTGTAGACCTCGTTTATGGCGATATCTTTAGGCAGCAGGGCATCCATAGCCCGCAGCCACCTACGGCGCGTAAGGGCGAGCTCAGCGTCCGTTACGGGCACGCTGATGTACTGAGCCACGGCATGCACGCCGGCATCGGTACGACCTGCGCACGTCAGATCGATCGGACGGCGAAGCAGCGTCTCGATGGCTCGACGCAGCTCACCCGCAACCGTCGTCTGTCCCGGCTGCTCGGCAAATCCGCTATACGACGAGCCATCATAGGCCACGCGAAATACGAGCGTGGCGTCAAGCTCGGAAATCGAATTGAAATCAGACGGCGCAGTCATGGGCGCTCCCAACAAACAAGTAACGGTATCGCGACAAAAAAAGAGGGGTACGCGAACGTACCCCTCGAATATAGCCTATGCAGACGGAAAGTCTACTCAGCGGTCTCCTCAGCAGGAGCCTCCTCGACGGCCTCGACCTTCTTGGGAGCAGCGGCCTTCTTGGGGGCCGGAGCAGCCTTCTTGGCCTTAGGCGTGCAAGGCTCGGTGACGAGCTCCATGATAACGATGGGAGCGTTGTCGCCCTTGCGGTTGCCGAGCTTCATGATGCGGGTGTAACCGCCGTTGCGGTCCTGCCACATGCCCTGGGCAGCCTTGTCGAAGATCTCGGCAACGAGCTGCTTATCGCCGAGCTTGGCGATAGCCAGACGACGAGAGTGCAGGTCGCCCTTCTTGGCCCAGGTGATGATCGGGTCGACGACCGAACGCAGCGCCTTAGCGCGGGTCTCGGTGGTCTTGATGCGGTCGTTCTCGAAGAGGGCCTTAGCAAGGCTCTTCTTCATGGCCTTGGTGTGGCTCGCATCGGTGCCGAGCTTCAGGCCCTTCTTAACGTTGTGACGCATGGTCTAGTTTCTCCTCAAATATGCGAAGCATTAAGCCTTCAGGCTCAGGCCCATGGACTCAAGCTTGTCCTTCACTTCCTCGATCGACTTAACACCGAAGTTACGGATGTTGAGCAGATCGTTCTCCGAGAACTCAACGAGCTGACGGACCGAGTGAATGCTGGCGCGCTTAAGGCAGTTGTAGGAACGGACGGAAAGGTCCAGATCCTCGATCTGCTTGTCCAGCTCAGCGTTGTCGTTGGTGACCTCGGGAGCGAAGATCGAAGCCTCCTCCTCGACCTCGGGGGTCTCGGCAAGGTTCATAAAGGCGGCCATATGCTGGTTAATGATATTGGCAGCCTGGACCACGGCGTCGCGCGGGGCGATGGAGCCGTTGGTCTCGATCTCGAGGACAAGGCGGTCGTAGTCGGTGTGCTGACCGACACGGCAAGCCTCAACGAGCTTGGCGCAACGGGAAACCGGCGAGTACAGCGAGTCGACGTGGATCACACCGATGGGATCGTTGTCGCGCTTGTTGGCCTCGCCAGAAACATAGCCGCGGCCATAGCCGATGCGCATGCTCATGGTGAGATGGCCACCCTCGGTGAGCGTAGCGATGTGCTGCTCGGGGTTAACCAGCTCAAACTCGGACGGAATAAAGAAGTCCGCACCGGTGACCTCGCAGGGGCCGTCAACCGAAATGGTGGCGGTCGCCTCGTCGGTCGTGCCGAGAGCCCTGAAGACAAGACCCTTGACATTCAGGACGATGTCGGTGACATCCTCGACCATGTTAGGGATGGTCATGAACTCGTGCTGTGCACCATCGATCTGAATAGCCTCGACGGCGGCACCCTCGAGCGAGGACAGAAGAACGCGACGAAGGGAGTTACCCAGCGTATCGCCGTAACCACGCTCGAGCGGCTCGACGGAGACACGAGCAGACGTCTCGTTGATCTCTTCGACCTGAACCTGAGGCCTAATGAATTCTGACATGTATTACCTCCAGCCTCAGCAGCCCGGATGGACTACTTAGAGTAGAGCTCGACGATGAGCTGCTCGTTGATATCACCGCTGATCTGCTCACGCGTCGGCAGAGCGAGCACGTTACCAGACAGCTTCTCGATATCGACCTCGAGCCAGCCAGGGACCTCAAAGCGCTCGGAGGAAATCAGGGCCTCCTTGATGGGGAGGAGGTCACGGAACTTCTCGCCGACAGCGACGACGTCGCCGGCCTTGACGCGGTAGGACGGGATGTCCACGCGCTTGCCGTTCACGGTGAAGTGACCGTGACGGACGGACTGACGAGCCTCTTTGCGGGTGCGAGCGAAGCCAAGACGGAAGACGACGTTGTCGAGGCGAGACTCAAGGATGATCATGAGGTTCTCACCGGTGACGCCGTTCATCTTACGGGCCTTGTTGAAGTAGCCGTGAAACTGCTTCTCCAGAACGCCATAGATGAACTTGACCTTCTGCTTCTCGCGCAGCTGCATGCCGTACTCAGATTCCTTGCGACGGCGCTTGGGCTGACGGATAGATTCCTTCTTGCTGCTGTAACCGAGCTCAGCGGGATCGATCCCGAGCTGACGGCAGCGCTTAAGAACAGGAGTCCTGTCGATTGCCATATTGATACGATCCTTTCAGTTACACGCGGCGACGCTTCTTGGGGCGGCAGCCGTTGTGCGGAATGGGGGTCTTGTCCTGGATGCTCGAGACCTCGAGGCCAGCAGCCTGGAGGGAGCGGATGGCGGTCTCACGACCGGAGCCGGGGCCCTTGACGAAGACGGAAACCTTCTTCATACCGTGCTCCATGGCCTGCTTGGCAGCAGCCTCGGCAGCCATCTGGGCAGCGAACGGCGTGGACTTACGGGAGCCCTTGAAGCCCACCTGGCCAGCCGACTTCCAGGAAATGACGTTGCCCTGGGGATCGGTGATCGAAACGATCGTGTTGTTGAACGTAGAACGAATGTGAGCCTGGCCCACGGAAATGTTCTTACGGTCCGCGCGCTTCAGACGGGCAGCGCGAACGTTCTTCTTAGCAGTAGCCATCTATCTAGCGCTCCTTATTTCTTCTTCTTAGCACCGATCTGACGCTTCGGGCCCTTGCGGGTACGAGCGTTAGTGTGGGTGCGCTGGCCGCGGACCGGGAGGCCCTTGCGGTGACGAAGGCCGCGGTTGCAGCCGATGTCCATAAGGCGCTTGACGTTCTGGTTGCGCTCACGGCGGAGGTCGCCCTCAACCATGATCTGGTTCTTATCGATATAATCGCGGATGGCGTTAACCTCATCCTCGGTGAGGTCCTTAACGCGCGTATCCACGTTAACGTTGCACTCGACGCAAATCTTCGTCGCAGTGGTGCGGCCGATGCCGTAAATGTAGGTCAGACCGATCTCAACGCGCTTCTCACGCGGGAGGTCGACACCATTAATACGGGCCAACGTAGTCTCCTCTCTTAACCCTGACGCTGCTTATGACGGGGGTTCTCGCAAATGACGAGGACCTTGCCATGGCGCCTAATGATTTTGCACTTATCGCACATCTTCTTGACCGAAGGACGTACCTTCATCGTTCTTCCTTTCGGTAGCGCTCAAACTACTTCCCTACTATCTACTCGCCCAGCCGCAGGCGTTTAAAACTATGGCTGGTCTTCACACACAATCCGACCGTAGGTTGAGCTAAGCCTGCAGTCGGAAATGGAGTGCGTGTATGCGTGCCGCTATTTGTAGCGATAGGTGATGCGGCCGCGGGTCAGGTCGTACGGGGAAAGCTCCACGACAACCCTGTCACCGGGGAGAATACGGATGTAATTCATTCGGATCTTGCCAGAAATGTTGCACAGAACCGAATGACCGTTCTCGAGCTCGACCTTAAACATGGCATTGGGCAGCGGTTCCTTTACCGTACCCTCGAGCTCAATTGCGTCTTCCTTCTTCACAAGCAATCATCTTTCTCTAGAAAACGACAGCGATTGAGTATTCTACAACACGTATGTACGCATCGTAATAACTTCGTAATGGCTCCACAACTAAGTGGAACTTGTTACATTTGAAATGTTAAGGCATGCGTTTAACGAAAGCCCTACATTTCACCGCCCTGCAAGGAACACCAAGCACCTTGCGCATCCGTGGTGAGAATCACCGGACCGTCATTGGTGATGGCGACAGTGTTCTCGTAGTGCGCGGCGGGCAGGTGGTCGTTGGTCGTAACAATCCAACCGTCGGAGCCCGTGCTCACATGGTTGGAACCCATCGTAACCATCGGCTCGATGGCAATGACCATGCCGGCCTGGAGACGAACGCCCCTCCCCTTCTTTCCATAGTTAGGAACATTGGGGTCCTCGTGCATCACGCGGCCAATGCCATGGCCCACATAATCACGAAGCACGCCGTAACCGTGAGACTCGGCAAGGGACTGAACGGCATAACCGACGTCCCCGATATGGTTACCGGGAACAGCCTGCTCGATGGCAGCCTTAAGGCAATCACGCGTGACCTCGCACAAAGCCTTGGCTTCGGGCGTGGGGGTACCGACGAAAAACGTCCAAGCGTTATCGCCGACCCAACCGTCGACAACGGCTCCCGTATCGATGGAAATGATATCGCCATCGCGCAGGATCATGTCGGGATTGGGAATACCGTGGACCACGGCATCGTTGATCGATGCGCATATGGTCCCCGGGAACCCGCCGTAGCCCTTAAAGGCCGGGGTGCCGCCATGCATGCGGATAATCTGCTCCGCGAGCTGATCGAGCTCAAAGGTGGAAACGCCGGGACGCACCATGGCTCCAACGTGGCGGAGCGCCATCTTAGATAGCGCTCCTGCCTTCTTCATCTGCTCGATTTGCGTTGCAGACTTAATCTTGATCATAGACCGAGAGCCTCTTTGACATCCCCGTACACGGTCTCGCGAGCCTGGTCACCGTTGACCGACTTGAGCAGACCCTGGCCACGATAGTAGTCGACGAGCGGGCTCGTGGACTTCTCGTAGACGTCGAGACGGTTCTTGATGGTCTCGGGCTTGTCGTCGTCGCGCTGATACATCTCGCCACCGCACTTGGGGCAGGTGGCATCGGCAGCGGTGCCGGTGTAACCGCAGGCGCGGCAGGTGCGACGCGAAGACAGACGATCGATAATGACCTCGGGGGCCACATCGACCAGAAGGGCGCAATCGATCTCGCGACCCATGGCGGAGAGCTCGGAATCGAGCGTCACAGCCTGGGCGGTGTTGCGCGGGAAGCCGTCGAGGATGAAGCCCTGCTGGGCGTCATCGGCGGCAAGGCGCTCCTTGACAAGGTCGATCACGAGCTGGTCGGGAACGAGCTCGCCAGCGTCCATGTACTTCTTAGCCTGAATACCAAGCTCGGTGCCACCCTTGACGGCAGCACGCAGCAGGTCGCCCGTGGAAATATGGGCGACGCCAAACTCGGCGACGAGCTCCTGTGCGACGGTGCCCTTACCGGCACCCGGAGCTCCGAGCAATACGAGGTTCATGAGCAATCCTCCTCTAGCCTATTTAAAGAATCCATCGTAATCATACATCTTGATCTGGCCTTCGAGCTTATCGACCGTGTCGAGCACGACGCCGACCATGATGAGGATGGACGTGCCGCCAAATGCCTGGATCAGATGGTTACCCGTGAAGGAGAAGATGATCGAAGGCACGATGGCGATGAGCGCCAAAAAGACAGCGCTGGGAAGCGTGATCTTGTTGAGCGCGTTCTTGATGTAGGCCGCGGTAGCCCTACCCGGACGCACGCCCGGAATAAAGCCACCCTGCTTCTTAAGGTTATCGGCCGTGTCATCGGGGTTGAACACCATGGAGGTGTAGAAGTACGCGAAGAACACAATGAGGACAACGTTAAGCACCCAGTTGAGCCAACCGGTCGAAAGCGCGGAGGCAACTGCCTGAATCCAGCCGATACCGGGGAAGAACACGGCAATCTGAGCCGGGAAATACAGCAGCGCCGAAGCGAAGATGATCGGCACGACACCCGCGGTGTTGACCTTGATGGGCAGGTAGGTGGTCTGGCCACCCATCATGCGACGGCCCACGACGCGTTTGGCGTAGGAGACCGGGATGCGGCGCTGGCCGCGCTCAAGGAAAACAATCAGCGGGATAACCAGCAAAATGATGGCGCAGATAATCACCATGGTGATGATGCCACCGGCATTGCCCTCGGTGCTGGAGAAGATAGCCTGCGGCAGACCGGCCATGATGTTCGCAAAGATAATCAGCGACATGCCATTGCCGATACCGCGCTGGGTGATGAGCTCACCAATCCACATGATCAGCATGGCGCCCGCGGTGAGCGTGCCGACGATCATGAGGTCGAAGATGATCTCGGGAGCGCCGGCGCCATTGAAGCTGATGCCGAAGCTCTTAAAGAGGAAGAGGTAACCCACGGAGTTGAGGATTGCCAGAGCCAGGGTGAGGTAACGCGAATACTGCGTAATCTTGGTCTGACCGACCTCGCCCTCGCGGGCAAGCTCATGCAGGGAAGGCACAACGGCCTGGAGCATCTGGAGGATGATCGAGCTGGTGATGTAAGGCATGATGCCCAGCGAAAACACCGACACATAGCTCAACGCGCCGCCAGAGAAAAGATTCAGGAGGGCCATAGCACCTGCGGCGACCGAATTGTTATCGGTCGAGAAAAGGCCCAGCATCCCCTGGAAGGGAATGCCGGGCACAGGAACGTGCGCACCAATGCGGTACACGACGAGCATAGCTATGGTAAAAAGAATCTTTTCGCGCAATTCTTTGATGCGGAAAGCATTCTTAAGACCATTTAGCACGGCAGCTCGACCTTTCCGCCGGCGGCCTCGATCTTGGCCTGCGCAGAAGCGCTGACCTTGTCGACCTTGACCGTGAACTTCTTGGTGAGCTCACCATTGCCGAGCACCTTGACGGGCTCGAACTCGCTCTTGGTGATGCGAGCGGCCTTAAGAGCGGCACCGTCGATCACAGCGCCGTCCTCGAACTTACGCTCGAGACGCTCAACGTTAACAGCGGTGTACTCGATACGACGGGGGTTGCGGAAGCCCGGAAGCTTGGGCAGGCGCATAGCCAGCGGAGTCTGGCCACCCTCGAAGCCGGCACCCTTGGTGCCGCCAGAGCGGGAACCCTGGCCCTTCTGACCGCGGCCAGAAGTGGTGCCGTGACCCGAAGAATTGCCACGGCCGACGCGCTTGCGGTTCTTGGTGGAACCGGGCGCGGGAGTAAGATCGTGAAGCTGCATTTGCTACTCCTCTACAATCTCGACAAGGTGCTTGACCTTGAAGATCATGCCGCGGACGGACTCGTTGTCAGCAATCTCGCGAACCTCGCGGATCCTGTGGAGACCGAGGGCACGGACAGTACGGACCTGGTCCTGCTTGCAACCGTTGGTGCTGCGGACCTGCTTGATCTTGATGGTGTCAGCCATGCTTAGTTCTCCTTACCGACGAACATCTCGGAGACCGTCAGGCCACGGCGAGCCGCGACGTCCTCAGGGCTGGAGAGCTCCTTGAGGCCCTCGACGGCAGCCTTGATGATGTTGAGGCCGTTGTCGGTACCGAGGGACTTGGACAGGACGTTCTTGATGCCAGCAAGCTCGAAGAGGGGACGCACAGCGCCGCCGGCGATAACGCCGGTACCCTCGACAGCGGGCTTGATGATGATGCGGCCGGCACCAAAGTGACCGAGAACCTCGTGCGGAATGGTGCCCTGATCGGTCACCGGCACGTGGAACATGTTCTTCTTGGCATCGAGAGACGCCTTGGAGATGGCCATGGGCACCTCAGCGGACTTGCCCATGCCAACGCCGACGTTGCCCTTGCCGTCGCCAACGACGACGAGAGCGACGAGGCTCATGCGACGACCACCCTTGACGGTCTTCGACACGCGGTTGATGTAAACGACGCGCTCCTCGAACTCGGAGGCCTCGCGCTGCTGCTTCTGATTACGAGCCATGTGCTACATACCTCCTAGAACTCGAGACCGGCGGCACGAGCACCGTCGGCGAGGGCCTTGACGCGGCCATGGTAGATACGGCCACCGCGATCGAAGGCGACCTTGGTGATGCCGGCCTCGATGGCGCGCTTGCCAACGAGCTGACCGACCTTCTCCGCAGCCTCCTTGTTCGAGGTGTGGGTGCCCTTGAACTCGGCCTCGAGGGTCGAGGCAGAGACGAGCGTCAGGCTGGAGCCCTTGCTGTCGTCGATGATCTGGGCATAGATGTTGGCGTTAGTACGGGTCACGCGAAGACGCGGACGCTCGGAGGTACCCGAGACCTTGCCGCGAACACGACGCTGACGACGCTTGAGGCCTTCCAGCTTCGCCTTATGCTTGTTCATACGTAAACTCCTAAAAAGGTTGATCTTGCCAGCACCTGACGGGGTGCTGGTCTTATGCGAGTGAGTCGGTTACGACTACTTGGCGGCCTTACCCAGCTTGCGGCGGATGTGCTCGCCAACGTAGTGGATACCCTTGCCCTTGTAAGGCTCAGGAGGACGATGGCCGCGGATCTCAGCGGCGATCTGACCGACCTGCTGCTTGTTGATACCCTTGACGTTCACGTGGGTGTTGTCGGGAACCTCGAAGGTGATGCCCTCGGGAGCCTCGACGATCACGGGGTGCGAGAAGCCCAGGGAGAACTCGAGGTTCTTGCCCTTCTGCTGCACGCGGTAACCGACGCCGGCGAGCTCGAGCTTCTTCTCGAAGCCCTCGGAAACGCCAACAACCATGTTGTGGATGAGGGCGCGGGTGAGGCCGTGGCGGGCACGGGTCTCACGCTCGTCGTCGGGACGGGAAACGGTGAGGACGTTGTCCTCGACGTTGATAGCGAGCTTCTCAAAGACATCGAGCTCGAGCTGGCCCTTGGGGCCCTTGACGACAACGTTGTTGCCGTTGACTGCCACTTCGACTCCGGCGGGAATCTGGACAGGCTTATTACCGATACGAGACACGGTGATCTCCTTTCCTTCTACCTACCGAGCGAATTACCAGACGTAAGCGATGATCTCGCCGCCGACGTTGTGCTTGCGAGCATCGCGGTCGGTCATGACGCCATGGCTGGTGGAAATAATGGCGGTACCAAGGCCACCGCGGACGCGGGGCATGTCGGCAACGCCGGTGTACTTACGCAGGCCCGGCTTGGAAATGCGGCGGATGCCGTTGATGACCTTAGCCTTCTTGGGACCATACTTAAGCGTGATGTGCAGAGTCTTCTGGGGAACGGTGTCCTCGACATCGTAGCCCTCGATGTAGCCCTCCTCGTGCAGAACACGAGCGATCTCGACGAGCTTCTTGCTGCTCGGCATGGAGACCGTGGCCTTGTTCACAGAGTTAGCGTTACGGATGCGCGTAAGCATATCTGCGATCGGGTCTGTAAGGTTCATACAGATTCTCCTTCGTTCTTGATGAACACGTGCTCTTGGTTCTTCGCCGCCCTTAACGGCAAAGCCTTTTTAGCGCGTTTTCCCTGTTCCAAACGGATGCTTGAAACGCTGGTAGTGACTTACCAGCTGGCCTTCTTAACGCCGGGAAGCTCGCCCTTGAGTGCAAGCTCACGGAAGCAGACACGGCACAGGCCGAACTTGCGGTACACAGAGTGCGGACGGCCGCAGCGCTGGCAGCGCGTGTACTCACGAGTAGAGAACTTCTGCTTGCGATTGCACTTGACGATCATCGATGTCTTAGCCACTTATATCCTCCTCACATAGAGTATTGTTCGCCCCAAGCGCCGCCCCCTTGTGGGAACGGCGCTTATAGGGCAGGTGAACCTATTTCTTGAACGGGAAACCGAAGGCGTCCAGGAGGGCCTTGGCCTCCTCATCGGTGTTGGCGGTGGTCACGAAAGTGATGTCCATACCACGCTGGTGATCGACGGAGTCAAAGTCGATCTCGGGGAAGATGAGCTGCTCGGTGACGCCCATGGAGAAGTTACCACGGCCGTCGAAGCTCTTGGCGGAGATGCCGCGGAAGTCGCGGATACGGGGGATCGCGACGGAGGTCAGACGATCGAAGAACTCCCACATACGGTCGCCACGCAGGGTAACCTTGCAGCCGATCGGCATACCAGCGCGCAGGCGGAAGGTAGCGATGGACTTGCGGGCACGGGTGATCATCGGCTGCTGGCCGGTGATGGCGCGCAGGTCGCGCACGGCACCGTCGATGGCCTTGGAATCGGTAGCGGCCTCGCCGACACCCATGTTCACGACGATCTTCTCAAACTTGGGGATCATCATGACGTTCTCGTACTGGAACTTGTCCTGAAGCTGCTGCTTGACCTCGTTGTTGTACTTGGTCTTCAGACGCGGCACATACTTCTCTTCTGCCATTGTTCACTCCTTCTTGGGGTTTTAAGCACGGGGCGTGGCCACGATGGGTTGTCCTCGTGCCTCCTGGCTGCATCCGCGCCGCTCATGGCATTTCGCGGTTTGGACTCGACGCAGCAGGAGCCGACAAAACAATCGGTACTATACGCGCATCGGGGGCGTATTTCCAGAAAAACCTCGTCTGCCTGCACAACTCCACAACTCCCCCGCACAAATGGGTCCCAAAAAGCAGTTGCGGTGAAATAGGGACTGTTGGGCGGCCTAACAGGCTTAAACAATCCGTATTTCACCGCAACTTATTGGTGAGGATGCGACTAGCGCTTGCGGGGGACGAGTTTGGTGCGGCGCAGGTGAATCATCTCGGCGGCGATGGAGATGGCAATCTCTTCGGGATCCTCGGCCTGAATGGCAACGCCGATCGGAAGGTGCAGCTCGTCGATCTGGTCCTGCGTAAAGCCTTCCTGCTCCAAGCGGGCGCGCACAAAGGCCGTCTTGCGACGCGAGCCCAGGCAACCCAGATAGGCGGGTTTGGCGCGCATGGCCTGAATCACCACGTCGATATCGGACTTGTGACCCGCCGTGGCGACGACCACCAGGTCGCGCGGCCCGATGGGGCACTGCTTACTCAGGTTCTTGTAGTCGACCAAGCGACGATCGTAGACACCGGGCACCCATTCGGGCGTCAACGTGCTGGGGCGGTCGTCGCACGCCACGACGGCAAAGCCCGCCGCCGTGAGCACCCGCGCCGTCGCGGCGCCCACGTGGCCGCAGCCAAAGATATAGGTCAGGCCCTCGGGGCAGAGCGTCTCGATGTGCGCCGCGGGAATCTCAGAGGCCGCGTTGGTGTAGGTGACCTTACTCCCCTCCTCCACCAGCGAAAGCTCGGGGCAGCCGGCAATGGTATGGCACGATGCCTCGCCATGGTACTCGGCCACATCGCCCTCGAGGGCCTGGATGACAAACGGTTCAAAGTCGATGACGAAGTCGCCGATGCGTCGATACGCCAAGACGTCGGCAACCGACTGGAACAACGGTGCCTGGGTCGCATCCAGATGTAGGTAGCACAGGCAGATGGCTCCGCCGCAGATCATGCCGGTATCGGAGTTCTCGCCGCCCATGGTGTAGCGGACCAGACGCGACTGTCCCACGCTCAGGAGCTCGCGCGCCTCGTCCAGCGCAAAGAGCTCGATCTTGCCGCCGCCGATGGTGCCCGCCTGGCTACCGTCGGCAAAGACGGCCATCCAGGCGCCCACGCCGCGCGGCGACGACCCCGCCGTGCCGGCTACGACCACGAGCTCGCACGTCTCGCCAGCACGCAGGGCGACAAGCGCCGCATTCACAACATCGAGCTTTTCCATTACCGCCTTCTATCCTCTAAAGATATCGGTGAGCATAGCGAGTGCCTCGAGCACGCCGCCGCCGACCGACGTCGCCTTGTCCGAAATATAGTTGATATAGCTGGCGTCACCGCGCGGATCGACATCGGCGCATTTAAAGCCCTCAGTCACCTGCACGCCGTTCGCCAAAAGCCCGCGCAGGCAGCCATCGATCTGCGTGCACATGGGCGTATCGTCCGCGTAGCCAATCACGTCTCCGGCGCTCACGATGTCGCCGATTGCGCGGTCGGACCGAAACACGCCGGCGGCGGGGCTGTGGATAACGCGCTCCTTGCCATAGCCGGCGATCACGCCCGGCACGCCCGTGTTGGGCTGGGGCGAGCCCTGGGTAATGACGCGGCCCAAAAAATGCCCGCGCATGGTCTCGACCACGGCGTCGCAATCGACCGGCGCGGTAAAGCCCGGCCCCACGGCGATGACGGTAGGCGCCATGTCGCGCGTGGTGCCCAGGTTGCGCTTGGCCAAAATCGCGTCGACCACAGCCGCGGGTTTAAGCTCATCGAGCATCTTGGCTTGAGGGTCCACCACGACGGCAACATCCCCCGCTTGGGTAATCTCGAGCGCCTCTGCCGGCGTCTGCGCCAAGCGAGCGCGAATGCCCTCGACCTGGACCTCGCCCAGGCGAATAGCCTCGCAAAAACTGATTGTGCGGCGGATGCACGTGGGAACCGCGATATCGGCCATAACGACCGACACGCCGGCGCGCACCAAGCGAGCGGCGACACCCGTGGCGATATCGCCGGCGCCGCGAACATAAACGAGCATTCCCGGGGCACCTCCCTGTGCTACGGTTTGAGCAGAGCAAAAGCGGCTCGACCGCTACTCTGATGATTATTTATTATCACAGTATTATACGGCGGTGAACAGATGGAAACGGTTAGCGGCAATCTTGCCTCGGCGCTCAGGATCAAGCCGGGCATTACCGCGATTATCGGCAGCGGTGGCAAGTCGACCTTGCTAAAGACGCTCGGCCTTGAGCTTATGCGCGCTGGCGGCCGCGCGCTCCTCTGCACCACCACGCATATGTTCCCCGTCGCCGGCGTGCCGTGGGACGGGTCGACCCGTCGCCTGGACGCCGCGCCTTGGAAGCCGGGCGCCTCGCATGTCCCCGGTTGCACCTGCGAGGCATGCGCGGGCATGAGCCGCGGAAGTATCTGCCAGGCGGGTGTTTTGGACCCGGAGACGGGCAAGCTCTCCTCCCCTGCCGAGCCGCTCGACCAGCTGGCGCAGCGCTTTGACTACGTCCTGGCCGAGGCGGACGGCAGCAAGCGGCTCCCGCTCAAGGCCCACGCCCCGTGGGAGCCGGTAATTCCCTCTGGCACGGCCAACATCGTCTGGATCGTCGGCGCCTCGGGATTCGGCAAGCCCGTCGCCGAGGTTGTCCACCGCCCCGAGCTCTTCTGCGAGTGCTGCGGCTGCGAGCCCACCGATACCGCCACGCCCGAGCGCGTCGCCCAAGTGCTCAATGCCGAGATGCAGGCGCTGAAACTCAATACCGCACGCGTCATGCTCAACCAAGTCGACACGCTCAGCGACCCCACAATGGCCGACCGCTTCGAGGCAGCCCTCAACCGCCCCCTCATCGCCACCAGCCTCAAGTAGCCGGCCCCATCTCGTCAGTTGCGGTGAAATACGGGCTGGTT
This sequence comes from uncultured Collinsella sp., assembly GCA_900545485.1. Taxonomy (GTDB): domain Bacteria; phylum Actinomycetota; class Coriobacteriia; order Coriobacteriales; family Coriobacteriaceae; genus Collinsella. Next base: position 32 of record UQZD01000008.1, on the reverse strand, counting down.
GGGCGTATGGCGGCCCCGAACATTGCCGAGGG
>UQZD01000007.1:0-71924 GCA_900545485.1 uncultured Collinsella sp. | reverse complement strand
TGAACACGCCGGGGGCGTCGGCCCCCTGGAGGGTACGAGCCTGCCAGTGGGCGGCACCTCGACGCATTGCGTGCTCACCGCGCACTCGGGCATGCGCAACCTGAGCATGTTCGACGACATCCACTCGCTGGAGCCCGGCGACCTGGTGCTGCTACACACCATGAGCAAGACGCTCGCCTACAAGATGGTGGACTCCGAGGTGGTGCTGCCCGAGGAGATGGAGTCGCTGACCATCGAGCCTGGCGCCGACAAGGTGACGCTCGTCACCTGCACGCCCTACGGCGTGAACGACCATCGCCTGCTGGTGCACTGCGTGCGAACCAAGTACAACAAGAAGGACGTCGACAAGCAAAAGTCGCTAGCCGGCCGCCACTGGGGCAAGCGCGAGTTTGCCGTGCTTATCGTGGTCGTAGCCATTGTGCTGTTGTTGCTGGACATCGTGATCCACGCGGTCCGCAAACGTCGCAAGGCCAAGGCCTCGGCATAAGACATTCTTTAGAACCACCACAATGGGGACAGGCACCTTTGTGGTAGTCGGGGCTTCCAGACCATCACAACATTCGATGAAAACATCGATTTTGACGAAAAGCGTCGAATGTTGTGATGGTTTTCGTTGTGGGCGAGACGGTTTTCGCTATGGACGGTGCGGTTTTGCTGCAGTACCGCCGGACCACGCCACGCCAACCGCTGCCCTCGTTACGTTTTCGCTGCATTTGGGTAAAGCGCCTGCTCCAAGCCGGCGTTGCCTTGTATACTAGAGCGGTTTAACTGTTATGCGGAAGGGAGCGCTTATGGCACTCAGCGAGAAAGACGTGCGCGGCATCGCCGAGTACGCAAAGATCGCACTGACCGATGACGAGCTCACCCAGATGACGTCCTACATGAACGACGCCGTCCAGATGCTCGAGCCCGTCTTGCAATATGACTTGCCCGACGTGGAGCCCACGTTCCATCCCATCGGAAGCCTGTCCAACGTGATGGGCGATGACCTGCGCGAGCCCGAGCGCGACCTGCCGCTCGACGTTGCGCTCGAAAACGCTGGCAGCGCGCGCGACCGCTACTTCCGCGTGCCGTCCATTCTGGGAGAGGGGGAGAGCGAATAATGGCACAGAGCTTCGATTCCCTTACCGCCGCCCAGATTGCCGCGGGCGTTGCCGCCGGCGACTTCACCGCTACCGAGATAGCCAAGGCCTCCCTTGCCGCCATCGAGGCGCGCGAGGGCGGGGTCCAGACATTCCTGCAGGTGGCGCCCGAGCTCGCGCTCGAGGCCGCTGCGCGCGTGGATGCCGACCGTGCCGCAGGCAAGCCGCTGCCCCCGCTCGCGGGCGTGCCGCTGGCCATCAAGGACAACATGAACCTCGTGGGCACGCGCACCACCTGCGCTTCCCGCATGCTCGAGAACTACCAGAGCGTCTACACCGCCACCTGCGTCCAGCGCATGCTCGATGCCGGCTGCCTGCCCATGGGCAAGGCCAACATGGACGAGTTTGCCTTTGGCAGCTCCACCGAAAGCTCGGCGTTCCACCGCACCAACAACCCCTGGGATACCGAGCGCGTGCCCGGCGGCTCTTCGGGCGGCTCCGCTGCCGCCGTCGCCGCGGGCGAGGTCGCGCTATCGCTGGGCTCGGACACCGGCGGCTCCATTCGCCAGCCGGCGTCGCTGTGCGGCGTGGTGGGCTTTAAGCCCACGTATGGCGCCGTGAGCCGTTACGGCGTTGTTGCCTTTGGCTCGTCGCTCGACCAGGTGGGCCCCTTTGGCCGCACGGTCGAGGATGTCGCGCTGGCCATGAACGCGCTTACCGGCGCGGGCCACGATCCGTACGACTGCACCAGCCAGGATTGCGCCGTTGACTTTACCGAGCATCTCAACGACAGCATCGAGGGTAAGCGCGTGGGCATCATCCCCGCGTTTATGGAGGCCGAGGGCCTGACGCCCGAGGTCAAGGCTGCTGTTCAGCGTGCCGCCCAGGTGCTGCAGAACCAGGGCGCCGAGCTGGTCGAGGTCGACCTGCCGCACCTGGATGCCGCCATCGCCGCCTACTACGTCATCGGCCCGGCCGAGGCGTTCTCCAACCTGGCCCGTTTCGACGGCATTCGCTACGGCTATCAGGAGGAGGGCTGCGCCAACCTGTCCGACCAGAGCTCGCTCTCGCGCGCCCACGGCTTTGGCGCCGAGGCCAAGCGCCGTCAGATGCTCGGCGCCTACCTGCTGAGCTCGGGCGTGTACGACAAGTACTACTACGCCGCGCAAAAGGCTCGCACGCTCATCACGCGGGACTACGACGCCGCATATGCCAAGGTGGACACCATTCTCATGCCCGCCTCGCCGCGCACGGCCTTTAAGTTTGGCGAGATCAGCGACCCAACGCAGATGTACCTCTCCGACCTGTACACCATCTCGCTCAACATTTGCGGCAACGGTGGCATCTCGGTGCCGCTGGGCTTGGGCGAGGATACTCAGTTGCCCGTTTCTGCCCAGCTGGTGGGTCCGGCCTTTAAGGACCGTCAGCTGCTCACGTTTGCCCGCGCCCTGGAGCGCGGCTTTGCCGATGCCGCCACGGGTACGCCCGCACTTTCCGTCGCGCCCGATTTTGCCGGGAAGGGAGGCGAGCTGTAATGAAGGAGCTTTCCGAGGTCCTGCAGGATTGGGAGGCCGTGATCGGTCTGGAGATCCATACCGAGCTCACCGCACTCGATACCAAGATGTTCTGCAACTGCAAGCTCAGCCACGATGACGAGCCCAACGCTAACGTGTGCCCGGTGTGCCTGGGCCTGCCCGGTGCCCTGCCGGTGCCCAACAAGCGCGCCATCGAGAGCATCGTCAAGGCCGGTCTTGCGACCAACTGCGAGATTCAGCGCCACTCGATGTTCTACCGCAAGCACTACTTCTATCCCGATATGGCCAAGAACTTCCAGACCACGCAGGGTCCGGTCGCCTTTGCCATGTACGGCCACCTTGATCTGGATGTGACCGGTCGTGGTGCCGCCGAGCGCCCCGACTGCGCGTTTGGCGAGGCCGAGGCCCAGAGCCTGGCAAGCGCCTCGGCCAACGCCGAGGGCTTGTCCACGTCCATGACGTCGACCATGCGCGAGGGCAATCAGCGTGCCGGCCATCTGGCCAGCTACGATGCGTCCAACCTTCAGATGCCCGAGCGTCGCGAGGACGGTTCCTACACGGTGCCTATTCGCATCCTGCGCATCCACATGGAGGAGGACGCTGCCAAGATGGTCCACGTGGGCGGCGCCGAGGGCCGCATTACCGCCGCGGCCGAGTCGCTCGTCGACTACAACCGCTGCGGCACGCCTTTGATCGAGCTCGTCACCGAGCCCGACCTGCGCACGCCTGAGGAGGCTCGCCTGTTTATGGAAAAGCTCCGTCGCATTTTTGTGACGCTGGGCATTTCGGACTGCTCCATGGAGAAGGGTTCCATGCGCTGCGACGGCAACGTGTCGCTGCGCCGCCGCGGCGAAACCAAGCTGGGCACCAAGACCGAGCTCAAGAACCTCAACTCGTTTAAGAGCCTGCACGACGGCCTTGCCTACGAGATCTGCCGTCAGGCCGAGGTGCTCGAGGAGGGCGGCATCATCTATCAGGAGACCCGCCACTGGGAGCCCAGCCGCAAGCGCACCGTGGTCATGCGTGTAAAGGAGACGGCCGACGACTATCGTCTGTTCCCCGATCCCGACCTGGCGCCGTTCGATCTAGACGACGAGTTTATCGACCGTTGCCGTGGCGAGATTCCCGAGCTGCCCGATGCCAAGCGCGCCCGTTTTGAGGCCGACTTTGGCATTAAGGCTGCCGATGCCGAGCAAATCGCGGGCGACCCCGAGTTTGCCGAGTTCTTTGAGGCCGCCGCTGCTGGCATGGCTGGCAAGGAGGCCCAGACGGTCGCAAACTTGCTGGTGAACGAGATGATCGCCTACCTTAAGGGCGCGGGTGTGTCGCTCACCGAGTCCGGCATCGCGCCGGCTCAGGTGGCAGCCCTTGCCAAGCTGCTGGCGACTGATGCAATCAGCTCCAACCAGGCGCACGAGGTCTTTGAGGCCATGGCCCAGACCGGCGACGACCCCAACAAGATCGTCGACGAGCGCGGTATGCGTCAGGTGAGCGATGCCGGCGCGCTGCAGCCGATCGTGGACGAGGTGCTGGCTAACTGTGCCGATCAGGCACAGCAGTATCGTGACGGCAACCAGAAGGTCATCGGCTTTTTGGTAGGCCAGTGCATGAAGGCAAGCCGCGGCAAGGGCAACCCGAAGCTCTTCAACGAGTTGCTGAGAACGTCGCTCTCGTAAACGGGAACCCGGGAGCCCCGGCAGGGCGGGTGCTTCCTCAAAATTTCGAACAGTCCTGCGCAAGACGAAGGCCACATTAAGTGGCCTTCTTTGCGTGCGGAACTCATTTTGAGCAAGCACCCGCCCTGCCGGGGCTCCCGGGTTCCGTGACGACTCGGCCGTTCGGGTCAGGTAGGCTGATAGGAAAGATGGTGACGGAGGCGCAAAATGCGCCTCCGCCTTTTGAATGTGATGAAAGTGTGGCGAAATGAGATTAAAACTTCCGTAAATGTGATAAATGTCACGTTTTACCTAAGGTAAAATGTGGGAAATATCACGTTTACGGAAGTTTCTTTGCGGGAGGTTCGGTCATGCAGCGAGATATCATTGCCAAGCTTAACGCTTGGAAAGCGTCAGAATATCGTAAGCCGCTTATCCTTAAGGGGGCGCGCCAGGTTGGAAAGACGTGGGCGCTTAAGGAGTTCGGCCGAACCTCGTACCTCAATTTTGTGTATCTGACGCTCGAGGAGCCGTCACCTGGGGTGCAGAGCGAGTACGCTCAGTTTTTCGAAGGTACGCGCGATCCTCGACGGATCATCTCAAATCTTTCCCTGGCACTTGGACAGCCTATCGAGCCCGGCGAAACGCTGCTTATTATTGATGAGATCCAGGATTGTCCTTCCGCAGTCGGCGCCCTTAAATACTTCTGTGACGAGGCCCCCGAGTATCACGTCGCATGCGCAGGGTCTTTGTTGGGCGTTCGCTTGTCCCGTGAGACCAGCGCTTTTCCGGTGGGAAAGGTCGAGTTCATGGAGATGCGCCCCATGAGCTTTTCCGAGTTTCTGAAAGCCGAGGGCGCTGCAAACTACGACGAATACCTTGGCGGCCTGGATCAGATCGAGACAGTGCCCGATTTCTTCCATGTCCGTCTCGTCGAGCATCTTCGTCGTTATTTTGCATGCGGCGGCATGCCAGAGGCTCTTGGCCGGTGGGTGGAGACGGGCGATATCGTTCAGGTCGATAAGGTGTTGTCTGATCTCTTGGATTCCTACGAGCGCGATTTTGCCAAGCATGGTGGCCGTGCGCAGTTCGCCAAGCTTTCGCAAATATGGAACTCGATTCCAGCTCAGTTGGCGCGCGAGAACAAAAAGTTCGTTTGGGGTGCGGTGCGCGAGGGGGCTCGTGCTCGAGAATACGAGGATGCTCTGGAATGGCTTGCCGATGCTGGGCTCATCACGGCGGTTCGCCTTAATGCTGCCGGTGGTGTGCCGCTCTCTGCGTACGATGACCTCAAGGCATTTAAAGTCTACTGTCTTGATGTCGGCTTGCTGCGCCGCATGGCAAGGCTGGATGCGTCCGCTTTTGCCATCTCGGATGCGCTATTTTCGGAGTTCAAAGGTTCGTTTGCTGAGAACTATGTGCTTCAGGCATTACTTTCACAGTTAGATGCTGCTCCGCGTTATTGGACAAACGAGAAGCCGAAGCACGAAGTCGATTTTTTGATTCAAGTCGGAAACGAAATCGTTCCCGTCGAGGTCAAATCGGGAGAGGTCGTTCATTCCAAGAGCCTTAAGTACTATGCCGACAAGCATGCGGAGACGACTCCATTGAGGGTCCGCTACTCACTTAAGAACCTAAAGCTCGACGACGGGGTGCTCAACATTCCGTTGTATTTGGCTGATCGATCTGTCCCTCTTATCAAAAAGGCGCTTGATTGTGCGCATCTTGACGTTTAGATCCTGGGTGAGCTGACGGGCGGCGGCTAATTAATCGCTCCGTTACGGCCAGGGAGCTTGGGCCTTAGCGATGCTTGCTTCGCCAAGCCGTGGGTGTCATGCCGGTGTATTGTTTGAAGGCTTGGGCGAAGGCGGCCTGCTGAGGGTAGCCTAGACGCTCTGCCACCTGCGCTATCGTGAGCGCGCTATCGGCCAAAAGGTCTTGCGCCCGCTCCATGCGGCGCCTTCGTATGTAGGCGCCCAGGGACTCGCCGGTTTGGGCCTTAAAGGTGGCGCATAGTTTGGAGCGGCTTGTGTAGAGCCTCTCGGCCACCTCGTTGATACCCACACGTCTGCCTTTGTCGAGCGCGCGCTCAATCATTGCCGTTGCTTCTTCGGCAATGGTTATGCTGACGCGTGTGTCTGCCGCCTGCCGCGCCTGCTTGTGGGCCGCGCACGAGCAGGCGAGCTCCGCGACCATGGTCTCTACGATGCCCTGCATATAGACGTGTCCGCCTACGGTGCGGGCGCGGTCCTCGTTAATCCGGCGCAGCGTGTGGCAGATGGCAGACGTCGCTTCCTCGTGCCATGGCTCGGCAAACGCCTCAAAGATTCCCGCGAACTCGGTGGGATAGCGGTGCTCCAGTTCGTCAAAATATCCAGGCAAAAAGAGCACCGAGCGCGAGTGATAGAGCTCCCCCGCAAACAGCGGGCTTAACTCCTCACCACAGCTATCTTGGATAAAGCTGCAAACGGCATTGTTTGGCCACGGTCCATGCAATGGTTTGAGGTTCGCGGGCGTTATGCCAGCCTCGGGCATGCATGTAAGTGTGGGCGCGCTGACTTCGCTCACGCAGGCGTATGGCTCGGGTGTGTATTCGGCCAGGTACATATCGTGCGTCGGGGTGATGAAATGCTCCATGACGATGCAGGCGGGGGAGAGAGGCATGATCCATGCGCGGCCGTGCGTCCGGTCGTTTGCCACCTCGCCGGTAAAGACGGCGCCCTTGCCGGTAAGCTCCAGGCCAAACTGCTCAAATTGCGGTGCGTAGAGCTCGGTTATGTCGGTCGCTGCCCGATGCATTTTCAAAAGCGTCCCCTTCCTTTGCGGAAACGTCCAAGCCTGGCTCGATTATGTGCCTTGGTCAACATATCAATGATAAGTTGACTACGGTTAACTCTCAAGCCGTTAGAAAGGAATCTCATGGCAAAGGGATCAAAAAGGGAAGGTGGAGGCATCGGCGAGTTGCTCGCGTATGCCGGCGACCGCAAATTCCTAACGTATTTGGGCATGGCGCTCTCGGCGCTCTCGCAGCTGCTGAGCTTTGGCCCGTACGTGTGCATTTGGCTTGTCGCGCGCGATCTGATCGCCGTAGCACCTAACTGGAGCGAAGCCTGCGACATCGCGATGTATGGCTGGTGGGCCGTGGGTTTTGCCCTGGCAAGCATCGTAGCTTATTTCGTGGGGCTCATGTGCACGCATCTGTCCGCGTTTCGCTGTGCGTCCAATATCCGCAAGACTACGAGCGAGCACCTGCTTAAGCTGCCGCTTGGCTACTTTGACACGCACGCCACCGGTGAGCTGCGCCGTGTTGTAGACGGATGTGCCGCCTCCACCGAGACTTTGCTCGCACACATGCTGCCCGATATCGCCGGCGCCACCGCCATGGTCGCAGGCCTACTCGTGCTGCTTTTCGCCCTCGATTGGCGTTTGGGGGTGGCATGCCTTATCTCGGTCGTCGTTTCGCTTGGCGCCATGGCCACCATGATGAGCGGCAAAGGCGCCGAGTTCATGAAGGCCTACATGGGAGCGCTGGTCAAGATGAACAAGACCGGCACCGAATACGTACGCGGCATCCCCGTGGTCAAGGTGTTTCAGCAGACGGTCTACTCCTTCAAGGCCTTCCACGATGCGATTGCCGAATACGCCGACATGGCACAAAGCTATGCGGGCACGTTCTGCCGAGGTCCACAGGTACTTAACCTTACCGCGCTCAATGGTCTTGTGGCATTCCTGTTGCCCGTGGCGCTGCTGTTGGCGCCGGGCGAGACGGACTTCGCGCATTTTATGACCAACTTCACGTTTTACGCGATATTTTCGGCCGTGGTGCCGACGGCCATGACCAAGCTCATGTTTGTGGGCGAGGCCTCTCAGATGAGTGCCGATTCGCTGGCTAGAATTCGAAGCGTCATGGATTCCAAGCAGCTATCCGTGCCCGCCCACCCCAAGCACCCTGCCGGCGGCGACGTGCGATTTGAGGACGTGAGCTTTACCTACGAGGGAGCCGAAGCACCTGCTGTCAGCCATGTGAGTTTTAGCGTTTCCGCGGGTAGCACCCTTGCCCTGGTGGGTCCCTCGGGTGGCGGTAAGTCAACCTGCGCAAGCCTGATCCCGCGTTTTTGGGACGTCTCCTCGGGTCGAGTGCTCGTAGGCGGCGTGGACGTTCGCGATATGGATCCGCACGAGCTTATGGACCAGGTCGCCTTTGTGTTCCAGACCAACCGGCTGTTCCGGCAAACGCTTGCCGATAACGTGCGCGCCTCCAAGCCTACGGCCACTGACGACGAAGTGCGTGCGGCCCTCTCCGCGGCTCAGTGCGACGACATTGTGGCCAAGCTCCCGCAGGGCATCAATACAATGCTCGGCGCTGGCGGAGCATATCTTTCGGGCGGCGAGGTCCAGCGCGTGGCACTCGCCCGCGCGATCCTTAAGGACGCACCTATCGTGGTGCTCGACGAGGCCACGGCGTTTGCCGATCCCGAGAATGAGGCGCTCATCCAGCGCGCCTTTAGCAAGCTGGCGGCGGGTCGCACGGTCATTATGATCGCGCACCGACTCTCGACTGTAGTGGGCGCAGACCAAATCGTGGTGCTCAACCAAGGCAGCGTGCAGGAATCGGGTACCCATGCCGAGTTGCTGTCCCAAGAGGGTCTGTATGCCAAGATGTGGGCCGAGTACGAACAGGCCGCGAGCTGGAAAATCACTGCAGCGACCGCGGATGCCGCCGTCACGAAGGGAGGCGAGGCCTAAATGTTCGCCTCATTCCAAAAGAAGTATTTCCTATCCGATAAAGGCGTCGCCGGTGTGAAACGCGGCATTTTCTGGACCACGCTCACCAATCTCATTACCATGGCCGGCATGGGCTTTTTATTCCTGGTTATGGCCGGCTTTGTCGAGCATCTCACCAGCGGGGCTGACCTGCCGGATGCCCTGCCGATCGTGGGCGGCCTCCTGGTCTTTTTCGTGTTGCTCTTTGCCTCTAACTGGCAGCAGTATTACTACACCTACTGCATCTTTTACGAGGAGTGCGGCAAGCAGCGTATGGAGATTGCAGAGCGCTTGCGCAAACTGCCGCTGTCGTTTTTTGGTCGTCGTGATTTGGCCGATTTAACCGAGACCATCATGGGTGACGTCCAGGCCATGGAGCACGCCTACAGCCACGTGCTGGGAGAGCTTTGGGGTGCCATCATCGCAAGCGCCATTGTATTTGTGGCGTCGCTGTTCTTTTGCTGGCAGCTGGCGATCGCGGCGTTTTGGAGCGTTCCCGTGGCCTTTGTCGTGCTGTATCTAACACGCGGCCCCATGGTCCCGGTGTTCGACCGTGTTCGCGCCGAGAAGGTCAAAGTCGCTGAGGCGATCCAGGAGACGCTCGATTGTGTGCGCGAGATCCGCGCCACCAACCAGGAGGCCTATTATCTTGAGGGACTCGGCGCCGTGATTGATGCCGAGGAGCGCGAGACCACTAAGGGAGAACTCGTTAACGGGCTTTTGGTCAACTCCGCCTTTGTCATTTTGCGTCTGGGGATCGCTTCCACGCTGGTAACGGGCGCCGCGATGGTTACCTCGGGGCGGGTCGACTTTTTGGTGATGTTTGCCTTCTTGCTTATGGTGAGCCGCATCTATGCGCCTTTTGACCAGGCGTTGATGCTGGTGTCCGAGCTGTTTGCCGCCGAGTCGTCTGCCAAGCGCATGCGTTCCATCATGGAAGAGCCTGTGGCGCGGGGCAGCGAGAAATTTGAGCCCGCGGGCCACGATGTGGTGTTCGATCACGTGGCATTTGGCTATGGTGCGGGCGAGGACGGCCGTGCCGGCGAGAAAGTTCTTACCGATGTGAGCTTTACCGCCAAGGAAGGCGAGGTCACGGCGCTGGTCGGTCCTTCGGGTTCCGGTAAGTCTACGGTGAGCCGCCTGGCCGCGCGCTTTTGGGATGCTACCGAAGGCACGGTCACCGTGGGTGGCGTGGATGTTGCGAGCGTCGATCCCGAGGTGCTGCTGCGCGATTACGCCATTGTGTTCCAAGACGTGCTGCTCTTTGACGACACGGTGATGGGAAACATCCGCCTCGGGCGTCGTGATGCCACCGATGAGGAAGTGCTTGCGGCTGCGCGTGCCGCCAACTGCGACGAGTTTGTGAGCCGCATGCCGCAGGGCTACGACACCATGATCGGCGAGAACGGCTCCAAGCTGTCCGGCGGTGAGCGCCAGCGCATCTCTATCGCCCGCGCGCTGCTCAAAGATGCGCCCATCGTGCTGTTGGACGAGGCGACGGCGAGCTTGGACGTGGAGAACGAGACCGTGGTACAGCAGGCACTCTCCCGTCTGCTCGCAGGTAAGACGGTTATCGTGATTGCTCACCGTATGCGCACGGTGGAAAATGCCGACAAGATCGTCGTGCTCAAGGATGGCGTGGTTGCCGAGCAGGGCACTCCGGCGCAGCTCAAGGCGGCAGGTGGAGAATTCGCCCGCATGGTTGCGCTGCAAAAGGAGGCGGCGGACTGGCAGCTGTAGGAATGTGACAAAGGGACAGTCCCTTTGTCACATTGAGTTCACCCCCATAGTTTCCAAAAGGTTAACTTTGGTTGACCGTAATAGTTCGACTAAACTAGTTTCAAAAGCGTACTCGAGCAAACTAATGAACTCGGGTGCTAAGGCACCATGCCGCGCTTGTGCGGCAAAAGGGAGAAGCAACATGAAGAAGTCGACGTTTAACACCCTGCTTGTCGGTGGCGGTTTTCTGCTTGGCACGGCCGGCATCAAGCTGCTTACCAGCGCTCCGGTAAAGAATGCCTGCGTGCAGGGTATCGCGTGCGGCATGCGCATCAAGAACGGCTACCAGGACATGGTCGAGCAGGCCAAGGCTAATGTCGACGACATGGTTGCCGAGGCTGCCTACATCACCCAGAGCGAGGCCGCTGCTGACGAGGCAGCCGAGTAACGCTCCCAGGCACAAACTATGAGATTCTCGATTATTAGCGAGATCCCTGGCAGGACCCGTCTTCAATTGGCGGGTCCTGTGCCAGAGAGCGATCTCGACGCACTTCTTAAGCTCAGCGGCGATATCGACGGCGTGCACAAGGTGCGCGTTTATGGCCGTATTGGCCAGATGGCGCTGGAGTACGACGAGCCGCGCCGTACGAGCGTGCTCGACGCCCTGGGCGCACTCGATGCTCAAGCTATCGCCGATGCCAAGTCGGGCTATGTGATGCAACTCGAGCCGCGCAAGCACAAACTCGTTATGGACCTGGCGACACTCGTCGGCGCCCATTACGCACGTCGCTGGTTCTTGCCGACGCCTCTGCGTGCGGTGTTTGTCGTGGCCGGTTACATGGCATTTTTGCGCGCTGCCCTTCATGAGCTGGCACAGCCGCGCCTGACCGTTCCTGTGCTCGACGCTTCGGCCATCGGCATTTCGTTCGTCAAGCGTGATGTCGACACTGCGGGCCAGACGATGTTCCTGCTCAACGTGGGCGAGCTGCTCGAGGACTACACCCGCGCCATGAGCGAAAACGAGCTCATCAACTCGCTGCTCGATGTGCCCGACAAGGCGCAAAAGGTCGTCGGCGACACTGAGGTGAGCGTTGCTGCGACCGAGCTCGAGCCCGGCGATCTGGTCGCCGTACGCACCGGCATGTCCATCTGCATCGACGGCGTGGTCGAACAGGGGAGCGCCATGGTCAACCAGGCGACCCTGACCGGCGAGCCGCTTGCCGTCGAGCGCAGCGCAGGCGACGACGTGTTCGCCGGCACTGTCGTGGAAGACGGCAGCATCTTGGTGCGTGTGCGCGCCAATACGGCTCAGACCAAGCTCCGTTCGATCGTCTCGCTCGTGCAGACGGCCGATTCGCTCAAGTCCGAGGGCCAGTCGCATATGGAGGACCTTGCCAACAAGATCGTCCCGTGGAACTTCCTGCTTGCGGGCCTGGTTGCGCTTACCACCCGCAGCCTCATCAAGACCTCAGCGGCACTGATGGTCGACTACTCGTGCGCACTCAAGCTCACGGGTTCCGTTGCCGTCATGACCGCCATGAGCGACGCCGCCAAGATGGGCGTCATGGTCAAGGGCGCCAAGTACTTTGAGTCGTTTGCCAAGGCCGACACCATTGTGTTTGATAAGACTGGCACGCTCACCGAGGCCCAGCCGCGTCTTGCCTGCGTACTCACCACCGATGGTTGGAGCGAGGACGAGATCCTGCGCCTTTCTGCTTGCTTGGAGGAGCATTTTCCGCATCCGGTGGCACGCGCCGTGGTCAATGCGGCGCGCGAGCGCGGGCTCGAGCACCGCGAGCGCCATGCCGCCGTCGAGTACATCGTGGCACATGGCATTGCCTCGTCCATTGAGGGGCGTCGCGCGATTATCGGCTCGGCGCACTTTGTATTCGAGGACGAGGGCGCGCAGCTCGAGTCCGACATTAAGGAGCGTATCGAGTCCCAGATGCAGGGCCTGTCGCCACTGTACCTGGCGGTCGATGGCACCGTTGTGGGCGTGCTCGGTATCGAGGACCCGCTCAAGTCCGGGGTCCGCGAGGCCATCGCCGACCTGCATGCGCTGGGCGTCAAGCACGTGGTCATGCTCACGGGCGACTCGGAGCGCACGGCCGAGCGCATTGCTCGCGAGGCAGGTGTCGACGAGTTTAAGGCCGAGCTGCTGCCCGAGGACAAGTACGCTTATGTGGAGCGCATTAAGAGCGAGGGACGCCACGTTGCCATGGTGGGCGACGGCGTCAACGATTCGCCGGCGCTCGGTTTGGCCGACGTGGGCCTGGCAATGGGCGGCGGCAGCGACATTGCCAAGGAGGTCGCCGACATCATCCTGACCGATACGGAACTCGATGCGATTGTTCGCCTGCGCCGCATGAGCCAGGGGCTTATCAACCGTCTGACGAGTTCGTATTCCAAGGTGATGCTCACCAACTCAGCGCTGTTAGCATTGGGTATTACCGGCATGATTACTCCGCAGGCGTCGTCGCTGCTGCACAACGGCTCAACGATCGCCTACAGCCTGGGCAACGCGAAGGCTTACCTGCGTTAGCGTTTTCGATTGAGTATATGGCCTGCATTCGGGCGGCACCGCAGCCGCCAGGGTGCAGGCCTTCTTTTGTTTGACGAGATGTTAACTCGGATATATGCTCGTGCTAGCACTGCTAGCAAATGCTGAAGGTGAGGTTGAGATGGCTACCGTTGGCGGCATGGCGCAGGTGAATGTTCGCGTAGATCGCTCGGTTAAAGAGCGCGCCGAGGAGGCGCTGCGGCTTTCGGGCGGGTCGCTGCCCGAGCTCATCAAAAAGGTCGTGGCCAAGGTCGCGCAGGGCGGCGGGCAGTGCGAGGAAGTGCTTGCGGCCGTCGACGACCGGCAGCAGACCGTCGCGCACGATACTCCGTTCGCCGTATCATGGGCAGCGGCGGATCAGCTTTACGCGGACCTGGGCATCGCTGTGTCGCCCGTATCTGACGATCGCGGTTGGGACACAATCTATTCCGAAGCCATGGATGAGCATTATCGCCAAAAGGGGATGATCCAGTGAGTGGGGCGCCTCTCAAGATCATGGTGGACGCCAACGTATGGGTTGATTCGTTTTGCGTCGACCATGCCGAGTCGCTTGCCGCGCGTGCGTTTATTGGGCAGGCGACGGAGACGGGGGCGTTGCTGTTCTTTCCGGTGCATATCGCTAAGGACGTGCTGTACGTTGTCCAACACGAGCTGAAGCGTAGCGTTCTTGCCAGCGGGGGAGCGCTCGACGAGGCTTCTGCCCGTGCGATTGGCGATGCGGTGCTGGCGTTTGTTCGGAACATGACCGAAAACGCCACGGCCGTTGGTGCAGATGCATCCGATCTGTGGCTAGCCGACAAATATCTGACGCTCCATCGCGATTACGAGGACAACTTGGTGCTCGCCGCGTGCAAGCGCGTCCAGGTTGATTACTTGGTGACTAACGATCGCAAGCTGCTCGAACATGCCGATCTTGCAGCAAAGACCCCGCGCCAAATGATGCCGATTCTTGCTTTGGCCGAGCGTGGTGGGCGGGTGTCCCGATAGCGCCTGGCTGTCTGCGTGGCCTTCGGAACGTCGGCGCTCAGAAGGCCACGCATCCTTTAATTACAAAAGCGCTGCCTTAATGGCGGGACTTTCTGCGAGCTGCTCGGCTGCCTTTTCGTCGGAACTGTCGAGTGCTGCCAGACTGCGGTAGACCCACTCGTTGACTTGGGTGTTCTTGACGCCTGCGGTCTGCATAAGGGCGCCTACCTCGCGGATTGCTGCGAGCAGATCGGCTTTGGGACCCGCGAGCTCGACCTCGACGCCGTGGTAGGCGGTCACGTCGCGGTTTTCGCTCACGTGGTCGATAAAGCCCTCGACGGTCTCAAGCTGCTGGGCGAGAGCTGCATTATCGTCGGCGTCCAGCGCGACGAGTGCGTTCGACACCGTGAGGGCGGGATGTCCGCAGGGGACAAAGCCTTCGATGACATCCATAGCTTCGGTAATGGTTGAGCCCAGGCCTGCGAGGGCATTGACGAGTTGCTGTTTGGTATCCATGACGGTCCTTTCGACGGGTCAATTTTGCTTGGCGAAAATATACGTGACGCGATCGGTAGCAAAAGTGTGAAGTGCGGCGCACATTGGGGTCTTCACAGCTCGTGCATAGAACAGCTGTCCGCTTTCAGAACGTGGTAAGATAACACTCCACAAGCGGGGCTCGCCCTGCATGTTCTTTGAAAAGTCGACGGGTGTTGGGTGCTCGTGCCCAATGCCATCCAGACTTTCCCGACATTTGGGGGCGACTGGTTTCGACACGATAGCTCTGAGAGAGGAAGCAAGCCGAGGTCTCCTCGCCTCGTTAAACAGGGGTACCGTCAAATTGAATTGACAACAACTCTTCTTTTGAGCCTATGGCTCTCGCTGCTTAGTTTATAGCGGCGCGTCAACCCGGTGATTTCCCCGACACCGGCGCGACGTCATTTTAGGGGAATGCTCCTGCGCACGTAATCGGTATGGCGCAGGCTAAGACCGAACCGGTTAGGACGCCGCGAGCGTGTCGCTGCGCGCAAAGCGTCCGAGACTAAACCAGCGACTGAGCTTGGAGATGCCAATCAGGGGGCTTTCGTGGACCGGAGTTCGATTCTCCGCGCCTCCACCATAAGTAACAGGCAGGTAGATATTCGTATCTACCTGCCTTTTTATTTCTAGTCCGTACCGCGGAGAATCGAACTCTATGCAGGGCGCGGGCGTAAAGAAAACGCGTAAGCGTTTTTAGCCCGCGGGCGAGGACGCCGGCAGGCGGCCGAAGCCGGTGCGTATTTGCGAAGCATATACGCAGATTCTCCGTGCAAAGCTTCAACCCTATATAGATGCGATGTTATCGAATCTCAGCCTGCCATGCGCCACATCAACGGAACCCCAAACCCGCGGAGAATCGAACCCTGCTTCAAAACCCATGCGCCCTCCATCCTAAAACTGGGTAGAAGAAAGCCAAAACGCAATCGCAGGAGGTCAATATGACTGCAGAAGATAAGGCAAAGAACGCCGGCAAGGTCGCGCTCGTCCTGGAGGGCGGCAGCTTCCGCGGGCAGTTTACTGCGGGCGTGCTCGACGTTCTCATGGAGGCCGGCGTCGAGATTCCGGCTGTCTACGGTGTATCGGCCGGCGCCCTCAACGGCGTGAACTACAAGTCGCACCAGATCGGCCGTGCCAACCGCATCAACCTGGCTTTCTGCAATGACAACCGCTTCATGGGCGCCGCATCGTTTGCGTCCACGGGCTCTATTGTGGGTTACGACTTTATCTTCAACGATGTCCAGGACCGCCTAGATCCCTTTGACAACGAGACGTTCGACGCAAGCTCCGTCGAGATGTACGCCGTCGCGACGGACATGCTTTTTGGAACCGCCACGTACCTGCCGGTCAAAAGCGCCGTACTTGACCTCGACGCTGTTCGCGCCTCGACCTCGCTGCCGCTGGTGACGCCGCCGGTCGAGATCGACGGGCACAAATACGTCGACGGCGGCGTGGCCGATTCGGTCCCCATCGAGCACGTGCTCGAGGAGGCGGGCTTCGACCGTGCGGTCGTCATCGTCACGCAGGACCGTTCGTATGAGAAAAAGCCCTACGAGTTTTTGCCGGCCGCGCGTGCGCGTTATGCCGACTACCCCTATCTGCTCGAGGCTATCGAGACGCGCCACGACCGTTACAACATCCAGCGCATGCACCTGTGGAAGTATGAGCGCGAGGGCCGCGCGTTGGTCGTCGCTCCGCAAAAGCCGGTCGAGGTCGGCCATGTCGAGCACGATTCGGCAAAGCTTTTGGACCTGTATATCCAGGGCCGTCAGGAGGCAAAGCGCCTGCTCGCGGAAATCCAAGAGTTCGTTGAACGCTAGCGACGGCGAACCCTCAAATAATGAAACAGCTAAAGAGCTGGAAAAATCATGGCTCGTGGATGACATGTGCAGAAACTCTGGTTGGAGCCAAAATACCTGTTGACTCGTACGACGAGCGGGGTAATATGGACGGGTTACTTGCAGAGCCCCGTGAATCTCTGTAACAACACGTACTGTACATGGAGGAGTCTAAGTGATTTCGAAATCGACTCACTACGCCAAGCAGGGCGAGGTCCAGCGCAACTGGGTTCTCGTCGACGCCGATGGTGCTGTCCTGGGCCGTCTTGCCACCCAGATCGCAATGATCCTGCGCGGTAAGAACAAGCCCCAGTTCACGCCCAACAGCGACTGCGGCGACTTCGTTGTCGTCATCAACGCCGATAAGGTCCAGCTTACCGGTAACAAGGCCGACACGAAGACCTATTATCGCCACAGCGGCTACAACGGCGGCCTCAAGGCTGAGAGCTTCCGCCAGGCTATGGAGAAGCACCCGGAGAAGGTCATCGAGCGCGCCGTTCGCGGCATGCTGCCCAAGACCACCCTCGGCCGTGCCCAGATGACCAAGCTTAAGGTCTACGCTGGTGCCGAGCATCCGCATGCTGCCCAGAACCCCACGAAGATTGAGCTGGAGGCTTAAAGATGGCTGAGAACACCGTTGTCTACCAGGGTACCGGCCGTCGTAAGAACGCCGTCGCCCGCGTCCGTCTCGTCCCCGGCACCGGCAAGGTGACCATCAACAAGCGTGACGCCGAGCAGTATTTCGGCCGTCATCAGCTCGTTGAGAACGCCCTTGCTCCCTTCAAGGTGACCGACACCGCCGGTCAGTTCGACGTTATCGCTCTGTGCGATGGCGGCGGCATCTCCGGTCAGTCCGGCGCTCTGCGCCTGGGCATCGCTCGCGCTCTTCTGAACGCTGGCGACTACCGTGCTGACCTCAAGAAGGCCGGTTTCCTTACGCGCGATGCTCGCGTGGTCGAGCGCAAGAAGTACGGCCTCAAGAAGGCCCGCCGCGCTCCCCAGTTCTCCAAGCGCTAAGGTTTTATCTCCTTTCGAGATACAATGTACAAGCGGGGCCTGCCGATTCCTCGGCGGGTCCCGCTTTTCTTTTTCGACTAGGGTGGGCGGTTGCATATCGCCTGCTAGGGAAGGAGCAATCCTATGCCCCAGAACATCTTCGGTACCGACGGCGTCCGTGGTGTCGCCAACGCCGACCTCTCGTGCGACCTCGCGTTTCGCCTGGGCCGCGCGGCGACCAAGTTTCTTGGTCCGGATATCTGCATCGGCCGTGACACGCGCCTTTCGGGCACCATGCTCGAGAGCGCTCTGACCGCCGGCATTATGGCCGAGGGCGGCCGTCCGCATTGCTGTGGCGTCATCCCCACGCCTGCCGTGGCACTGCTCACCGTTCAGAACGAGCTCGACGGCGGCATCGTCATCTCCGCTTCGCACAATCCGCCGGAGTTCAACGGCATCAAGTTCTTTAGCCGCAAGGGCATGAAGCTTCCCGATGCTGTCGAGGAAGAGATCAGCGCCTGGGTCATGTCCGAGGAAGCCATGGCTGCCGATACGCTGCCGACCGGTGCCGGCGTGGGCCACATCATCAAGATGAAGGACGCCCGCAAGGCATACGTCGACCACGCCATCGATACGCTTGATGGCCTGAGGCTCGATGGCCTGGTCGTTGCCGTCGACTGCGGTCACGGTGCTTCCTGCCAGACCACGCCCGCCGCGCTGCAGCGCCTGGGTGCCACGGTCCATGCCATCAACACCGATTACTGCGGCACCGACATCAATGTCGAGTGCGGCTCTACGCACCTCGAGCCCCTGCGCGAGCTCGTGCTGCGCACCCATGCTGATATCGGTCTGGCCCACGACGGCGACGCCGACCGCGTACTGTTCGTGGACAGCGAGGGCAATGAGATCGACGGTGACTACATCCTGGCTATCTGCGGTTCTGACCTTGCCGCTCGCGGCAAGCTCGCCAACTCCGAGATCGTCTCGACCGTCATGTGCAACCTGGGCTTCTCCATCGCTATGAAGGAACAGGGCTTCGAGATGGTTCAGACCGCCGTGGGCGACCGCTACGTTCTGGAGCGCATGCTCGCGGATGGCGCCGTCATCGGCGGTGAACAGTCCGGCCACATCATCTTCCTGGAGCACAACACCACCGGTGACGGCCTGGTGACGGCTCTGCAGCTGCTGGCCGTGCTCAAGCGCACCGGTCGTACCCTCACCGACCTTGCCGGCATCATGAAGAAGTACCCGCAGGTACTCGTCAACGTGCATTCCGACAACAAGGCCGGTCTGGACGATTGCCAGCCTATCTGGGATGCTGTCGCTGCTGCCGAGAAGGAGCTTGACGGTCGCGGCCGCATTCTGGTGCGCCCGAGCGGTACCGAGCCGCTGGTCCGCGTGATGGCCGAGGCCGAGACGCACGAGCTGACCCAGCGCGTTGTCGACGACATCGTCGAGGTTGTCAAGCGCGAACTTCCCTAATGGTCAAAAACCGGTGCCAAGTGGTAAACTGTTAAGGTTATTTTGATTGATTGGTATGTCCGAGGGGGAGCATGTTCACTAAAGTCCTAAGGTCTTTTGGTATGCGTGGTCGAGTCCTTACGCTGGATGCTCCCATCTCGGGCGACGTCATTCCGCTTTCCGAGGTAAACGACCAGACGTTTGCCACCGGCCTTTTGGGCCAGGGCGTGGCGATTCGGCCCACCGGAACGCGTGTGATTGCACCGGCTGATGCCAAGGTCGAGGCCATTTTTCCCACGGGACACGCTGTTGCGCTTAACACGGTCGATGGCTTGGACGTGCTCATCCACGTTGGTTTGGACACTGTTCAGCTCGAGGGCAAGCACTTTACCGTGCATGCGCAAGTGGGTGACATCGTCCATAAGGGCGATGTACTCATTGAGTTCGATCGCGAGGCAATTGCTGCCGAGGGCTACGATGTGACGGTTCCCATCTTGGTGTGCAACTCCGTTGAGTTCTCGAGCATCAAGGGCTCCGTTGGCGTGCATGTCGAAGAGATGGACCAGCTCATCGTTGCTCGCGAGCGCTAGCAAGTGCACGTGGCCATTAGCCTACAATTCAAACACGTTTACGGAGGGCGCCCTTGAAAGAGGACGCCCTCCGTGGCAAGATGGGATTTGTCCGAAGCTAAAAGGCTTTGGGTCACCGTGGACGGGCAGGGGCCTCGACGCGGTTAGACACGAGACACATACATTACGCGACCTCGCCCTGGTGGCCGCACACGTTGGTTGCGGCCGACGCGGGCCGCGGGCAAGTGCTTGTAAGGGAGCCTTGCCTCTCTTGTACGAGAAAGGACGCGTAATGAAGATCATTAAAGCTAAAGACTACGAGGATATGAGCCGCAAGGCCGCTAATATCATCTCGGCCCAGGTTATCCTCAAGCCTGACTGTGTACTGGGCCTTGCCACCGGCTCCACCCCGATCGGTGCCTACAAGCAGCTCGCTGCTTGGTACAAGAAGGGCGACGTCGACTTTGCCGAGGTCAGCACCTATAACCTGGACGAGTATCGCGGCCTTTCGCACGACGATCCCCAGAGCTATCACTACTTCATGCGTGAGAACTTCTTCGATCACATCAACATCGACCTGAACAACACGCATGTGCCCGACGGTTCCAACCCCGACGCCGCCGCTGCCTGCTCTGAGTACGACAAGATCGTCGCCGATGCCGGTTACCCGGATCTGCAGCTGCTCGGCATTGGCAACAACGGCCACATCGGCTTCAACGAGCCCGATGACCACTTCTCCAAGGGTACGCACTGCGTCGACCTCACCGAGAGCACCATTCAGGCCAACAGCCGCCTGTTCGACAGCATCGACGATGTTCCCCGTCAGGCCTACACCATGGGTACCCAGACCATCATGTATGCCCGCATGATCCTGGTCGTCGCCAACGGCGAGGCCAAGGCTCAGGCCGTGCATGACATGTGCTATGGTCCGGTTACGCCCGAGTGCCCGGCTTCGATCCTGCAGCTGCACACCAACTGCGTTGTCGTTGCCGACGAGGCCGCCCTTTCGCTCTGCGAGTAGCGCGAATCCTGCAGCTCGACATAGCCTTGCCTAAGGCCTCCGCTTTGCGGGGGCCTTTTTGCTATCCCTTTTTGCCCACTTGACCAAAAACTTGCCGCAAGCTTGACGAATGCCGGATGTCCAACAGCTTGATTCATTCTATACCAGATTCTATGCAAAAATGCCACTAGAAGGTCGTAGACGGTAGCGGGTGCTAGGCGAGTTGAATGACATGGCTGAACCTTGTTCATCTGCGTTACACTGCCGCTTGGACGGGACAAGCTGACAAGCTTATTTACCTGCTTAAAGACCGATTAGTCGGGGGATTAATAACAATCGGCCCTCGCTGTACAAAAACTTGCCGCTTGCGTACCAAGAGACAACCTAAAACACAAGGTCGCTCTATTCATAGCGCGGCTTGTATGGTCTTGCGGCTACAGTGTCCATACGGTCGAGTTGAGGAGCGGGCATGGTAAACGATTTGAGCGGTATAGACGACCTCGAGCTGATGCCGTTGGGCGGAGGCTATATGGTGCGACGCGAACGCTTGATGAATGAGCTTATTGCCAAGGGCCGAAAGGCCGGCATCGTGGTTCTTTATGCGCCCGACGGGTTTGGGAAGACCTCGGTGCTGCTGCAGTACACCCATGAGGTTAAATGCGACCCGACGCGAGGCCCCGTGCGGATTATCGAGGCCGATCGCGCCACTGGGCGCGAGGTGTTTATGCAGCTCGAGGTGGTTACCGAAGAACTCAAAGACAAACCGCACTCTCTTATCGCGATTGATAATGTGCCAAACCTCGATCAGCACGATACCGAAGACCTCATCGACAGGATCCGCGGCCTGCGCGCTATGGGGGTAGGGGTCTTTATCTCCTGCCGTCCTTCAAATCGTCAGCTGATTCATGGGCTGGGCGATTCGGTTAAGATCAATGCGCAGATGCTCAAGGTGCATGCCTATGAGTATTCGGCGTGGGCATCGGCGTTTTCGATCAGCACATCGCTCGACTTTTATCAGCTCACGCAAGGCGTGCCCGAGCTTGTTTCGGCATTGCAGACGGGTCTGTATGGCCAAGGCGACGTAGCCGGTCTGCTCGAAAACGAGATTGTCAACGTATATGGTGCGGCACTTGTCGATCTGGCTTCGCTCGACAATAATGCGCTGTTTTGTGTGGCATGTCTCATGGTTTTGATGGGCGAGGGCAATATCGCGGAACTCGAGGCCTGTGGGGTGAGGCTGTCGATGGTCGACCAGTCCTACTTTGTACGCGACTACCCGATCTTTGGCTTGGATCCCGCCGAGCGGAGTTTTACGTGTCTGGGCACGGAGGATAACGGACGCTTGCGTTTGCGTAAGTTGGTGGCCGAGATTCGCCCCGAACTTGTTCCGAGGGCGGCCCGGATTTTGCTTAAGGCGGGCCGATGCGATGCGGCGATGGGCCTGGCGGACGCCTTTTTGGACCGTGAGGCGGTCCTTGAACTCGCTGGGCAGTATGGGGTCGATCTTGCTCTGACGGGGCACGGGGCCGATATCTGCCGAGCAGCGCTGGGCACGATCGATGCCGACGATCCGGCTCCAGAGCCAACGCCTGCCGAGGCGCTCGGCGTATATCTGGCAGCGGTCAGCGTGTCCAATACAAAGCTCGCTCGCTATATGGCATCGGTTATCGAGCGCGGGGGCGAACGGGCGGCCTGCGAAATAGACCCTGTTTCATGGAGGGTGGCCCAGACGCTGACGGCTGTTTGCTATGGGGACAACGGGCTTGGGCTTCCTACGAACCTGGCCGTACCAGAAATCGAGACATCCCATACCGCACTCGATATGTTGTCTGCGCATATCGAGGTCAAGCGGTGCCTGACCGAGCGGGGAGATGACGGCGGCGTTCTACAGCAGCTCAAAACGAGCAAGGCCTACGACTGCGAGCTCGACATCGCGGGGATTGTTCTACGGGCCGATAGCATGCTGGTGGAGCTCTTTGACGGGTCGTTTGCGGGAACCGACGAGCGCGACGACGAGATGACGGTGGTGCGGGAGGCGCTCGATGTACGCGGGCTTAAGGCGATGGCTATCTGGGTGCGTATGGTGTTGGCGGCACGGCGGCTCCTTTCCGGCTTGCCGGTAACCGACGATGCGGCGTTCAACGAGCTCGATCGTTTTGCCGTGCGCATGCGCGACAACCAGATTCAGCTGTTTGGCCTGTTGCTAGAAGGCTGGCAGTCGCTGGCAGAGGGGCGCCCGGTTAATGCAAAGTTCCGTGCGGTCCAAGTGCTCAAACTTGCCGAGGAGTCGATTGCGTACATGCGCGATAACGCATTGCTGCTGGAGCGCGCGGCATATCTGCGTAACACCTCGATGGTTTCGGTGCGCGAGGAAGCGGAGTTGCTCGATATAAGCCAGACGCAGGTTGGTGGCGCAGAAGCCTGGATGGTGGCGCTGCATTTGGCCTGTGCGGGCCGAGACAGCGACCTCGCGGCCTGGATGTCCATGAATCGCGCGGGGATTCTGGAACCGTCGTATCGGCTCTTTGCGCGCCTTGCCATGCATTGTCTGGGCGAGCCGGCGGCCAGGATACGCAAGAAGCTTCCCGTGCGCGAGCTATTGCGGTACTCGCTGCGCGACGATTTGGAAGGGGAGGGCGAGCGCCTGTTCCAGGCCGGCGAGGTTGAAGCCGTTGATACCATCGACCATATCGAGATTCGCATGTTTGGCGCGTTTCGCGCCGAGCGCGACGGGTTTCCCATCACGGACAAAATGTGGCGCCGCAAGAAGGCGGCGACGCTTGCCGAGCGGCTTGCGCTGGGCATGGATGCGCTCGTCGATCGTGAGACGCTGGCCATGGAGCTGTGGCCCCATGCCGAGTTCAATAGCGCCCGCAATAACCTGTACTCGACGATATCGCGCTTGCGGTCGGCTTTGGGACCGACGCCAGACGGCAAGTCGTGTGTGCTCATCCAAAATGAATGCATCGGGCTCAACGGCGACTACGTCAAGACCGATGTACGGCTGTTTGACCAGATAAGCCGCGAGGTTTTGGGAAATCGCACGGGTGCGCGCGGGCCCCATTTAGTTGAGCTGTGCCTTAAGATTGAGCAACTTTATGCCGGACCGCTGTATGTTCCCAATGGCTGTAATCCCACCTACTTTTTGCGTATGCGACGCATTATGCAGTCAAAGTACATCGATTGCATGATTAAGGGAGCAAATGCCGCTCTAGAAGAAAACGATCTGCAGTCGGCGATTTGGCTGGCGGAGTCGGGGCTTCGGCAGGAAACGGCGCGCGAGGATATGGTGCGCTGCGCCATGCGCGTCTACAGTGCGGCGGGGCGGCGGCGCGATATTGTCGAGCTGTACAGCGGGCATATGCACCACCTAAGGGAGCAGGTCAATGGCGTGCCCGAGCCCGAGACGCGGCGTCTATACGAGCGCTTGGTGGAGGGACGGCTCAATCGCGTGCTGGTCGAGCGATAAAAAACGGGCGCCCGAAGTACTTGGGCGCCCGTAAGCTTGCCATGTGTTGGCTCGCCGGATCATTGGCTCTTAGACGAGCTTGATCTTCTCGATGTCCTTGCGCGAGGACTCGCGATACAGCGAGAACTTGCGGCCGATGACCTGGACGACCTCGGCGTGGCAGCGCTCAGCGAGCTCCTCGGCGGCCTCGCGGGCGGAAAGACTGGATCCATCGAGCACGGAGCACTTAACGAGCTCATGCTTCTCCAGATAGGCGACCGTCTGCTCGACGGTGCCCTCGTTGACGTCGGACTTGCCGATGATGATGGCGGGGTTGAGGTGATGGGCCATGCTGCGAAGCTGCTTGACCTGGGCTCCTGTCAGTGCCATGGGTTCTCGCTTTCTATGTATGGGGCGCCCCGCGACGGGGCCTTAATCTACGTGAGCTGTCCCACGATAGCGCAGGAACGGCGCGGTGTGGAGCGCGTTTGCCCAGTTCAAAAAGAATGCGGATGCCGAGTGAGTGGGCGGTGCGGGCTGCGAGCAGGCTATGAGCTGGGCGCAGAGACCGGCTCCCATGCAATAAACGCCCAACGAACCTTGCGGACATGATCGAGCATGTAGCGCCCCTGCGGCGCGCCCTTGGAGCCCGGCTCGCCGGCATGGGGGTTCTCGATCATGTGCTGGGCGATATAGTCGCGCAGGCGATCGATCTTATCCTCGTTGCCATGCTCGAGCATGCGGGAAAAGTCCGCTACGCCCGCCTCAAGGCTATCGAAGGTATCGCGACGAGGCGATTCAAAGTACGTAACCTGCGGCAGGGCACCCATCTGAATGAGGATGTTGAAGGCGTACACAAAGCCATTGCTGCGGGTAACGGAGGCGCCGATAGCGTTCATCAAGTGCAGATCATAGCGCGGGCTGGAGTTGGCGACCATCGTGACAGCACAACGCCGACGAGCCGTTCGATCAAGCTTGGCAAGCGCGTCTTTCAGATCGGTCGTCGTAACCGACCGACTGGCAAAGGCAACATCTACCGCTTTCGCGACCGGTCCAACCAAATCCCAATCATCATCCCAAGCAAGCTCAAGCGGCGTAATAAGGTCCTCGAGCCCATAGTACTCAATGCCAGCATCAAGGGTGCCCAACATGGCAGGGGAAAAATCAGCGGCAATCACGGGATGCCCGTCTTGCGCAAGCGGAATAGCAATCGATCCAGCCCCACACCCCATATCGAGCACCGATTCGCCGGGCTCAAGCGCCAACAGCTTTATAAAATCCCGAGCATAAGGGGCAGTTTCCAGTGGACGAAAATGCCGAGCTCGCTTATCCCACTCAAAAGAATCATCAGCTCGCCGCCGATCAGCTTGCAAGCGCATCCACTCCTGATTCCAATCAGCAGAAAGAAGCTCAGAGCGAGCATCCCCATCAACCACGGGCCAACCTCCTAGCAACAAAAAAGCGACTCCCCCCAAAAGAAGAGCCGCAACCAGCATATATCAGAAAAAGAACCGTTCCAATGCCAAACCGCCGCACCAGCCTAGTGGTGCAGGAGCGAAGCAACTGCAACCGGGATAGAACCCAACCGAGGTCCCGTTGTGCGGGAGCCCCGGGGAGGGCAAATATATAAGGTCGATCGCGAGTTCCGCACGAGCCGGAGAGCACTTAATGTGCTCTCCGTGCGAGTCAGGACTGTTCGAGCAGGCGACCTTATATATTTGCCCTCCCCGGGGCTCCTCGCCCGAACCCCTCAGCTAGTTCTTGAGCGAGTTCAGCGGCGCCGGGAAGCGTCCGCCACGGTGGGCAAGCACGGTGCCGGCGTTGGGGTTCACCGGCATGATGGGTGCACGGCCAAACAGGCCGCCGTACTCGACGCAGTCGCCCACGCCCTTGCCGATGGCAGGAATCACGCGGACGGCCGTGGTCTTGTTGTTGATGACGCCGATGGCCATCTCGTCGGCAATGATGCCGGCGATGGTCTCGACCGGGGTGTCGCCGGGGATGGCGATCATGTCCAGGCCAACGGAGCACACGCAGGTCATGGCCTCGAGCTTCTCGAGCGAAAGCGCACCGGCCTCGACGGCGGCGATCATGCCGGCGTCCTCGGACACGGGGATGAAAGCGCCGGAGAGACCGCCCACGCTGGAACTGGCCATGACGCCGCCCTTCTTAACGGCATCGTTGAGCATGGCGAGCGCGCAGGTCGTGCCGGGGCCACCGCAGGTGCCCACGCCGATGATCTCGAGGATGCGCGCGACGGAGTCGCCGATGGCGGGCGTGGGAGCCAGCGACAGGTCGACAATGCCCTTCTCGACACCCAAGCGATGGGCGGCCTCGCGGCTCATGAGCTCGCCGGCGCGGGTGATCTTAAAGGCGGTCTGCTTGATCTTCTCGGCGACTTCCATCATCGATGCGGAATCGGGCAGCGTCTCCAGGGCTGCGGCCATAACGCCGGGGCCCGAGAC
Source organism: uncultured Collinsella sp. (assembly GCA_900545485.1). Lineage (GTDB taxonomy): Bacteria > Actinomycetota > Coriobacteriia > Coriobacteriales > Coriobacteriaceae > Collinsella. The sequence continues at coordinate 45,332 of UQZD01000007.1, read as the reverse complement.
GCCTACGTTGATGACGGCGTCGGCCTCGCCACCGCCGTGGACGGCGCCCGCCATAAACGGGGAGTCCTCGACCATGTTGGCAAAGCAGACAAACTTGGAGGCGCCAACGGAATCCTGGTCGGCCGTGAGTTTAGCGGCATCGATGATGGTCTGGGCGGCCATGAGCACGGCGTCCATGTTGATGCCGGCGCGCAGGCTGGCGACGTTGACGCTGGAGCAGACGCGGCTCGTGGTGGCGAGCGCCTGGGGGATGGACTGGATGACGCGGCGGTCGGCGTCGCCGATGCCCTTCTGGACGAGTGCGGAGAAGCCGCCCAGGTAATCGATGCCGAGGGTCTCTGCCGCGCGGTCGAGGGCATGCGCGATGGGGGTGAGATCCTCATCCTTGCAGCACGCGGCGATCTGCGCCACCGGGGTGACGGAAACGCGCTTGTTGACGATGGGGATACCGTACTCGCGCTCGAGGTTCTCGGCGGTCTCGACCAGATGCTCAGCCGTGTGCGTCACGTGGTCGTAGATCTTCGTGCACATGCGGTCGAGGTTCTCGTCACCGCAACCCATGAGCGAAACACCCATGGTGATGGTTCTGATGTCGAGGTTCTGCTCCTCAACCATGCCGCGGGTTTCCGCGATTTCTGCGGGCGTGATCGCCATCCTTGCGCTCCTATCTGCCAAAACGAGCATAGTCTTATCTATTTTAACGTGCCGTACGTGCCAAGTGGCGCATGCGACACGTTTTGGTGCTCGGTTGTTTCCGTTGTGTTACTGCCCAAAGACCTCTTCGGCGATACGAGCGCTTTCGGCGGCGTCCTTGGCGTAGTAGTCCGCGCCGATCTGCTTGGCGTATTCGGGGGTGAGCACGGCGCCGCCCACGATGATCTTGACGCCCGGCACCTCGGCATGAAGCAGCTTGATGGTCTCCTCCATGGCGACGACCGTGGTAGTCATAAGCGCTGAGAGGCCGACAAGCTTAATGTCACGCTCCTGCACGGTCTTGAGTACCTCCTGCGGGTCGACGTCGCGGCCTAGGTCAAAGACGGTGTAGCCGTAGTTATCGAGCAGCATTTTGACGATGTTCTTGCCAATATCGTGGATGTCGCCCTTGACGGTGGCCACGCAGATCTTGCCCTTGTCGGCAATCTCGCCGGCGGGCATCAGGCGCTTGATGGTGTCGAAGCCCACGCGTGCGGCCTCGGCCGAGGCCATAAGCTGCGGCAAGAAGAACTTGCCCTGGTCAAAGAGGACGCCAACTTCGTCGAGGGCGGGGATAAAGTGATTGTTGATGAGGTCCATGGCGTCGTGGTCTGCCAGCAGACGCTCGGTCTCGGCAGCGATCTCGCCTTTGCGGCCCGAGACGACCATGCGACGAATCGGATCGTCGTTGCCGTCGGTGCCGGCGGTGCCCGCGGCAGGCGCGGCATCATTCGATGCGGCCTGAGCCGCTGCCGGGTTGGCGGCGATCTTGTACGGATCGGTCCAGCCGGCATAGCGCTCGATGTATCCGGTCGAGCCCTCGTCTTCAACGCTCAGGACGCGATAGCTGTAGACGGTGTCCATAAAGCGCTTGGAACCCGGGTTCATGATGGGGGCGTCCAGGCCCGCGCCAAAGGCGGCGGCCAAAAAGACCGAACCCAGCAGCGGGCGGGCAGGCAGGCCAAAGCTGATGTTCGATACGCCGAGCGCGCATTTGACGCCCAAGCGCTCCTTGCACAGGGACATGGCGCGCAGGATCTGCTCGGCCTGGCGCTGGTTGGTCGAGGCGGTCATGACCAGGCAGTCGATGAGGATGCGGTCCGATCCGATGCCGTAGCGGGCAGCCTCGGCCACGATGCGCTCGGCGATGTCGAAGCGAGCCTCGGCGGTATCGGGGATGCCGCCTTCGTCGAGTGTAAGGCCGACAACGTTGGTGCCGTAGTGAGCGACCAGCGGAAAGATCTCATCCATGATCTGCTGCTTGCCATTGACCGAGTTGATGATGGGCTTGCCGGCATAGCGGCGTACGGCGGCCTCGACAGCTGCGGGGTCGGTGGAGTCGATCTGCAGCGGCAGGAGCGTGGAGCCCTGGAGCTGTTCGGTCGCCTGTTGGATGATCTTGACCTCGTCGATCTCGGGCAGGCCCACGTTGACGTCCAGGATGTCGGCGCCCTGCTCCTGCTGGCTGATGCCCTGGCTCACCACGTAGTCCAGATCGCCGTCGCGCAGGGCCTGCTGCAGGCGCTTTTTGCCGGTGGGGTTGATGCGCTCGCCGATGACGGCGATTTTGTGGCCATCGCAGGGGAGGTCCACGACCGTTTGGGCGCTCGTGACCGACATGCTGGGCTTGCGGCGGCGCGGGCTGGGCGTGTGGTTATCGATAAGCGTGCACAGCGCTGCCATGTGCGCCGGCGTGGTGCCGCAGCAGCCGCCCACGACGCTCACGCCGTCGGCGATCATGCCGGCGACGGCCTCGGCGTACTCGGGTGCCTGGATATCAAAGACGGTGTTGCCGTCGTCGTCCACATGGGGGAGTCCCGCATTGGCCTGCACCATAACGGGTTTGTCGGTAACGGTGAGCATACGTGCGGCGAGTCCTCGGAGCTCGGCCGGTCCCTGGCTGCAGTTGATGCCCAAAACGTCGGCGCCGATGGCGTCGAGCGTGATGGCGGCGACCTCGGGGCTCGTTCCCAGGAAGGTGCGACCGTCTTCCTCGAAAGTCATGGTGGCAAAGACAGGAAGGTCGGAGTTCTCGCGGCAGGCGAGGACCGCCGCCTTGATTTCGGCCAGGTCGGTCATAGTCTCAATAATAAAGAGGTCCACACCCGCGGCGACGCTGGCGCGCACCTCCTCGGCAAAAAGGTCGTAGGCTTCGTCAAAGCTCAGGGTGCCTAAGGGGCGAAGCAGTGCGCCGATGGGTCCGATGTCACCGGCGACGTAGTGGGCACCGGCCGAGTGGGCGCAGGCGACTGCCGCGGCAAAGACGTCTGCCACGGTGGCGGCGCCGTCGAGCTTGTGGGCGTTGGCGCCAAAGGTGTTGGCGGTGATCACGTCGCAGCCGGCTTCGACGTACTGACGCTGAATGTCGGTGATGACCTGGGGCTCCTCAAAGTTGAGCAGCTCGGGCAGGGCGCCGGCCTTCATACCGGCGGCCTGCAGCATGGTGCCCATGCCGCCGTCGAACAGTAGGTGGCCCGTGCCCTCGATGGCCGCACGCAGGCGATCGTCCTTAATGCGCAGATCGTCGATCGTGCGCGTCTTGTACGTGGCACCGTTGCGACGTGCGGCATCAACGGGTGCCGCCAATGCAGTGCCGTCAGAATCATGAGTGATAAGCGGAGTAAACATCGAGGGCTCCTAATGGCTGGAATAGCAGGTGGTGTGGGCGGCGCGGAAGCGGCAGTGCTCGCGCATGCGGCAGATATTGCAGGTGGGGCGGCTCTGGGCGTCGTGGACTTCGCCGTCGAATAGGCCGATCACCGCGGTCACGCTTTTGGTGGGCATGAGCAGACTGGTGGGTGTGACGGTAAGCCCGATGAGCCGCGTGGCGTTGAGCGCATTGACGATCGAGCGCTGGGCCGAGAGCGGGCAGTCGCCGTAGCCGGGACTAAAGCGCCAGTTGCCGGCGAGCCCATGAACGGCGGCGTCCGTCTTGACCTGCTGGTCCATTTGCTCAACGGCGGCTTCCACGTAGGCGGAGCACGCGGCGTCGAGCACGGCGCCCTCCAGGGGATGTTGGGCTCCCGTGGTGCGCAGGCGACGCTCGGCGTCCATGCCGAGGGTGCATGCCATGAGCGCGGCAAAGCGGGTATCTTTGAGATGTCGATAGATATCGCGACCTCGCAGCTCAACGTTGGTGCCGACCAAGCGAATGCAAGGCTCACTTTGTTCGTCCACGCCCGTGGCATCGACGGCAAATACGCGGCGCACGCCACGGGGCTCAATGTCAAGTTCCAGACGCTCGACCACAAGCTCAATACGCTGCGACAGCTCGGGCTCAATCTGCTGGCCGCCGTAACCCAGATACCGCAGCATCTCGGCACGGTCGACACGGGGATGGTGCGCAGCATCGACACGGTAAAGCGCCGGCGACGCAAGGTCGGCCGGCACTTCGACAGCGGTTGTATCGATGTGCGGTTTTTCCATTACCCCAGGCGCTCCATAATGGTCGCGGCGATCGCAGGACGGTTCATAGTGTACAGGTGCAGGCCGTCGGCGCCGTGCTCCTTGAGGTCGCAAAGCTGGCGGGCGGCATAATCTACACCGGCTGCCTGCAGGCTTTCGGGGTCGTTCTCGTACTTGGCGAGAATCTTGATGACGGGGGAGGGCAGCGACGCGCCGCACATAAAGACCATGCGGCTGATCTGCGACTTGCCCATAAACGGCATGATGCCCGCGGTAATGGGCACGGTGATACCGGCCTTGTCGGCAAGCTCGCGGAAGCGATAGAAGCACTCGTTATCAAAGAAGAGCTGCGTCACAAAGAAGCATGCGCCGGCGTCCTGCTTTTGCTTGAGGTGTTCGACCGAGGCGTTGAGGTCCTCACAGGCAATGTGGCCCTCGGGGTAGGCCGCGGCGCCTACGCAAAAGCCGGCGTCGACGAGCTCGGGGATGAGGTCGCGGGCGTAGGCGTAGTCCGAGGCGGGCTTGTCGTCCTCGGTCGCGCCGGCAGGGAGATCGCCACGCAGGGCCAGGATGTTTTCCACGCCGGCGGTGCGATACTCGTCGATTTTAGCGGCGATATCGGCGTGCGAGCGGCCCACGCAGGTGAGGTGCGCCACCGAGGGTGTATCGAATTCGCTCGTAATCATATGCGCGATGGGGGCGGTGGTGGCACCGTTGCCCGAGCCGCCGGCCGAGCAGGTGACCGAGACAAAGCTCGGCGAAAGCTTGCACAGATTGCCCGCCACCTCGCGAGCCGTGTCGAGGGTCAGCTCGCCCTTGGGCGGGAACATCTCAAACGAAACGGGTGCGGTGCCCTGGGATGCTGCCTGCTTAAAAACCTCGTCGACGCGCATATCGTGCTCCTCTAGATACGTAATAGTGTGATGTGTTGTAAGGATTCTACAGCACCACTGTGTCACGGCGGAGTTTCACTCGCTATTTGGGGATACCAATCGAAAATGCTTTGCTATCGGCATTCCCTATAACAGGGCGGTCAATCTAGGATGGGGCTATAAAGACTGGTATTCGATGTGAAATACCAGTTAATAGAGCCCCATCTCAAATTGACTACCCTTAAACCATGGGGAAAGGTCTGCAATTTATACAGTTGATTGGCTGTTGAGGGTGGCAACGCCGCCGCGATGCGGTAACCTCATTGATTGGTTTCGCGACAGCAACATAACGGTAATGTTGCGGAAACACGGCGAGTCTAAGCTATGACTCGTTCGTTAGTAATCAACACCGCTTCTCACGCGGTGCCGATACGAAGGGAGTTCCGTATGGCCGAACTTACTGACCGCTTCGGGACCATGGTGTTCTCGGAGGAAGTCATGAAGGACTACCTCCCCAAGGACATTTGGAAGCGCCTTGCTGCAACCCTCGAGGACGGTGAGCCGCTCGACCTGGATGTGGCTAACGCTGTTGCCCACGCTATGAAGGTCTGGGCCATCTCCAAGGGCGCGACGCACTACGCGCACTGGTTCCAGCCGCTTTCGGGCATTACTTCCGAGAAGCACGACAGCTTCCTCGAGCCCAACCACGACGGCACCGCCATCACCAAGTTTACGGGCAAGAACCTCATCCAGGGCGAGCCCGATGCCTCGAGCTTCCCCAACGGCGGCCTGCGTGCCACCTTCGAGGCCCGTGGCTACACCGCCTGGGATCCCACCAGCCCTGCCTTCATTAAGGACGATGTCCTGTGCATCCCCACGGCTTTTTGCTCCTACACGGGCGAGGCCCTGGACAAGAAGACCCCGCTGCTGCGCTCCATGACCGCGCTCTCGCGTGAGTCCAAGCGCGTTTTGGCGCTGTTTGGCAAGACCCCCAAGAAGGTCGTTCCTTCCGTGGGCGATGAGCAGGAGTACTTCCTGATCAAGAAGGACGCTTACCGCAAGCGCAGGGACCTGGTCATCACCGGTCGCACCCTCTTTGGCGCCGCTCCCTGCAAGGGCCAGGAGCTCGAGGAGCACTACTTTGGCGCTATCCGCCCCACCGTCTCGGCCTATATGAAGGATCTGGACGATGAGCTGTGGGCGCTTGGCATTCCCGCCAAGACCAAGCACAACGAGGTCGCTCCTTGCCAGCATGAGCTCGCCCCTGTCTATGGCGAGGTTAACGAGGCCATCGACCAGAATCTGGTCATGATGGAGAAGATGAAGCTCATCGCCTCCCGCCACGACTTGGTCTGCCTGCTGCACGAGAAGCCCTTCGAGGGCATCAACGGTTCGGGCAAGCACAACAACTGGTCGCTTGGCACCGAGTCCGAGAACCTGCTCGACCCGGGCGACACCCCGCTTGACAACCTGCAGTTCATCGTCTTCCTCACCGCGGTGATCGAGGCCGTCGATAACTATCAGGAGCTCCTGCGTGCCTCCGTTGCCTCGGCCGGCAACGATCATCGTCTGGGCGCCAACGAGGCTCCTCCGGCGATTATGTCCATCTTCCTGGGCGACCAGCTTACCGAGGTCGTCGAGAAGATCATCGATGGCAAGGCTTCCGTCCATGCCACGCGCGGCGTGCTCGACCTGGGCGCCGATACCCTGCCCAAGCTGATGCAGGACAACACCGACCGCAACCGCACCTCCCCGTTCGCCTTCACCGGCAACAAGTTCGAGTTCCGCGCCTGCGGCTCCGAGCAGAACGTCTCCGACTCCAACCTGGTGCTCGATGCCGCCGTGGCCAAGTCGCTCAAGTCCTTCGCTGACGCGCTTGAGGGCGCGCCCGAGGATAAGTTCCAGGACGCCGCGCTCGAGTACTGCAAGAAGGTCCTGACCGACCACCAGCGCATCCTCTTCTCCGGCGATGGCTACTCCGACGAGTGGCCCGTCGAGGCCGAGAAGCGCGGCCTTGCCAACAACAAGACCACGGCCGACGCCCTGCCCGCCTTTGTTTCCGATAAGGCCATTGCGCTCTTTGAGGAGACGGGTGTCCTGACCAAGGCCGAGGCCCAGTGCCGCTACGACTGCAAGCTCGAGAAGTACAACAAGCTCATGAACATCGAGGCCACCACGATGGTTCGCGAGGCGCGTCGTACCTATCGCCCGGTCATTACTGCCTATGCCACCAAGGTCGCTAAGGGCCTTGAGACTATTCGTGCCGCCGGTGCTGAGGCCGCCATGCAGTGCGAGCAGAACACGCTCAACAAGCTCTGCAACGGTATCACCACCATCAACGACTCCATCAAGGCGCTCGACGCCGTGCATCAGAAGGCCGAGGGCCTCGATGGTCAGGAACAGGCCAACGTGTACGCGCACGAGGTCGTTCCCGCTATGGATACGCTGCGCGCCGCCGTGGATGCGATGGAGGAGATCGTGGCTGCCGACTACTGGCCGGTCCCGACTTACGACGACATCCTGTTCTACGTGTAGAGCGTAACTGACATATCGTCACGGTATTGAGCCGGGGTCCGCATCATGCGGACCCCGGTTTTTGTTTGCGAAGGACGTTTAGGAGTCCGTTTTGCAACTGATTCGCCCACGTAATAAGGGGCCGTGGGCAAAAAACGTCAAATATGAGTACTGTCACAAGTCCTGTAACATTATTTATTTACAAAATATGTAGTGTTACGCAACATATGTCCAAGTACTTAGCCGATAAACGTCTGCAATTTTTCCGCCGTAGGACGCCTGACGGCTAAATCGCCTTCTGAAGGCATGAAATCGCTGTAACTAAAATGGTAACAGTACTCATATTTGCCATTTTTTGCCCATGGTCCATCGGAAGATGCCGGGATCCGCACCCTGCCGGGTCCGAATCCCGGCATATCGGTAGCAAAAAGCCCGCTACCGAATTGGTAACGGGCTTCACATTTCAAATGGTGCCCCCAGCGGGATTCGAACCCGCGATATCCACCTTGAAAGGGTGGCGTCCTTGGCCGCTAGACGATGGGGACAGCGGGAAAGAGTATAGCAGACTTTTTTAGCCGTTCACATATCGTTGGCAAACTGAAAAACCACCACAAAGGTGCCTATCCCTTTGTGGTGGTTGGGGCGTTAGGGGAGGAGCTTCATGGCAGCGTCGTGGGCGGCGTGCTCGTAGGCGTCGTCGAGAGGCTTGAGCGGCAGCAGGGCTGTGGCCTGCGCATCGCCGCGGCGCTCGAGGGCATGCGCGATGAGCCAGTCAGCGAGCTCGGGGTTCTTGGGCAGTGCCGGTCCGTGCAAGTACGTGCCGATGACGCCCTTGTAGATGAGACCCTCAAAGCCGTCGTCGCCGTTGTTGCCGGTACCCGTGACGACGGACGTTCCGAGTGGCGTGGCGTCTGCGTCGAGCAGGGTGCGGCCACCGTGATTCTCGAATCCCACAAAGGGCTCAGGTGCCAGATCGGTTTTGACGGCTACGTTGCCGATCAGGCGATCGGAGCCACGTACGGTTTCGGCGGCAATGACGCCCAGGCCCTCAATGCGATCGTCGCCCATGTAGTACGAACGGCCGAGCAGCTGATAGCTGCCACAGATGGCAAGCAGTGTGCCGCCGTCCTCAACATAGGCCGCGACCTTGTCTTTTTGAGCGAGCAATTCATGTGCCACAGCCAGCTGATCGCGGTCGGAGCCACCGCCCATCATGACGATGTCGGCGTCGGTGAGATCGAGCGCCTCGCCCATGCGGACCTCGTCCACGCGCACGGGAATGCCGCGCCAGGCGCAGCGGCGCTCGAGCGCGATAACATTGCCGCCGTCGCCGTAGAGGTTAAGGGCATCGGGATACAGGTAGACGATGCGCAGCGGGTGCGAAAGCTCGACTGGTGCGATGCCGACAGGAAGAGCGCTGCCGTCGGCACGGGCTACAGCGCGCCCAGCAACGGCGTCGGCGGTGCCCTTCAGTCCGTCGAGTTCCTTGACCAGCGGCGGGAAGGCCGTGTAGTTGGCGACGGCGTAGAAGGTGTCATCGGCGGCCTCGTCTGTCACGGCGCCAATTGCCTGCGCGACGTCCGAGATAATCGCGGCATCGATGCCGGCGTACTTGAGGCGCACCTGCATGTCGTGTGCGCGCGTGCCGCCGGCAAAGGCGACAAGTCCCGGCGTGTCGGCGATGCGCTCAAAGTCGACGTCGTAGATCCACGATACATCGTGGCCGTCGGCATCGTTGTCGTTGAGGAAGAAAGCGCAGAGTCTGCCGCCTGCCGTCTTAATGGACTGGATTTGTCGATCGAAGCCTACGGGATTCTTAGCCAGGTTGGCCTCGACGGTGCGGCCGGCGATATCCCAGCGCCCCATACGACCACCGGCGGGCACATAGGCATCGAGCGTAGGCTGTAGAAGCGCCGTATCCACGCCCAACTCGTGCGCGGCAAAGAAGGCGGCGGCAACGTTGTAGACCATATATAAGCCGTTGTAGCGCGTGGCGATGTGCGCGGCTGGCGCGCTGGAATCAGATCCAAACACCAGGTCAAAACCATAGCCATCGCGGCTGAGCTCCACATTCGTTACGCGGCGGACCAGTGCGGGGCGTGCCCAACCGCACGAGGGGCAATGGTAGGCGCCGAGCTGGCCGTATTGCACGTAGTCATACTCCAGCGGCGCGTTGCACTGTGAGCAAAAACGTGAGTCGCTAATGCGGTCGGACTCGGTGTTGGTGGCGCCGTCGATGCCAAAGGCAATGCTTGCGTTGGGAATGCGCGCGGCAATCGAGGCACACAGCGGGTCGTCGGCGTTATAGATGAGCGTCGTTGCCGGCGAAAGCTCCAACGCGTGGGCGATGACGTCTTGGGTATGGTCGATTTCGCCGTAGCGGTCTAGCTGGTCGCGGAACAGGTTGAGCAGCACAAAGTACGTCGGCTTGAGCTTGGGCAGGACGCGCACGGTGTAGAGCTCATCGCATTCAAAAACGCCCACGCGCTTGCCGCTGTCAGTGCGCTTAAGGCCACTGCGGGCCTCGAGCAGAGCACCCACCACACCGGGCTCCATATTGTTGCCGGCACGGTTGCACACCACGGTAGCGCCGCTGGCGGCAACGGCGTCGGCGATGAGGTTGGAGGTGGTGGTCTTGCCATTAGTGCCGGTGATCACCACGCTGCGGTCGACAAGGCCGGCGAGGTCGCTCAGCAGCTCGGGGTCGATCTTCATGGCGATGCGGCCAGGGAGTACGCCGCCCTGGCGCTTAAGGACGGAGCGCAGCCCCCAGCGGACGATATCGCTCGAGGTGCAGGCAAGAGATGAGCGGAGATTCATGAAGCCGTTCCTAACGTAGATGACATAGTCGGGGGAATCGCACCGCTAAAAACCGTAGCGGCGCGCAAATTCCTGGGCAAGCTGCGACACGTCTTCGCAGGCATTGGCCCAGGGGGCAAAGTCGGGAGTGTCCGAGATAATACCGTCCGCTTCCCAAACGGCCTGGTGCGAAAGATCCCAGGGATCGTGTGGCTCGGGCCGGCAGGGAAGGTACGGTGTCTGGTACATGGGGTTCAGTAAGAAGAACGCACCGCCCTCGCAACGGTTGGCAAACTCACGCAGCGCGCGTGTCGCCGGGCGCATCTTGTTTGTTTTGAACAGCAGAATCGTGCGGGCGAGCAGATACCAAGGAGAGTTCTCAAGCGCGTCAGCCCCGATCTCTTCCTCGAGCTGGTGGGCCAGGGCAAAAAAGCCGTCCTCGTCTTCCAGACGAGCGAGGGCGAGCAGCACGGTGCCTGCGGCTCGGGTGGGATAGCCTTCTGCCTTAAGGACGCGGCGGGCGTAGTTGGCGGCAGCGCGGTAGCGGGCGCTCGCCATGCACAGCTGCGAGATGGCCTCGAGCGTGTGAAGCCACCCGATAAGAGCCGGCTCGCTCACGGTAAGGTCTGCTGCGGTGACACCATCGGCCAAAACATTATTGGCCCAGTAGTGCGGGGCTTCCATGTCGAACCCGGGCACGCTTTGCTGCAGGTAATCGGCCGTGGTCGCCTCGAGCTTCATCAGATCGCCCAGGCAGGCGTCGACGGGCGTGTCCGCCAAAATGATGGCGAGCAGCTGGGCATCGAGGACATGCGCATCGATGCGGACGATCTTGAGCAGCTCATCACGCATATCGTCGAACAGGCGGTTGCGCGTCTGCTCAAACTCCTCGTCGCTGCCCATGTCCTCGATGCGATGGAGCTCGTCGAGCAGGTGGCGATGAACGCCGGCATAGGACAGCAGTGCCTGGGCATGCTCGGTCTGCGCATACTTATGAGGGTTGACGCTCACGTCGTTATGGACAAGCTCGCGTGCTGCATCGGTGAGTTCGGGGTGCGACGCAACGTAGGCGCGCTCCAGGTAGGCGGGGATGTAGACGCTCGGATCCATTAGAGGTCTCCTCCCTTAAACGGCAAACCCTGCTCGGCCGCCCGCAGTATGCGCTCATCGATTTGGGAACGCACGATATCGTTGGTGGCGACCCAGGCGGCAAAGCTGGCGTTGTCGGGGGCGCCCAGGCCCTCCTGCAGTACCGGCGTCGCCTCGGACAGCGCGAGGACAAGCTCGTCGGTGGAGCCCGCACCCACGTTGACGCGGGCATAGACGCCATCGGGAAACTCGGTTTGGAAGTAGAGCGCCTCGGCTGCGTGCGGACACGAGCGCGCAAGGATGCGCAAGTAGTGCTCGGCGCCATCGTAATCCAGCTCGCGCCAGGCTGCGCTCATCAGCGCGATGAGCGTCCACGGGTCCAAGTCACGCTCCGCATCTTTGGGGCGGCGGCGCAGCGGGGTATTCGCGAGGTACGGCACGGAGTGAGCGGAGCGAAAGCGCTTGAGCTCCTCGGCGGGGTATTCGAGCTTTGCCATGGCGAGCATTGCGGTGTGGCGGACGCCGGCAGGATCGTTGGGGGCAAAGTCGAGGCTGCGGTTTGCGGCTTCGAGCGACATGCGGTAGCGGCCGCTAATGAGCGCGCGCGATGCCAAGGCGGCAAGCCAGCGCAGGTAGGGGCGGCGCATAAGGTCGCCAGCGGCCTCGCGCTCGTAGGGGTCCTGCGCCGAGGCGATCTTGAGCGCCAGATCGTGCTCCACCTCGTCGCACTTGGACACCAGATACTGCACGTATTCCTCGTTGGAGCTGGCGGTGAGGGCGGTCAGCATGCGCTGAGCGTCCCAGTTGGCCGGATCGAGCGCGGCTGCCTCGCGGAGCATGTTCTCGGCAGCTGCTTCTTCTTGCTCTGCCTGGGTATCGTCAGGGATAAAGGGAATGCGGTAGTCGACGGCCTCGACCACCTTGGCAATGAGGTGCCCGGCGCGGTCGCGGTCGTGCACGATGAGCGGTGCGGGGTTGCGGGTGAATTGTTCCATCAGACGCTCTACGGCGGCACCGTCGGTGAGCGGGATATTGTCGCGGCGCAAGGCCTCAAGAACGAGGCGATGGCAATCCTCTTGAATGGGATCGAATGCCATGGGGCCTCCTTTGCTGCGGTTAGGGTTCAAATGTTTCTATATAAGGTTCTAGTTTACCCGCATGTGGCACACCGGGGGTGCCGCACTTGGACTTGCACCTTTGCACCACGAAGACGGATGTCGCACAAATGTCGGCACCTTGGATGACTGAGTGGTATCACGGTGCCGCAAACGGTCGATTTTTGGCGGCGAACGGGGCGCATTTTGGAGGGTCGCCGTCCTGCCCGGGATATGTGGTCAACCTTGATAAAACGTTTGCCCAGCTTGGGAGTATGAATGCCCCACAAGGGTCTTCAGGGATAGAAAAAACGTTTCATCATTGTTGGCTTTAGGTGAATAACTGACCAACCAGAACGGTAAAATAGTGTTTGTCTGAGCATTGAGACGTTTAGACATCGCGCATTGTCATCGCCGGCAACGCGCAAAACGGTCCTAACGGAGCCAATCGGGTGCTCCGTTATATACGCAAGTCTAAGAGGGGCTTGTTTAGGAGGCACAGTATGGGACGTTTTACCAATCCTCGCGATCTGTACTTTGGTGAGGGCGCTCGCCACGAGGTGAAGAACCTCAAGGGCAAGAAGGCCATCATCGTTTCTGGCGGCAGCTCTATGCGCCGCGGCGGGTTCCTGCAGGACGTTGAGGCCGACCTCAAAGAGGCCGGCATGGAGGTCAAGCTGTTCGAGGGCGTCGAGTCCGATCCCTCCATCGAGACCGTCATGAAGGGCGCAGCCGCTATGCGCGACTTCGAGCCCGACTGGATCGTTGCTATCGGTGGCGGTTCGCCCATCGATGCCGCTAAGGCCATGTGGGTCTTCTACGAGTATCCCGAGGAGTCCTTCGACAACATTATCCAGCCGTTCAGCTTCCCCGAGCTGCGTCAGAAGGCTCACTTCTGCGCCATTTCCTCTACCTCCGGCACCGCTACCGAGGTCACCGCATTCTCCGTCATCACGGATTACGAAAAGGGCATCAAGTACCCGCTGGCCGACTTCAACATCACCCCTGATGTCGCCATCGTCGATCCCGAGCTCACCTACACCATGCCCGCCAAGCTGTGCGCTCACACCGGCATGGATGCTCTGACCCACTGCATGGAGGCCTACGTTTCCACCTGCGCCTCTATGTTCACCGACGCCAACGCTCTGCACGGCATCCGCGAGATCGTCGAGTGGCTGCCCAAGTCCTATGCTGGCGACCATGAGGCCCGTCAGCACATGCACGAGGCTCAGTGCATCGCCGGTATCGCCTTCTCCTCGGGCCTGCTTGGCATCGTTCACTCCATGGCTCACAAGACCGGTGCTGCCTTCGAGAACGGCCACATCATCCACGGTGCTGCTAACGCCATGTACCTGGGCAAGGTCATCCAGTGGAACTCCAAGGACCCGCGTGCTGCCGAGCGTTACGCTTACGTGGCCAAGGAGATCCTGCACCTTCCCGGCGAGACCAACGAGGAGCTCATCGCTGCGCTCGTCCAGAAGATTCGCGACCTCAACGACCAGCTCAACATTCCGCAGTCCATCAAGGATTACGCGAATGGTGGCGTGAAGGTCGACGCCGAGAACCCGCAGATGGTTTCCGAGGAGGAGTTCCTCGCGAAGCTCCCCGAGATCGCCGCGAACGCCGAGCAGGACGCCTGCACGCCCGAGAACCCGCGTGAGACCAAGGCTGCCGACTTCGAGAAGATCCTCAAGGCCTGCTACTACGACACCGACATCGATTTCTAATCGACTCTTGTTATCGTAACGAGGGGCTCCGCACGTATCCGTACGGAGCCCCTTTCTTTTTATTTATTAGAGAATGGGATAAAAATGGCTGCAATCTTCAATAGCCCCAGCAAGTACATCCAGGGCCCGGACGAGCTCGCCAAGCTCGGCTCCTATGTCGAGCCGCTCGGCGCTAAGGCCCTCGTCATCGTGACGCCTTCGGGCAAGAAGCGCGTCGGTGCCAAGATCGAGGGTGGTTTTGCCGAGGCTAAGGCCGAGCTGCTGTTTGAGGACTTTAACGGCGAGTGCTCCAAGGGCGAGGTCGATCGTCTGGTTGCGCTCGCTCGCGACAACGGTTGCGACATCATCGTCGGCGTCGGTGGCGGCAAGATCCTCGACACCGCGAAGGCCGTTGCCTACTACCTGGAGTCCCCGGTCATCATTTGCCCCACCATTGCTTCGACCGATGCTCCGTGCTCGGCACTTTCGGTGCTCTACACCGACGACGGCCAGTTCGACAAGTATCTTTTCCTTAAGGCAAACCCCAATATTGTCCTGATGGATACGACAGTTATCGCGGCGAGCCCGGTGCGCCTGACGGTTTCCGGCATGGGCGATGCGCTCGCAACCTACTTTGAGGCCCAGGCGACGCATGATGCCGACGGCGGCACTTGCGCCGGCGGCAAGGGCGGCATGGCCGGCCTGGCGCTCGCCAAGCTCTGCTACGAGACGCTTATGGCCGATGGCGTCAAGGCCAAGGTCGCGCTGGAGAAGGGTGCGCTCACGCCTGCCGTCGAGCACATCATCGAGGCCAATACGCTGCTCTCCGGCATTGGCTTTGAGAGCTCGGGCCTTGCTGCTGCTCATGCCATCCACAATGGTCTGACGATGCTGCCCGAGTGCCACGGCATGTATCACGGCGAGAAGGTCGCCTTTGGTACTATCGTCCAGCTGGTACTCGAGGATGCTCCGACTGAGAAACTCGAGGAAGTCTTGGGCTTCTGCATTGAGCTGGGCCTGCCGGTCACGATGAAGGAACTTGGCGTTGCCGAGCTTACGCGCGAGCAGGCCATGATTGTTGCCGAGGCCGCCTGCGCACCCGATGACACCATGTGCAACATGCCGTTTGAGGTGACGCCCGAGATGGTCGCAAACGCCATCCTGGGTGCCGACGCGCTGGGCCACTACTATCTCATGGATGAGTAAATCAAGCTAAGGAAGGGGCAAAGCCAGCAGATGACTTTGCCCCTTTTTACTATGGTGCAAAGTGGCCTGTCTCCAATGCACAAGTTGGTGCAGGGGGCAAGTTACTTTGCACCAATCGTTGTTTGATGAAGGGCGGATTCTCGTATGGCGCTTCCCATGGTTTATGGCGGTCCCGGCCGGTATGTTCAGGGGCCGGGCGAACTTTCGCGTCAGGGCAGGTATTTGTCATGGTTGGGCTGCGCTGCTTATGTCTTGTTTGACCAGGGCACCGAGGATCGGCTGTGCAAGCAGATTGTCGATGGATTTCTGGACGAAGATCTAAGTGAGCCGTTCTTTAAGATTTATGACGGTCCGTGTACGGAAGAGGCCGTTGTCGAAATGGCTAAGGAAGCCCAGGCCGAGTATTGCGACATGGTGGTGGGTATTGGCGGCGGCAAAATGCTCGATATCGCCAAAGCAGTAGTGTTTTATGCCGAGCTGCCGTTGTGCGTATGCCCCACGGCGGCTTCGATGGACGGTCCGTGTAGCGCGATTTCCGATGCCGACCTGCAGGGTGTTGCAAATGCGGTCTTTAGAAACGAGCGTAACATGGCCAACGAGCAGGCCAAGGTGACCAAACAAAAGCTCGTGCAGCTCATGTGCGAGGCATAGCTTGGCGCTTGATCGACCTTGTGCAATCGGGGCGGCGATAGGCCATGGGCTATTTGCCGCAAAGATGCGCCGCGTGTAATTTGCCCGAGGCGTGGGCCGATGGCGTATCATTATCTCTTGCTTGTTTGCACTGCTCAGGGAGGGGCCGCGCATGGCGCAGGAACACGATCTGTTTGATGACATTATCGAGATCAGCAAGGGTTTCGACTTTCTTAAAAACCCGCTTGGCGGTGTGACCGATGCGCTCGATCCGTCGGCACCGCAGTGGAATCCTGCCGACTACAAGGAGCGTCCGCGCGGCAACACCATTCCGTGCCTGACCTGCAAAAACGAAAAGAGCGGCTGTACCGCGTGCATGGACGTGTGCCCGGTCAACGCTATCGAGGTCGAGGAAGACGCCATCGAGATCCTCGACTCCTGTCGCAAGTGCGGCCTGTGCGCCGCTGCCTGTCCGACCGAGGCGATCATCTCGCCGCGCCTGGCGCCTAAAAACCTGTATGACGACATTGTCTCGGCGGCCACGAGCCACGAGACCGCCTACGTCACCTGCACGCGCGCCCTTAAGCGCATGCCGCGCGAAAACGAAGTCGTCGTTGCCTGCGTGGGCGATATTACGGCCGAGACCTGGTTCTCGGTACTGGCGGACTATCCCAACGTGAGCGTGTACCTGCCGTTGGGCGTGTGCGATAAATGCCGCAACATCGGCGGTGAGGACATTCTGGGCGAGGCGATTGCGAAGGCCGAGGAGTGGTCTGGCACGGGTATGGGCCTGGAGGTCGACCCCAAGAGCCTCAAGTGCCATAAGCGCCGCGAGTACGAGCGCAAGGAGTACATGGAAAAGATCGCCCGCACCACGGGCCTGACGGTGACCAAGCTCAACCCGGCGACGGCGGCGCTGGCCTCGGTGACGCAGAAGCTCAAAGCCCACCGCCACCAGATTACCCAGCTGGAGCGCACGCTCAACACCATGTGCGGCACCACGACGACCAAGCGTCGCCGTTCGCTCACGCACGGGCGGCAGCTGGTGCTCTCGACGCTGCAAAACCACCCCGAGCTTGCCCAGAACATGCAGGTGAGCACGCCGGAGTGCGATTTTGACAAGTGCACGTCGTGCGGCGAGTGCGTCAATGTATGCCCCACGTTCGCCTGCGATTTGGTAGGAAGCGGTCGCTTTGCACTGGAATCCACGTATTGTTTGGGTTGCGGTGCCTGTGTCAAGGTTTGTCCCGAACATGCGCTCAAGCTTGTTGAGCACGATGCGTCCAACTTGATCGTCGTCGACCCCGAGGCCGAGGAGAAGGCCGCCCAGAAGGCGAAGGCTCACGAAGAAGCTGAGAAGGTCAAGGCCGAGGCGAAGGCCAAACTCGGCAAGATGCTCGATCAGGTGGAGAAGCTCGCGGACTAGCTAAAAGAGCGTAAATGATGGCCGGTGGGACAGGTACTGCCCCGCCGGCCAAAAAAGTTGCGGTGGAATAGTTCCTGTTTTGCCCTTAAGCTGGCCATTCTAGGAACTATTCCACCGCAACTAATAAATGGTTAGTTCATGCTGCTTTGGTGGCCGGTTCGACCGGTACCGTTGCGCGTCACGGTTTCATGGAGCAAAAAGAACCCGGGGACCTGTTTTGTCTCGGTGTATTCCATAAGGATGCCGTCGGCGTTGTAGGTCTGCCCGCGTATAACGGCGAGTGCGTTAAAGTCGTCGAGATCGAGCACGCGCGCATCTTCGGGCGTGGGGTGCTCAATCGTTACATCGCGTTTGCCCGTGGCAATCTTAATGCCAAGGTCTTCTTCGAGGTAACGATAAATCGAATCGTTGACAATCTCGGGTGTCAGTCCCGGTACCTGTGAGCTTAGGTAATAGGAGTCGTCGGAGCACACGGCATGTCCGTCTGCATAACGAATGCGTTTGGCGCGTGTGAGCTCACAGCCTTCGGGAAACCCGGTAATCCCGGAGAGTGCCTTGCTACAGACGAGGAGCTCAAAGACGGTGGTGACAGTCTTGAGCTCAAAGCCTCGGCTGGTCGCGATTTCCTTAAAGGTCTCGAGTCCGCCGCCACCACGACTCTTCTCGTCACTGATGTTGCGAATGACGCGCATGCCTTTGCCTTGCTGGGGGAGCACGTAACCATCTGCCGCAAGCATCGAGATGGCGCGACGGACCGTCATGCGTGAACAGTCAAACAGCTGCGTGAGCTCAGTCTCCGAAGGCAGATAACTCTGATAGGCGTATGTGCCGTCGTCAATCGACTGCTTCACGTTGTCATAAATAGTTTGGAAGATGGCTCGCGCCATGACGGTCTCCTAGAGCTGGGCGCGTGAACGACGGATGAGGGCCGCCCGCGCAGGTGTCAATCGATTTACTTGCTGGGGTCGATTATATATTTGCCCATGGCACGCAGGGCCGGGTCTGACAGGATGGCGCCGAGTTCATCGAGGGAAGCTACCTTTGCGACCATCGAGGATACGTCGAGCCTGCCAGAGTCGATGAGCTCGAGCGCGCGACGCTGCGTATAAGGGTTGATGTAGGACGAGGTGAGCACAAGCTCCTTCTGGAAGACCTCGAAGGGCTTGACGGTGATTGTCTCATCGGGCTTGGTGAGGCCGAACATCATGACCGTAGCCTTGTGGCCGGCGATCTGGATGGCCTGCTCGATGGTGACGGGCTTGCCAACACACTCGATAACGACATCGACGTTGCCGACGCCCTCCTGCTTCAGGCGGGCCGGGACGTCCTCGTGGATGGAGTCGATCGTCAGATCGGCGCCGAGCTTGAGTGCAACCTCGCGTTTGCCCTCGACAGGCTCGAGCAAGACGACTTTGGTGGCGCCGGCGTTTTTGGCAAGCTGCATCATGAGCAGGCCGATCATGCCGCCGCCGATAACGACAACTGTGCTGCCGGGCTTGATGCTGCACATATCGATGCCGTGCAGGCAGCAGGCGACGGGCTCGGTCATAGCACCCTGCTCAAAGCTGGTGTGATCGCCCAACTTGTAGACTTGCTGCATATCGACGGAGCAGTACTCCGCAAAGCCGCCGTTAACGGTGGTGCCGTAGCCGGTCATATGCTCGCAGTAGTGGTTGATTCCGTCACGGCAGGGTTCGCAGCAGCCGCAGGGATGGTTTGGGTCGATGCACACGCGATCGCCCGGTTTAAAGTCGGTGACGTCGCTGCCTACGGCCTCGACAACGCCCGCAAACTCATGACCAAGGATCGTAGGCGGGGTAACGTCGGCTGCACCCTTGTCGCCTTCATAGATATGAACGTCGGTACCGCAGACGCCGCAAGCTTTGACGTTGATCAGAACGTCGCGCCTGCCCACGGCCGGCTTTGCCGATTCCTCGACTCTGAGGTCGTGCTTTCCATAGAAGACCGCGCTTTTCATGGTGACTCCTTAACGTGGCGGTGAATGTTGTAATGAAGTATAGGTATGCAAACATCCTTATACAAGCCTATCTAGACAAGTCGATAAATATTTTGTTTTAGAAGTTTTAGACAAACAGGCAATAACAGGCAAAACCTTTGAAATAAACCGTTCACCGTCAAATATCGACCGCTGACCGAACATGGAAACCGTATTAACTTGTCTAGATAAGTGATATGATAAAAATAGAAGCGCAAGAAGTCAGGGAAGCGGGCCCACCCGTCCTATTGCACGAGGTACACGCAAACGGCGCGTCTGCGGTCTCGAGTGAAGCCAAAACCGCAGCCGCTCCGAATGAAGAGAGGGGGATTCCCCGTCATGATGCAAAAGATACAACGTTTCGGCGGTGCAATGTACACGCCTGCAATTCTTTTCGCATTTTCCGGAATCGTCGTCGGCCTGGGTACGTTGTTTACCACCGAGGCGATCTTTGGCGAGATGGCCACTGCGGGTCATCTTTGGTTTGATTGCTGGAATGTGCTGCTCCAGGGTGGTTGGACGCTCTTTAACCAGATGCCGTTGCTGTTTTGCGTAGCGTTGCCAATCTCGCTCGCGAACAAGCAGAACGCTCGCTGCTGCATGGAGGCTTTGGCCATCTACCTTACCTTCAACTACTTTGTAAGCACAATCTTGGGGCAGTGGGGCCCTGTCTTTGGGGTCGACTACTCTGTCGAGGCGGGCAGCGGTACTGGTCTTGCCACTATCGCAAGCATCAAAACGCTTGATATGGGCATCATGGGCGCGCTTATCATTTCAGGTATCGCCACGATGCTTCACAACAAGTACTTCGACACCGAACTTCCTGAGTGGCTGGGCGTGTTCTCGGGCTCCGTGTTCATCTATATGATCGGTTTCTTCGTTATGGTTCCGGTCGCTCTTATCGCCTGCCTGGTGTGGCCGCATGTTCAGGCTGCTATCTCTGCCTTCCAGGGATTCATCCTTTCCGCCGGTACGTTTGGCGTGGGTGTCTTTGCTTTCTTCGAGCGCGTGCTGATCCCTACAGGCCTGCACCACTTTATCTATACGCCGTTCTATTACGACAACGCGGCGGTCAACGGCGGCATCTTTGCTGCTTGGGCCAACATCCTGCCCCAACTGGCTGCCGATCCGAGCATTGCTCTTAAGGATGCCGCACCCTGGGCTGCCTATACCTGCCCTGGTTGGACTAAGGTCTTCGGCTCGCTTGGCGTCGCCATTGCGTTTTATATGACCGCCAAACCCGAGCGCAAGCAGCGCGTCAAGGCTCTGCTCATTCCCGTCACCCTTACCGCTATGCTTTGCGGTATCACCGAGCCGCTTGACTTCACCTTCCTGTTCATCGCGCCCGGCCTGTTCGTCGTCCACTGCGTGCTCGGAGCGCTTGGCTGCATGGCTCAAAACCTCCTTGGCGTCGTGGGCATCTTCGACGGCGGCATCATCTCGATGCTCTCGTGGGACTGGCTGCCCCTTTGGGCCGCACACGGTCTGCAGTACGCCATCTCCATCCTTGTCGGTCTGTGCTTTACCGCCCTTTGGGTCGTGGTCTTCCGTTTCCTGATCGTCAAGTTCGACTTTAAGACCCCCGGTCGCGAGGATGACGATGTTGAGGTCGAGCTCAAGTCCAAGGCCGACTACAAGCAAAAGCAGGGCGGTGCTGCTGCTGGCAAATCGGTCGCCCAGAGTAAAGATGATGAGCGCTTGGTGCTTGCCGAGAAGATCCTCGATCTGCTCGGTGGCACGGATAACATCATCGATGTAACTAACTGCGCTACCCGTCTGCGCGTTAACGTCAAGGACAAGAGCGTCGTTGCACCCGAGGCTTCCTTCAAGGCGATCGGTACGCATGGCTTGGTGGTCCAAGGTCAGTCAATCCAGGTCATCATCGGCCTTACCGTCCCGCAGGTTCGCGAGAAGTTCGAGAGTCTTCTGAAGTTCGAGAGTCTTCTGTAAACCATCGTCCATCGAAACAATCGGCCTTGCAGAGCCGGTATGCACCGCAAGGCCGATTCTAGAGATAAAAAACTCCACTTCTAGGTAACAATTCCAAACCGCGCAAGGCCGCGTGCGGGGACGGATTGAGCAAGCGGCCAGAATGAGGAGGACATCATGTCCAAGAAGAACTATGCCGTGACCATTGCCGGCGGTGGCTCTACCTTCACTCCGGGCATTGCCCTGATGCTGCTTGAGGAGCGCGACCGCTTCCCGGTCAACAAGGTGACCTTCTATGACAACAACGCCGAGCGCCAGGAGATCGTTGCCAAGGCGTGCGAGATCTACTTCCACGAGAACGCACCCGAGGTTGAGTTCAACTACACCACCGACCCCGAAACCGCTTTTACCGGCACTGACTTCGTCCTTGCTCACATCCGCGTGGGTCTGTACGCCATGCGCGAGCTCGACGAGAAGATCCCCCTCAAGTACGGCTGCGTTGGTCAGGAGACCTGCGGCGCCGGCGGCATCGCCTACGGTATGCGCTCCATCGGCGGTGTCATCGAGATCCTGGACTACATGGAGAAGTACAGCCCCAACGCCTGGATGCTCAACTACTCCAACCCCGCGGCTATCGTCGCAGAGGCTTGCCGCGTGCTGCGTCCCAACAGCCGCATCATCAACATCTGTGACATGCCGATCGACCTCATGGATAAGATGAGCCGTATGTGCGGCATCAAGGATCGTCGCGAGCTGCAGTACAGCTACTACGGCCTCAACCACTTTGGTTGGTGGAGCAAGATCTACGACAAGGAGGGTAACGACCTCATGCCGCAGATCAAGGAGCACATGGCAAAGAACGGCTACTTGGACGGCATTGAGCACGAGGCCGGTAAGGAGCAGCACGTCGAGGAGAGCTGGATTCACACCTTCGGCAAGGCCAAGGATGTCTATGCTGTCGATCCCGA
Source organism: uncultured Collinsella sp. (assembly GCA_900545485.1). Taxonomy (GTDB): domain Bacteria; phylum Actinomycetota; class Coriobacteriia; order Coriobacteriales; family Coriobacteriaceae; genus Collinsella. The sequence goes on along the minus strand of UQZD01000007.1, from coordinate 23,005 downwards.
GACGATTCCCAATACCTACCTCAAGTATTACCTGTACCCGGACTATGTCGTCGAGACGTCTGACCCCAACTACACTCGCGCCAATGAGGTTATGGACGGCCGCGAGAAGAAGGTCTTTGGCGCTTGCCGCGACATCATCGCCAAGGGTACTGCCAAGGACGGCGGCTTTGAGCCGGATGTACATGCCAACTACATCGTCGACCTTGCCTGCGCACTGGCCGAGAATACGCTCGAGCGCTTCCTGCTGATCGTCCCCAACGATGGCGCTGTGCCCAACTTCGACCCGACGGCCATGGTCGAGGTGCCTTGCATCGTCGGTTCCAACGGCTTTGAGAAGATCTGCCAGGGCCCGATTCCGCAGTTCCAGAAGGGCCTGATGGAGCAGCAGGTTTCCGTCGAGAAGCTCGTTGTCCAGGCTTGGGTCGAGGGCAGCTACCAGAAGCTCTGGCAGGCGCTCACGCTCTCCAAGACCATTCCTTCGGCAAGCGTTGCTAAGCAGATCCTGGACGAGCTCATCGAGGCCAACAAGGATTTCTGGCCTGAGCTTAAGTAAGGACTACTGTCTCGAACTCTCACGCATCTCTGCTTCATTTGCGCCGCCGCGGTGTCCGGATTCGCCCGGATGCTGCGGCGGCGCTATACTTATACAGTTTGAAGTACCTGTACCAAAAGGAGCTGTCGTGTCCCTTTCCATCGGTATCGTGGGCCTGCCCAACGTGGGCAAGTCGACGCTGTTCACCGCGCTTACCAAAAAGACCGGCCTTGCCGCCAACTACCCGTTCGCCACGATCGACCCCAACGTGGGTATCGTCGACGTGCCCGATAGCCGCCTGCAAAAGCTTGCCGACATCGTCAACCCGGGCCGCATTGTGCCGGCTACGGTCGAGTTTGTCGACATCGCGGGCCTGGTGAAGGGTGCCAACGAGGGCGAGGGCCTGGGCAACCAGTTCTTGGCAAACATCCGCGAGACCGATGCCATCTGCGAGGTCGTGCGCTACTTTAAGGACCCCAACGTCATGCGTGAGGTGGGCCGCACGGGCGAGTTCGTCGATCCTGCCGGCGATGCCGACACCATCATGACCGAGCTTATCCTGGCCGACATGGGCACGCTCGAGAAGCAGCTGCCCAAGCTCGAGAAGGAGGCCAAGCGCGACAAGGAGCTCATGCCCAAGTTCGAGGTGGCCAAGCGCCTGCTTGCCTGGCTCAACGAGGGCAAGCGCGCCGCATCCATGGAGATGACCGACGAGGAGCGTGCCGCCGCCAAGGGCCTGTTCCTGCTCACTATGAAGCCCATCCTGTATGTGGCCAACGTGGACGAGGATATGCTCAACGACGATCTGGCGCCCATCGATGGTGTCAAGCCGCTGCCCATCTGCGCCAAGATCGAGGCTGAGCTTTCCGAGCTCGATCCCGAGGATGCGGCCGACTACCTGGAGAGCCTGGGCCTGGAACAGCCCGGCCTGGACGTGCTCGCGCAGGCGGCCTATAAGCTGCTCGGCCTGCAGTCGTTCTTTACGGCCGGCGAGATGGAGGTCAAGGCCTGGACGGTTCGCCAAGGCGCGACTGCCCCGCAGGCTGCCGGCGTCATCCACACCGACTTTGAGCGCGGCTTTATTAAGGCCGAGGTCATTGGCTACGACGACTACATCGAGCTCGGCGGCGAGCAGGGCGCCAAGGCCGCCGGCAAGTTGCGTATTGAGGGCAAGGACTATGTCATGGCCGATGGCGACGTCGTGCACTTCCGCTTTAACGTGTAAGGACGACGCATATGTTCAAATATGGCAAAAAAGCCGGCTACATGGGCATCGCACTGCTGGTGCTTGCGGTGCTTCCGCTGGTGGTCGCAGCGTTTGTAATCCCCAACATTGGCCCCGAGGTGGCAACGAAGTTTAACGCAGCCGGCGAGGTGACGCGATGGGGCAAGAGCTACGAGCTGCTGGCGCTACCGGTGCTCAACCTGCTGCTGAGCGTGGCGACATACTTTACGGCGGGACGTCAAGCCAAAAACAATGATGACTCCGCCGCCATGGCGCGCATCGTGTGCGAACGCTACCTGCGCAACGGTTGCATCACGGGTGTGTTCCTCAACGTGATCAACGTTTACTTTATGTACTCGGCGATTACCGGAACGGGCTTTGGCTTTGGTTTCTAGCTTGTCCTTTTAGGCAACGAGCCTGCAAGCATATTCGATGGCTGCTGCGAGGCCGCCGCTCGATCGTGGTTTAAAGACCATGTCGGCGGCGGTCTCGTTTTCGTATCCGGCGCCGCGAAGGGCGAGTGCGATGCCGGTTTCCAGGAGAAGGGGCAGGCCACGCTGGCTGGTTGCGATTGCGGCAGTCTGATTGAGCGAGCAGCTGTGCGCTTGGCATTGGATGGCAAGTTCGCCTTGCGTCGGGCAGGGGACCAGAACGGCGGCGACGCGACTTGATAGCAATGTAAATGCTGTGCGCTCATCGGACGAAAGGCATTCAGCTTCAACGACGACGAGCTTGGGCGGTGCGCTGTTTGTGCGAAGCGTGGCTCGGTACATGCGGACCGAAGAACCCGACATAGAAAACTCCTGTGTATTCGGGAAAACGTAAACTATAGTTTACGTTTATGTTCGGCTCCATTTCAAACTCGGCTGCATGGACGAACGTGCGAAACAGATTCTTGGCAGGCGGGTCGAAGAGACACGCAGGGACCTTGGTATCTCCAAGGTTGATTTTTGTGTGGCGACAGGAATCAGCCGCCCCTACCTCGACCGAATCGAAGATGGGACGGCAAATTTCACGCTCAAGGTTCTATTTAAGATCGCGCCCGCACTCGGCATGACGGTGTCAGAACTTCTCGAGGGCATCGAATAGGGCGTTCCCCCGCTGTATTTGACGCTCTTTGGGCGGGTCCCCCTGGTTGCGATGTGCAAAATCGCGAGTATTCAGCACCAGTTCGGCCGTAGATGGTAGCCCGAGCGGCTGGCTTTACCTTTTTGGCAGTAGTTAATCCACATACTAAATAAAAATGAGGAATAAATATTTACTAGCCGGAACCTTCGTCCTAAAAGTTCGTCTAACAATCGGCCGATTCTATGCTTCCGGCGGAAAAATTGCAGAATACTCCGATTTTTGCACGGCCCGAGGGGGACCACCTGTCGTTTAAGGTTGCGATAAGTGGAGCTGCCTTAGAGATTACGCCATCGGGATACGGTCGTGGTTGACTTGGCTGTAGAACAGGCGCTGAATCTCTGCCGCATCGCGTGACTGGCCGAGCGCCCACATGGTCTTGGCCACGAGCGTCTCGGTGGTCATGTCGTCGCCGCGCAAAATACCCGGATGATCGGCGTAAGCACGGCCGACCTCATAAACGCCCAGATCGAGGCCCTCTTCGGGGACCTGCGTGGTCATAACGACGGTGCGACCCGAATCGACCCAGCGGAAAATTGCCTCTTGGAACGAATCGCCGGACTCGCCAAACTCGGGAATACCGCCAATGCCAAAGGTCTCAAGGATTACAGCATCGTAGCTATCGGCAAGGGCGTCGAGGATGCCCGGGTTTACGCCGGGCGTAAGCTTGAGTACAAATACGCGCGGGTCGATGCTGTCGTAGAAACGCACCGGGTTTTCGCCCTGATGCGTGCCGTGAAGCCCGTTGCGCACGATGCGGTCATTGCGGATGTAGGCAATGGGCGGATAGTTGACGCTAATGAACGCGTTAAAGCTCATGGTGCGCTGTTTGCGGGCGCGCGTGCCGGCAATGGCGACGCCGCCAAACACGATCGAGACGTCGTGCGAATGCTCGTCGAGCGCATAGAGCAGGCTCTGGTACAGGTTGAGCTTGGCGTCGGTAAATGGGTTGCCCATGGGCTTTTGCGAGCCGGTGAGCACGATGGGCTTGGGGCTGTCCTGAATCAGGTAGGAAAGCGCTGCTGCGGTGTAGCTCATGGTGTCGGTGCCGTGCAGAATCACGAAGCCGTCGTGGTCGGCATAACCCTCGACGATGACGTCGCGGATACGCATCCAGTCGCTCGGGCGCATATTAGTGCTGTCGATGTTCATGGGCTGCACGACGTCGAGCTCGCAGAGGCCCGAGATCTCGGGGACGCTCTGGGCGAGCTCCTCACCGGTCAGGGCGGGGGAGAGGCCGTTGCCGTCCTCGGTCGATGCGATGGTGCCGCCCGTGGCGATGAGAAGGATGCGCTTCATGCTGGTATTCCTATCGTATTTGCCGCCGCAGAGGCGGAGTCGTTCGGCAGTATTGTGGCACAGGGCGTCCAATGTTCAAACGTATTACATCATCTGTAACGTTTGAAAACACTTCAATTGCCGTCAAATAGGGGCCCAGGTCGTGCGTTTGCCGTGCGCTGATGGCTGCGAGGGGCAAGAAACCCCATATAACGTGTACACTATGGAGGTTATTTTCGTTCATTCACGCGGGTGGGCACCGGCTCCCCGCCAACAAGAGGGGGAAACCATGGATCAAAAGGCTTCCGCAAAGGTCCTCGTACTCGACTTTGGTGCGCAGTACGGTCAGCTCATTGCCCGTCGCGTCCGCGACCTCAACGTGTATTCCGAGATTGTCCCCTGCGACATCTCGGCCGATGAGATTCGCGAGATGAACGCCTCTGCGCTCATCCTTTCCGGCGGTCCGGCTTCCGTGTACGCCGAGGACGCTCCGTCCATCGACCCCGCCATCTTTGACCTGGGCCTTCCCGTCCTGGGCTTCTGCTACGGCCATCAGATCACGGCCGTGACGCTCGGCGGCAAGGTCGGTCACTCCGAGGTGGGCGAGTACGGCCGTGCCACTATTACGCGTACTGCCGGCGCCAAGCTCTTTAACTCCACGCCCATGGAGCAAACCGTGTGGATGAGCCACCGCGACGCCGTTTCCGAGGTGCCCGAGGGCTTTACCGTTACCGCCAGCACCGACGTGTGCCCGGTTGCCGCCATGGAGTGCGTCGAGCGCAAGATTTTCACCACGCAGTTCCACCCCGAGGTCAAGCACTCCGAGTACGGTCAGCAGCTGCTGAGCAACTTCCTGTTTGAGATCTGCGGCCTGGAGCCCAACTGGAGCATGGACAACCTGGTCGAGACCATGACGGCCGAGTTCCGCGAGAAGGTCGGCGACGACCGCGTGATTCTGGCCCTGTCCGGTGGCGTCGACTCCTCCGTCGTGGCTGCGCTGGGCGCTCGCGCCGTGGGCAAGCAGATGACCTGCGTGTTCATCAACCACGGTCTGCTGCGCAAGGGCGAGCCCGAGCAGGTGGAGGAGGTCTTCACCAAGCAGTTTGACGTCGACTTTATCCACGTCCACGCCGAGGACCGCTATGCCGAGCTTCTGGCCGGCGTGACCGAGCCCGAGGAGAAGCGTCGCATCATCGGTACGCAGTTCTGGAAAGAGTTCTTCGCCGTGGCGCAGCAGCTCGAGACCGATGGCAAGCCGGTCAAGTACCTGGCTCAGGGCACCATCTACCCCGACATCATCGAGTCCGGCGCTCGCAAGACGGGTGGCAAGACGGCCACCATCAAGAGCCATCACAACTTGATCCCGTTCCCCGAGGGCGTGCACTTCGACCTCATCGAGCCGCTCGACCACTTCTTTAAGGACGAGGTCCGCGCGCTTGGTCTGGCGCTGGGCCTGCCGGGTCACATCGTGTTCCGCCAGCCTTTCCCGGGCCCGGGTCTGGCCATCCGCATCATCGGCGCGGTCGACAAGGAGAAGCTCGAGATCCTCAAGAACGCCGACGCTATCGTGCGCGAGGAGCTGGATGCTTACAACCAGCGCCTGTTTGAGCAGACCGGCGAGCGCAACTCCGAGCACAGCTGCTGGCAGTATTTCGCGGTCCTGCCTGACATCAAGTCCGTTGGCGTTATGGGCGACGAGCGCACCTATCAGCGCCCGATCATCCTGCGTGCCGTCGAGTCCAGCGATGCCATGACCGCCGACTGGGCCAAGCTGCCCTACGATGTTCTGGCCCGCATCTCCGGCCGTATCGTGGCCGAGGTTCCCGGCGCCAACCGCGTGTGCTACGACATCACGTCTAAGCCGCCGGCGACGATCGAGTGGGAGTAGTTGATATCTAGCGTTTCCGAGCCTCTGACCTGCACAAATAGGTCGGGGGCTTTTCGTTTGGCAACCGCTGGACAACCTTTATGGTTTCGTGCCCCGTGAACAGGGGACGTAGCGCTGTTCACGTCTGGGCCCATGTCGGCACCGATCATTGCCCGCGCTGCTTCTGCTTGCGCTTCAGCTTCCGCTGCTCGAAGCACGTCGTCGGGAGTTCCTCGCCGGAGGAGAGATGGCCGTTCCCTATGAGACTACGGAACCACCTATATCCGCTTGCCGCGGGCTTGCTTGAGCCAGTTCCTCTTGAAAGAGCCTATACCTCCGAAGAACTTGTTGTACGTCTCACCGTTCTCCTTGGCTTCGTACTTGACCAAGGCAAGTTCGATAGTGCAGAGGTAATCCGCCACTTGCTCGAGGCGGTAGTCGGCCATCGAGGTCCTGCGGCGTCGGACGATCCCTTTTGAGAGGACCTTGCGCACCGAGCCGTCTCGCCCACGGAACAGAAGGAGCGCATCCTCGCGACCTTCGGCGACCTGTGCTGCGAGATGGAGGACTGCACCATCGCGCAGGCCGCCTATCTCAACGGCGTGCCCCTCGTCGTCGTGCGCGCCATCAGCGACAAGCCCTGCGCCGAGGGCCAGGTCGTCGACTACAACACCTTCGAGAAGAAGGCCGCCTGCGACTGCGCCCGCATCGCCGCGCGCATGGTTAAGCTTTAGGCCCTGCGCGCCGGGGCCCTTCTTTATGCTGGGACCCCGGCGCGCAGGGCGTTTTCCAAAGCGAAGTGTCGAGCCGAAGTGTTGAGCGTCGGCCCTGAATGTTCAATGACCGTTGTTTTCTGCCCCTCAAGTGGTGGACTTTTCCTCGGAGCTGTTGATTCCCCCACGCGCCCCCTTCCGTTCTCTGTTCTCCCCTTATACTCCTTGTACGAGGAGGTAAGAAGTCATGGACAAGACCGCACAGGACAGCTTGGCAAAGAAACCCGTCGACATGAGGGACAGGATTCTCGAGCATCTCGAGGCCCTCACCTCTGCCGTCTCGCTCGACGACCTTGCCCGTCTGTCCACCTCCGACATCGCCGAGACGCTCATCATCTCCAGGAGCCTGGCGAGCCAGTACCTCAACGACCTTGTTCGCGCCGGCCTTGTGGTTAAGGTGGCGGGCAGGCCTGTCCGTTATTTTCATCGCCGCGCGTTCCAGAAGCGTTTTCAGGTAAAGCTCTCTGCAAGCGAGTACGCCTCGCTCGCCGACCTCATCCAGGCGACGGGAATCGCCGATCACCGCGACTTCGCGCGTGCCGTGGGTTTCGACCTGAGCCTCAGCTCCGTTGTCGAGCAGTGCAAGGCTGCGGTTCAGTACCCTCCGTTTGGCCTACCCATCCTCTTGAGCGGCGGCGTGGGTGTCGGTAAGTCTTTCCTTTCTCGCCTTGTGTACGAGTACGGCAAGAACCAGGGCTTGCTGTCCCGCGACTCCTCCTATGTGCGCATCGACTGCGCCGGGGTCCCGGACGCCGCCTCGTTCAACGGGCTTCTTGACGAGTCGATCGCGAAATCGCGCGGGGGTGTGGTTTTTGTCAACGGCATCGAGGCACTCTCTCCCTCTGCGATGGAGCACTGCCTTGCGACGGCCCTCGGGCTCGATGCCTCCCAGGATGCGCCGCGCGCTCGCCTCGTTCTTTCGACGACGCTTTCCGCCGATGACCTGAAGGTTTCCTCGGCCTACAGCAAAATGCCCATCTGTGCCCGCGTTCCCTCACTCAAGGAGCGGACCCCCGAGGAGCGCGAGGATCTCATCTTGAGCTTCCTGCGCAGCGAGGGGTGCCGAATCGGTTCTGATGTGAAGATCAGCCGCGGCGCATACCGTTGCCTCGTGAACGCGGACTTTTCCGATAACATCGCCGGCTTGCGCGCCTGCGTGACGAACTGCTGCGCCAAAGCGTTCCTCAATCGCGAGGGCGACTACGTCGTCGTTCGCCCGTATCTTCTTCCCAGCGGGCTCCTCTCCTCCGCGCAGATCGATCAACAGCCCGACGATGGCGTTCTGATCGACGCGTCCCTGGATGCCGCCGAGAGCACGGGGCCGGTCGAGCAGGCGCTCGATGCCCTGTGCTCTCTCGATGAGCGATTCTGCGCCGGGGAGCTCTCTGTCTCCGAGCTCGTCTCGCAAGCTGTCTCCGCTGTGCGCGGCGTTGAGGATCACTTGATCTTCGGCCGCGGCGTTACCTCCTCGAGGTCGCGCGCCTTCGAGCGCATCGTGGGCGCGGTCCTTGCCGACGCAGGCTCTTCTTATGGCATCGAGCTTTCGAGGAAGGTCGCTTTTCTACTGGCCCAGGAGATTTGCCTGCAGTTGTGGCCGGGCATCGGCCTGGCTAAGCGAAAGTCTGCCTGTGCGGAGCAAATCCCCCATCTCCTCGGTGCCGTGACCTCCGAATTGCCGTTTGCCTCGAGCGTCTCCGATCAGGTCGCCGCAGACGTGGAAGGGGCGCTGGGAATCTCGCTCGATCACTTCACGAAGACGCTTCTGACGCTGTGCGTCGCATCGGAGTCTCGCGACGCGAAGGCTCTTCGGACGCTCTGCGTCATCTTGTCACACGGCTACTCGACGGCGACGAGCATCGCCGACGCGGCGAACCGTATGCTCGGCGTGCATGTGTACGAGGCGGTCGACATGCCCTACGACCAGCAGCTGAAGGACATCGTCGGTCCGCTCCAGCGCCTCGTCGACCGCCATTCCTACTGCACCGGGGTCGTGTTTCTTGTTGACATGGGCTCTTTGGAGGAGGCCTATAAGGCCCTCGAGAACGTTACCGACTCCACCATCGGGGTGGTGAACAACGTCTCCACCGGGCTCGCGCTCGAGATCGGGTCCGGGCTGCTCGGCGGCAAGTCTATCGCCGAGGTTCTTGGCGATGCGACCGCCGTGTGCGTGACGCACTGCAAGGTGATCGAGCGCGTCAACCGTGAGGACGCCATCGTCTTCTGCTCCGAGTCCGGGGTCGACGCGGCCGAGAGGATACGTCAGCTCGTCTTGCAGAGCCTCCCGCGCACCATAGGCGCGCGCCTGCTCACGAGGCCCTTCAAGCAGCTTGCCGCGAACGGGTCGAACGACGCCGTTTTCTCCGAGCACCGCGTCTGCGCCGTCATCGGCACGGGAGACCCCAGGATTGCCTCCGTTCCCTTCGTCGCCCTCGAAGACATTATGTCGACGGCGTCCGCCTCGAAGGTCGATGCCGTGTTCGGCAGGTGGCTCGACGTCTCCGAGCTCGCTTCTTTTCACGAGAAGCTGCTTTCGAACATGACGCTGCAGAACGTTATCCGCTCCATCACCATCCTCGACCCGGAGCGGCTGTTCCACGAGATCGAGAGCGCCGTGCACGAGCTTCAGCGCAGAACGGGCGAGAAGATCGGCAGCAACGCCATCATCGGGCTGTACGTTCACCTCTGTTGCCTCGTCGAGCGCCTCGTCACCCGCAACCCCATCGAGACCTACGTCGGCCAGGATCGCTTCGAGGAAGAGCACGCCGACTTCATCGAGTCCTTCAGGCAGAGTTTCTCGAGCATCTCGACGCGCTATCGCGTGGAGGTTCCTGTAAGCGAGATCGCCTACGTCTTCGACTACATCAGCGTGAGCGCCGCCCCGGCGCGAGAGGAGCGTCTCGGCTCCTCGAGCCTCCTGTTCGACGAGTGACCCCCCCGCGCGCCGCCGCGAGCTGACCGCGCGTCCTCAATAATCCGATAACCCCTTGCCCGGCGCGAATCCGGATAGCGCCGAGGCAGTACCGAACGTAAAACTTCATTTGATAGGAGCAAACATGAGTGTTGTTATGGCACGAATCGACAATCGCCTGCTTCACGGCATCATCGTGACGCAGTGGGCCCCGGTGTCGGGCGCGACCCGAGTCATGGTCATCGACGACTAGGTCGCTGGCGACGAGGTCCTGAAGTCCACCATGAGGATGGCGCGCCCCGCGGGCATGGCCGTCTCGATCATCTCCGAGGAGACCGCGCTCAAGAACTTCGCGGCAGGCAAGTACGACCGCGAGAAGGTCTTTGTCATCGCCAAGGAGCCCGAGACGATCCTTCACCTGGTCGAGTCGGGCATCGAGCTCCCGTCGCTGATCGTCGGCGGCTCTCTTGTCAAGGAGGGCGGCGTCCAGCTCACCCAGCGCGCCTATGCCTCCGCCGAGAACGTCCAAAGCTACAAGGCGCTCATCGCCCGCGGCGTCAAGGTGACGGCACAGTTCGTGCCCGCCGACAAGCCCGTCTCCGTCGCCGACCTCATCTAAGGAGGGAACATGGTCAACTTCACTATCTTGCAGGTCGTCCTTTTGACCCTGCTTGCCTTCATCAAGCACGTGGACTACTACGGCATCCCGATGATCTTCGTCAACTATGCCGTCTTCTGGGGCCTTATCACCGGCGTCGTCATGGGCGACTGGCAGACCGGCCTCGTCATCGGCGGCACCATCCAGCTCATGCAGCTCGGTGTCGCGGGCTTCGGCGGCTCGTCGATTCCCGACTACGGCACGATGGCCATCATCGCCACCGCCTACGGCGTGACCCTGGGCTCCGACACGGGCCTCGCCATCGGCCTGCCGGTCGGCATGCTCGGCATCCAGCTCGACGTCGTCGTCAAGATCCTCAACGGCTTTGTCGTCGAGAAGTCCCAGAAGTTCTGCAACGAGGGTAAGTTCAATCAGATGAACGCCATCCTGTGGGTCTGCCCCGCGCTCTTCGGCCTGTGCGCCGCCCTGCCCGTCTTTGTCTCCGTGACGCTCGGCCAGCCCGCCGTCAACTGGCTCCTCGAGGTCATGCCCCAGTGGTTCCTCTCCGGCCTCACCCTCGCCGGCAAGATGCTCCCGGCCATCGGTATCGCCATGCTGCTCCGCTACATGCCAACCGCCAAGTACTTCCAGTACCTGCTCGCTGGTTTCTTCCTCTCGGCCTTCCTGAACGTGCCCATCATCGGTGCCGCCATCGTCGGTGTCGCCCTCGCGATCGCGTTCTATCAGCGTGCCGAGAAGGACGCCGAGCTCACCGCCCACGCTTCCGCAGACGCCTTCATCGGAGAGGATGAGTAACCATGGAAAACGAGAACATCACCGCCGCCGAGGGCAAGCCCTCCGGTTACAAGGTCACCAAGAAGGACCTGCGCAACGCGAACTGGCGCTGGCTCATGAGCGTGTGCACCTTCAACTACCAGACCCAGCAGGGCGCCTCGGTCGCCTACGCCCTCTCGCCGATCCTGAGGAAGATCTACACGAACGACGAGGACTATAAGCAGGCGCTCAACAACCACTTCCGCTACTACAACACCCAGCCTTGGCTCGCCGCCATCATCCTCGGCGCCTGCGTGGCCATGGAGGAGCGTGACGGCCTCGCGGCGGCGGACGCCGTCCAAGACCTGAAGATCGGCACCATGGGACCGCTCGCCGGCGTCGGCGACTCCCTGCTCATGACCATGATCCCGACCATCATGGGCTCCATCGCCGCCTACATGGCCATCGAGGGCAACCCCGTGGGAGCCGGCATCTGGTTCGCGCTCATCCTGGCCATCTTCTGGGTCCGCATGCACGCCCTCGAGTTCGGCTACAAGCAGGGTGTGAAGCTCGTCACCGACTTCAGCGAGAAGCTTCCCAACCTCACTGCCGCCGCCTCCGTGCTCGGCCTCACCGTGGTCGGCTGCCTCATCGCCTCGGTCATCGGCGTCACCTGCCCGATTAGCTTCAGCTTCGGCGACGTCTCGATGGAGATTCAGCCGCTGCTCGACAAGATCCTGCCTGCCATGATCCCCGCCGCCATCACGGGAAGCGCGTATTACCTTCTTACCAAGAAGAACGCGAGCATGACGGTCCTCATCCTCGTGGTGATCGTCCTCGCGATGGTCGCCTCCGCCGCCGGCATCCTCGCCTAGCTTCGACCCAAGAGATTGGTGAATCAATGAGAAAGATAGTTGTGGCGAGCCATTCCCTTCTCGCCCAGGGCTTCAAGGACACCCTCGAGTTCCTTACGGGTAAGAGCGACGCCGTCAACGCCGTGTGCGCCTACGTGAACGACAACGGCGAGGGGCTCGACGCGGCGGTCGAGGCGGCGCTTTCGGGTACTGACGAGGTCGTCGTCCTCACCGACGCGCTCGGCGGCAGCGTGAACCAGCGCTTCTCCCGCTTCGCCTCCGACCGGATCCACGTGATCGCGGGTGTCAACCTCCCGCTCGCCATGACGGTCGCGCTCGCGCGCCCCGACGAGAAACTCGACTTCGACGCCCTCGTCGACGAGGCGCGCCAGCAGATCGTCTACGTGAACGGTGCCAGTTCCGCCGAGTGCGAAGACGACGAATAGAGGAGGTCGACGATGAGAGAGTTCCTTAAAGACGTGTGGATGCACGGCGGTGAGGAAAGCCGCGCCATCACCCCCGAGAACATCACGGGCGAGAAGGGCCGCGCCGCCATGTTGGCCAGCCACCTCGGCGTCGGCCGCAAGGGCTCGTGCTGCGTGCCCCTTGAGTCCGGCGAGACCATCACGCTCGCGGACATCGAAGGCCCCGGCATCATCCGCCACATCTGGATGACCGTCCCCGACAAGACCGCCGCCGGCAGCTTCGTCATGCGCGACCTCGTGCTGCGCTTCTACTGGGACGACGAGGAGACCCCCTCGGTCGAGTGCCCTGTCGGCGACTTCTTCTGCAACGGCTTCGGTGAGCGCGCCATCGTCAACTCGATGCCCATCTGCGTGAACCCGACGGGCGGCATGAACTGCTACTTCGAGATGCCTTTCAGGAAGCACGCCAAGGTCACGCTTACGAGCGAGCACCCCGGGTTCATTAAGTACATCTTCTACACGTTCAACTACGCGCTCACCGACGTGCCGGACGACGCCATGTACTTCCACGCCCGTTTTAACCGCGAGCGCAGCACCCGCAGGGGCGTCGACTACACCGTGCTCGACGGCGTGCGCGGTAAGGGCTACTACGTCGGCACCTACATGGCCCTGTGCGCCCTGGAGCGCTATTGGTGGGGCGAGGGCGAGATGAAGTTCTTCCTCGACGGCGACGAGGAGTTCCCCACGGTCACCTCGACGGGAGCCGAGGACTACTTCGGCGGTGCCTGGGCCTTCCTCGACAGGCCGCCCCACGCGCTGCCCGAGGCGCAGTGCTTCAACACGCTGTTCGCCGGCTACCCGTACCGCTCGACGCGCGACGCCACGCGCGACCGCTTCAGCGCGGGCAAGCCGAACCCGAACCCGATGCTCGCGACCAACGACGACGCGCTGCCCAGGCACGGCCTCTACAGGTGGCACCTTCCCGACCCGATCTCGTTCAAGGAGGACCTGCGCGTGACGTTCCAGGACCTCGGCAACGACGACATCAAGCTCTACGAGCGCGAGGACGACATCTCCACCGTCGCCTACTGGTACCAAAGCGAGCCGCACGCCGTGCTCGCCCCGTTTGCCGCAAGGCAGGACCGCGTGCCCAGGTAGGGTCGCCTCGAAACAAGCCAACGTTATGGGCGTCCGCGGTTGACCATGACTGCGGGCGTCCCTTTGTAAGGAGGATCACATGAGCGAAAAGCAAATGAGGCTCGGCGCTCTCGAGGCCGGCGGGACCAAGATGGTCTGTGCCGTGGTGTCCGGCGACGGCGAGGTCCTCGACCGTATGGAGACCCCGACGCTTGTGCCCGCCGAGACCGTCCCGCAGATGATCGAGTGGTTCGCCGCTCGCGATGTGGACGCGTTGGGCATCGGCGCCTTCGGCCCGACCTGCGTCGACCCCAACGATGAGCGCTACGGCTCCATCCTCCAAACGCCCAAGCTCGCGTGGCGAGGCTATGGTCTTCGCGCCGCGTTCGCCGACACCCTCGGGATTCCGGTGGCCTACGACACGGACGTGAACGTTGCCTGCCTCGGCGAAGCGGTCTTCGGCTGCTGCAAGGGGCTCGAGGACGCCGTCTACGTGACCATCGGCACCGGCGTGGGCGCGGGCGTCATGTGCGCGGGCAGGCTCCTTCACGGCATGCTGCACCCCGAGGCCGGCCACATGCTGGTAAGGACCCGTCCCACCGAGGAAGGACGCTGCGTCTGCCCGAGCCACGCGAGCTGCCTCGAGGGCCTCGCCTCCGGCCCCGCCATCGCCGCGCGCTGGGGAAAGCCCGCGGCCGAGCTCGCGGACAACGATGAGGTGTGGATGCTCGAGGGGGATTATCTGGGGCAGATGTGTGCGAACCTCGTGCTCATGTACTCGCCTCGCCGCATCGTCCTCGGCGGCGGCGTGATGCACCAGGAGCAGCTCTACGGCATCGTCCGCAAGAAGACCCTCGAATATCTGGGTGGCTACATCCAGACCGCCGAGCTTAAGGACATGGAGAGCTACATCTGCGCCCCGGGCTGCGGCGGCGACCAGGGAATCCTCGGCGCGGCCGAGCTGGCAAGAAGGGCGCTCGCGTAACTTGCGCTCTCTCCGCCATACAACGCGTTAAGAAAAGACGAGCGCTTCTTGCCAATTGGGCGGCAAGAAGCGCTCGTCTTTTGCATTTTTGCCTCTCAAAATCTTATTTTCACGATTTGCATTTTCATCCCGTTGTCACCGACCCTTGCGAGAAACCGGAAAAAGCCGCTGACAGAAGGGTCCCTCAAATCGTTGTAGCCCAGCATATAGCCGCGACTTGTGACCTGCAGACGGCTGTCCCACGTGCCGATTTCCTTGGCGGCATCCGAAACCGCAAAATATGCCCCCACATCCTTGATTTTTGCAGTCTTAAGCCATGTTTTTGCGATCATCTTTACTGCCGTCCGATTGGCAGCATCAAAGACCAGCACACCGTCGGGAAAAGCGTCCGCCATTCCCCGCACCAGTTCCCGGACCTCCTGGGTTAGAAAGTAATAGAACACCCCGGAGGCAAAGAACACCGCCCCGCCGGAGGCATCGATTTTGCCAAACCATGCGGTGTCTTTCAGGTCGCAGGGGATATTTTGTTCCCGATCCCCGGCGGGCAGCAGCTGCTGCCGCAAGGCAATCACATCCGGGAAGTCCAGATTGTAGATCTTGCATCTACCGTTGTCGCAGGTTCTGCCGGTGTTGTCCAGCCCGCAGCCCAGATTGACCACCGCCGCATTGGGGTGGCCTTTCAGGTAATCCCGCACCTCGAAAGCAAGATCACTCTGCCGCATGGCCACCTCCAGCGCACCAAAGCGCTGCATCAGGCTGCGGGAGTTTTTCTCTGCCTCTGAAAAGTCGTAGTCGATCTGGTCGAGCAGACGAACCGCTGTTTCATCCCTGTAAAGGTTCGGGTACAGCTCCGTACACAGCTTTCGAGAATACAGCGGGAGGATCAGCGTCTCCTGCACGGTGTTTTTCTCAATTTTATATTTCATGGGTTTCTTCCTCAGTGAATAAAAACTGTCATAATTGCCGCCAGCACAGCCGCTATGACCGTCATGCCTATCGCCATGTGCAGGATGGATGCAAAAATACCCGTGCTTGATGCCCTTACTTTCGCGCCGTGACGCAGAGCCACTTTTTCTTTTTGTGTATCTGCACCTCGTGAAAACCCGCCTGCTCCAGACATGCCTTTAATTCAATGTCCTTGTAGATGGTCATGCCGCCGATGATCTGCGTCCACCTCTCGTCCTTGTCCGTATCGCCATTGCTCTCGTTGCAGATAAGAATTGTCCCGCCTGGCTTCAGCGTCCGCCAGACCTCACGGAAGCATCGGGTCAAATCAGGCCAAAAATAGACGGTCTCAAAGGCCGTGGCAGCATCGAAGTAACTATCCTCAAACGCCATATCCGCCACACTGCCTTGCAGAATGGCGCAACGCCCCTCCTGAATTGCAGTTCGGTTGAGCTTTCTAGCCTTCTCAACGCTGACGGGCGAATAGTCAATGCCCTTGACGACGCCATGCGGGCATTTTTTCAGCAGCCGTTTTATGTTCGCCCCGCCGCCGCAGCCGCAATCCAGCACCTTGGCATTTGGCGCAAGTCGTAGAAATTGAAGTCCCCACTGGGCCACAGGGCTGTGGCCCAGATTCATCATGGCAACCATAAGTTTTCCGCCGAGGCCCACGGGCTTGCGGGTGTTTTCAAAGAACGACATCTGGTCCCTCCGATTTCGTGCATTCCGCATAGGTCAACGGGAACGAAGCCTTCAGCACCGCGCTTTTCTGCACCGCCCAGCCGTTTTGACGCAGGAAACGTAGGTATTCCTCGCTTGTCCACCTGCTGTGGAGGGGAAATCCCGCCATACTCATGAAAAAGGCTTTTACCTTGCCGGAAACCGAGTTTCCCGCGTGGGTGAAGGTTGGCGCGATGAGCACGCCGTCGTCCTTCAGCACCCGCCTGATTTCTTGCAGGGCCTTTTCCGGATGCGGCACTATGTGAAGCGCGTTGGACGCGATCACCACTTCGAAGGACTTCTGTGCATAGGGCAGACGGAACATATCTTGTACGGAAAAGTGCAGCTTTGCGGATTGATTGTCCCGCTTTGCTTCAAGGATCATCTTTGCAGAAGCGTCCGTAGCCTCGATATGCGCCGCCGCATCCACGATGCTCTTTGCGATAAGCCCCGTGCCGGTGGCAACCTCCAGCACGGTCTTTGCTTTCACCACCGGCCTGATCAGCCCATACATCTTCTCATACGCCGCCCGGTCCTTTCGCATGAAACGGTCGTACCGACCGGCATTCCTGTCCCAGAAGCCCCTGCGTCCGTGCATGGCTATCGCCCCCAAACAGTTAGAGCCATCTAACTATAGCACACGAATCATGCAGTAAGATAAGGCTAACTTTATTTTCTTGGCTAAGACGCATCTCTTCGGTTTTCGCTTATAGCGGCGCGAGTCGGATACTAGGCTGGAGCTGAAGAAGGAGCTTGGCGGGCAGGTAGGTCGATACCGGTTCCCGGAACGGTGATCCAGCCAATTACACCAGGGCTCTAGTCATATGAGTGGGAGTAAGCCGATGGGGCTTTGACTTGCACTTTTGAGTGCCGCACTGTGTCGCTGAGTTTTGTTTCGTACGAGAGTCATGGCAAAGCCGCCAGCGACAGCGGTGAGTAAAAACGATCATCGAGTCTCCGTTCCCGCGTTGGGACGGAGCTTTTTCTTTGTCGTTTCACTCCCTTTTACCTGCGATTATTTTCATTTAGGAGCTTGCGTGCTATTCAGGAGTGAAAAGACCCGACAGTGGTCTGATATTGAAAGCCCCATGCCCCCCAGCGTAGGGCGAGAGTAGCCTTTGCAAACCCTCCCGATATTAAGTTGACAGCTGAATATAGCTGTTTACCTCGGGGTTATAATCGCCTCAACCATATATTTCCTCTAGATAGGTTGCCCATGATGTTCAACACCGCCGAATCGCTTCTTATTGTCGAGGCCGGAAACACCGGCAAGTTCTCCAAGCTTCTCTACAACATGATTGGAAAGAACGATGACACAGAGGCTGGTCCGACCGGCCCCGTCGACGGCAGCGTCGATGCCTCCATCTTCAACGAGGACCAGTTTGCTCAGACCGCCATCTCGTCGAGTCAGAAGGTCGTCTTCATCGGCTGGTCGGAAGGCACCGGAGACTACATCGACGCGATTCGGCTCGACAACCCCGAAGCCATCGACGAGGAAGGCGTCTACATCGGCGTGAGCGGGAACCACGCCTGCATCACAGTGAATACCGAGCCGCCTTCCAAGGAGGACTACTGGAAGTTCCTCGAAAGGGCAAGGGAGCATGGCATGGAGTTCGATGACCTTCTCGCGGCCCTGCGCCCCGGAGAGGAGGCGGTGGAACCCGAAGAAAGCAATGATTCCAATCCCGTGCTTGGTTTTGCCAAAATGGTAGGCAAGACCATCGGGAGGGCTGCCGCCGATGGCGCGAACGGCATCAACCAGGCCGTCGTCCTCCATCAGAAGGCGGGCGAGATCCGCGACCAACGCTACCAGTACGCTGTGAAACGCTTCTACCACGAGAAGCTCAAGAGCTTCGTCGAGGCGTAGGGATGAACGATTTCGACAAGGGGTTCGAGTTCTCCGCGCGCCATGCCGCCGCCGTGCCCGCCGGGATGGATGCTGCGAGCTGGGTGAACAGCGTGGAGGCCGCCATCGAGGAGCTGTACTCCGCGATGAACTCCTACGACCACTACAAAAACAGCAAGGCGGCGCAGGACTCCCTCAAGGGATTCCTGGCGGAGGAATGGGCCTTTGGGACGGCGAACGTCGACGCTGCCGTTAAGAGGGTCGACGCCAAGGGCATCAGGCTCGACTCGCACGACCTCGGGTCTGCGGATGTGGCCTGGGGCGCCGATCAGTACCAGCTCAAGTTTCTGACCGACCCGAAGAACATCGCGCGCAAGCTCGCGACGACGCTTCGCGATTCGTACAACGGCAGGCCGAAAAGATATGCGGATCTCTCTTTTGACGAGTGGGCCGTCGAGAAGGGCTTCGCGGGCAAAACCCCAGACGACTTGCTCTACGGCGACATGGGCGGCCTGATCCCGTCGGACAAGCTTGAAGCAGCCAAGCAGTACACGCTGATACGCATCGAGCGCGCGAAAGGCCGCGGCTTGGACGAAGAGGTGCAGCGCTGGACGAAGGTGCGCGACAACCTGACGGACCGAATCGAGACACCTGAGGGCGTCGAGGGCAGGCCCGCCACGAACGAGGAGATGCGCCGAAAGGCGATCGACGTCTCGAACAAGAAGAAGCTCGACCCCGCAGACGACGGCATGACCACGTCCCAACTAATCGCTGCGAGCGACATAGTGAAGCAATCGCTCAAGGCCGGCGGCACAGCCGCCGCCCTGAGCGCCGCCCTGAGCGTTGCCCCCGAGATCTACCGCGCCATCGATTACCTGATCGCAGAAGGAGAAATCGACGACGAGCACTTGAAGTCCATCGGGACGGCGGCATGCGCCGGCGCCACCAACGGGTTCGTGTCCGGATCGGCGACCGCGGCAATCACTGCCGCAGCAGCAAAGGGCGCCTTCGGCGAGATGGTAAAGGCCGCCGCAATGGGATCGAGGGGCGCGAACGTCATCGCATCACTCGTCGTGCTAACCATGGAGACGTGCCGAAACTCCTATCTCGTGGCGTCGGGGAGGATCGAGCCCGTCGAGATGGCGAGCAACATGGGCCAATCCGTGTTCTCAACCGTCATGATGCTCGGCGGAGCCGCTGTCGCGACCGCCCTGACAGGCGGGGCGACCCTCCCTGTGCTCATCGGATCCTTCGTCGGCGGAGCGGCGGGAAGCATGGCGTTCAAGCCCGTCTCGTCTTGCGTCATGAAGGTGTGCGTCGATTCCGGCGTCACATTCTTTGGCCTCATCGAGCAAGACTACGAGGTTCCCCAGCACCTGCTTTCGATGCTCGGCATCAAAGGGGCGAGCATTAAAACGGCAAGGGTAAAGACAGCCGCCGTTTCGACGGCGCCCCGACTCTCTGCGCCATCCGTGAAAACGGCGTGCCTGCACACCGCAGACGTCGTCTTCTTTGAGCGAGGGCTCGTCGGCGTCAACAAGGTTGCATATTCGTAGGGCGATGCCGGTGCGCATGAAGCGACCTGTGGTTTCGCAAATCAATCGAGCCATTTCTGAACCCGCGAATAAGGGGTTGATTCGCACATCGGACACTTAAGACCTCGCGAACAGAATGCATGCGCTACAATGCAAACCAGTTAGCCTCGGTACGACCGCTGATGCAAGTCGCCGGGGCTCACTTGCTTCAGCAGGCAAGTTGCCCGTACGGAACACGCCGACAATCGGCGGGGGCATGCTGCACCTCGGAATCTCCAGTGCCAGAAACCCACTCGCGTTGCGGGAATCCTTGCATAGCCGGCTTAGATCTGGTATAAGAATTTTGGTGGCTGTTTCAGCTACCTCCAAGTGCCGGGGGCTTATCCCCCGGCTTTTATTCTATCCAGGGGCATATATTGGCGCGAGACCTGAGCATATTCGTCGACGAGAGCGGCGATCGGGGCGGAAAGGCCCGGTACTACCTTTTGACCCTCGTGGTCCATGACCAGTCGGAGGGCATTGCCGACAAGGTCTCCCGATACGAGCAGTCCCTCGCCAGCTCCGACCTCCCGAACATACCGTTCCATTCTGAGCCGCTGCTGAACGGCCACGGGCCGTACGAGGGGATCGACCTGCAGGCGCGCAAGAAGATGCTGTACTCGTTCAACGTTCTGGTTCAGCGCCTTCCCGTCTCCTATAGAACGTTCGTCTACCGCAGAAGCGAGTTCGAGGATCTGGCAAAGCTCACCTCGCGCATGAAGCGCGATATTTCGGGCCTTTTGTTTGATCGCTTAGAATTCTTTCAAAGCTTCGACGAGGTGAAGGTCTATTACGACAACGGCCAGGACATCGTGAAGCAGGCGCTCGACCAGTCGATCGGCTTCGTGCTTTCCAAAGGGGTCGTCGAGCGGCGCAAGACTTCGATGACCGACTACCGTCTCGAGCAAGCAGCGGACTACCTCTGCACCATCGAGCTTGCGGCGGTCAAGTACGCGGCGAAGGAAGACGGCGAGACTTACAACAAGTTCTTCGGCGGCATAGGCACGTTCAAGAAGAACTGGCTCAAGCAAGCGCGCCGCAAGATGATCAAGTAGCGGGATGCTGCCAAGGGGGCTTTTCCGCCCCTGTCCTCTGATCTCCCGAATCACCCTTTTCCAAGCCACCCGCTACGAACCCCGGCGGAAACCAGGGAGTGTTTAAAGGAGCGACCTGCGGTTTTGCGAATCAATTGAGTCATTCCCGAAACCGCGAATCAAGGGCCTGATTCGCCCAAATTGCTCACGAATTGGCCCTTAGGTGGTACGACGCGACACGCATCGACAGCACTCGGATTGGATTAGTCACTGAGCAGGAATAGTAATAGAACATTTGTTCTAATATGCATACGGTTTCGTACGGTTCCGATGGCGACCGATGGGGGCGTTTCGAAACCGTCGCACCTGCAAATCGCATGGTTTCACAATCGGGTAAAAACTCAGAAGGCTCCTCGAGAAAAACGAGGAGCCTTCCTGTTTCCTTCGGCGCGGGCGGATCGGGACCCCCGTCGATCTAGAGACACTCGGTCAGAATCTGGAACACCTCGCTGCGCTCCAGTTTCTTGGCGCAGCCGCCGGTGAGCACGCAGGTGTCCGCAACTTTGTGCAGCGTCTCGTCGGACGCGTCGGAGCCCATCTCGGCGAAGCTCGTGGGAAGCCCCATCTCGCCGATGAACGCCTGCAGGCGGTCGATGCCCTCCAGCGCCACCGTAAGGTCGTCTTTGCCCTTGGCGTCGACGCCCCACACCTCGCGCGCCCAGCGGGCGAACTGCGCGGGCGCCTCGGGGGCCAGGTGGCGGTAGAGCGCAGGGTGGATGACCGCGAGGCCCATTCCGTGGTTGGTGTGGGTGTACGCGCCGTACTGGTGCTGGATCATGTGCGCCTGGAAGTCCGTTGACTTGCCGATCTTGAGCACGCCGTTCTCGGCCATGGCGGAGTCGTATACGAGCTCGCTGAGCGCCTCGAGGTTCTGGTTGTCGTCCGCGATGATCCGCATGTTGCGGATGACGTTACGCTGGATGGCGAGGTCGATGTCGTCGGTGACGTTGCGCCCGCGCGGGCTTCCGAAATAGCTCTCCATGCAGTGCGAGAGCGTGTCGAACGCGCCGCTCATGAACTGCGCGTGCGGTACGGTGAGCGTGAGCGCCGGGTCAAGCGCCGCCCACGAGGGCAACGCGCCGAAGAAGGCACCCTTCACATGCGTTTCCTCGTTGGTGATGACGGCGCCGTTGTTCTGCTCGGCGCCCGTGCCGGAGAGTGTCACGATGCAGCCCATGGGGATGAACGAGCTCGGCATCTTGCCGTCGACGTGCTCGAACGTCTCGATGTCCTCGTCAAGCATCGCCTGCGCGGAGATCACCTTGCAGCAGTCGAAGACCGACCCGCCGCCGACGGCGAGAATGAAGTCGACCTGTTCCTTGCGTGCGAGCGCGGCGCCTTCCTGGCATTTCTCGTAGGTCGGATTGGGCATGATGCCGCCGAAGTCCACCACGCGCTTGCCCGCGCTCGTGAGCTTATCGACCACGTGGCCGTAGACGCCGGTTCGTTTGACCGAGCCTCCGCCGTAGGCGAGCATCACTGTCTTGCCCATGGCACCCATCTCGGCGTCGAGCGCCTGGTCCATGGCCCCCTCGCCGAAGTAGTTCCTGACCGGGTAGTCGTACGTGAATGAGTTCATGGCAATTTCTCCTAGTAAGTTATCAGTGCGGTCTGACCGCTCGTCTACACGTTGCGCACGAGCCCGGACATCCATTCGATGGTGGCGGGGTCGTGGTGGTCGAAGAACGCGCTGCGCCCGGTGTCGAGCGCGGCGATGGCGACCATCTCGTCGTCGCCCAGCGCGAAGTCGAAGACGTCGAAGTTTTGCTCCATGCGATCGCGGTGCGCGCTCTTAGGGATACAGACCACACCGCGCTGCAGCAGCCAGCGCAACACGACCTGGGCGACCGTCTTGCCGTGCGCCTCGCCGATGCGAGCGAGGACCTCGTTGCGGAAGAGGTCGTTTCTGCCCTCCGCAAAGGGCGTCCAGCCCTCCATGGCCACCTCCTTGCCGGCCATGTACTCCTGCGCCTCGCGCTGCTGGAAGAACACGTTGCACTCGACTTGGTTCACGACGGGGGCGATGCGGTTGAACGAGATGAGGTTTGCGAGGTGATCGGGGTAGAAGTTAGCCGTGCCTATGGCGCGGATAACGCCCTGCTCGTAGAGCTCCTCCATGGCGCGCCACGCGCCGAAGACGTCGCCGAACGGCTGATGGATGAGGTAGAGGTCGACGTAGTCGAGCCCCAGCCGCTTGAGCGACGCGTCGAAGCCGCGCTTGGCCCCCTCGTAGCTCACATCCGACATCCACAGCTTGGTCGTCACGAATACCTCGTCGCGCGGCAGGCCGCTCGCACGAATGGCAGCCCCGACCGCCTCTTCGTTGCCGTAGCTCGCGGCCGTGT
>UQZD01000006.1:0-76077 GCA_900545485.1 uncultured Collinsella sp. | reverse complement strand
AATCCAGCGCCCGGCGCGCATCCGACGCCGCCGATACGGGTAGCGCCGCTGCTGCCGAGTCCGTCTCCGGCGAGGTGACCTACGATGGTGCCTCCTCGTTCCAGGCTCTCGTCGAGGCCGCTGCCGAGAAGTTCATGGACGCCAACCCCGATGTCTCCGTCTCCGGCTCGGGTAACGGTTCGGGCAAGGGCCTGACCGCTGTCGCCGCCGGCACCGTCACCATCGGCAACTCCGACGTCTTCGCCGAGACCAAGCTCGAGGCCGATCAGGTCAAGAACC
Organism: uncultured Collinsella sp.; assembly: GCA_900545485.1. Lineage (GTDB taxonomy): Bacteria > Actinomycetota > Coriobacteriia > Coriobacteriales > Coriobacteriaceae > Collinsella. The sequence continues at coordinate 75,798 of UQZD01000006.1, read as the reverse complement.
TCGTCGACCACGAGGTCGCCGTCGTGGGCATGGGTCCCGTCGTCTCCAAGAACGTCAAGGTCGACGACCTGTCCCTCGAGCAGCTCAAGGGCATCTTCTCCGGCCAGATCACCAACTGGAAGGAGGTCGGCGGCGACGACGCCAAGATCGTCGTCCTCAACCGCAAGGCCGGCTCCGGTACCCGCGCCACCTTCGAGGCCGCCGTCTTTGGTGACGAGGCCGTCGACTTTAAGGGCGACGCCGAGCTCGACAAGTCCGGCGACGTCCAGACTCAGATGGGCAGTACCGACAACGCCATCTCCTACCTCGACTTCTCGCACTTCGATGACTCCAAGTTCAACGCCATCAAGGTCGAGGGTGTCGAGCCCAAGAGCAAGAACGTCACCGACGACTCCTTCAAGATCTGGGCTACCGAGCACATGTACTGTGCTAAGGACGCCGACGAGGCCACCAAGGCCTTCCTGGAGTTCATGCTCTCCGACGACGTCCAGGGCAAGCTCGTCGAGGAGCAGGGCTTCATCCCCGTCTCTGCCATGAAGGTCGTCAAGGACGCCAGCGGCAAGGTCTCCGCTAAATAAGTAATCGCCCCCGGAAAGGTTTGCAATGGCAAAACAGCTGCCAAAGCGCGACCTTGAGAACGTGGGCCTGGGCGTCACGGGCGCGTGCGTAGCGCTCGTGACGCTTGTCGTTGCCGCGCTCATCTTTATGGTCGCCCAAAAGGGCCTATCGGCTTTTTTCAAGGACGGCGTTTCGGTCGTCGAGTTCTTTACCGGCACCAAGTGGGACCTGGCCAACACGGCCAAAAACGGCCTGCCCTACACCGGCGCCCTGCCCCTGATCGTCACCTCGTTTGCGGTCATGGCGCTCTCCACGCTTATCGCGCTGCCCATCGCTATCGGCTCTGCCATCTTTGCGGTTGAGATCCAGCCTAAGTTTGGTTCCAAGGTCTTTCAGCCGCTTATTGAGCTTTTGACTGGTATTCCTTCGGTCGTCTTTGGCCTGATCGGTTTTCACGTGGTCGTCGGCCTTATGAAGAGCGTTTTCCATGTGAGCACGGGTCTGGGCATCTTGCCCGGCGCCATCGTGCTGGCCGTCATGATCCTGCCGACGATGACCACGCTTTCGGTCGATGGCCTGCGCGCCGTGCCCGACAGCTACCGCCAGGGCTCGCTCGCGCTGGGCTACACCCGCTGGCAGACCATCTGGCACGTGGTACTCAAGTCCGCCATGCCGTCGCTCATGACTGCGGTCATCCTTGGTATGACCCGCGCCTTTGGCGAAACGCTTGCCGTGCGCATGGTTATCGGCGGTATCGAGGCCATGCCGACGTCACTGCTGTCGCCGGCATCCACCATCACCACCACGCTCACCACGTCTATGGCGGTCTATGCCGAGGGCTCGGCCCAGGACGATGTTCTGTGGGCGCTCGGTCTGCTGCTGATGGGCATGAGCCTCATCTTCATCCTGATCATCCACCTTATCGGCCGCAAGGGGGCGAAGGCTCGTGGCTAGCACGCGTATCCACATCGACGAGGCGAGGCTCGGGCGTGTCCAAAAGCAGGACCGCTTCGCCACGGGCGTGTTGACGGCGATCGTCGCCATAGTCATGCTCATCGTCGTCTCCATGGTGGCCTACATCCTGTTCGAGGGCATCTCGACGCTGTTCCAGCCGGGCTTTCTCACGGAGCCGTCGCGCGCCAACGGAACGCAGGGCGGCGTGCTCTACCAGCTGTTCGACTCGTTCTACCTGCTGTTGATCACCCTGGTCATCTCGGTGCCCATCAGCCTGGGCGGGGCGGTCTTCCTGGTTGAGTACGCGCCGAACGGCCCTATCCGCGACATCGCCTCGACCGCCATCGAGACGCTGTCCTCGCTGCCTTCCATCGTCGTCGGCATGTTCGGCTTTCTGGTGTTCTCGGTGCAGCTGGGCTGGAAGTACTCCATCATTTCCGGCGCTGTCGCGCTCACCATGTTCAACATCCCCATCCTGGTGCGCGTGATCCAACAGGCGCTCGAGGACGTGCCGCAGGCCCAGCGCGATGCGTGTCTGGCTATGGGCCTCACCCGCTGGGAGGCCACGCTGCACATCCTGATCCCCGAGGCCATGCCCGCTATCGTGACCGGCATCGTGCTTTCGGCCGGCCGTGTGTTTGGCGAGGCCGCAGCACTGCTCTTTACCTCGGGCATGAGCTCGCCGGTGCGTCTGAACTTCTGGAGCTTTAACCTGTCGAGCCCTACCTGCGCCTGGAACGTGTTCCGCCCCGGCGAGTCGCTCGCCGTGCACATCTACAAGATCTATGGCGAAGGCAGCCCCGAGGCCCAGCAGATTGTTTGGGGCACCGCGGCGCTGCTGATGATTTGCGTGCTGCTGTTTAACGTAATCGCCCGCATTGTGGGCAAGCAACTGGCAAGGAAGATGACGGCCGAATGAGCGAGATGAATGTAACGCCCGCAACCGAAGCGGCATCGTCCGACACCCAGGACTTCTTGTCGAGCGTGGGGGAGAACGAGAAGCGCGTGCGCGTGAGCGGCAAGGCCGTGAGCGACGAGGTCGTGCTCTCCACCAAGGACGTCAGCGTGTACTATGGCGACCACCATGCACTGCACAATACGTCGCTCGACTTCCACAAGGGCGAGATCACGGCGCTCATCGGGCCTTCGGGCTGCGGTAAGTCGACCTTCTTGCGTAGCCTCAACCTCATGAATCGCGAGATTCGCGGCTGCCGCGTGGAGGGCGAGATCAACTATCGCGGGCGCAACGTGAACACCAGGACCGAAAACACCTACGAGCTGCGCCGTTCCATTGGCATGGTGTTCCAGCAGCCCAACCCGTTCCGCAAGTCCATTCGCGACAACATCACGTTTGCGCCCAAGCGCCACGGTATCACCGACCGCGACGAGCTCGACCGCATGGTCGAGGAGAGCTTGCGCGGCGCGGCGCTGTGGGACGAGGTCAAGGACAAGCTCGACAAGAGCGCTTACGCGCTTTCGGGCGGTCAGCAGCAGCGTCTGTGCATCGCGCGCACGCTGGCGCTCAACCCCGACGTGATTCTGTTTGACGAGCCCTGCTCGGCGCTCGACCCCATCTCGACGCTGGCGATCGAGGACCTTATGTCGTCGATTGTGGCCGACCGCGTCATCGTCATCGTGACGCACAACATGGAGCAGGCGTCGCGTGTGTCTAACCGTACGGCGTTCTTCTACATGGGCAATATGGTCGAGTACGACGAGACTGACGAGATTTTCCAACGGCCCAAGGATAAGCGGCTGAATGATTACCTCACCGGCATGTTCTCCTAGTCCGGGACATGCTTGAGGCCCGCGGTGGCCACGGTTGCCACGGGACTGATTGGAGAGGCGGGTCATCTCTTTTGCGAGATGGCCCGCCTTTTTGTGTCGTGTGCGGCCCGCCTTTTCGCTGCTATCATGGACAACGTTGAATTTCTACGAAGGAGCAGGGCATATGGCGATTCTTTTGGGATGCGATTCCGTCAGCCTAGAGTTTCCCACCAAGCATATTTTCGATAGCGTGACGCTCGGCGTGGGCGAGGGCGACCGCATTGGTATTGTCGGTAAAAACGGCGACGGCAAGTCGACGCTACTGAGCGTGCTCGCCGGCACGCTGGAGCCCGACGACGGCCGCGTGACGCACCGCCGCGGAACGACGATTGGATTGCTCGGCCAAAAGGACAATCTGGTCGATATCGACACCGTGCATCATGCCGTCGTGGGTGACGCCCCCGAGTATGAGTGGGCGTCGAGCCCCCGCACGCGCCAGATTCTGGCCGGCCTCATTAGCGATGTGCCCTGGGAGGGCACGGTGGGCGAGCTCTCGGGCGGCCAGCGCCGTCGCGTGGACCTCGCGCGCCTGCTGATCGGCGACTACGACGTGCTCATGCTCGACGAGCCTACCAACCACCTGGACATGCGCACCATCAACTGGCTCACGCGCCACTTAAAGGCCCGCTGGCAGCGCGGTCAGGGCGCGATGCTCGTGGTCACGCACGACCGCTGGTTCTTGGACGAGGTCTGCACCAGCATGTGGGAGGTCCATGACGGCCAGGTCGATCCCTTCGAGGGCGGTTACTCCGCATATATCCTGCAGCGCGTGGAGCGCGACCGCATGGCCGCGGTTACCGAGGAACGCCGTCGCAACATGGCGCGCAAGGAGCTCGCGTGGCTGAGCCGCGGTGCTCAGGCGCGCTCCACCAAGCCCAAGTTTCGCGTTGAGGCTGCTCGCGAGCTGATCGCCGACGTGCCGCCCGTGCGTGACGAGCTGGAGCTCAAGCGCCTGGCCGTGAGCCGTCTGGGCAAGCAGGTTATCGACGTGGTCGACGTGGACGCCGGCTATGCCGATACCGACGGCGCGCCCAAGCAGGTGCTCTCCGATGTGACCTGGCTCATTGGTGCGGGCGACCGCTATGGTCTTTTGGGTGAGAATGGCGCTGGCAAGTCGACGCTGCTCGATGTGATTCAAGGTAAAATTGCGCCCACGCGCGGCCGCGTGAAGATTGGCCAGACGGTACGCTTTGGCGTGCTGTCGCAGCAGCTCGAGGAGCTCGAACCCTACATGGGCGACACGATCCGCGAAGTGCTCAGCAACTATAAGAAGTACTACGTCATCGACGGCAAGGAGACTTCGCCCGAGAAGCTCTGCGAGCGCCTGGGCTTTACGACGCAGCAGCTCTGGAGCCGCATCGGCGATCTTTCGGGCGGCCAGCGCCGTCGCCTGTCGCTGCTGCTGACAATCCTGGACGAACCCAACGTGCTCATCCTGGATGAGCCCGGCAACGACCTGGATACCGACATGCTCGCGATTGTCGAGGATCTGCTCGACGGTTGGCCCGGCACGCTGATCCTGGTGACGCACGACCGCTTCTTGATGGAGCGCGTGACCGACCAGCAGTGGGCGCTGCTCGACGGTCACCTGACGCATATGCCCGGCGGCGTGGACCAGTACCTGCGCCTGTGCAACGCCACCGCCGAGGGCGAGCCCGTGGGTGCGCCGAGCGCCAAGACCGGCACGTTCGACACCGGTATGGCGGCGGCTGCTGCCGACAAGCCCAAGTCGAGCGGTCAGCCCAACGGCCTGTCCAACGCCGAGCGTCAGAAGCTTCGCCGCGAGGTGAGCTCGCTCGAGCGCAAGATGGAGACGCAGCGCGCCCGCGTTGAGGAAGCCGAGGCAGCAATGGCCCAGGTCGACCCCACCAACTACACGGCGCTGGGCGAACAGCAGGCAAAGATCGACGAGGCTCACGCCGCCATGGACGAGCTGGAGATGGCGTGGCTCGAGGCGAGCGAAAAGCTCGAGGGCGAGGAGTAGGCGAGGATGATCAAAGCCGCGTTTTTCGATATCGACGGCACGCTGCTGAGCTTTAAGACCCACCGGATTCCGGCGTCGGCGCAGCAGGTGCTCGACAGCTTTCACGAGCAGGGGATCGCGTGCGTGATCGCTACGGGCCGTCCGACCTACCAGATGCCGGACTGGCTGTTCGACCTGGGCTGGGATGCGTACATTACGCTCTCGGGCCAGCACTGCTTTGATGTCGAGGGGGTTTACCGCAGCTGTCCGATCGATCCGGACGACGTCGCGGTGATTGTGGACCAGGTGGCGCAGGGGTGCTACGACTCGCTGTGCATGCAGGGCGAGAACTCGTTTGTGAACCGCCTGTCCGAGCGCGTGGTGACGGCTGGCAGCAACGCGGGAATCGTCTACCACGAGGAGCCGTTTGAGCACGCCTTTGACGCACCGGTCTACCAGTTCTGCGCCTTTGTGGACCCGGCCGACGAACATATCGTGACCGACGCCGTGTCGCATTCGCTCACCACGCGCTGGTGCGACCTGTTCTGCGACATTATTCCCGCTAACGGCGGCAAGGACCTGGGCGTGGCGGCGACGCTCGAGCGGCTTGGTATCGACGCGAGCGAGGCGATTGCCTTTGGTGACGGCGAGAACGACCTGTCGATGTTTGCCGCCGTGGGCACGAGCGTGGCCATGGGCAACGCACAGGACACGGTGAAAGCTGCGGCGACCTATGTGACGACCGCCGTGGACGACGACGGCATCTACAACGCCGCGAAGCACTTTGGATTGATGTAACTGCGGGCCGGCACCCGGCGCCTGGGGACACTCCTTGCGGGGCGTCCCCATTTTGTTTTCGTCCCGCACGTTTTGTGAAACACGGCTAACTTTTAGACAAAGTAGTAAGACATGGGCAACTTTTGCGGTAAAGTTAGCCGTGGAAAGTATCCAAAGGCTAACTAGCAATCATCGCGAAAGGCGGCCCATGGCCCTACGTGAATCCGGAGAAGACTATCTCGAATCGATCTACGTTCTATCGGAACGCCAGGGCATCGTGCGCTCGATTGACGTTGCGGAGTACCTCGGCGTAACCAAGGCGAGCGTCTCTAAAGCCATGGCGACGCTGGAAAGCAACGGCTATGTCGAAATGGGCAAGCGCGACGTTCATCTGACGGAGCGTGGTCTGGAGGTCGCTCGCCAAATGTGGGAGCGTCACTGCTTTTTCGTGGGGCTGCTGGAGGATGCGGGTGTTTCGGCTGAGGTCGCGTCGCAAGAGGGCTGCCACATGGAGCACTGCCTGAGCGAGGAAAGCTTCGAGAAACTGAGGGCGATGCTGAACCGGGGCGAGGCGACGGGCCAAGCGGCGGAATCCTAACGAACCCCCAGTAGCGCGGAGTTCGCGCAAAGCGCAAACCAGCGAGCGGGACCAAAGGCCCGACCAACAAAGTCCAACTCAGACAAGGAACCCCGCCAGCAAGCGATGCCCAAGAACCGCCAGCTGTGTCACCGCAGGCCGGGGCCGGGCTTGGTTTTGAAAACACTCCGCAGACCAGTACGGCGCCTTGTCCGCAGCTCCGCAGGAGCAGGACAAGGCGCCGTACATGGTCGAGGACGTTTTCAAAACCAAGCCCGGCCCCGGCCGGAGGGACCACAAACAAGCTACAGGTTCTTGACACCCATCGCGCGCATGGCGTTCAGAATGGCGATGATCGCCACGCCCACGTCGCCGAACACAGCAAGCCACATGTTAGCAATGCCCAGCGCTGCCAGCACAAGTATCAGCAACTTAATGCCCAGCGCAAAGATGATGTTCTGCCAAACAATCGTCATGGTCTTGCGCGCCACGCGGATCGCGCGCGAGATGTTGGACGGCTTGTCATCCATGAGCACGACGTCCGCCGCCTCAATTGCGGCGTCCGAGCCCATAGCGCCCATGGCGATGCCAATGTCTGCGCGGGTAAGCACGGGTGCGTCGTTGATACCGTCGCCGACAAAGGCGAGCTTGCCCTTGCCGTTCTCGCTCGCGAGCAACGCCTCAACACGCTCGACCTTATCGCCCGGCAGCAGCTGCGCGTGGAACTCGTCGAGACTGAGTCGCTTGGCCACAGACGCCGCAACCTCCTCGCGGTCGCCCGTGAGCATGACGGTGCGCTTGACGCCGGCGGCGTGCAGGTCGCTGATCGTCTGCTCGGCATCGGCTTTGACGGTGTCGGCAATTACAATGTGGCCGGCATAGATGCCATCGACCAGCACGTGAAGGATCGTACCGACGACCTCGCAATTGGGCGCTTCGACGCCGGTCGCTGCGAGCATCTTAGCGTTGCCGACGACGACGTGCCTGCCGTCGATGTTCGCCGTCACGCCATGGCCCGCGTCGTTGGTGGAGTCGCTTACGCGCTTGGGGTCGAGTTCGTCCTGGAAGGCGGCGCGCACCGACTGCGCGATGGGATGATCGGAGAATGACTCAGCGAGGGCTGCGACCTCAAGCAGCGATTGCTCGGTATAGCCGGCTTCGGGGTGTACTGCCACGACCGAGAACGTGCCGTTGGTGAGCGTGCCGGTCTTGTCGAAGACGACGGTGTCCACGTCGGCGAGCGTTTCGAGGTAGTTAGAACCCTTGATGAGAACGCCCAGCTTGGATGCGCCGCCGATGCCGCCAAAGAAGCTGAGCGGCACGCTGATCACGAGCGCGCACGGGCAGCTGACGACCAGGAAGGTCAGGCCGCGCAGGATCCAGTCGGACCAGGCGCCGGTGACCAAGCCGCCGCCGAGCGCGAGTACCGCGGCCGCGCCGGTGACGGCGGGCGTGTAGACGCGGGCGAAGCGCGTGATGAAGTTCTCGGTGCGCGCCTTCTTTTCGCTGGCGTTTTCTACGAGCTCTAGGACGCGCGCGACGGTGGACTCGCCAAAGGGCTTGGTGGTGCGCACGTGGATGAGCCCCGTCATGTTGATGCAGCCGCTGATGATGTCGTCGCCGGACTTGGCGGGGCGGGGAACTGACTCGCCCGTGAGTGCGGCGGTGTCGAGCTGGGTTTCGCCTTCGACGATGACGCCGTCGATGGGCACGCGCTCGCCGGGCTTGACCGCAATCACGGTGCCGACGGCGATGTCATCGGGAAAGACCTGTTCGAGCGTGCCGTCGGCTTGCTCGACGTTAGCGTAGTCGGGCGCGATGTCCATCATGGCGCTGATCGACTTGCGGCTTTTGCCCACGGCATATGCCTGGAACAGCTCGCCGACTTGGTAGAACAGCATGACGGCGGCGCCTTCGGCCATGTGCGGGTCGGTATCGGGGAAGAGCACCATGGCAAATGCGCCGATGGTCGCGACGGCCATAAGGAAACTCTCGTCGAACGCCTTGCCGCGGCGGATGTTGTTGTATGCCTTTTGGAGCACGTCGTAGCCGGCAATCAAAAAAGGCACGAGGAACAGTGCGAAGCTGGCGTAGATGTCGCCCGGGGTGCCGAATGCGGCAGTGAGGGTGCCGAGCTCATCGAGGGCGTACACCACGGCAAAAATGCCCAGCGCTACTAGGATGCGGTTGCGCTTATGCTCGAGTGACTCTTTTTTCTTGCGCTTCTTCTTTTTCTTCTTGGGGTCGGCGGTGGCCATGACTCGTATCCTCCCATTTGAATGTATGAACACTCGCTCATATAATTTCGCGAGCAAAGGCCGCGGCAAGCGCGGCCTTGCGGGTTGGCGTAAACCTGGGCTAGAGAATGATCTCGCAGTCCGGCTCGGCGTCGGCGGTGAACTCCACAACGCGGTCGAGGACCTCGTCGAACTCGGCGTCATCGGCCTCGAGCGTCAACTTCTGGGTCATAAAGTTGACCGAAACGGACTTGACGCCATCGAGCTTGGCCAGCTCGTCCTGAAGCTCACGCGCGCAGTTGGCGCAGTCGATCTCGTCGAGCTTGAACTGCTTTTTCATGGTGGGTTCCTTTCCCCGTTTTTGCGGCTTGGGTGCAGGCCGCGCTGGTACCGTGGTTGGTCGCTATTCGCAGATGTGGCTCATGCCCTGGTTGAGCATGGTGTAGACGTGGTCGTCGGCGAGCGAGTATAGGATATTGCGCCCGTCGCGCCGGAATTTAACCAGGTGCGACTGCTTGAGTGTGCGCAGCTGGTGCGACACCGCGGACTGCGAGGTTTCGGTCGCTTCGGCGATGTCTGCCACGCAGAGCTCGCGGCCCATGAGGGCATAGAGGATCTTGATGCGCGTGGTGTCGCTGAAGACCTTGAACAGGTCGGCGAGGTCGTAGAGAAGCTCCTCGTCGGGAAGGTCCTCGGGCGAGCAGGTGGTGGGAATCGCGGGTTCGGTGGCCTCGATGTCGGGTTTCGTTTCATCAACGCGGATGCTCATTGCAATATCCTTTCATATGAACATGCGCTCATATAACTTGCTTCCGATTATATGAGTATATGTTCATATGTCAATGACGTTCAGGTAATTCGTTGCACAAAATGATGGGGAATAGTGGACGAGATCCCGGAGTGAGCGGTTTTGATAGCCGATGCCGGGGTGGGTGCCCCTGAGCCGTGCAAAAATTGGAGTATTCTGCAACGATAGGGGGTCCGTTAATTTATTGCAGGCCATATAATGCAGTTCAAGAGTTATCTTAGGGTGTGAATCCGATGAGTTCTTCCTCAAATGTTGCCTAACGCTCTCACGCAAGAGTGATTTCGCTTCACATTTGGATCCACTCGAGGGTGATAGACACCCGGCTTTGCTGAATACTCGCAATTTTGCACGTCGCTAAGGTGCCCACCTTGTTAGCCGGTCTAGCTTCCGGCCCCGAAGATCCTGCCCTCGGGCGCGAAGCTGCTTGTTTGGTTGAGTGATGGGCTGTCGGGTTCGACAGTCTGCATGTCATCGATTGCCGGAACTTCATTAATCGTCGGGTCATCCAGCGTGATGCCTTCGAGTGTTGCTTTTTCGAGGTCGATTCGTTGACGCTCTTCGGAATCCTGGCGAAGCTGCTTCTGAATTCGCTTTTTCTCTTCTATAAACCTTCTGAGCACAAACTGTCTCAGGTCCTCTTGCATGATTTGAAAGTCTGTTGGCAGACGCGAGGGGCGTATGCCCTCTTTCCGTTGGATCGCTTCCATGACCCTAACGAAAGCGCTGGCATGCATAAAGGAATAACGGCTGACGGTGATGATTTCGTATCCCATGGACGCAAGCGCATTCTTGCGCTCCTCATCGATGGCGCGGTCTTCTTCCGCGTCATGATTAAAACCGTTGTATTCAATGTCTGTTCGAGATTTCTTTAGATATGCATCCATAAAGAACTTTTTGCGTCTCGTGAGATTCTTTGCGGCGGCGGTGACCTGCACCTTGTAATCGGTCTCAATTCCCTTAATACCAAGCCCTCCTTCGCTTTTGGGCAGCGTTAGCATCATGACAAATGCCGATTCCATGGGAGACCGGCATCCGTCGCGTACACGTTGGATCGCCTTTCGGGCAAGGGCCAAACCGTCGCATCTGGTAATGGAATTAAAGAACTGCTTTAACCTCTCGGTCGAGGTGAGCGCGAAACGCTCGGTATAGGAGGTGGAAGAGTCGGTTCCAAGGGAATAAGCGCCGCATAGTTCAAAGTAGTACTCCACCAGTTCACGAAAAGAAAGATAGGTGGCGGCCTGAAGTGCGCAAAGCTCAACGCCAACAACGAAGATGCCATCTTTAAGCTCTACAAAGCGTGAGCTCGAGAATCGTTTTGAAGAAACGTGGCATTGACAGTTCATTGCATAGCGCGCATTCCTGCGATCAAACACCATCACCTCGAGGGAACCATTTGCGTCGAGGGAAACATCATGTTTGGTGAGCCATTCTGCGGCTGCGTCAAGGAGCGTTCCGGTGGGACATGATCCGTAAATCGCGGCAGGACTACAGGACTCGATGCCTTTCGCAGACACCGAATGCGCGGCCTGGTAGACCGCTTTCGCCGTGGTATGTGACAATACGATACTCATGATATATATCGTGTCAGCTAATGCCGTGTTGACGGTGCTGAGTGGAAAAGCCGTTTTAGAGGTCTAGCCAAATGCTGTCCAAAAGCTTGACGCAATTATGGGTTGGTATGCCCTAAATAAAAGTTTTCGCAGCTTAGCTATAGCATATAAATACTCAATTGCTGCACATTTGATATCGATGCATCACCATCCGACAACGAATTACGTGTCGGGAATTGGTCGAAATCGTTCAAAATGAGGGTTCAGAATTTGTGATGGCAGATCTATCTGTGGAACGTAGGGCGGCCCCGCTGCGGGGTTTCCCGCTGCGAGACCGCTCGTGATCTACGCCGGAGTTTGGCGTAGACGTTTCTACTTGGCAAACAGGTTCTTGAGGTTGAACTCGGCTTGGACGGTGCGAAGCATGAGGTCGGTGTCGTCCAGGCCCAGATGCTGCTCGCTGGCGTCGGCGGCGAGGGTGCCACGGCGGCGCGCCCAGTTCTCGAGCGCGGCGGGCGCGGACTCGCGGGGGAGCGAGCGCACGTCGGCGTCCAGGCTGCGGCAGATCTGGCGTGAATCGATGACGATGATCTTACCGGCGCGGCGTGCCTCGGCGTAGCCGTCCAGGTGGATCTTGAACCAGCTGTCCTCAAATGCGGCGTTGTGTGCCATGTACGGGTACTTCTTCATGAGCTTGAGCAGCTGCTTCTGCAGTTCCTTGTTCTCGCGGAAGGGCGTTTTGCCGTCGATGTCGTCCCAGGTGATGTGGTGGATATTCGACAACGGCACATCCTCGCCGCGGTAGATGTCGGGCAGACCGCAGTAGTGTGCCTCGGCGTCGTGCGGGACGGCGTCGCTGGTGAGCTCCATGATCTCCCAGCCCACGTTGATGATATAACCGCGCTCGGGTGCACGGCCGGTGGTCTCGATGTCGATACCGAGCACGGTGCCCTGGATGGGCTTGCGGGCGTAGGCCACGCCGAGCGCGTCGCGGTCGCCGCGGATTTCGCGCATAACGGACGCGGCGGTGCGCTTTTGCATCTTGCCGATGGCGGCGCAGGTGTCGGCATCGGACAGACCGCGCGAAAGCGTCGCGGGCGTCACGTTGCGCAGGCGCGCCTCGCCAATCTGGTCGCACAGGTCGCGGTTGCGGTCGGCCAGGTCGCGCACGGTGGCAAAGTCGAAGCCGGGGTCGCCCTCGGCAGTAAAATACTCGGTCTCGAGCACCTTGAGGGCCTCCTCGCCCTTCTGGCGCTCGGACTCCATGGCGCCGTGATCGCCATAGATAAACATGGGAATAAACGGCTGGCGCTCGTATTCGAGTGCTTGTGAAACGTTCATATAACTGCTCCTTGGATGGGCCGCGTCGTGCGGCTCAGGGTCATTAAGATGTGGCGAGATGATAGTTTACCATGGGCAACTATTGGCATCGCGCCTAGGACAACTACAATACCCTAGTTGACCGCTAGGACTTTTACAATGCTGCCGAAAGACACGAAAGGTTCCATCCGTCATGGATTTACTGATTGATATTCTGCTCGACGCCGGCAAGGACACGCTGTCGCTGGTGCCGTTTTTGTTGGTGACGTATCTGGCCCTCGAGACCTTGGAGCACGTTGCGGGCGACCGCGTCAACGGCGCCATCAAGCGCGCCGGCGCTGCGGGTCCCGTGGTTGGCTCGCTGCTGGGCATTGTGCCGCAGTGCGGATTTTCGGCCATGGCAGCAACGCTGTACGCCGGCCGTGTCGTGACCTTGGGCACGTTGGTGGCGGTGTTCCTTTCGACCTCCGACGAGATGCTGCCGCTGTTGCTCGCCGAGCAGGTGCCCGTGCAGACCATGGCGATGCTTTTGGCTTCGAAGGCGCTGATCGCGCTGGTCACGGGCTTTATCGTGGACGCGGCTATCCGCGGCCTTCGTAGTAATGCCCGCGCGCATGCGGCGATTCGCCGTACCGTGCTGGGGACCGCTGCCAATCCGGCTCATGTGAACTGCGCGCACGACGACCATACCGGGGGCGACATCATTGATGAAGTGGCCGAGGCGGGCGTGAGCGCCGACCACATCCACGAGTTATGCGAGCGCGACCATTGCGGTTGCGATGATGATGAAGATGAACACGAGCGCGACCACGGACACAGCCATGACCACGGTCACACGGGCGAGCATGAGCACCACCACGGCCATGGGCACGACCACGGTCACTCCCACGAAGGTGCGCCCGTCCTGTCGATTATCCGCAGCGCGATCTCGCACACCGTGCAGGTTTCGGTTTTTATTTTCCTGGTGACGCTGGTCCTGGTCGCCGTGCTCGAGACCTTCGGAGAGTCCGCGATCGAGCAGTTCCTGCGTGGCAACGAGACGCTCGCTGTCCTGGGTTCGGCGCTTGTCGGGCTGATTCCCAATTGCTCGGCCAGCGTGGTCATTACGCAACTATATCTGGAAGGTGCGCTGCAATTGGCGCCGATGCTCGCTGGCACGCTTATCTCCGCTGGCGTGGGCTACCTGGTGCTGTTCCGCACCAACCGCAGCGCCCGCGAAAACGCTGTGTTCCTGATTATGATGTACGTTATCGGCGCGGGCTGGGGTCTTATCCTTTCTGCCTTTGGGCTTTAAGTAGGCCTAACAAACGGGCTTCAAATAGCCATGCTCGGCGCCTGCGCAATGCGGCGACGCACGGCATTTTGAAGCCCGTTTTTTTGTTGAGCCATGGATTCCGAGCGCTCAGACTGCCCAAGACAAAAAGGTAGATTTTCGGGCGTGTCCCAAAAATCTACCTTGGTTGGTGCAGCAGCTCGGTGAGGTTGCGCTTCAAGCGAGCCCGGTCTTCGCTGGTAAATGCCGCCGGTCCGCGAGTGCGTCCGCCGGCGCGTCGCACCTTCTTTTCCTCGTGGCGAATAAACAACTGCATGTCGATGGTCGCTTTGTCGTAGACGCGCCCGCGCACACCGATGGCGGCGGCATCGCGCCCGAGCACCATGCTCGCCAAGCCAATGTCCTGCGTCACGACCACGTCGCCCGCCTGCAGGCGTTCGACAATGGCAAAGTCGGCGCTGTCGGCGCCCACACTCACATCGAGTGTCGTGACCCAAAAGCCGCGTCGCGCGTGCTCGGCATCGCGCGGGTCGTCGCGGCGAATGTGCCGTTCCAAGTTTTGCGTGCTGTTGCCGGCGATAACAACGGCGACGCCCGCCCGCCGCGCGCAGTCAATCGACTCGCGCGTGACCGGGCAGGCGTCGGCATCAATAAAGAGCGTTCGCGGCATCTAGTGCACCAGTTTGCCAAATTGAATAGCGCGAACAATCAGCGTTACGCCAAACACCAGCAGCGCGGCACCGCTAAAGATGACGAGCATCTTGGCCGACCACAGCGGATAGATAAACACGAACATGCCCGCGATGATGGAGAGTGCGCCGCTCAGGATGGCGAGGGCGCGGTTGGCGGAAAGCTCGGATTCCAGAATCGACATGACGCCCTCGACGATCCAGCCAAAGCCGGCCACGACCACCACGAGCGTGGTGAGCGTGGCGGTCGAGAAGGCCTGATTGCGCAGGATTATCACGCCGCCCAGGATGATGAGCAGGTTGGAGATGATGCTCGTAACGCGCCAGCCGGTGGGCAGCAGCGGCTCGAAAACAGCGGTAAACAGCCTGATCGCGGCCGTGATCACAAAGTAGAAGCCCAAGACGGTCGTTAGGAAGATGAGGGACTTGGCGGGCGCAAACAGCAGCGCGATGCCGGCGACGAGCGCCAAGACGCCCGTGATGGCGTAAATCCAGCGCACAGCCTTGACAGCCTTGCCCGCCATGCTTTTCTCGTCAAATCCAAACGCGCTCGATTGCTTATCATCGTTCTTAAAGATGCCCATGATGTCTCCTTTCCGCGCGGCGTAAGCCGTATGTCTTGCAACCAGTATCGCCCAAGGGCGCCGCTGCATGGGGCGGGGAGGGCGAAATGCCGTCCCATCTTCCCGAATTGTTACCTTTGTTCCCGTTTGGATGAGGGATATTCAACAGCTGTGGAACATTGTTCGGCTGTGTGAAATTGCCTACGTTTTAGGTTAGATTTTCCTAAGAACAATTGACTTTAATTGGGGGTTCCTATGAACGAAGCAGTTCCCGCGGCGCCGGTAAGCGCCGAGTCGATGGCAAAGCAGGGTTGCGAAAAGCTTGGCCTGGACACGTTTGACGCGCTGGTCCGCCGCGCCCGCACGTGCCGCCGATTTGACGAGTCCATGCGCGTGCCGCGCGAGTTTTTGCTCGAGCTGGCGGAACTGGCGCACCTGGCTCCGTGTGGTGCCAATGCTCAGCGTCTTCGTTTTCATGTGGTGAGCGGTTCCGAGGACTGCGCTCGCGTGTTTGACGAGCTTGCATGGGCCGGTGCGCTCAAGGATTGGTCGGGTCCCGATGAGGGCGAGCGCCCGACCGGCTACATCGCGATTCTTGCCGAGCGCGCCGTTCCGGGCAAGCCCGCCGCTCCCATTACCGAGGTCGACACGGGCATTGCCGCGCAGACGATGATGCTCGCCGCCCGCAGCGCCACGCCCGAGGTGGCTGCCTGCATGTTCAAGGCTTTTACGCCCCACGCGATCGATGCCATGGGGCTCGATAACGACAAGTATGAGCTCAAGCTGATCATGGCGTTTGGCGTTCCGGCCGAGACGCAGGTGATCGATGCAATCGATTCCAACCCCGACGGCTCCATCAATTATTGGCGCGACGAGGCGCGGGTGCACCACGTACCCAAGCGTCCGCTTGCCGACGTGCTGCTGTAGTTGTGCGTCGTTGCGGTGCAATTCGGCGGCAAAATCACCACAAAGGCTCCTGTCCCCTTTGTGGTGGTACGAGGGGAGGGTGTTTGGCAGATCTGTATTTGGTGCGGCATGGGCAGACTGAGCTCAATGTGCAGAGCATTTTGCAGGGCTGGCACGATTCGCCGCTTACGGCGCGCGGGCGCGAGCAGGCGCTGACGGCGCGTACGGCGTTTGCGGCGCGTGGCGTGGCCTTTGATCATGTGTATTCCTCGCCGTTGGGCCGGGCGCGGCATACGGCCGAGCTTATCGTTGGCGAGGGCCGTTCCATTGAGCTGGTCGATGACCTGCGTGAGTGGCATTTTGGCTCGCTGGAGGGCACATCAAATCGCGAGATGCCGCCGCAGCCCTGGGGTGATTATCCGGTTGCCTTTGGTGGCGAGTCGGAAAGTGAGCTTCGCACACGTATGGTCGCGGTGCTGTCCCGCATCATGGCCAGGCCGCAGCACGACTGCGTGCTGGCGGTTTCCCACGGCTCAGCCTGCCAGGAGTTTCTTGAGTATGTGACTGGCGGGGGAGAGCTGCCCGACAACGGTGCCGTGCTTCATTTTGGCTATTGCGACGGGGCGTTTTCGCTCTTGGGTTGGTAACGAACGAAAGGACCCCTATGAATAAAGATCTGTATCTGGTCCGTCATGGACAGACGATATTCAACCTTAAGCGTATCATTCAGGGGTGGAGTGACTCGCCGCTTACGCAGCTGGGTTGCGACCAGGCGGCGCGCGCCGGCATGTTTTTACGTGCGCGCGGCATTGAGTCCGATCATGCTTACACCTCCACGCTTCATCGCACCGAGCAGACTATCGCCAACTTGTGGCCGGGCTTGGCGTACGAGCGCCTGGACGGCCTGCGTGAGTGGTTCTTTGGCGACTTTGAGGCCGAGCGCGTGATGCTTATGCCCGAGCGCCCGTGGCGCGACTTCTATCGCCAGTTTGGCGGCGAGGGCCAGATGCAGGTGCGCGAGCGCATGGTGGCGACGCTGACCGAGCTTATGCAGCGTCCGGACCACGAGTGCGTGCTCGCGGTGAGCCACGGCTCGGCTATCAAGGAGTTTTTGGACCACGTGCGGGGCGCGGCGGCCGACGAGCGCGAACGCGTGCCGGGCAACTGCTCAGTGCTGCATTTTGCGTTTGACGATGCGGCCGATACGTTTGAACTGGTCGAAGTCTTTACGCAGGAGGATTACGCGCGCGAGCTGGGGCTTGAACCGCTCGTGGCTACTGCGGGTCCGCAGCGCGGATAACGCGAGCGCGACGGCACGGGTCGCCGGCATACTTCTCGACGCAAAAGGGGCGGAGATGCATGTACCTGCTGCATCTCCGCCCCCTGTTTGTTGAGCTGCCGATTTTTGTGCTGGGCGGTCTGGTCTTGCTAGAACCGCGCGACCTGGTGCGTGAGCAGACCTGTCGGAACTTGCGGCGCGGCGCCGCTGACCTGCGCGGCGGGGAAGAGCACGGCAACGGTAAAGTTGAACGGCTCCTTGCCGGTGTACGTTCCGACGGCACGGGCCTCATCGGCCAGCAGCTGCGACGCCCCGGTCAGAGCGGCGGCGTAGGCGGGGTCGTCGGTCAGTGCCGGCTCCGGTGCTTGGTCGAGCATAGCGCGGATGGCCCCGACGGCGTCCTCGCGCTTGACCTCCCACGCGCGGTGCGTAATGCCCGCGGGGTCGGTGACGGCGTAGAGCGACGCGCCCTCTTTGGCGGCGCCCAGGATGATATCCATGACGGGCGAGGCCTCGTAGGCGAGCGACACGGGGCGCGGCTGCACCTTGAGCTCGGCGATCGCGCGCGCGGCGGCGGCCACGTCGGCGCTGGCATCGCCCTTGCTGCCCGCAAGTACACTCGTCGGGCAGATCGCCACGACACCCGTCACACGTCCCGGCTCGCCCGAGCATTCGTACACGTAATACGCCGCACCCGGGTCCTTGAGCATCAGACCATCGGCAATGGCTCCGCGCAGAGCATCGTTGCCGCTCAGAATGCCGCCCATTGCAGGCAGCGCCTCGAGCACGCGGTCCTGAGCCGGGCGGATGCAGGGAAACGGAAGTGCTTTCATGGGCGGTCCTAACGCACGAGTCGGTTTGTTCGCGGCTTATTATGCCCCAACTTGGCCGCTCGCGTCCCAGAGCACGTTGTCGGCGAGCGCGATTAGCACCTGCTGACAACGAACGATATCGGCGTGGGGCACATATTCGTTGGGCTTGTGCGCGAGCGCGAGCGACCCGGGACCGTAGCTCATGCAATTGCGGTTACCTGTCTTGCCGGCAATGACGGCGGTGTCGGTGTAACCGGTAAAGAAGCCGACGGTCGTGTCCGCGCCCGTCACATCGTCTGCTGCGCACTTGAGTGCAGCTAGAAGGGGAGAGTTCGGGTCGCGCTCGATGGCGGGGCGGTCGCCCGTCACGGTGTAGCTGCCATGGCAACCGGGAACGGCGGCTTCGGCGACGGCGATGGCCTGCTCTACCATGCGCGTTGCGGCGGCCGTATCGGTCGGCGGGGTCAGACGCATATCGACCCAGACCTTGGCGTGGTCGGGCACGACATAGGGACGATAGCCACCCTCGATCTGTCCAAACGTGATGGTCGATGGCCCCAGCTCATTATGCACGGGCAGCGCCGCAAATGCGCGGCGAAGCGAGCACACGGCCTCGGCCATGGCGGCGACGGCATCCGCGCCCTTCCAGGGCTGGCTCGCATGCGCCGTCACGCCAGCCATTTCAATCTCGAACCACGTACGCCCCTTGTGCGCCACCTGGATCTGTCCGTCGGTGGGCTCGGTATCCAGCACCCATTCGCGCGAGCCGACCCAGCCAGCATCGATCGCGGCCTCTGAGCCGCGCATAAAATCTTCCTCGTCGACCGAGCAGATGAGCGAAAAGCCGCGTCGGGGCAGCTCGCCCTCTGCTGCTACGCGCTCGAGTGCATGGACAAGTGCGGCAATGGCGCAGGCCAGGCCACCCTTCATGTCGCAGGCGCCACGGCCATAGAGTTTGTCGTTACGCACAACCGTCCCGAGCGGCGGAATGTCCGCGTCCCAGCCATCGCCCAGCGTAACGGTATCCATATGGCAGATATAGACGAGTCGCGGCTCGTCGCTTTGGCCCGGCACGGTGACCATAAGGTTGCGGCGCCCGGGCAGCACCTCGAGCTCCTCAACCTGCACGGCATGGAGCACCGGATGGCTCAGCTGCGCCAACCGTTCCTCAACCAACGCTTTGATATAGCGCTCAATCTCGTCCTCATACGCACCCGGGTCTGAGCTGTCGATCCGCACGAGTCCTTGCGTAAGCCGCCAAGCAAAATCTGTATCAACCATAGGCACCTCACAGATAGTTAGGTCAACATACAGATTGTATGCCAAGAAGCGGCTCGGTGCATTTAATGGAGCGCTCACAAAAACGGGGCGCCTCTCGTGCGAAAGGCGCCCCGCGGGCATTCAATGTCAGTGACGGGCAGGCCACATGCGGAACTGCCCGTCAGATCAGCCGGCGCTATTTGATTACGCGCACGCGATACATCGACGGAATCTGCTTAAGCGCCTCGATCGTGCTGCTGTTCAGGTGCTCATCGGTGTCGAACATGGTGTAGGCGTTCTCGCCGGCGGACTCGTTGGTCATGCGCTGCACGTTGGCGTTGTCCTTGGCCAGGATGGCCGTGATCTGGCCGATCATGTTGGGCACGTTGGCATGCAGGCAGGCAATGCGGCTCGCGGCGCGCGCCTTGCCCATGCTGCAGGCGGGGTAGTTGACGCTGTGCGCGATGTTACCGTTCTCCAGGTAATCCTTGAGCTCGCTGATGGCCATGTCGGCGCAGTTGGCCTCGGCTTCGCCGGTGCCGGCGCCCGAGTGCGTGGTGATAAACGTATTGGGCATCTTGACGGTCTTGGGCGTGGCAAAGTCGCAGCTAAACCAGCTGAGCTTACCCTCGCGCAGGGCGGCGTCGACGGCGTCTTCGTCGATGATGGTCTCGCGCGCGTAGTTGATGAGCACGGCGTCGGGTGCCAGCAGGTTAATCTGCTCGGTGCTGATCATGCCGATGGTGTCGGCCTTGCTGGGCACGTGTACGGTGAGGTAGTCGCAGCCGCGGCAGAGATCCTCGAGCGTGCCCACACGCTGCACCTCGCGGCTCAGCACCCACGCGTGCTCGACGGAAATGAACGGGTCGTAGCCGTAAACGTCCATGCCCAGGTCGACGCAGGCGTTGGCGACCTTGGAGCCCACGTTGCCCAGGCCGATGACGCCGATGCGCTTGCCCTTGAGCTCGCGGCCCACAAAGGCCTTCTTGGCCTTCTCGGCATCGACCTGAATCTCGGGGTCGTCGGCGTTGTCGCGCACCCAGTTCATCGATTGCACCACGCCGCGGCTCGAGAGCACCAGCATGCCTAGGACGAGCTCCTTGACGGCATTGCTATTGGCGCCGGGGGAGTTAAAGACGACGACGCCCTTCTTGGCGTACTCTTCGACGGGGATGTTGTTGACGCCGGCGCCGCAGCGGGCGATGGCGCGGATTCCCTCGGGCAGCTCGTAGCCGTGCAGGTCGGTTGAGCGCATCAGAATGGCGTCGGCCTCTTCGGCGGTGCTCACAAATTCGTAGCCTTCGCCAAACTCGACTTTGCCGTCTTTGGTGATGTCGTCGATGGTCTTAATCTTGCGCATGAAAAACTCCTTAGCTGGTTTGTTTAAAACAAGTGGTTTGAAGTGGCTGATCGGCCCGCGTGCTGCGGGCTAGTTAGATCGCTGGCTCAAACCGTGCTGCGCTTCGAAGTCCTTCATGTACGTGGCCAGTGCCTGCACGTCCTCCATGGTTACGGCGTTGTAGACGCTGGCGCGCATGCCGCCGACGAGGCGATGGCCCTTGACATTTTGAATCTGGTGCTCTGCCGCGCCTGCGACAAAGGCCGCGTCGAGCTCGGCGTCGCCGGTGCGGAAGGTGACGTTGGCGATAGAGCGGCTGTCGGCCTGCGTGGTGCCATGGAACAGCTCACTTTGCTCGAGCAGGTCATAGAGCAGATTGGCCTTGGCCCAGTTGCGCTCGGCCATGGCGGCAAGTCCGCCGGTCTCCTCGACCCAGCGGAATACCTTGCCGCACACGTAGATGCCAAAGGTGTTGGGCGTGTTGAGCATGGAGCCCTTGGCGGCCTGGGTCTTAAGGTCCATGTACTGCGGCGTCTGCGCAAAGGCGGGGCCATCTGCGATGAGATCGTCGCGCACGATGACCACGGTCACGCCCGCGGCACCGGCGTTTTTTTGCGCGCCGGCGTAAATGAGCCCGTAGCGCTCAACGTTGAGCGGCTGCGACAAAAAGCAGCTCGAGACATCGGCGACCAGCGGTACGTCGCCGCAGTTGGGCAGCTCGTGGTACATGGTGCCAAAGATGGTGTTGTTCTGGCAGATGTAGACGTAGTCGAGCCCGTCGCCTGCGGCCTCGGCGGCAATGCGCGCGTTGATGTCGGCCATGGTGGGTATGCGGTCGAAATTGGTGTCCTCGGAGCTCGCGAGCAGTACGGCCTCGCCGTACTTGGCGGCCTCCTTGTATGCCTTGTTGGCAAAGTTGCCGGTCACGATGTAGCCGGCGCGGCCGCGGCGCATGAGGTTCATGGGGATGCCCGCAAACTGCAGCGTGGCGCCGCCCTGCAAAAACAGGACGCGGTAGTTGTCGGGGATGCTTAGCAGGCGACGCAGAGTTGCCTCGGCGTCGTCGATGATCTGCTGGTACATGCTAGATCGATGACTCATCTCGAGCACGGACATGCCGCAGCCGCGGTAGTCCATCATCTCGTCGGCGATCTCGGCGAGCACGCTTGTAGGCAGCGCGGCCGGGCCAGCTGAGAAGTTGTGCACACGTGCCATCTTCTAGTTCCCCCTTGTAGTCGTTTGGACGTTCGGGATACTTTAGCACAGTGGAGCGCCAGGCGCGACCGCATCACAGCAAAACCCGAGTGCGCCGCTATGATTTACAGGATGGTTACATGGGGGAGGGGTGCTTTACTCCTCAGGCAAATCCAAATCTGCGAGCGAAGGCATGAGGTTCTCTAGGCGCTTGATCTCTTCGCCGCAAATTAGCTACCTCCTGGTCACTACGACGCCAGCGTGGCGATGACGGCTTCGTCGCCGGCGTATATTAGGGTGTTGCCGTCGGGGATGATCGTTTGGCCGTCGCGCTTGAGCATCACCACGATAAAGGGGTGCTTGCCCTGCGGCACATCGCGAAGACGCTGGCCGGCCAGGCGACCGTGGGGCGTCACGGTGACCTCACGCAGCGTAACCTCGGCACGCTCTTCGAACGTTGGGGCGGCCATTACCAGCAGATCGCCTTCCTGGATCACGGTATCGCCGTTGGGCAGCACCGGGTGCGCCCCGTCGCGCAGCACCAGGACCACGAGCATGTCCGTCGCGCTGCCAATATCGGCGAGCGAGCGCCCGGCAAACGGATGGCCAGCACCCACCTTGAGCTTTACAAATGACATGCCGTCTTCGTCGCGATAGTCGTTAAAGGTGCGGCGCACGTCGCCGGTCGCATCGATCATATCGAGCTTCTTCGCCACCGCTGGCAGCAGCGAGCCCTGCACCACAATGCTCGACACGGCAATCACAAACACCAGGTCAAATAGGTCGTGTCCGCCGGGAACGCCGGCCACCACGGCAAAGAGACTAAAGACGACCGAAGCTGCTCCGCGCAGGCCCGCCCAGCTTACGAGCGCAACCTGGCGAGGGTTGGTCTTAAAGGGCGCCAACAGCATGCCCACGGCGATGGGGCGGCTCACGAAGAGCATAAACGCCATGAGCGCCAGGCCCGGCAGCAGCATCTGCGGCAGGCGTGCGGGCGTTACGAGCAGGCCGAGCAAGAAGAAGATCGTCATCTCCGCCATTTCGGTGAGGGTGTCAAAGAAGTGCGCCATCTCGACTTTGCCGGTGATGTCGCTGGCACCCAGCACAATGCCGGCCAGGTATACAGCCAAAAAGCCGTTGCCGCCCAGGTAGCTCGGCAGCGCGTAGGCGACGATGGCCACGGCGAACAAAAAGATAGTCTGCGCGCCCTCGGCCGCTGCGTGTGCGCGTTCAATCAGGCGGCTGGATGTCCAGCCGATGGCAAGGCCCAGCCCCACGCCCAGGACGATCTGCTTGGCCAGCAGCACGGGAATGTCGATGTTGCCGCCCGCCGCGAGGGTCGCGAGCACCGCGGTGAGCATGTAGGCGACGGGGTCGTTGGAGCCCGATTCGACCTCGAGCAGCGAGTCGGTGCCGCCCTTCAACGAAAGGTTGTGCTCGCGCAGCACGCTAAAGACGCTGGCCGCGTCGGTGGATGCCACGACCGATCCCAACAGCAGGCCGTCAATCCAGTTGAACCCCAGCGCGAAGCGGGCGAACACGCCGGTGATGCCGGCAGTGATGACGACGCCGAGCGTGCTCAGCAGCACCGCCGGCACAGCGACGGGTTTGGCACGGTCGATATTGGTGTTAAAGCCGCCGTAGAACATGATGAACAGCAGCGCCGTGCTGCAGACGGTTTCGGTGAGCGCATAGTCGCTAAAGTCGATATGCGCCGGGCCGTTGACGCCCAACAGCATGCCGAGCGCGATAAAGATGAGCAGGGTGGGGAAGGGGAGTTTTTTGCCGACGGGTTTGATGGTCAGGCACAAAATGATGACGAGGCCGATAAAGAGAAGGATCTGGTTCATGGATAGTGTCCGCTCCTGGGTGGTTGGCGTGGCACGGTCAGTTGTCTGTGGTTATTTGTACCCAAAGATGGTGGGTTTATGGGGTTGGATTGCGGGCGTGCGCGATATCGTCATAGACGGCTGCCGTCTTTGCCTCTGCTCGGAAACCCTTTCCAGCTTTATTGCAACGGAGTACAATGGGTAACGTTTAAGTTCAACTTGAAGTTTTAGTTGCGGTACCGGGCTTCGGCCGCAATGCAAGGAGAGGTGTACCATGGCGATCTATGTGACATCTGATGCTCACGGGCACGTGCGTGCGCTTGACGAGGCCCTGTCTAAGATCTCGTTGACGTCCGACGACACGCTGTACGTGCTGGGCGACATGATCGATCGCGGGCCCGATCCGGTCGGCGTTATTAAGCTCGTGCGCTCGCTGCCCAACGCCCGCGTGCTCAAGGGCAATCACGAGCAGATTATGCTCGATGCCATCATTGGCCAGGATCCGCTCGATGCCGAGACCTGGGATATCAACGGTGGCTGGACGACGCGCGAGCAGCTCAACGACATGGAATTTGAGGCATACGAGGAGCTCGTGCGATGGATGGCCGCGCTGCCGCTCTACGCAGTGGTCGAGACCGAGGAGCGCCCGTATCTGCTGGTACATGCTGGAATCGAGATGAAGGCGGCGCGTGCGTTTTTGCTTGAGCATGGCGTCGATTGTGCCGATGGCGTCGGAGCGGTGGGTGCCGATCGCGAGCTGCTGCAGCAGATGCTCGCGGTGCAGTCGTCCGATTACCTGCTATGGATTCGTCACGGCTATTGGGATGTGCCGACCGGGCTGCTTTCTGCCGAGGGCAAGGGCCCGGTCGTGGTGAGCGGTCACACGCCCACGGTATCGCTTGGGCGCTATTGCGAGGTTGGCGGCCTGGCAGGGCTCGATGAGGAGTCGGGCCGCGGGCAGATTGTGCGCCTGGGTGGCGAGGATACCGCTGGTGTGCCCGATCGCATCGATATCGATTGCGCCGCCGCCACCGGCTCCGAGTTTGGCCGCGTGGGCATCCTGCGGCTCGATGATGGGGCGGAGTTCTACGCGAATATCAACCCGGGCGAATAACGGGTGCAAGGGGTAGCTAATTTGGGAAGGGTTTTTTGACTACTTTTGCCCTCCTGCCCGCTAATTGATTTCTCTGGGACGGGGATTAAATAATCATTTGGCTGCCCTCTGGCTAAGTGAGTAGACTTTTTTGGAAATGCCGAGCACCCAACATATTTGCCTCAATAAAACCGCAGGTCAAAGACTTGTGCTCTGTCGGTGTGGTCGGGGATTCGGTAAAAGTCTACTCACTTAGTTTTGCGTGATGCATATTGTTCGCAATGTGACCCCAGCCGGGGTGATTCCATCGCAAATTCCGGTGACCGTGGGCAGCTAATTAGGCGCCGTAGGGGTTGCGGTCGCGCTCAATGCGTTGGTGGATGTGGGCGTACTCGATAATCAGTAGCACCAGGAGTAGGACCATGATGGCTAGGTAGCTCACCACAGCGCCCATCATACCCAGCAGCTTAATCAGGATCACCGGCAGCACCACGCTCACGGCAAAGCAGATCAGGTAGATCTTGGTGACGTCGCCGGCATGGCGCAGCACCGTGATGATGGCGTAGATAAAGTCGATGGCTGCGGTGACGCCGCCGGCGACGACCATCAGCAGCGCCAGCGTGCGGTAGCGCTCAAAGTTAAGGCCGTACATAAAGCTCATAATGGGGATGCCGGGGCCTGCCATAAATGCGGCGCACATGCCGGTGATGACCACGATCAGCGCCATAACGGCAACAATAATCAAGTCAAAGCGGCGACGCTTGCGCGGATTCGCCCAAATGCTCGACAGACGCAGGAACTGCGGTTTATAGATAAATCCAATGCTCAACAAAATAGCCTGCGCCGGAAAGAACAGTGCATTAAAGTACAGCTGATACTTGTAGGCCAGCGTGCCTTCCATCACGAATTTGGGCATGCTCTCGATTAGGTTGAACAGGAACAGCGCACCAAAAAGTGGGGCGCACTGGATAAACAGGTGGCCAGCCTCGCGCAGACTCATGCGGCGTGATTTTTCGGTTTCGAGCAGGGCGAGCGGGGCGGTGACCAGCACGAGCGAGGCGATTGCGGCGATGCCCATGGCCATGGCCGCGATGGGCATGCTGCGCGTGAGGAACAGTGCCACGCTAAAGACCGCGATGACGCCGGCGGAACGCAGCGTTTGGCTCATGCCAGCCAAATAGAGCTTGTCGGCCTGCTGCAGGCGGCCCTCGTACACGTCGGCGATGCCGTCGATCACCTTATAGAGGTAGACGCCCAGGCCGATCGTGGCCATCTGCGCATCGTAGCCGCGGGCGCTGCTGTATATCAGGCCGCATGCCAGCGCGAGCGCACCGCAAAGCCAACGGTTGAGCTGGTAGGAGGCAAAGGACGTCTTTTCGTCGATGTCCGAGACCTGAAAGTTGCGCACGCCGTAGTTGCACGCAATCATGATGAGCGTGCCGGTGACGAAGGCGATGGAGAATTTGCCTGCCTCTTCGGCGCCCACGAGCTGTGTGGACACGATGGTGAGCAGCGGAAACGCCAAGCCCCACACGGCGGTGCCGAGGGTGTTCCAAAGATAGTCGCGACTGGTGGCGTGCTCCTCGTATTCCGCTTCCTGCATGGAGAAGCCGCCGCCGTAGACGGCGCCGAGCAGACGGTTCCACCAAGCGTTGACCATGCGGCGGACGGGGCCGGGCTCGCGCCCGCTCTCACGTCGACGGCGTGTGGCCCGGCTGCTGTCGGGACCGCCGGCGTTACGCTGGCTTAGCTCTTGGATTCGTGCGAGCTCCTCGGCGGTGTGCGATGCGGGGAACAGGCCGTTCTCGATGCGTCCGCCCTGCCCGTGTGCCCCGCCCGATACGGCGGGGTCGGCGACGCCGTTGCGGCGGGCGATGGCGCGGCGGATGCTATCGAGGGGCGTGATGCTCAAGGCGGTTCCTTTCTATTGCTGCGCTCTAGTATAGTCGCGGTGGTATCCATTCGTGTTTTTGAACAGGTTGTTCAATAATTTCGGCGGGCGGCTGTAATTTGTCGGTAAACGTGCGGTATCCTGTTGAAGTTTTGTGACACCCCCGATGCCGCCCACGCGGTACCAAGGAGCTTCTACCTATGGACGTCGCCGCATTCATGCTGGCTCTTGTGCCGATTATTTGGCTGGTCGTGATGCTGCTGTGCTTTAAATGGCCAGCTTGGAAGGCCGCTATCGGATCGTTTGTCCTTTCGTGCTTGCTTGCCTTCGCATGGTGGCACCTGCCGGCAGCGCAGATCGCGACCGCCTCGCTCGAAGGTTTTTTGATGGCTCTGTGGCCCATCGTCCTGGTGATCATCGCCGCGGTGTTCACGTATAACCTGTGCGTTCGTACGGGCGCCATGGACGTGATCGGCAGCATGATCACCTCCATCAGCAGCGACCGCCGTCTGCTGGCGCTGCTCGTGGCTTGGTGCTTCGGTGGCTTTATGGAGGGCATGGCCGGCTTCGGTACCGCTGTCGCCATTCCCGCCGGCATGCTCGCGGGCCTGGGCTTTGAGGCCGTGCCTGCCGTGCTCATCTGCCTGCTGGCCAACGGCGTGCCCACGCCCTACGGCTCCATCGGCATCCCCACGGTGTCCGTTGCCGACCTGGTGGGTTTGGATTCCCTTCACCTAGCGACCGTTCAGCTGGTGCAGCTCGCACCGTTCTTTGTGGTGATGCCGCTATTTATTGTGCTGGTTGCGGGCCGTGTTGCCGATGACCAGGGCAATGCCGCGAGTGTGGGCGAGCGTCTGCACGGTGTTGCCGGCGTGGCGTTGCTCTCCGGCGTGTCGTTTGTCGGCGCGGCTCTGGTCGTTGCCATGTTTGTGGGCCCCGAGCTGGCCGTGGTCGTAGGATCCATCGTTTCGCTCGCGCTGACAGCTGCGCTTGCCATGCGTGCCGAGAAGTCGGGGCATTTGGACGCACGCTTCCATATGAATATCGAGGCCGGCGAACAGCTCACCGTTAAATCGGCGCTTTCGGCCTGGTCGTGCTTCATTCTGATTTTTGTACTGCTGCTGGGTACGTCCAACCTGGTGCCCGCCGTGCATGCCGCGCTTGCGCCCTTTGCAAGCCACGTGCAGGTGTATTGCGGCGAGAACCCCGGTACGCTTACGTTTTCGTGGATTAACACGCCGGGTGTTTGGATCTTCCTGGCCGCGTTTGTCGGCGGTGCCATTCAGGGTGCTTCGCCACGCATGATGGGCGAGGTGCTGGCCGCGACTGTGAAGCAGATGATGCCGACGGTGATCACGATGCTTTCGGTGCTGGGCTGTGCCAAGGTGATGGGCTATGCGGGCATGATCTCTTCGATCAGCGCGTTCTGCATCGCCGTCGCCGGTGGGCTGTACCCGATTCTGGCTCCGTGGATCGGCGCAGTCGGTGCGTTTGTGACCGGCTCGGGCACGTCCTCGGGCATGCTGTTTGGCCCCATCCAGAGCCAGGCCGCTACGGCGCTGGGCGTGAGCGACTACTGGATGGTCGCGCTGAACGCGCTTGGTGTTGCCGCCGGTAAGATGATCTCTCCGCAGACGCTCGCGATTGGTCTGGCTGCCGTCCACGTGCGCGGCAGGGATGCCGAACTCCTGGACGCGGTGCTGCCCTACGCTGCCGGCATGCTGGTCCTGATGAGCGCCATAGCCATGCTCGGCCAAGGCCTGCCGCTGTAGTCGGCACTTAGGGACGTTCCTTATGTGCCGGCACTTTGGGAACGTCCCTAAGTGCCGGCATCCTGGGGCACTCCATGGCTGTTGCCTGTTCAAGAGTGTCCCCAATGACTAGTCGTTAAAAACGTCCCCAATGACTAGGCCGCTTGCCTGCGATTTTTGACCGTTGGGCGGGCTTGCTACCCTTGCCGCAAAAACGTTTTTGCATATCGGGTACAACGGGCTTTACGTGAGTAAAGTGCGCGTCGCGTCCACGTGTCGCGTTTTTAAAGGAGGCCCCATGCCTGGTGTTACCCCTGCAGAAGTTTTGTCCAACTTTGGTATTACGCTCGTTGAAGATCCCGCCGAGAATCAGCCCCGTCTGCTGGTCGATCTACCCGCCGCGGAGCTCGTCGAGCACGCCATCCGCCGCGAAGAAGGCCGCATGGCATCCAACGGCGCTCTGGTGATCGAGACGGGGGAGCGCACCGGCCGTTCTCCCAACGATCGCTTTATCGTTGACACCCCCGATGTTCACGACAAGATTGCCTGGGGCGCGGTCAACCGCCCGCTGTCCGTCGAGGGCTATGAGGCCATCAAGGCCGGCATCGTCGACTATCTCAACGAGCGCGATGTGTTCGTCACCCGCGGCATGGCAGGCGCCGACCGCAACCACACGCGTCGACTGCTCGTTGCCTGCGAGCGTGCCAGCCAGGCACTCTTTATCAAGCAGATGCTCGCCCGCCCGCTCGCCCGCGAAATCGCGCGCACCGGTGAGCCCGACTTCTGCGTGCTCGCAGCGCCCGGTTACCAGTGCGACCCCGCCATCAAGGGCCTCAACTCCAGCGCTGCCGTGGTCATCAACTTCCAGGAACGCGTGATTCTGGTCGCCGGCACCGGCTACTCCGGCGAGATCAAAAAGTCCATCTTCAGCGTCATGAACTACCTACTGCCCGTCGAGGACGACGTGTTGCCCATGCATTGCTCGGCCAGCATGGATCCCGTCACGCACGAGACTGCCGTGTTCTTTGGCCTGTCCGGCACCGGCAAGACCACGCTTTCTGCCAACCCCACGCGCCTGCTGATCGGCGACGACGAGCACGGCTGGTCCGACATGGGCATCTTTAACATCGAGGGCGGCTGCTACGCCAAATGCGAGGGTCTGGACGCCTTCCACGAGCCCGAGATTTTCAACGCTGTCCGCTTTGGCGCAATCTGCGAAAACGTGGTGCTCGACGAGAACCGCAAGCCCAACTACGACGACATCTCGATCACACACAACACGCGCGTGGCCTATCCCGTGGAGCACATTCCTAACGCGTGGACTAAGGGCATGGGCACCACTCCGAGTGTCGTGCTGTTCCTGACTTGCGACGCTTTTGGTGTGCTGCCGCCCATCTCGCGCCTGACGGCCGACGCCGCCATGTATCACTTTGTGACGGGCTTTACGGCCAAGATCCCCGGCACCGAGGTCGGCGTCACCGAGCCCACGCCCACGTTCTCCTCGCTGTTCGGAGAGCCGTTTATGCCGCTCGATCCTATGGTCTACGCCAAGATGCTCGGCGAACGTATCGCCGACGGCCGCACGCGCGTCTATTTGGTCAACACCGGCTGGATCGGTGGCGGCTACGGCGTGGGTCATCGCATCGAGCTGGCCTACACGCGCTCGCTGGTCGCGCGCGCCCTCGACGGCACCATCGAGGACAGCGAGTTCGTGCATGACGACATCTTTAACGTCGACATTCCCACGACGTGCCATGGCGTGCCCGATGGCATCCTGGTGCCGCGCCAGTACTGGCAGAGCACCGCGCGCTACGACGAGGCCGCGCACAACCTGGCGGTGATGTTCGAGGAGAACTTCGAGAAGAAGTACTCGCACCTGCCCGAGTCCGTCAAAGCCGCCGGCCCGCACGCCCAGGTGTCCGCCGAGGCCCGTCATCGCGGCCGCGGCCTGCTGGGGCTCCGCCACTAGCGTCGCCTTAGACCAAAAACCGCCACAAAGGGGACAGGCACCTTTGTGGCGGTTTTGCTCGCGCGGATGACTCGGGTTACAATACGCCTGACATATCGTCCCCTTCTCCGGATGGGGACAGCGCAAGCGCTCTTGTGACGGCACCGTAGGACTTTGAAGGTGGCCGTTGTAAGGGCGCTTTTTGTTTGGGCGCTCGCGTTGGCGCGAATTGTGAAGGGAGCACGTATGAAGAGCTTTATTGCCGAGAATTCGTTTTGGGAGCTGTTTCCGCAGGCAGCGGTCGGCGTTGTGGTCGTAAAGGGCATGAAGCCTGCGGCTCAGATTCCCCAAGAGGACGTGGATGCAATCGCCGCGCTGCTTGACCGCGCCAACATCGATGCGGAGCGCCACCTGACTAGCGATACCATCAGCGAGAACGCGCCGGTCAAGGCATGGCGCGACGCGTACCGGCTGTTCAAGACTAAAAAGGGCGCCCGCTGCTCGATCGAGAACTTGCTCAAGCGCGTGCTTAAGGGCAAGCCTGTGGGCCACATTACGCCCGCGGTGGACATCTACAACACGGTGTCGCTGACCTACGCGCTGCACGTGGGAGGCGAGGATCTGCATGCGATCGAGGGAGACCTTCGCCTGAAGGTGACCGACGGTGGCGATGCGTTCCTGCCGCTTGGCGAGGAAGTGGATGACCCGACGTTGCCCGGCGAGCTTGCCTACATCGACGATGCGGGCGCCGTATGCCGATGCTGGAACTGGCGCGACGGCGTTCGCACGGCGTTGTCCGACGATTCGGCCGATGCGTTCCTGGCGATTGAGTGTGTTGAGTCCGAGCGAATGGGGGACTGCCAAGCCGCCGTCGACCGCCTTGCCGAGTTGCTCGAGCGTTATCTGGGCGCTACGGTTGTCGTTAAGACGCTCGTGACCCGCGACAACCCGCGCGTGGAACTGTAGCTCGACCCAAACCACCACAAAGGTGCCTGTCCCCTTTGTGGTGGTTTTTATGTTGATGGGTTAACAAATGGGGCGTGCAGAGCTGGCGGCCGTTAAGTACGGCTAAGATGTTTACCCGTTAGCATTATGCAAGCGAAAGGCGGTCGTCTCCCATGCAGCAGAGCGACGAGACACGTTTCGAGGACTTTGTCGGACTGATCAGCGGACTCTACAAGGAGATCCAGCGCATTAAGACGTCTGAGGGCGCTAGGCTGGGCCTCAAGGGCTCCGACGTTATGTGCCTGTACTATCTTGAGCGCAGCAAGGATGGCCTGACTGGCGCCGACCTGGCTCGCATGGCAGGCGTGACCCGCGCCGCCGTCTCGCGTACGCTCGCGCATCTGGAGGAGGGTGGCTACGTCGAGGTCGATGATTCGGGCGATGCCGCCGTTAAGTATCGTGCTCCGGTGCGCCTGACCGCTCTGGGCGGCGAGAGCATGAGCGAGGCGGACCGCATCATTCGCGAGGTGCTCGATACCACCGGTAAGGCTATGGGTGTGGAGCAGCGCGAGCAGATGTATGCGTCGCTGCGCACGATTCTCAACACCCTGCGCGAGATCTAAGGCCGCCAAGGCATTTGCTTCCAATTAACAACTTAACAACTGCATAGTCCCGTTTGAGCGCGTATGCCGCGCCGGGGCATTGCTGTCAAAATTCCCTGCGCGGGACCTGCGCAAGAAAGGATTCGCTATGTCCATTCGTATTATTACCGATTCCGCGAGTGATATGTCGCCGACTGAGCACCCCGCTCTGCGTGTTCTGCCGCTGTCCGTCACCTTTGGCACCGATGTGTACATGGATGGCGTCGACATCGATCACCAGCGCTTTTACGAGATGCTCGTGGAGCGCGATGAGCTGCCAAAGACCGGCCAGGTCAACCCGTACGCGTTTTCGCAGGCTATTGCCGAGGCGCGTGAGGCCGGCGATGAGGCTGTGATTATTACCGTGGGTGCTAAGCTTTCGGGCACCAATCAGAGTGCCCGTACCGCACTTGCCGAGGCGCCGGGCGGCGACGTGTTCGTGGTAGACAGCAACAACGTCACCCTGGGCGAGCGCGTCCTGGTCGAGTATGCGCTGCACTTGGTGGACGAGGGCCGCAGTGCAGCTCAGATCGCGGCGGCTGTCGAGGCCGTGCGCGACCGTGTGGTGGTTATCGGCCTGCTCGAGACGCTGGAGTACCTGGTGCGCGGCGGTCGTCTATCTGCTGCGGCCGGCGCCGTGGGCACGCTGCTCAATGTGAAGCCCGTGGTGGCTGTCGAGGACGGTCTGATCGTGCAGCTGGGCAAGGCGCGCGGTTCCAAGAACGGCCGCAACCTGCTGAACCAAAAGGTCGAAAAGGCGGGCGGCATCGACTTTTCCATGCCGCTGGCGCTCGGCTATACGGGCCTTTCGGATGCGGTGCTCAAGAAGTATATCGAGGACAGCGCGGCACTGTGGGCTGGCCACACCGAGGGCGAGCTGCCCGTTCACACCATCGGCGCCACCATCGGCACCCACGTAGGCCCCGGCGCCGTAGCCGTAGCCTTCTTCCAGCCCGCCAACTAACCGACCCGCCATAAACCACCACAAAGGGGACAGGCCCTTTGTGGTGGTTTATGCTTTTCCGGGTGGAAGGGAGCGAGCAATGGCGTCTGAGGGCTTTTTTGAACGGGTGTACGAGGTGGTCGAGCAGATCCCCGAGGGGATGGTCGCCACGTATGGTCAGGTGGCGCTGCTTGCCGGTCGTCCACGAAGTGCGCGGTACGTGGGGTATGCCCTGCACAGTAATCCGCGCCCCGGCCAGATTCCCTGCCATCGTGTGGTGTTTGCCGACGGCCGTATCTGTGAGGGCTTTGCCTTTGGTGGCCCCGATGCTCAGCGCGAGCTCTTAATGGGGGAGGGCGTGACGTTTGCCGATCCCATGCATGTTGATCTGGCCGCCTGTCGTTGGCCGGCCGGGCTGTAGTGGCGGGCTTCGTCAAAACCACCACAAAGGTGCCTGTCCCCTTCGTGGTGGTTTTAGTTTACCGGAGCTAACTTATGGAGAAGGTGTGGCGGCGCACATTGTTGCTACAAAGTAAACCACGGTGAACTATATTATATTCAGCAACGGAGCAGGCAATAGGCGATGAAAAAGCCTGCCCTGTTGAGTTTGATTCGCATCCCTCCCCTCTGTGCGATTCAACGGTGTACTTCGGGAACAGGCCCGCTGGCAACTATCTGCCAGCGGGCCTGTTCCTGTTTGTCGGGAGAGTGTGATGGACGGAGCCGAAGCGGTCCGCTCCAAAAAAGGCGGACGCCGTAGCGCCCGCCCTATAGCAATCGAAAGCTCAAGCCAGCAGATCGGTCTAGTACACCATACCCATGGCGTCCTGAACCTCTGCCAGGGTCTGCTCGGCGATCTCGTTGGCGCGACGGTTGCCCTCGTGCAGCACGTCCTTCACGTAATCCAGATCGTTCTCGTAGCGCTGGCGACGCTCGCGGATAGGTGCGAAGTACTCGTTGACGGCCTCGGTCACGTACTTCTTGAGCTGGCCGGAGCCGCCCATGCCAATCTCCTCGGCAATCTCGACCTCGGAGCGACCGGTGCAGATGGCGGCTGTCGAAAGCAGGCCGGACACGCCGGGGCGGTTCTCGGGATCGAACGTGATCATGCGCTCGGAGTCGGTCTGGCTCTTCTTGATGCGTTTGGCCGTCTCCTCAGCGGTCATCGAGATGTTGATGGCGTTGCCGTAGCTCTTGCTCATCTTGCGACCGTCCAGGCCGGGCAGCAGCGGGGTCTCGGACAGCAGTGCCTCGACCTCGGGAAATACCTTGCCGTAGCGGTTGTTAAAGCGGCGTGCGATGGTGCGGGTAAGCTCGATGTGCGGCAGCTGGTCGCGACCGACGGGCACCACGTTGCCCTTGCAGAACAGAATATCGCAGGCCTGATGTACCGGGTAGGTGAGCAGAAGGCCGGTGAGCTCGTGGCCCGAGGCCTCCATCTCGGCCTTGACCGTGGGGTTGCGCGCCAGCTCGGCCTCGGACACCAGCGATAGGAACGGCAGCATGAGCTGGTTGGCGGCGGGCACGGCGGAGTGAGCGTAGATCATGGTCTTGTCGGGGTCGATACCGCAGGCAAGATAGTCCATGACCATGTTGTACACGTTGTCCTGGATGTGCTCGGTCGTGTCGCGGTCGGTGATGACCTGGTAGTCGGCGATGAGCACGTTGGTCTTGGCGCCCATGTTCTGCAGCTCAACACGGCCCTTGAGGGTGCCGAAGTAGTGGCCCAGGTGCAGACGGCCGGTGGGGCGGTCGCCGGTGAGCATGGTGAACTTCTCGGGCGTATTGGCCAGGCCCTCGCGAATGGCGTTGCTCTTTTGCAGCGCGACTTCGTAGCTGTTCTCGTTTGGCATGATTGCTCCTAACGTATGTTCATGGGTCAAGATGATAACGCGTTTATTGGAGGGGTGGTGCGTAAGTAGGCGAGGGGCGGGAGAGGGACGCGCGTGGTGCGGCATGTGCGATGGGTGCGGCGCGGCCGCGCTTGGCCAACGGTGCCTTGGCACATCCTCGGCAGCTTGTCCTAGAGCTTATGGTGGCGCTCTTCTTTGCGCTCCTCGGCTGCCTGCTCCTCCTGCTTAAAGGCGGGGTCGTCGGGGGTGACGAGCTCGTCCTCGTGCGTGCGCTTGTTGTAATGGTGGCGCAGCACGGGCTCAAACAGATGTAGATGCTTGGCAAAGGCCGCCGAGCCAATGGCGAGCACGGTAAAGATGAGCACGCGCATGGGCACCTCGACCTGGTTAATCGCGGCGGCGCCGGCCGAAAGCATGATGCACCAGGCATAGATGAGCAGCACGGCCTGTTTTTGGTTGTAGCCTTCTTGGATCAGGCGGTGGTGGATGTGGCCCTTGTCGGCCTGCCCGATGCTAATGTGGGCGCGCCTGCGGCGCACGATGGCGCTAAACGTGTCGATGATGGGCACGCCGGCAACGATGAGCGGGATGATAAGCGAGGTGAGCGCGGCGGTGCGGCTCACGTTGAGCAGCGAGATGGAGCCCAGTGCAAAGCCCAGAAGCAGCGACCCCGAGTCGCCCAAGAAGATGCTTGCGGGGTTGAAGTTGTAGCGCAAAAAGGCCAGACAGGCGCCAAAGAGCGCAATGGAGAGCGCGGCGGCGTCGATGCGGCCCGAGAGAACGGCCATCGAAAACATGGTGAACGAGGCGATGCCGCAGATGCCCGTGGCCAAGCCGTCGAGGCCGTCGATGAGGTTAATGATGTTGGTGAATGCCACCAGATAGATTACGGTGATGGGGTAGGCGAGCCATCCGAGCATGATTTCGCCGGGGGCAAACGGGTTGACGATGACGCCGATTTTTAGGCCGCCGATACAGGCGATGAGCGCGGCGAGGACCTGTCCGGCCAGCTTTTGCTTGGGCTTGAGCTGGAAGACGTCGTCGATAGCGCCGGTCGCAAAGATGACGGTAAAGGAGAGCGCCAGCATGGGATAGCTAATGTGAAGGCGCGGGTGCGGCACCAGGACGGGTGGCCAGCCTAGGTGCCAGGTGCCTAGGATTTGCACAATGCAGGCAACGATCAGGCCCAAAAACACCGCCGTTCCGCCCAAACGCGGGATGGGCTTGGTGTTGATACGGCGCTTAGAAGGATAGTCGACGGCATCGAGTTTAATTGCCAAGCGCTTGACCAGGGGCACCGCGAGGAAGGTCGTGATAAAGGCCGCCGCCGCCACGCATAGGTACGGTATGTAGCTCGGGGATGAAGCCATGAATCTAAAAACCGCCAAGCGTCGAAGGAAAAGGTCAGAAGAACGCCATGCGCAAAGGGCATAGCCGAACCATAATACTCGACCAAGGGGGGTGCATGTAATTGCACGCAGCGATAATCACGCGCTTACCAGATATTGGGATGTTGTCGATGGCTTGTCGGGATGCCGGCGGGAATCCATATGGACCGTAATGGTGATTTTCGGCAAAAGAAAACCACCCCCCACGTTACGAAAATGAACCCACCTAAAACAGGTGGGTGCCCTCATCGACTGTTCCAGCGTCCTTAACAACGAAGGATACCTGTACTAGGTACGACTGTGTGGGCTCCCTAAATAAACGCGACGGTTCACCCAGTTGCTCCGCGGGGGGCGGAATACCTACATCATAAAGCGGCACTTTGTCGATTCCAGTCTTGACATTACAAAAATCGTGTCGGACGATTACGGCGCCTTAGAGACGGAGCCGTCTACGCGGCCTGGCCCTTAACGTTTGAGCTGCTGAATCGTTGTTTTGGAGCATGTTTTTATGCCGACGTCGTTGACCGAACTTTTTTCGCCCGCCTGCCATTTGTGTCCGCGCCGTTGCGGTGCGGCGCGCGATGAGGGTGCGCGCGGCGTATGCGGTGCCGACGACACGCTCAAGGTGGCCCGCGCGGCGCTTCATATGTGGGAGGAGCCGCCTATCTCGGGCGAGGCCGGTTCGGGCACGATCTTCTTTAGCGGTTGCTCGCTTAAATGTATCTACTGCCAGAACCACGAGATCTCGACCGGTAATTTTGGCCTTGAGATTTCGCCTGAGCGCCTGGTCGAGATTATGCTGGAACTGCAGGACCAGGGTGCCAACAACATCAATTTGGTGACGGCGACGCACTATGCGCACCTGTTGCCTGCCGCGATTGCCGCGGCACGGGCGCGCGGGCTGGTCATCCCAATCGTCTACAACACGAGCGGTTATGAGCGCGCGAGTGCCGTAGCTGCCCTGGGCGACCTGGTCGATGTGTGGCTCACTGACTTTAAATATGCCGATGCCGGGCTTGCGCAGTCGCTCTCTCATATAAAGGACTACCCACGTGTGGCTGTGTCAGGCCTGGCTCAGATGGCGCGCGAGATCGAGCGCCGTGGGGGAGAGCTGGTGGACGAGGACGGGCTCATGAAGCGCGGCATCATCGTGCGCCATCTGGTGCTGCCGGGACATGCAGACGATTCATGCCGCGTGCTGGACCTGGTGTGGCAGACGGTGGGCGACGTGCCGATCTCGGTCATGAACCAATACACGCCCAATGCCCTCATGCGCGAGCAGGGCGGCGACCTGGCGCGCGCCGTGACGCGCGAGGAGTACGAGCAGGTGCTCGACCATGCCGATGACCTGGGCTTTACGACGATGTTCTGGCAAGAGGGCGGCGCGGTAGACGAGAGCTTCACCCCGGCCTTCGACACCACCGGTGTTCTTACCAGCGCAAAGTAGTGCGTTCGTCGATGATTTTTCTGGGACGGGGATTAAAAAATCATCGAGAGGATCGCCTGTTCGAAAAGTTGCCAAAATAGCCGCGCTCCAAAAAGACTGGTTATTGGGCGTTGACAGTTGGCGAGCCGTAGGTAAAATATCGACTTGTCCTGGGGACGTAGCTCAGTTGGGAGAGCGCTGCCGTCGCATGGCAGAGGCCGAGGGTTCGACTCCCTTCGTCTCCACCCTTGGATTTGATAAGCCGCTGACATTGTGTCGGCGGCTTTTTTTGAAAGAAAGGGCTGTACCATGGCCGAGCTTGAGTCCCAACCATTGTCCGACGAGGAGCGCGCCGAGTTGGAAGAGCTCCGCGCCGAGAAGGCCCGCCGCGAGGCTCGGGAAGAGGCCCGTCGCGAGCGTGAGGAGCTGGCTGCCCTTCGTGCCGAGCGCACGAAAGCCGAGGAGGCCGCCACGAACGCCGCATCCGAGCGCAAGCCCGCGCCCGCACCCAAGCCCGCTGCTGCGAAGCCTGCACCTGCTGCGCCCAAACCTCAGCCTAGAAAGGCAGCTCGTCCCAAGTCTGTCGAGCCTAAGCCGAGTCGTGACGAGATGACCTTTGCCCAGCGCATGGTCACCTCCAAGGAGCCTACGGGCGAGAATGAGATCCCCGGCATGGCTCCGGCTCAAAAAATCATCATCGTGCTCGCCCTCATCGCGTTTATCGTCTTTATGGTTTACACGATCACGGGCAGCATGGGCCTGCACTAACCTGTTCGCGCCGGGCTCCATGCCCGCACGTCCGCCTCGCCCAACCCTCAACCTCTGCACAACACATCCGAAAGGTCGCCCCATGGCTTTGACCGACATCTCTCATCCCACCGACATCGCAATGCTCACCGATCTGTACGAGCTCACTATGGCCCAGGGCCTGTGGGAGAGCGGCAAGGCCAATGAGCAGGGTTGTTTTACCGCGTTTTACCGCGACCATCCCTTTGGCAGCGCCTATGCCGTCATGTGCGGCACCGCCGAACTGCCCGAGCTGGTCGAGAATCTGCGCTTTACGCCCGAGGACATCGACTACCTCGCCTCGCTCCAGGCCCCTGCCGGCGGCGCGATGTTCAAGCCTGGATTCCTCGACTACCTGCGCGATTTTCGTGCGCATGTAAACATCGACGCCGTGCCCGAGGGCGAGCTCGTCTTTCCGCGCGAGCCCATGGTGCGCGTCACCGGCCCCGCGCTGGAGTGTCAGCTGCTCGAGACGGCGCTGCTTAACATTGTCGGGTTCCAGACGCTTGTCGCCACCAAGACGGCGCGCGTGGTGCTCGCCGCCGACGGTCGCCCTGTGGCGGAGTTTGGCCTGCGCCGAGCCCAGGGTCCCGATGGCGGCCTGGCCGTTGCGCGCGCGAGCTACGTTGCCGGCTGCTCCTCTACGTCCAATGTGCTCGCCGGCCGCCGCTACGGTATTCCCGTCTTTGGCACGCATGCGCACAGCTGGGTGATGAGCTTCGATTCCGAGCTCGAGGCCTTCCGCGCCTTTGCCAAGTCGAGCCCCAAGAACTGTACGCTGCTCATCGACACCTATGACGTGCGCGAGGGCTGTGAACATGCCATTACGGTTGCCAAGGAGATGGAAGCGGTGGGCGAGCGCCTGTCGGCCATTCGCATTGACTCCGGCGACCTCGCCAAGCTCTCCAAGTATGTGCGCGGCCGTTTTGATGCCGAGGGCCTGCCCTATGTGGGGATCTCGGTTTCCAACGATCTTGACGAGTATACGATTCAGTCACTGATCGACCAGGGCGCGCCCATCGATAGCTTTGGTGTGGGCACCAAGCTCGCGACCTGCTACGACCAGCCGGCGCTGGGCGGCGTGTACAAGCTTTCCGCCCGCCGTGCGAGCGAGGCAGATCCATGGACGCCGGTGGTCAAGCTCTCCGAGCAGCCCTACAAGCGCACGATTCCCGGCGTGCAGCGCGTGCGCCGTTATTACGATGGCTTTGGCGGCCCGGTCTGCGACATGATCTATGACGAGGACCATCTGGCAGGTGAGGGCGCCGCGCGCGGCAATACCCTCGTGGCCGTAAACGATGCGGCGCTGGTGACCGACGTGTCCGAGCTTGAGTATCGTGAGCTGCTGGTGCCGATCGTGCGCGACGGCAGTGCGGTTGCTCCGCGTGAGAGCATCAAGGACGCGCGCGAGCGCTGTGCTTGGGCACTCGATCATCTGGACGCAGCTTTCAAGCGCTTCCTGTACCCGCAGACCTATGTTGTGGGCATGGAGCAGGGCCTGGCTCAGGTGCGCGACGAGCTCGTGCGCAAGAACATGGCCGCGGCTTCGGCTTTCCCCTGGGCTCACTAATTCCTTGGGCGGTAGGGGCGAGTCACGCTCCCTTGGCCGCCAGCTCGGCCGTTCGCTGAACAGTTGATTGGTTTGACGTATGACGACTTCTTATAAAACGATGGTGGTAAAGATCGGTTCGTCCACGGTGGTGGGCGCCGATGGCAAGGTCAACCGCGCCTTTATCGGCGGACTTGCCGATCAAGCCGCAGCGCTGCGCAAGCTCGGCTGGCGTCTGGTCGTGGTGAGCTCGGGCGCTATTGCCTGTGGCTATCCCGTGTTGGGCTTCGACCGCAAGCCGGTCGGCGACCTTCCGAGCCTGCAGGCCTGCGCCTCGGCTGGTCAGTGCATCATCTCGTCGGCCTACGACGAGGAGTTCCATGCGCGCGACCTGCTCACCTCGCTCGTACTGCTCACGCGCCACGACACGGCCCGCCGCACGTCCTACCTGCATGCACGCGACGCCCTGCTGCGCCTGGTGGAGCTGGGCGTGGTGCCGGTCGTCAACGAGAACGATACCGTCACCGTCGACGAGATCAAGTTTGGCGACAACGACACGCTGGCGGCGCTTGTGAGCTGCCTGGTTTCTGCCGATCTGTGCGTGACGCTCTCGGACATCGATGGCCTCTATACCGCCAATCCGCACGAGGACCCCACGGCCGAGTTCGTCCCGGTCGTGCATAAGATCGATGCCAAGATTATCGCCTCGGCAGGCGATTCTTCGACTTCGGTGGGCACGGGCGGCATGATCACCAAGATTCGCGCGAGCCGCATCCTGATGACGGCGGGTATTCAGAGCGTGATTTGCTCGGGCGAGGAGCCCGATGCGCTCGTGCGCCTCGCCCGCGGCGAGAGCGTGGGCACGCTGTTCGATCCGCCGGCGGAGCGTCTGGACATCGCACCCCGCAAGCTGTGGATCGCACTGGGCGACAAGGCGCATGGCTCGGTGACGGTTGACGACGGTGCCGCGAAGGCGCTGGTCAGCCGTGGCTCTTCCTTGCTTGCGGTGGGTATTCGCGAGGTCGATGGCCAGTTTGCCGAGGGCGATGTGCTCGATGTGTGCGATCCGAGCGGTATGGTCGTCGCCCGCGGTATCGCCGAGGCCGATTCGGACGTGCTGGAACTTGCCGCCGGCCGCCGCCAGGACCAGATCGTCAGCAACCGCCTGCTTGCTAACCTGGCCGAGAAGCCGGCGATACACAGGGATAATTTAATCGTCTTCGCATAACCAATTGACGCTGCAAACGCCCCTAAGCGGCAATCTGACGTTCAATCGTCGGGCATGACCAAAAGGTCAATGCCCTCCTCTTTCACGTCACCTTGCTCGCTTAGGGGCGTTTTCGCTTTCCGTTCTCTACCTGCGGCATTGTCGTTGCCGGCACTTGTTCGGCACTTGGGGACGTTCCCTTTGTGCCGGCAGGTGGGGATACTCCTTTGCTAGAAGATTCGGCGCAGGTCTCCGCGGTTGAGGGCCTCGTCGAAGAGGTGCTTGAATACCACGCTGCCGTGCAGGCCGTCGTGCTCGAACTCGTTGGTCACCCAGGCGTGCGAGTTGCCCACGCGGTCGAGCGTGTCGAGCTGCATGCCCGAGTCCACGTACATGTCGTCGAAATACACCGCGGCCTGGAGCGGCACCTCGTTGCAAGCCAGGCGCTGCGGGTCGTAGATCTTGTCCCAGCTCGTGTCTTCCATCAGCAGATCCATCGCGGGCTTGAAGGGTTTGAGCTCGGGCATCTGCTCAAACATCCACGGGAACATGGCCTCGCCGGTAAACATGAGCGGGCGCGCGAGTGTGTCGAACTCGGCACGATGAGCCTTCTCTTCTGCCGCGGCCCAGCGAATGGGCATAGTGTCGCCGTCGGCGTATATGAACTCCTGCAGCGTCCAGTACAGCGGATTCGTGCGCGTGTTGGTGCGCTCGAAGGCGCGCATCAAAAAGCTGTCAGATACCGAGGCGCCGCAGGTCAGCGTGCCGTCACCGTCAACAAAAGCATGATCGATAATCCAGTGCATGCGCTCAAAGCTCGGCTTCATACCAAAGTCGCTGCCCATGAGCTGTAGGCGCTCGACCGTCATCGGCGAGCCGTCGGGCAGCACGGGCTTCTGAGCCTCGAGCGCATCGGCCAGGGCTGCCACGCGCTCGACGTCGGCGGGGTAGCGGTCGTAATACTGCTGCGTCTTGGCGGCCATGCGCGGGAAGGTGTGCGCGTAGATCTCGCTGGCGCTCGCCGGCACGTGGGGGATGCCGCCGCAGGTAAAGCTCGCCGCCACGCCCTCGGTGAAGAGCGATAGATAGCTCAGCGTCAAAAAGCCGCCGTAGCTCTGGCCGAGCGTGACCCACGGCTTGCCGCCAAAGCCCACGAGGCGCAGGTACTCAAAATCGCGCACGATGGAGCTGGCGAGGTGGCGCTTGAGGAAGTCCGCCTGCGAGCGTGCTGTATCGGCGCCGGCGGCCGTTGCGCGATCACCCAGTGCCTTGATCGTGCGTCCGTCCACGCAGCTACTGCGTCCGGTGCCGCGCTGGTCGGGAAGGACCACGCGGAAGTGCTTGACGGCCTCCTCGATCCAGCCGTCGCTTGTGGGCGACAGCGGACGCGGGCTCTCGCCGCCGGGGCCGCCCTGCAAAAACAGGAGCAGCGGCAGATCGTCGTTGATGCGGTCGGGCGCGCAAACTACGCGGTAGAAGAGCTTGATGCTCTCGGGCGCGCCGGCGATTGGTGCCGGCATAGCGCCGCGGCGCATGGTGCTGCCGACGGCCAGGAGCATCGGCTCCAGGCCGCGCCAGTCAAGGGGGACGTCGATGCTGTGGTCCTCGACGTAAAGGCCGGGGACGTGGTACGAAGTGATGAGGGCCATGTGAGTCTTCCGTTCGTTGCGGTGTTTCGGGTTGACCAATTCTACCGCCGCGGGCGAGGCCATGCGCAAATCGGCTACCATGGTTGCAAACTTCTAGGAGAAAGGGCCGCCCATGTCGGTCGATATAGCCACGTATGTCCACGATCTTGCCGTTGCCGCCAAGGCAGCGTCGGCCTCACTTGCCACGGCGAGCGATGAGCAGCGCCAGGAGGCCGTGCGCGCCATGGCCGCAGCACTGCGCAACGGTGTCGACTCCATCGTCGCCGCCAACGAGCTCGACATGTCCGCCGCGCGCGATGCGGGTACCTCGGCCGGACTGCTCGATCGCCTGCTGCTGACGCCCGAGCGCGTTGAGGGCATGGCCGCCGGCCTGGAAAAGCTCGCTGAGCTGCCTGATCCCGTTGGCCGCGTGCTCGACCACCGCATACTCGCAAGCGGCGTGGACCTGACCCGCGTGAGCGTGCCGTTGGGCCTGGTCGCCATGGTTTACGAGGCGCGCCCCAACGTGACGGCCGACGCCGCGGGCATCTGCATCCGCACCGGCAACGCCTGCATTCTGCGCGGCGGCTCGCTGGCCTATCACTCGTGTGCCATGATTTCTGAGCTGCTGGCCGATGCGCTCGAGACCAAGGGCTTCCCGCGCGAGGCCGTCTCGATGATTGAGTCCACCGATCGCGAGGCCACTGGCGAGCTCATGAAGCTCCGCGGCATCGTCGACGTACTCATTCCACGTGGCGGTGCAGGCCTGATCCAGCGCTGCGTGCGCGAGTCGCTCGTGCCGGTGATCGAGACGGGTACGGGCAACTGCCACATCTACGTGCATGAATCCGTCGACTTTGATAAGGCGCTCAACATTATCGTTAATGCCAAGACCCAGCGCGTAGGCGTGTGCAATGCCGCCGAGTCGCTGCTGGTCGACCGTGCTGTGGCCGATGCGTTTTTGCCCGCGGTCGTGGCCGTGCTGCACGACCACGGCGTGCTCATTCACGGCGACGAGGCCACGTGCGCCGCGTGCGCCGACGCCGGCTTTGTGGAGGGCGATGACTACGTCGCCGCGACTGGGGAGGACTGGGGTCGCGAGTACCTGGCTCTCGAGATGAGCGTGAAGGTCGTGGCAAACGAGGACGAGGCCATCGCACACATCAATCGCTACGGCACGATGCACTCCGAGGCCATCGTTGCCGAGGACGCGGATGCTTGCGAGCACTTCCTGGATGCGGTCGATGCCTCGGCCGTGTACGCCAACGCCAGCACGCGCTTCACTGACGGCGGCGAGTTTGGCCTGGGCGCCGAGATCGGCATCTCGACCCAAAAGCTCCACGCCCGCGGCCCCTTTGCCGCCGAGGCCCTCACCACCTACAAATACAAGCTCCGAGGCACCGGTCAGATCCGCCCCTAAACCCCTCGTAAACGAAAACCACCACAAAGGTGCCTGTCCCCTTTGTGGTGGTTTTAGGTGGCGTTGACGGTTAGGCCTGGAAGGTATCTCGGTCGGGGGCGAAGGACTGCATGGCCGCGATGGTGCGGTCAAAGAGCTCGGGGAGCTCCCAGCCCAACATCTCGGCGCCCTGCGAAATCACGTCGCGCGAGCAGCCGGCGGCAAAGCGTTTGTCCTTGAACTTCTTCTTGAGCGACTTAGTCGTAAAGTCCATAACGCTCTTGCTCGGGCGCATGATGACGGCAGCGCCGATCAGGCCGGTGAGCTCATCGCAGGCAAACAGGATCTTTTCCATCTGCAGCTCGGGCTTGGGTAGTGAGGTGTTGAAGTCCGACGTGTGCGTCTGGATGGCGCGAATGAGCTCGGGAGACGCACCTTCGCCCTCAAGAATCTCGGCAGCATAGATGGTGTGGTTCATGGGGTCGTCCTCATGCTCCTCCCAATCCAGGTCGTGCAGCAGACCGACGATGCCCCAAAACTCCTCGTTCTCGGGGTCGAACTCGCGCGCAAAGTAGCGCATAGTGCCCTCGACCGTCTCGCCATGGGTGATATGGAACGGGTCCTTGTTGTGCTCATTGAGCAGTTCGAACGCGCGGTCGCGGGTGATTCCGGCGGTAAGCGGCTCTGCCATAAGAGACTCCTTGTGCTCGTGGGTATCGATAAGAATGAATACTACTAGAACAAGAAAACCACCACAAAGGTGCCTGTTCCCTTTGTGGTGGTTTTTGGCGCGGATGGGTTAGTTGAGGGCGGCTTGGGCTAGGCGG
This sequence comes from uncultured Collinsella sp., assembly GCA_900545485.1. Classification (GTDB taxonomy): domain Bacteria; phylum Actinomycetota; class Coriobacteriia; order Coriobacteriales; family Coriobacteriaceae; genus Collinsella. The sequence goes on along the minus strand of UQZD01000006.1, from coordinate 30,808 downwards.
GCTTCGGCGGCCTCCTCGGTGACGCCAAGGGCCACGGCGAACTCCTCGATGGAGCGGCGTTTGGCCTCCTTGAGTACGCGCATGTAGTAGGAGCTGGGTTTTTTATCAGCTTCCTCGGCCTGGCGAATGCGGTGCATCATGGTCTTTGCCACGCGGACCGTCTCGGGCGCGCCCAGCTTGAGCTGCTGCTTAAAGTGTGTCTCCTCAAGCGAGCTGTTGCGCTCGGTAAAGGTGTCGCACTCCAGCTCGTCATAGTGGCTCAGCAGGTGCTCGGCATCTTGCTGAGAGATGGCGGCGTGCAGACGGTCGGCCTGCGCCACGGGGTACATGAGGATCGTCTGCGCATGTCCCTGCTTGGTCTCGAGCAGCAGCATGGGCTGCGGTGTGTCGTCCCTAAAACCGACGACGGTGCAGACTCCCTGGCCCGGATGAATGACGTGTTGACCGATTGAGAACATGCTACCTCCAACTTATACGAATTTACGTATGTCTAGAATAACACGCTGACGTGCGCAAACCCGTACTTTATGCAGGAAAAGCACACAACTCTGATAGGTAAGAGTATTCGATAACAGACGCAGCTCATTCACACCTTTATGCATTTTCAACGCCTGCATAATCTGCAGGCAGACCGGCATCTTTGAGTGACTCCATACAAGCTGTAGTCATTTTTGTGCATATGCAATATCTATTGGCTTTACCCTGCGACAGTGCCCGTCGCTTGTGATAGAGTGCTACAAACTCTGGCTTTTGCCCTACGAGTGACCAAGAGCTCGGGGGCTTTAACACAAGGAGGATCTATGCCCGAGAAGATTGAAGAGCTGGTACGCGCTGCGCTTGCTGCGGCCCAGGAGGCCGGCGACCTTTCCGCATTTGAACTTGACGATTGCGCTATCGAGCGACCGGCTGACACTTCTCATGGCGAGTGGACCTCTACCATGGCCCTGAAGTCCGCCAAGCTGGCCCACTGCGCCCCGCGCAAGATCGCCGAGGCCATCGTTGCCCATATGCCCGAGGACCCCGCGATCGAGAAGGTCGAGATCGCAGGCCCCGGCTTCATCAACTTCTACCTCTCCGTTGCCGTCAAGAATGCCATCTTTGGCGAGGCTCGCGAGAAGGGTATGGACTTCGCTAAGTCCAACGTCGGTGGTGGCCTGAAGACCCAGGTTGAGTTCGTTTCCGCCAACCCAGTCGGCCCCATGCACATCGGCCACGGCCGCTGGGCCGCGCTGGGCGACTCGCTCTGCCGCGTTATGGACCACGCCGGTTACGACATCCAGCGTGAGTTCTACATCAACGACCACGGCTCTCAGATGAACACCTTCGGCAACTCCATCAGCACGCGCTATATGCAGCTTGCCGACATCATCGCCAAGCAGGGTGTGGATATCGACGAGGCTCACAAGCTGCTGATCGCAGACCGCGACGCCTTTGTTGCCGACGAGAACGACGAGCACCCCGAGACCCATCCGTACCAGGACAACTTTGCCGAGACTCTGGGCAAGGACTCCTACGGCGGCGACTACATCATCGACGAGGCCGCCGAGTTCTGGCGCACCGACGGCGATAAGTGGGTCAACGCCGATCCGCAGAAGCGCATGGAGAGCTTCCGCGAGCGCGGCTATGTAAAGATGGTCGACAACATGCGCGACCTCTGCCACGCCGTCAATTGCGACTTCGATCGTTGGTTCTCCGAGCGCTCGCTGTATGTGAAGGACACCGAGGGCGAGACCGCCGGCACCTCCGCCGTCGACCGCGCTTTTGAGAAGCTCGACAAGATGGGCTACCTCTACACTAAGGACGGCGCCCTGTGGTTCCGCTCCACCGACCTGGGCGATGACAAGGACCGCGTTCTGATCAAGTCCGACGGCGAGTACACCTACTTCGCCTCCGACGTTGCCTATCATTGGGATAAGTTCCAGCGCGTCGACCACGTCATCGACATCTGGGGCGCCGACCACCACGGCTACATCGAGCGTGTCCGCTGCGTCTGCGATGCCCTTGGCTATCCCGGCAAGTTTGAGGTTCTGCTGGGCCAGCTCGTCAACCTGCTGCGTAACGGCAAGCCCGTCCGAATGTCCAAGCGCAAGGGCACCATGGTGACCCTGCAGGAGCTCGTCGACGAGGTCGGCTCCGATGCCGCTCGCTACACGCTCATCTCCAAGAGCTCCAACCAGATGGTCGACTTCGATATTGAGGCCGTTAAGAAGCGCGACAACTCCAACCCGGTCTATTACGTGCAGTATGCTCACGCCCGCGTGTGCTCCATCCTGCGCCGTGCCGCCGACGTTACGCCCGAGCAGGCTGACGAGATGGGCATGAAGGCCGTCGCCGAGAAGGCCATCGGCGAGAACGTCGATTACTCGCTGCTGACCGACCCGACCGAGCTTGCCCTTTCGCGTAAGCTCAACGAGCTCACCGACCTCATCGCCAGCTGCGCTCGCGACCGCGCCCCGTTCCGTCTGACGCACTTTGCCGAGGAGCTTGCCGGCGACTTCCACAGCTTCTACGCTGCCTGCCAGGTGCTGCCGAGCGAGGGCCGTCCCGTCGACCCCGAGCTTTCGCGTGCCCGTCTGGCCGCTTGCGATGCCGTCCGCGTGACGCTCGCCCTGGTGCTCACCCTTGTTGGTGTCTCCGCTCCCGAGCAGATGTAAGCTGCGGGTCATTTAACCGTGTAGGTTCGGCTTTGCTGAGCCCTATAAGCCCGATCTCCATGCGGAGGTCGGGCTTTTTGCAAACGCCGACGTATTGACGAATTTGGAACTGCTGGAAATACGAAACTATGCCGGTTTACTACGATGAATATGAGAAATTCCAACCACGCCAGCTTTTCGCAAAAAAGTGCAGGGCATCTACCTGCGGTTTTAGTTCAACAAGTTTCGGAGTGGTCGCGGTTGAGCGATTCATCGTAGTAAACCGCCATAGTTTTGGCGGAGGCAGTCAGATTTGTGGGTGTTAAACCAAAAAGTGCCCCTTTTGACTAGTCGTTTAAGAGCGTTCCCAATGACTAAGTTGCAGGTGGTTGCGGTTGTGTTACACTAACGCTGCGTATATGACGCAATCATCTCGATACAGATCAATGATGTCCGTCGGTATTTGACGGAACTAGACTGTTTAGCCGCCCTGAAGGTTTATGCAGGGAGCATGTGATCACAGGGCTTGAAAAGAAAGTTGAGCAAACACTGTGTCTGATCAACAGCAAGAAAACGAAATAACGACGACGCAAGCCGCTCCCGCTGCACCGGTTGCGTCGGACCAGGTCGCGGCGCCCGCGCAAACCTCGGCTCCTGAGACGCCTAAGGCTGCAACGGCTGAGAAGGCCGTGCCTGCAACTGGTGAGGAGGCTGTTCCGGCAAAGCCCAAGCGTACGCGCTGCACGGTCAAGCCTGCTGCTGACGGCGAGGAGGTCACCAAGCCCAAGCGCCGTACCACGCGCACGACGCGCGCCAAGCGCACCGTTGCAGCTGACTCCTCGGCGCCGATTTCCGATGAGGTCGCGCAGGCACGTGCGTTGGCGCAGATTAGCGAGGCTCAGGTGGTGCGCGCCCGCCGTCGTGCTGCCGAGCACGAGGCCGCGGCTCTGACCGAGCTTGCAGCTCCGTCTGTGCCCGAGACACCTGCCGCCACCGAGACCCCTGTCGCCGAGAAGCCGGTACCGCGCACACGCCGTCGCACGGCTGCTAAGGCCGAGCAGGTTGCCGATCAGGTAACCCCCGAGCTCACTGAGGCTTCGGTCCGTTCCGTGGCAGGGGAGGGCACATCGCCTGTTGAGCCCGCTGCGTCTGTCGAGGCCAGCGAAGTTCCCGTTGTCGATCCGGCTTTGCGCCCGCACCGTCGCGGTCGCAAGCCCAAGGCCTTCGTCGAGGCAGAGAAGGCCGCAGCCGCAGCTGCAGCCGCTCGGGATGCTGCGGCGACCGCCGAGTCTGCAACCGCTGCCGATGCACCCGTCCAGGATGCTACGACTTCCGAGGCCGCTCCCGCCGATGTCGAGCTCGCCGATGTCCGTCCTGGTCGCAGCCATCGTACTGCTGCTAAGCGCACGTCCAAGGCTAAGGCTGCCAAGAAGGGCGCGTCCGAGGATTCCGCCGAGACGACCGTCGATGCATCGGCTGATGCCGCCGAGTCCCAGGACGTCGAACAACCTGCGTCCGAGAAGCCCAAGCGCGGTCGTAAGAAGTCCGCTAAGGCCAAGACGTCCGAGCAGCAGGCTGATGTCGAAGCGCAGGTCGATTCCGGCGCCGAGGCCAATGACGCTGCTGCGGCCAATGCCGACGCCGCCGCAACTGATGGTGCCGCGCCCGCCGAGGCCGAAGACGGCGCTCGCCCCAACCGTCGCCAGCACAAGCGTAACGACGAGCGCAACGACCGCAAGGACGAGCGCAACAACGACCGTCGCAACCGCCAGCGCGATCGCAAACAGCGCAACAAGGAGCGCAACGCCGCCCCCACCGAGCCCACGCTTTCGCGCGAGGAACTCGCGGCCATGAAGGTCGCCGAGCTGCGCGAGAAGGCCAAGGAGTTCGAGATCGAGACGACCGGCAAGAAGAAGGCCGAGCTCGTCGAGGAGATCTACACCACTGCCGCGAAGGCCGAGGGCTTCCGCGACATCAAGGGCATCCTGCAGATTCGTCCGGACAGCTCCGGTATCATCCATGCCCACGGTTACATGAAGTCCAACGACGACGCCTTCGTCCCCGCCTACCTCATCCGCTCCGCGCGTCTGCGCACGGGCGACGTCATCGAGGGCTCGCTTCGTCCTTCGCGCGGCGGCGACAAGCGCGCCGGCCTCGCCAAAATCACGACCGTCAACGGTCTAGACCCCGAGCAGATTCGCAACCGCCCCAAGTTTGGTGACCTCACCCCGGTCTATCCCAACGAGCCGCTGCGCATGGAGCACGGCAAGGACTCCATTACCGGTCGCGCCATCGACATCGTGTCGCCGATCGGCAAGGGTCAGCGTGGCCTGATCGTGTCCCCGCCCAAGGCCGGCAAGACCACGATCCTCAAGAAGATCTGCCAGTCTATCTCGATTAACAACCCCGAGGTGCACCTCATCTGCCTGCTCGTCGACGAGCGCCCCGAAGAGGTCACCGATATGCAGCGTTCCATCAAGGGCGAGGTTGTGGCGTCGACCTTCGATATGCCCGCCGACAACCACACTCGTGTGGCAGAGCTCGTCATCGAGCGCGCCAAGCGCATCGTGGAGCTGGGCGGCGATGTTGTGGTGGTGCTCGACTCCATCACGCGTCTTGCCCGCGCGTACAACTTGGCGGCGCCCGCCTCAGGCCGCATCCTTTCGGGCGGCGTCGATTCGGCGGCACTGTATCCGCCCAAGCGCTTCCTGGGCGCAGCCCGCAACATCGAGAACGGTGGCTCGCTCACCATCCTGGCCTCTGCCCTCATCGACACCGGTTCCAAGATGGACGAGGTCATCTTTGAGGAGTTCAAGGGCACCGGCAACATGGAACTCAAGCTCGACCGCGATCTTGCCGACCGCCGCATCTTCCCGGCCATCGACCCCGTTGCCTCCGGTACGCGCAACGAGGATCTGCTGGTCGACGAGCAGATGCGCCCGTTTGTCTTTGGCCTGCGTCGCATTCTTGCCGGCATGAACAACACCGAGCGCGCGGCCGCATCGTTTATCAAGGGTCTTAAGGGCACCAACACCAACCAGGAGTTCCTGGTGCGTTCGGCCAAAAAGCACAGCGACTACGAGCAGACGTTCTAGGTTGTCATCCACACGCAGCGATAGTCATCAATGCAATAAAGGGTCGGGGCTTTGAGCCTCGGCCCTTTTCTATATCGCCGCTCCGCGCTTTTTTGACCATAAGACTGGCAAGCAGCAGGTTTCCCGTTTCAATCCGACATCGTCGCTTGCAATCGACAGGGCGGTTTCGCATAATAGCTTTTAAGCTTCGCGACGGAAAACGCAGATGAAACGAACCATATACCGTTGCTTTGGGGCATAGCCCCGCTTCATCTTCTCTCGCGCAGCCAACTGAATGATGCGATTTGGGTGCTGGAAGATGGGGAGAGCTCATGGCTTCTTCTGATGCAACACAACGAGCAGTCCTTGCCGGACTTTCGTGCGGGATCGGCCTTGCCGCTCCCGTGGTTATGTATGCCGCGACGCTGCCGTTTTCGTCGGTGAACGAGACGGTCGTGGCGGGTGCGGTTCCCTTCGCCGTGGGCGCGGTGGCGGGCGTGGGTATCTATGCCGCCTCGCTGGGTATCTCCGAGTACCGTGCGCAGCGTGAAGAGCGTCTGTTCCAGCCCGATGCCATGGGCGGTGCCGCCAATCTCAATCAGCATCAAAGCGAGTTCAAGACCGCCTCGATTCCAGCTCAGCAGCAGGATGCGACTCCTTACGCTGCGACTTCTGCTTCTCAGGCTCAGGCGGAGCAGTCTACCTCGGCATTCCTTTCCGGCCTGACTGGTGCGTTCCAGCGCCGTCATGCCGATGATGGTGTCCCTACCATCGCTCGAGCCGCAGATGCCATGGACGAGGACGAGGCTTGGTCCATGATCGACAGTATGCTCGACGACGATTCGCCGGTGAGCTGCGACCCTGCACACTCGCGCGACGTCTATCAAGTCGCCATCGACGAGCTTACCAACGGCGGGCAGACCGGCTCCTTCAATCGTGACGACATCGCCGCCGCGGCGCGCGCCGTGTCGGGCTCCCAGGCCGCCCCTGCGGGCAGCACGGCGGCTTTCGTGGCACTCGTTGCCAACGCGGCAGCCAATAACGCCTACAACGCTACCTCGGGCGACGCGAACGCTTCTGCCGACAATTCGTACGTTGATGAAGCCATGACCGCTGACGAGGAGGCCGTTGCCGCCCGCCGTGCCGCCGAAAGCTCGTTGTGGGGCGCTCCTGCCCAGCAGCAGGCGGCTGAGGCTGCGCCGTACAATGCAAACCTCGCCAGCATGCCTATCATCTCCGGTGGCGTGGACATCGATCTCGATGACCTCGATGAGCCTGCAGCCATCACCGCATCGATTGATGCCCAAGATCGCATCGACACCGGCGACCTTCCGGACGCCTCGCTCGAGGTTGATGTTCCCATGGCCGATTACTCGGGCCACGAGGACATGTGGGCCGCCGCCACCGCGATTCTGGATGAGATTGACGAGCCTGCTCCTGTTGCAGCCCCCGCTCCCGTCGCTGCCCCTCAGCCTGCTGCCCCCGCCTATGTCGGCCGTCACAGTGCTGTGTTCCCCGAGGATACTGCCCGTATCTCGCGCGAGAGCATCGAGCGGGCCGAGGCTATTGCCGCCGGCATTATGGAAAACCGTCGTCACGAGCGCGTCAATCAGATCCTCGAGGAAGAGATCGAGCGCCTGCAGTCCTCAACTGCCAAGCGTACGGGCCGTGCCTATCTGAGCGTTATCGAGGGCGGTACCGCCAGCTTCGCGCCGCTCCGCGCGGAGGCATAACTTCTGCATGGCTAAGATCAATCGAAAATGGGCGGTTGTAACCTGCCTGATGGCGCTCTTGATCTGGGGCAATTCGCTGGTTCCCGGCTCGGGGTCGGGCTCGCTGAGCCTAACGGTCATGGAAGCTATCCGCGGTTTCCTGCACAGCGTGGGACTTCCATATGAATGGGTGACCAACTTTGTTGTTCGCAAGTGCGCGCATTTTACCGAGTATATGGTGCTCGGCATCTTGGCAACGCACGCCTTTGATTTTGAGGGCCGGCGCACCTTTGACGTGCTGCTGCCCACGGCGGTGTTCCTGCTGCTGATTCCCTCGATCGACGAGACGATTCAGCTCTTTGTGCCGGGACGCGCCGGCATGATCACCGATGTGATGATCGACTGCTGTGGAGCGGCAACGGGCGTTGTGCTCCGATATCTACAACGATCGCTCATATGTGCCAAAAAGGCCGCCTAGGACGTATGCTTGGTCCTAGGCGGCCTTTTTTATTAGAAGGCTTATATAGGGCGTGGTGGCGTCGTTCCGTAGGTTGGATTTGCCGGGCGCGCCACGCCCTGTGGGTGCGTCTGTTACTGAAGCGCCTGCGCGCCCAGGGCCAGGCAGCCCATGATGCCCTGCTTGCCCTCGAGGCTGTTGTTGACGATGTAGCTATCGATGTCGTTGACCTCGGGCGTGACTATATAGCCGTTGAGCATCTCAGCGCACTTTTTGCGTGCGAGCGGCACGATGGGGGTGTGGTCGGCCACGCCTCCGCCGATGATGATCTTTTGCGGCGCGTAGCACAGCGTGTAGGTCATGAGCGCCTGTGCCAGATAGCCGGCGAGCAGGTCCATGGCCTCCGGGTCATCGGCCATGTCTCCGGCGCTCTTGCCATCCCAGCGCTTTTTAACGCCGGGGCCGGCGATGAGGCCCTCGAGACAGTTGTCGTGGAAGGGGCAGGCGCTGTGCTCGCCAATGGTGTCGCGCGGGTCGCGCGTGACCAGGATGTGGCCGGCCTCGGGATGCATCATGCCGTGCACGAGCTGGCCGCCCGAGAGCACGCCGGCGCCCACGCCGGTGCCGATGGTCAGGTAGACAACGTCAGTGAGGCCCTGGGCGCAACCAAAGGTGACCTCGCCCAGGCAGGCGACGTTGACGTCGGTATCGTAGCCACAGGGAATATTGAGCTTGTTTTGGATGGTGCCCAGCAGGTCAAAGTAGCGCCATGCCGTTTTGGGCGTCTCCAGGATCTTGCCGTATTGGGGCGAGGCGGGGTTGACTGCGGTGGGGCCAAAGGCGCCAATGCCCAGCGCGGCGATGCCCTTGTCGGCAAACCATGCGTTGACGGCCTCAACGGTCTCCTGCGGGGTCGTGGTCGCGATCTGCTCACGCTCCAGGACCGTACCGTCTGCATAGCCCGTGGCGCAGACCATCTTGGTGCCGCCGGCCTCGAGCGCTCCGATAAGCTGCTGTTCTGCCATAGTATTCCTCTCTCTGGGACGAGTTGCTCCGTGACTAAAGTATAGGGCTCTAAACTATTTAAGAAAGCGTTATAAAAAGAAGCCTCGCAACGCGGCGGGCGGTGCGAGGCTTCTTTGGTTGCTTTAGTTGCTGGGCCGTCCTTACCCGCGCGGCTTGATTTTATCACGTAGTGACTTGAGGTTCTCCAGCGCCGCGTTAAGCGTCTCGTCTCGCTTGGCAAAGTGGAAACGAATCAGATGGTTGACGGGCTCGCGGAAGAAGCTCGAGCCGGGCACGGCGCCCACGCCCACCTTAGACGCGAGATCCTCGCAGAATTCGAGGTCGCTGTCATAGCCAAACTCAGAGATGTCCATCATGACGTAGTAAGCGCCCTGCGGTACGTTGTGCTCAAGACCGATGCTATCGAGCCCCTGGCAGAACAGGTCGCGCTTGGCGGTGTAGAGGTCGAGGACCTCCTGGTAATAACTGTCGTCGAAGTTGAGGGCGGTGACGACAGCTTCCTGCAGGGGAGCGGCGGCACCCACGGTGAGGAAGTCGTGGACCTTCTTGATGCGCTCGGTGATCTGGGCCGGGGCAATGGTGTAGCCCAGACGCCAGCCGGTGATGGAGTACGTCTTAGACAGCGAACTGCAGCTGATGGTGCGCTCGAACATGCCGGGCAGCGTGGCCATATAGACGTGCTCGTGGGGCGCGTAGACGATGTGCTCGTATACCTCGTCGGTGATGCAGTAGGCGTCGTACTTTTTGCAGAGGTCGGCGATAAAGGTGAGCTCCTCGCGCGTAAAGACCTTGCCACAGGGGTTGGAAGGGTTGCACAGGACGATGGCCTTGGGATCGTTGTCGCGGAAGGCCGCCTCGAGCACCTCGCGGTCAAAGTCGAATGTGGGCGGGTTGAGCGGCACGTAGATGGGCTCGGCACCCGAAAGGATCGTGTCGGCGCCGTAGTTCTCGTAGAACGGCGAGAAGATGACGACCTTGTCGCCGGGGTTCGTAACCGTCATCATGGCAGCCATCATGGCCTCGGTGGAGCCACAGGTGACTACGATATTCTCGTTGGGGTTTACCGACATGCCCATAAAATGCTCCTGCTTGGCGGCAAGCGCCTCACGCATGGCCTGGGAGCCCCAGGTGATGGAGTACTGGTGGTAAAGCGGCTTGGGGTCGGTGGCGATGGTGCTGAGGCTATCGAGCAGCTGCGCCGGGGGATCGAAGTCAGGGAAGCCCTGCGACAGGTTGACGGCGCCATACTTGTTGGAGATGCGCGTCATGCGGCGGATGACGGAATCGGTAAACGTTGCTGTGCGATTGGAGAGTTCTTTCATGACGGTCCTTTCGAGGATTTGCAGTGGGGCAAGTTTACTCCCATGAAACCGGTGGGATTTGCTCGAAATGGTCTCGAAAAACTCTTTTCAAAATTCTTGAAAATTGGGGCTTGCATCGCGTGGCGTTCCTTGCAATAATAGTCGAGCGCGAAGCGCACAGGACACGGTGGGTGTAGCTCAGTTGGCTAGAGCGACGGGTTGTGGTCCCGTAGGTCGAGGGTTCGAGTCCCTTTACCCACCCCAGTTCTTGCTTCGTGTTGATATCGGGTCGTTAGCTCAGTTGGTAGAGCAGGGGACTCTTAATCCCAAGGTCCAGGGTTCGACCCCCTGACGGCCCACCAAAGTATGTTAAAGCGACTGGCTTCGGCCGGTCGCTTTTTTGTTGACCTTTCATGGGGTCGAACCCGTCGGGGCGCGGAGCTGAGGAAATGCGTGAGCATTTACCAGCGCAGCGCGCAAGGCGCAAAGCGCCGCAGCGGCCGCCTGCGCAGCAGGCTGACCCCCTGACGGCCCACCCAAAGATTGTTAAAGCGACTGGCTCAGGCTGGTCGCTTTTTTGTTGACCTCGCATGGGGTCGAACCCGAAAGGGCGCGGAGCTGAGTGATCTGCACCGTGATTCCCTTAGGGAAACACGGCTAAAGCCCCGTAGGCGCGTTCTCCTTAGGGGAATCTTGCTTACGGGACTCGATGCATGTTGAGAAGTTGTGATCAAACTCAAAGTGAGAATCGATTTAGTCTGCTCGATAGTGCGATCCGAGACTTTCGGTTCGCTTACGCATGGCTTTGATCATTTCCTGTGCTAGTTGAATCTGCGATTGCAGGCGGGCGAGGGCTGCGACTTCGCTGTCCTGGGCTTTCTGTGTGCTCAAGGTCGTTGCCTCTGTCTTCAAGCCCTCAAGCTCGTGTAGTGCCTCGGATAGGCCCGTCTCGGTCCTGTTGATCATGCAATAGGTGCTCATCGTGTGCCTAAGGCTGTGTGTCAGGCGTTCGGCATCTGTTGTGGCAATGCCGTACTGGGGGAGGGTGATATCCGCCTTCAGGGCTGCCTCAGGCTCCTTCTGCGCTGCAAGGGCTGCCGATGCGCCCGCGATGCGCCCGAACACGATGCCGTTGGCACTTGATAAGCCACCAATGCGGTCGGCTCCGTGCATGCCGCCTGTCGCCTCGCCGCAAGCGTAGAGACCCTCAACGCCCGTGTACGCGGTCTTATCGATCTTGATGCCGCCGTTAGCGGCGTGGGCATACATCGCAACGCGCATCTCGTCAGTCGGAGCGATGCCGTGCTCGTCTTGCAGCCAGGTGGCAAAGGTCTGCACAAACTCTGGGACATCCTCGCGGGGGAAGTCGTAGTGGAGTGCCAGGCCTTCGACACCTGCCTGATCGATGACGAGATCGATAGCGCGGGAGGCCAAGCGTGACGTGAAGGGGCCATATCCAGAGCGCTGCTCGAGCAGGTCGTCCAGCTTGTCGTCGGCAATATCTACCGGCTGGTCTATATGTACGTAGCGCCAGGTTTTCTCGTTGAAGACCAGGTTGCGCTTGGGCTCGATGAAGCCGGGCATCATCTGCATGAACTCTATATTAGCAAGCGATGCGCCGTGCGCCAGTGCGATGGCCTGCGAGGAGCTGAGCACATCAGCCGACGTAAGGCTGCGCTCGAACAGGCCGCCTGTGCCACCGGCTGCGATGATCGTGGCCTTGGCAGCAAAGGGCACGATTCGATTTTCGGTAAGGTCGTAGAGTACGGTTCCGGTTATTCTGCCGTTCGTGTCCTCAACAAGGTCAATAAGCTCATGGCGGGGGAGCAGGCGAATGCCGAGTGACTCGATCCGGGTCGTCAGAGCGTCCTCAAGGGGCTTGCGGGTGAGGCCGCGCCACATACGTGTCTTATGGTCAAAGCAAGGGATAAATTGCTTTTGCTGGGCGCTCTCGGCGCTTTGCGGGTGCTGGAGTTCTACGCCCAGATCCTGTTCGAGCCAGTCAATCGCTTGGGGAATGCAGTGGACGAACGTTTGGACGAGTTCGGGGTCGGCAACGCCGCCGCCGACGGTCTGAATGGTGTCGATGAGGTCCTGTTCATCGTCTTCGTTAACGGGTCCGATAAGCCCTAGGCCCCAGGTTCCGGGGAAGAAGCTCGATCCACTCATAGTCTTGCCGGCGCTTGCCACAGTGACGGTTGCACCCGTGCGTGCCGCTTCGATGGCGGCGCAAAGGCCCGCAATGCCAGATCCAATTACCAGTACATCAGTCGATTCCATCAGATTCCTTTCTCGTCCGGCGCATTGTCGCACGGGTGATCGGCAATGGGGCCGCAAAGACTCGGCAAATCGGTAAAGGGCAAATATGGCAGGTGGGCGTCATGGACGCTCTGACGCTCCATCTCTTCACATCTCGTATTTCGCCCCAGCTGATATATCGGCATTAGCTACCCTGCACCAGCGCAAACAAAAAGAGCCGCTACCTCGAAAGGTAGCGGCTCCAAAGCTCAACTATATGAGCATCGCGCGGGCGCGATTAGGCCTTGAGGGCCTCCTCGACGGCGACAGCGCAGGCGACGGTGGCACCGACCATGGGGTTGTTGCCCATGCCGATGAGACCCATCATGTCAACGTGCGCAGGCACGGAGGAAGAACCGGCGAACTGGGCGTCGGAGTGCATACGGCCCATGGTGTCGGTCATGCCGTAAGAGGCAGGGCCGGCGCCCATGTTGTCCGGGTGCAGGGTACGACCAGTGCCGCCACCAGAAGCGACGGAGAAGTACTTCTTGCCAGCCTCGAGGCGCTCCTTCTTGTAGGTGCCAGCGACGGGGTGCTGGAAGCGCGTGGGGTTGGTGGAGTTACCGGTGATCGAGATGTCGACGTTCTCGTGCCACATGATGGCAACGCCCTCGCGGACGTCGTCGGCGCCGTAGCAGTTGACGGCGGCGCGGGGACCATCGGAGTAGGGGATGGTCTCGACGACCTTGAGCTCGCCCGTGAAGTAGTCGAACTGGGTCTTCACGTAGGTGAAGCCGTTGATGCGGGCGATGATCTGAGCAGCGTCCTTGCCCAGACCGTTGAGGATGACGCGCAGCGGCTTCTTGCGAGCCTTGTTGGCGTTCAGAGCCAGGCCGATAGCACCCTCAGCGGCAGCGAAGGACTCGTGACCGGCCAGGAAGGCGAAGCACTCGGTGTCGTCGGAGAGCAGCATAGCGCCCAGGTTGCCGTGGCCCAGACCGACCTTGCGGTCCTCGGCGACGGAGCCGGGAACGGTGAAGGCCTGGATGCCCTCGCCGATGATGGCGGCAGCCTCAGAAGCGGACTTGGCGCCACGCTTGACAGCGAGAGCGCAACCGAGGGTGTAGGCCCACTCGGCATTCTGGAAGGCGATGGACTGGGTGTTGTTGACGATCTCACGCGGGTTGAAGCCCTTGTCGGTGCAGATCTGCAGAGCTTCCTCGAGGGAGGCGATGCCGTTGTCGGCGAGGCACTTGTTGATCTTGTCAGCGCGGCGCTCGTAACCTTCGAACGTAACAGTCATAGTTATTTCCCTCCCTTTCTACTCGTGAACCGGGAACACGCTGGCGACGGAGTGAGTCTCCTCGTCGGTGCGCGGGTCGATGTACTTGGCAGCGTTCTCCCACTGACCATAGTGGCCCATAGCGCCAGCGATGGCCTCCTCGGGGGTCTTGCCGGCCTTGACGGCGTCGGTGAACTTGCCGAGGTTCAGGAACTCGAATGCGATGATCTCGTTCTTGTCGTTGAGAGCCATGCGGGTGACGTAGCCCTGAGCGAGCTCGAGGTAACGAGCGCCCTTGGCCTTGGTGCCGAACATGGTGCCGACCTGAGAGCGAAGGCCCTTGCCGAGGTCGTCGAGGGAGGCGCCCACGGGCAGGCCGCCCTCGGAGAACGCGGTCTGGCTGCGGCCGTAAACGATCTGCAGGAAGATCTCGCGCATAGCAACGTTGATGGCGTCGCAGACGAGGTCGGTGTTGAGGGCCTCGAGGATGGTCTTACCGGGAAGGATCTCGGAAGCCATGGCGGCAGAGTGGGTCATGCCCGAGCAGCCGATGGTCTCAACGAGGGCCTCCTCGATGATGCCGTCCTTGACGTTCAGCGTGAGCTTGCAGGCGCCCTGCTGAGGTGCGCACCAACCCACACCGTGCGTAAGACCGGAGATGTCGGAAATCTCCTTAGCCTGGACCCACTTGCCCTCCTCGGGGATGGGTGCGGGGCCGTGGTATGCACCCTTGGCAACGGGGCACATGTTCTCCACTTCCTGTGAGTACTGCATGCCTCTCCTCTCTATCGTGTTGGCGTCCCGTCTGGGGGTCGTGGCTGGCGATTGCCGGGCGACCCTTCGAAAGGGACATGACATGCAGCCCCTATAATACCGCGAAATGCACGGAATATTCGGCGAACGGCTCAGTTTTCGTAGCGAGAAGTCCGGAAGTTTTAATTGAAACGGTTTAACTCTATGTTCTGTGGTCGCGAACCTCCGTAGAGGGGGTCCGTCTTTGGCAAGCTTTTGGTCGGCTCTTGTAAGCGTTGCAGGGGTTGACCTGTTGCAACGGTGCCGTTCGCCGCCTGTTTACTGCCTTTGGCCGCGCGAGTGTATTGTTTTGCGTGAATGTTTTGATGGCACGCTTCAATCGTGCTGTATTGGATGGTAAGCAGATCCCGGCGAAGGGAGCGCCATGCAGCGCGTTTGGAGAACGGTTACCGGCTTTTACCATGTCTGTGCTCGCGGTGTGGGCAAACAGCTCATCTTTGAGGGCGATGAAGACCGGTGGGAGTTCTTGGAGCTGATGCGTGAGTGCTGCCGCAAGGCGGGCGTGACGGTTATCGCCTGGTGCCTTATGGGCAATCACGTGCGTATGGTGCTTGCAGATTACGAGGACGCGATGAGCGCGGCGATGCACCGGCTGCTTTTGACGTACGCGCGGCGGTTCAATAAACGCACGGGGCGCACAGGGCATCTGTTCCAGAACCGTTTTGACCGGCGCTCGCTCGATACCGACTGGCAGGTGATGGAGGCTATTCGCTCCGTTCACGCCGATCCGCAGGAGGCGGGCATCGGTCTCATTGAGCGTTATCCCTGGAGCAGCTTTCCGGAGCATTTGTGCGCTTGCGACGGTGACGCGGCCGATGTCGCGAGGGGATTTTCTGATCCTTCTTGCGTGCTTGAGCTATTTGGTTCTGCCGAGGGCTTTATTGCCTATTCGCTTTCGACGCCCGACGGCAGTGAGCCAGCGCTGTGCGATATGAAAGAGACGGAATGGGAACGCCACGCCTTTGCCGACAAGATGGCGAAGGGGCTCGGGGTTCCGCTTCGTGGGGTTAAAGTCGCACCGCCGGCGCAGCGCGATACCGTTATTTTTGGATTGCACGATGCCGGTTTTACGGTGCGCCAGATTGAGCGGTATACCGGGATTGGCAAAAGTACCGTCTCTCGTATCGTGCGCGCCCGCGCGCGAACGGCGATGCGGGCTGGCGGAAACGTGATGTAAGGTCGCCTGTTCACCGCAGTTGGGGTCGTCCATACGCCGCAACCAGCGTTCAAAAGCTTGGTACGGTAACTGCACTTCTTAATATGCATAGAACAATCGTCATCTTGCATAAAATAACAGGTCAGTCCGGGTTTGCCCGTGCCTACCCCCGTCTGCGCCGTGCAAAAAACGGAGTTTTCAGCATCGTGGTGCTGTCGGCACTGCCGCAGTCTTGCAACATACGGGTCCCGAAGCTATTTATGCCTTCCGATGCGCCTCCGAAGCGCATGTATGTGATCCCTGAGACCGCGATGCTTGTTCTAAAACACAATATATATGCGCCTGGAGACGTTGATTAACGCTTTCGATGCGTATACATACAGCTTGGCGTGCTGAATACTCGCAAAAATGCACGTCGCACCCTATGGGACCCGTCTGCGGCAGGCGCGAAGCGAGTCGGAGCTCAGCAGAACGGGGCTTGGCGCATTGCTTGGCGGGCCCGGGGCCCTGCCGCAGGCCTTTGGTGCTGTGGAAAACGCCCGTGTTCGCGTCTGGCCGTGTGGTAAATGACAGACGGGGCGCCGGACGCGCTGATTTTGTGTGTTCGTGCTCATTAGGAAAAACAGAGCCGCCCGTATCGGGCGGCTCGGCAATCAAAAACCTTGGATTCGGAGCATACGCTACTGGTTAGCTTGCCCCTCGAGCATGCCGTCGAGGGTGCGCCAGGCGAGCTCGGCGCATTTGACGCGGGCGGGCATGTGCGAGATGTCCTGGAGCTGGGCGGCTTCGTCCAGGTCTTCCAAGTCCTCCTCGGAGAGCTGCTCGCCGCGGATCATGGCGAGGAAGAGCTCTGCCAAGCGGTGAGCTTCCTCGACGGTCTCGCCGGTGATGAGGTCGGCCATGATGTCGGCACTGGCCTGACTGATGGCGCAGCCGTGGCCGGTAAAGGAGGCCTCCTCGATCACGCCGTTCTCGACGCGCAGCTGCAAGGTGAGCTCGTCGCCGCAGCTGGGGTTGATGCCGTCGTGCTCGTGCGTGGGGGCATCCATCTCGTACTTGTAGTCGGGGTGCGAGTTGTGCTCCATAAACGTGGTGGAGGTGTACAGATTACCCATTGAACGTGCTCCAAACGTGATGCAGGCCGGCGATGAACTTATCGATGTCGGCCTTGTCGTTGTAGAAGGCCACGCTGGCGCGGCAGCAGGCGAGGTTCTCGACGCCCAGCCAGGTAAGCAGCGGCTGCGCGCAGTGGTGACCGGCACGGATGCACACGCCGTCCATGTCCATGATGCTCGCGACGTCGTGCGGGTGGATACCCTTGACGTTAAAGCTGACGACGCCGTGATGGTTGTCCCAATAGATGGAGCCGATGATCTGAACAAAGTCGAGCTGCATGAGTTCGCCCATCAGGTAGTGGACGAGTGCCTGCTCGCGTGCCTGGATGTTTTCGTAGCCAACCGTGTTGACGAGGTAGTCGAGTGCCGCACCCGTGGCGAAGATGCCGGCGGCGTCCTGCGTGCCGGCCTCGAACTTCTCGGGGGCGGGCGCCCAGACGGCGTCCTGCTCGGTGACCGAATCGATCATTTCGCCGCCGGTGAGCATGGGCGGCATGGCGTTGAGCAGGTCCATCTTTCCCCACAGCACGCCGATGCCCATGGGGCCCATGGCCTTGTGCGCGCTAAAGGCAAAGAAGTCGGCGCCCAGGTCGGCCA
This sequence comes from uncultured Collinsella sp., assembly GCA_900545485.1. Lineage (GTDB taxonomy): Bacteria > Actinomycetota > Coriobacteriia > Coriobacteriales > Coriobacteriaceae > Collinsella. The sequence continues at coordinate 13,404 of UQZD01000006.1, read as the reverse complement.
CATCGACCGGCATGTGCGGCAGCGACTGCGCACCGTCGACGACCAGGTAGCCGCCGTACTTGTGCACGAGCTTGCCGAGGTTCTTGACCGGGTTCTCGACGCCCAGCACGTTAGAGACCTGACCCACGGCCAGAATCTTGGTTTTGGGACCCACCTTGGCAAGCACTTCCTCGGTGGTGAGTTGGCCGGTCTTGGTGGGGTAGAGGTAGACGAGCTTGGCGCCGGTCTCGCGGCAGACCTGCTGCCACGGGATCAGGTTAGAGTGGTGCTCCATGATGGTGATGACGACCTCGTCACCGGGCTCGAGCACCGTGGGCGCAAAGCTCTTGGCGACCAGGTTGAGCGACTCGCTGGTGTTGCGGGTGAAGACGACTTCGTTGGCCTGGGAGCCGCCGATGAGGTCGGCGATCTGCTGGCGGACCTTGGCGATGGCATCGGTGGCCTCGACGGACAACGAGTACAAGCCGCGCAGCGGGTTGGCGTTCATGCGCTGGTAGAAGTCGCGCTCGGCGTCGAGCACGCAAGCGGGGCGCTGCGCGGTGGCGGCGCTATCGAGGAAGGCGATCTCGGGGTGCTGCTGGAACAGCGGGAACTGCGCCTTGTAGGGATTGGTCTCGATGTCGACGGTAGGCCAGCCGCGCGAAGCCTCGTCGCTGGCGTCGAGCTCCATGGGCTCGGGGGCAGTACAGGTGTCGCATTTAACGTGCTCGGTGTCGATCATGCGAGCTCCTCTTCAAAGTTGTCGATCAGGTTGTTGCCCAGGCGGACGACGGCGGCGCGGGTGCGCTCGTCGGTGGCGGAAAGCGCGGCGTCCTCCAGCTTGGCGCGGATGAACAGGTCCTCGGCGGCGTTTTGGTCAAGGCCGCGGCAGGCGAGGTAGAACAGCTGCTCGTCGCGGACGTGACCGATGGTGGCGCCGTGGTTGCCGGCGACGTCGTCCTCGTCGCAGAGAATGACGGGAATGGTCTTGTTGACGACGCCCTTGTTGGCCAAAAGCACCGTCTCGCGCTCGGTGCCGGTTGCACCATTGCAGCCGTGCACGAGGTCGATGGTGCCACGGTAGACCTTCTTGGACGTGCCGGTCAGCACGCCGTTGGCGTCGATCTCGCACTCGGTCTTGCGACCGCGGTGGCGCAGCTCGTAGTTAAAGTCGCGCACCTGCTCGCGGGCGCCAAGGTAGTCAGTATCGATGGTGACCTTGGCGGTATCGCCCAGCAGGTCGCCGGCAAGGCCGGTGGCGCTGGCGCCGGCACCCAGGACGGTGTGTTGCACGTTGACGCGCGCGCCCTCGTCCAGGAACAGGCCGGTGTCGTCGAGTGCGATCCAGCTATCGTCGAGCGTCTGCGTGCAGGCCACGTTGACGGTGGCGTACTCGTGGGCGCACACGCGCAGCACGGATCCCACGACGCCCTCGCCGGCAACGGGGGAGTCCAGGGCGATCTGCAGGTCGAGCGTCGACTGGGGACGGACGACGACGTCGATGGCGGCGATGGCCGCGGCAGCATCGACACCGCTCACACGCACGGTAACCGTGGCGTGCTTGTATGCGGGCACATCGATGACGACGCGCTTGGTGGCGTGGTCGGCCAGGTAGGTGTAGGCAGCCTCACCCATGCCAGTCTCGAAGGCCTCAGCGGGGGAGAGCTCCTCCTCCAGCTTAATGGCACCGGCCTGGTAGACGGAGGTGGCGGGCACGTCGAGCTCGGTCTCGGGCGTGATGCGGGCGCGGTCGGCGGCATCGCCGGGCGCGGAGGCGCGGCGCTCGGGGAAGCGCTCGGCCATGGCGTCCATGGCGGCGTCGAACGCGTCTGCCACGCCAGCAAACTGCTCGTCCAAGCCCTCAACCTTAACGGCCTCGGCGGGAGCGGCAGCAAGCTCGTCAGAGAGCTCGAGCTTGGTCTGATTCATCTTCAGCCAGCCCCATGTGGCAGCCGGCATCGCATTGACCTGCTCAAGGGTGGTGGCAGCGGTGTTCGTGGTCTGATTCATTATCCGATCGCTCCTTCCATCTCGAGCTTGATCAGGTTGTTCATCTCAACGGCGTACTCAAGCGGCAGCTCCTTGGAGACCGGGTTGGCAAAGCCGTTGACGATCATGGTGCGGGCCTCTTCCTCCGAGATGCCGCGGCTCATCAGGTAGAACACCTTGTCGTCGCCGATACGACCGATGGTGGCCTCGTGGCCGATGTCGACGTTCTTGGCGCGGATGTCCATGGCCGGAATAGTGTCGGAGCGGCTCTGGTCGTCGAGCATCAGCGACTGGCAGCTCACGGTTGCCTTGGAGCCCTCGGCCTTGGGCGTGGCCACGATAGAGCTGCGGAAGGTCTGGATGCCGCCGCTCTTGGAGATGCCCTTGGTCTCGACGGTCGCCGAGGTCTCGGGCGCGTTGAGTACGACCTTGCAGCCGGTATCGAGGTTCTGGCCGGCGCCGGCAAAGGTGATGCCGGTAAAGCTCGAACGAGCGCGGCGGCCGTTGAGCACGCTCATGGGATAGAGGTAGCCCACGTGGCTGCCGAAGGAGCCACTGATCCACTCGATGTCGCCGTCCTCGTCCACGCGCGCACGCTTGGTGTTGAGGTTGTACATGTTCTTGGACCAGTTCTCGATGGTCGAGTAGCGCAGGTGCGCACGCTTGCCCACAAAGAGCTCGACGGCGCCGGCGTGGAGGTTGGCCACGTTGTACTTGGGCGCGGAGCAGCCCTCGATAAAGTGCAGGTCAGCGTCGTCCTCGACAATGATGAGCGTGTGCTCAAACTGGCCGGCGCCCTTGGCGTTAAGGCGGAAGTAGCTCTGCAGCGGGAAATCGAGCTTGGTGCCCTTGGGCACGTAGACAAACGAGCCGCCCGACCACACGGCGCCGTGCAGGGCCGCAAACTTGTGGTCGGTGGGCGGGATGAGCGTCATAAACTTCTCGTGGATGAGCGGCTCCCACTGCGGATCGTGCAGGGCCTCCTCGATGCCGGAGTAGACGATGCCCATCTTGGACGCCGTGTCCTGCATGTTGTGGTAGACCAGCTCGGAGTCGTACTGCGCGCCGACACCCGCTAGGTAGCTGCGCTCGGCCTCGGGGATGCCCAGGCGCTCAAAGGTGTTCTTGATGTCGTCGGGCACCGACTCCCAGTCGTGTTTTTGGTCGGTGTTGGGCTTGACGTAGGTGACGATGTTGTCCATGTCCAAGCCCTCGATGGAGGGGCCCCACGTCGGATCCGGGAAGCGGTTGAAAATCTCGAGGGACTTGAGGCGCAGGTCGAGCATCCACTGCGGCTCGTCCTTCTTGGCGCTGATCTCGCGCACGATGTCGGGCGTGATGCCGGCGTCGAGGCGCTCGAATCCCTCCTCGCCATAGGTGAAGTCGTAGAGGCTGCGGTCGATGTCCGCGACCTCGGTGCGGTTCTTGGTCATTGCGTCGCCCCTTTACGCCTGCTGCTCGGCAGCAGCGGACTCGGCCTGGGCGCGCTGCTCGGCGGCCTCGCGCTCGAAGGTCTCAAAACCGTTCTTGTCGATCCAGGGAATGAGCGAGGCGTCGTCCTCGCGTACGATGTGGCCCTTGACCATAACGTGGACGCGGTCGACATCCAGGTGCTCCAGGATGCGCGTGTTGTGCGTGATGATGAGCATGGAGCCGTCGCAGCTCTTGCGGTAGGCGTCCATGCCGTGGCTGACGGTGGAAAGCGCGTCGACGTCCAGACCAGAGTCGGTCTCGTCCAGGATGGCGAGCTTGGGCTGCAGCAGCAGAAGCTGGAGCATCTCGACCTTCTTTTTCTCGCCGCCCGAGAAGCCCACGCCCAGCTCGCGGTTGAGGTAGGCGGTATCCATGTTGAGCTCGGCCGCGAGCTCCTTGACGCGACGGCGGAACTCCTTGCCTTTCATCTCCAGGCCGGGGCGGCCGGCGATGCTGGCGCGCAAAAAGCTCGACAGCGGCACGCCCGGAATCTCGACCGGGGCCTGGAAGCTCAGGAACAGGCCGGCGCGCGAGCGCTTGTCGGTGGTGAGCTCGGTGATGTCCTGGCCGTCAAAGACGATACGGCCGTCGTTGACCGTGTAGACGGGGTCGCCCATGACCAGGTGGCCGAGGGTGGACTTGCCGGCGCCGTTGGGTCCCATCAGCACGTGGGTCTCGCCGGCGGCGACGTTGAGGTTGACGTTGTGGAGGATAGTCTTCTCGTCCACGGAGGCGGTCAGACCTTCGATGGAAAGCAGCGGATTTGCGCTCATGCTGTCCCTCTCTGTATATGGTGTACTCATAGGTGTACTAAACCCTAGGAATCTTCTCGGAATAAAGTTACTATGGGTTCGGCGTTAGTCAAGGGAAAACCCGACTAATCCACTCGACTTTTCAAATTCTGGGACAAAATAACCTGTTGTGTTTGTCCCATTTACTTAAGATTTGGGACAAACAAAGCTGGTTATGTTGTCCCAGATGCGATGGGAGGGTAGGTATGCTCATTTCTTCTAAGGGCCGCTATGCCCTCCGGCTGATGATCTATATCGCAGCGCTTGGTGACGCCGAGGGCAAGATTGCCCTGCGCGAGGTCGCCGACCGCGAGCATATCTCGCAAAAGTATCTGGAGCAGCTGGTCCGTCCGCTCATGAAGGCGGGCCTGCTTAAAAGCGTGCGCGGCAAGGGCGGTGGCTACATGATGGCCAAGGACCCCGCCGAGGTGCGTGCCGGCGACATCCTGCGTGCCGTCGAGGGCAGCACGGCTCCGGTGGCGTGCGATGGCATCGACAACAGCTGCGCCCGCAGCGACCTGTGTTCCACCGTCAAGTTCTGGCGCGGCTTGGACGAGGTCATCGAGAACTATGTTGACGGCGTGACGTTGGCCGACCTGGCCGCCGTCCCCGAGATCAACTTTGACATTAAGCTGTAGGTTGAGCGCAATTCCTTAAGATTTCGCGGAGGGTTGTTGCCGTTTACCGAGGGGTTGTTGTGCAACAACGGACGAGCTGCAATACTGATTCTATCTTTGCAAACTGCACTTTAACTACACCAATGCAGGGAGGATCTTATGCAGCCCAAGCATTCTGCTATTGTCGCGGGTCTGACGCTGGCGCTTTCGTTTGGCGCCGTTTCCGCGCCGGCACCCGCCGCTGCCGAGGAGCCCACGCCAGGCGTTGCCTCGGATGCCACCGATATCGATAAGGGTCTCTACACCCAGCAGTCCTTCTCGGGCGTGCTGAGGTCGGTCCAGGGCGTTTCGTTTGTCAACGTGACTACCGAGATGAAGTACTTTACCAAGTACGAGAGCCATGGTAACTACAACCAGGGCTTTTCGTATGGTGACGGCTACAACGCGCTGGGCTATTACCAGTTCGACCGCCGTTGGTCGCTCATTCCGTTTATGAAGCAGGTCTACAACTACAGCCCCGAAAAATACAGCATGCTCAAGGATGCGATTGATCGCGGCAGCGAGATTTCCAACACGAGCAATGCCATGTACGAGAACGGCCAGCTCACCGAGTTGGGCCATATCGCTCAGGATGCCTTCCAGGGTGCGTACAACACCGATCCTGTTGAGTTCTCAGCACTTCAAGATGCCTATGCGTACAACTCGTACTATGCGGTGACTGAGGCGTGGCTCAAGAGCGGCCTGGGTATTGATATTTCGGGCCGCGCCGATTGCGTCAAGGGCATGGTGTGGAGCATCACCAACATGTGCGGCACTGGTGGCTGCAGGGACTTTTTCCGCTGGGCGAATCTTTCCAACGATATGTCCGACCGCGAGTTTGTGACGGCGCTCTCCAATAGTGTGGTCAATAACGTGGCGACCAAGTATGCAAGCCAGCCCCAGTACCACGAGGGCTGGAAGAACCGCTACCGCAACGAGCTAAAGGACTGCCTGGTCTATATCGCCGAGGACGAGGCTGCCGCTGCGAAGGACAACAAGCCCGAGCAGCCCGAGCCTACGCCGGCGCCCTCGCCGATACCTGATTCGAATGACAGCTCGAGTGACGATGTCAACGATGACAGGATGGATGCGCCCTCGACCGATGCTGACGGTAATGGCTCTGCTGGCGGCACTACCAACGACGGCTCTACCTCGAACGGCTCCAATTCGAACGGCTCTGCTGCGGGCGATTCGTCTTCAAGCTCTGTCGGCAATACGGACAGCGACGCTTCTGGTTCGACCGACGCTGACACCTCTAACTCATCTACCGGCTCGAGCGATTCGTCCGTTGGCACCGGCTCTAACAATGGCTCCGGCTCTGACACAACCCCTGATTCCGATGCTTCCAAGGACGACTCGAATAAGGTGCCGGACGCTCCCGTTGCTTCGCCGGACAAGAAGCCTTCTTTCTCCGTGCAGCTTGGTTCTACGCTGGGCTCTTCGCTGATGGCTGGCGTTAATAACGGCTCGACCCAGAACAAGGACAACTCTGATCAGGTTTCCACGGAAAAGACCGAGGCCGCAAAGGGCGACTCCAAGGGCAAGGCTTCCGAGAAGAACGAATCTGATAAGGGTTCTAGCTCTGAGGAGAAGGGCGACGAGTCCGAACAGAAGAAGGACGAGGATAAGAAGTCTGAATCTGAGGAGAAGGACGAGAGCAAGGGCAAGACCAAGGACGGAAAGCAGCAGGGCGAGGACAACGGTAAAGGCAACACTGACAACCGGAACCAGGAGCAAAATGACTCCAAAACGGTGACCAACACGACGACTACAACAACCAAGTCCTCGGGCGGCAACATGCCCAAGACGGGCGATTTGATTGTGATGGCGAGCCTTGCCAGCGCGAGCTTGGCCACGCTGGGCGCTACGTCTATCGTAAGTGGTAAGCATAAGCTCGATCAGCAGAAGAAGGCTTCTGGGGAGGACGGCTCGGAGGAGTAGCCTCTTGGTTGCTAGATAACTAAAGAGTTGGGACGGGGTCCGGTGCGAATGCATCGGGCCCCGTTTTGTTGTGCAACGATTAGTTGTGCCCCCTCACACCTCTTGTTGCTACCGTTGCCCGATATGTTCGCGCGGCGTCGTCGGTACGCGCGAGGCGGTCATTACAATTGGCATCGTGCAGCGATTTAGGGGGAACGTTTTGGTGTCTGAACAGGCAAATGTTGATTGTGCTGCTGGCTTTGGCGTGCGCTTGATCGGCTGTGCCGACGATGCGGTTTTGCCCATTGGCATGCACGACTATGCGGAGGCCCTTGGTTGCTGCATGCTGGTTGACAAGACCATGTTTATTGCCGATGTGTTGGACTGCGACGCGTCCGTTGTGGTGTGCTGTCGACCCGAGGGTTTTGGCAAGAGCATGAACTTGTCGATGCTCAGGGCTTTTCTGGAGCGTCCAGCGGTCGGTCGCTCTGGTCAGCGTTTGTTTGCCGATGCTCAGATTTGGGATGCGAACGGCGGGCGCTATCGGGATGAGTATGCTTGCTATCCGGTGATATCGCTGGACTTTTCTGGCGCTGCGAGGCGTGGCCCCGCTGTTGCCGGCGTCGTGCGCGATGCCCTTTCGGGCGAGTGCGCTCGCTTGTTGGCGCTCTTGGAGGCTCCGGATTTAGCTCGAGATAAGGTGCGTCACATCGAACACGTCGCGCGTGGCGTGGCGAGCGCGGACGAGGTTGACTCGGTGCTCGGTGTGCTCATTGAGCTGCTGGAGATGGCCTGCGATGAGCAGGTTGTATTGCTCGTTGATGGGTACGATGCGGCGTGGTCTCGCCGTGCGAGCGCGAGGGACGCTTCCGACGCCGATCCGGCAGGGCTATTCGATCGCGTACTGTTCGACGCCATTGCCACTGCGCACGATTCGTTGCGGCTGACGTGTTTGATGGGGGAGTATCCCGGCCCTGCCGAAGCGGCGCTTTCTTTGCATGGCTGCTCGTATTGTCTGACGGCGCCGCTTTCGACCTGGTGTGACCGTTGTTTCGGCTTTTCGGATGCCGAGGTCCAGGCTCTGTTGAATCATGTTGGGCGCAAGGAATACCTGGATGATGCGCGTGAATGGCTCGAGGGATATCGGTTTGGTAGGGCCTATTGCTCGAGTCCAGCGCGTGTGATCGGTTTTCTGGACCGAGGCTGCACGGCGCCCGTGCGTGCCGATCTGTATGGGTATGCGGATTGCCTGAGTAGGGTAGTTAGTGACTGGAATCTCGACCGCCTTTCGGTCTTGTTTGATTTGCTCGAGGCCCATGGTTGCGTTGGGGTCCCGCTTTGTTTGGGCGCTGCGGGGCTAGGGGCCTCGCCTGATGATGGCTTGTGGACGGCGCTGTATCTGTCAGGTTTCCTGACGACAGATATGACTGAGGAGCCAGAGTATGGCGATCGCCTCTGTGCTTTGCGATTGCCCAATAACGAGCTTCGTCAGGCCTTGCGTCTAGTGATTATTGAGTGGTTTGAGTGCGCTGCAGAAGACATTCGAGACGTCGATGCGTTTCGCGACGGGCTGTGCCATGGGAACGAGGATACCGTGAGGCGGGCGCTAAGCCGCATCTTGGGAGATGCGGGAATCGGTGCGACCGACCCAGATACACCGCTGCCATATCACCTACTCTTGCAAGGACTCTGCTTTGGATTGCCGGGCTATGCCAATCCTGCTTCGAGGCGAAAGTGTGGCGCGGATCGCTGGGACATCCAGGTTTTTCCTACGGGCGCTGTGTTTGACATAGCCGATACGATCGGTATGCTCGATGAACGTCCGCTGGTAACGATCAACATGATGTATGACCCCGGTGTGGATGCGCTGGGCCTGGAATTGCTGGCCGTGCAGGCGCTGCTCGACATAGAGCGCGACGGTATCGACGAAATCCGTGTGCCGCGACCCGGCGTTGGCCGCATACGCTGGGGGTTTGGGTTTGATGGGCAGCGCGTGTCCGTGGTGTGCCAGCGGTTATAGGGGATGGCGAAAGCCCTTTACTACTCCGCGTCCTTCATGGGCGGCATGGGCTTCCAGTTGGGATCCTTGATGATCTTGCGGGCGTCCTTCATGCCGCGGCGCAGCGCCGGAATGCCGGTCTTAAAGCACTTATCGACCGCAGCCAGGCGAATGAATTCCTTGCAGAAGGTCGCGGCATTGCCCAGGCGGAACAGCATGGGGTGGTAGTCACCGTAGATCTGCATATAGCGAGCGAGGAAGCCTCGGTTGCGCATGATGTAGTAGCGGTTGGTGTCGCTCGTAGAGTTGAGCTGGCGCTTGCCGGCGATATCCCAGTTAGAGACGGCGCGGGCTCGCTTGAGAACCACGTCGGCAACAACGGCGGCGGGGAAGTGTTGGCTGGCTACGTAGCCGTAGCAGGCATCGTCGCCGTAGATAAAGAAGCGCGCATCGGGCAGGCCGATCTTGTCGACCACGCGGCGCGAGAACATGCCGCCCTCAAAGCACAGCTGGTTCATGGTGCGATAACCCTCTGGACCCAAGTCCCACTTGGCGACGGGGTTGGGAATGCCGAGCGAAAGGATGAGTTGGTACTGCCAAAAGAAGGCGCCGCCGTCAAAGTCCAGGCGCGAACCCTGGATGACATCATAGCGGTCGGTCCACTTGGCAAGACGCTTGATGCCTTCGGGGATGACGAGCACGTCGTCGTCCATGACCCAGAACCACTGGGCCCCCAAGTCGTAGGCGCATTTAGTACCGGCGGAGAAGCCGCCCGCACCGCCGCCGTTTTCGAGCTGCGGGACGTAGATGACACGGTCGGTGCCGCCCTGCGCGTCAGGCTGCTCGGTGTCGATGCCCCACAGGTTAGCCAGGCGCTCGTTGAATGCGGTGCACATGGCCTCGGTCTCGCGCGAATTTTCGTTATCGACAATCACGATGCGCCAGGGCGTTGCTGTGAGCTCGGTCATGGAGTCGAACAAGTTGGCCAGGAGTTCCTGGCGCTTGTACGTAACGACGACGATGGCGAGCTTGTCGATGGGGGCGGGAAGGGTTGAAGGCATGGGGCAATATATCCTTTCACGCGCGGCGCGCATGCGCTGCACGGAAGCTATCGAATACGTCCTTGGGACTGTCCTATTGTAAAGGCTCGGCGCACCTTGACGGCAAGCTTTGAATAAAACGCAGGAACCTGCCACGGCTGTAGCGGCTTTAGCGTCTGACGGCAGCGTGTCTATTGCCGCTTGAGCTTGCGAGCGATAAAGCTTCTGGCTGCATCGATGATGAGAAGTGCCAGAGCAAAGACGATGCTAATGACGGTACCCGTGACGATGTATATAGCTACCGGGCTGTTTTGGCTGACCAGTATGTTTGCGAGCAACGTATTGAAGACGGGACGCCACAGGCTACTGGTGAGTGACTGCATCACATAGAAACCAAGCGTGGCGGTCGATAAGGTGACGATGACACCTGCAGTCCGCGAATTGCCTGAGGCACTGCGTCGGGTTGCCGCAAAGAGCAGGCAGGCGGCAGCGAGGGCAAACGAGATCAGCGAGGTCGATTTGTAGGAGAGGATTGTCATCGCTGTGAGGTTGTCGGTGAAGGAGAGTGTTCCTTCCAGGATGATGGTGAGCACCAAAACCGTTACGAGCGAGCGCATGCCCAAGGCGCCCACCCTGTCCGAATCCATGACATCGGTAACGTCGCGGAGCAGTCCGCCGATCAAAAACGCGACTACGTACGTGACGGCGCTCATGAACTTTTGGAGCCAAGAAAACTCGCCGGCGCTTGTCGCACTCATAGCGGCTAAATACCCGTTAACAACAAATGCGAGGATGCCAACGGCGATGACCGTCGCCGTGTAGCTCTTCCGGGGGAGTCGACTCCTTGCTAGTCCAAACCATGGCGCCATGAAGACCGTGGCGGCATAGACCCAAATGAACTCGAGTCCCAGGGTATACCAGTTGTGCGTGTTGAGGGCTACATCAGGAATGGGTGAGACGACCGTGGACCACGCGAGCGCCACGAGGCAATAAAACGCAGTGGGCATAATGACCTTGCCAAGGCGCTGCGCCGTCCGTTGCATTTGCGACTTCCACGTTGCTCCACCGTCCCAAGCACGCGCGGCCGAAGCGATGAGAAAATAGCCCGAGATCATAAAGAAGACCTCGTTGGCCCAGCAGCCAAGCAAGTTAATGAACCCCAGCAGTCCCGAATAGGGGAAGGCGGCGAGCGGTGCATATTCCGGCACGCTGATGCAGACGGCCTGGAAGGTCCACTGAAACGTGTGGAATACCGCGATGCCAGCGACCGCTACCAAGCGCAGCGCTTCGATGGAGGTGTTTCTGCTTGTTTTGCTGCCCATCAGACTATTTTCCAGCGCGTGCGTTGTATGAACCAAAGTGCGATGTGATCATTTTTAGAGTTTGCTTGGGCCCCTTGTTCCATACGTTATACAGGCCCTCGCCCACGAGGTCCTTGGCGTATGCGCAGTAGCTGATTTTAGGGTTGGCGATGCCCATATACTCGGCATAGAGCTTTTTGGCCGCAGGGGTAATGCGAGGATTGGCAAATACCAGCTCTTGCGGCATGCGTTCGAACATCCTGTGGATCGCCCGCTCGATTTCGGGGTGGCCATCAATTCCGGTGTGCTCAATCATGATGCCCATATAGGTGAAGCCACGTGTGATTTGGGGTGTCCAAACGGCGGGGTCGGTGACGTTGAGCCGCTCAAGAATATCGACCATGTCGTTCCAGCGATTAAACGGCATCAAGGGGTCACGCTTTGCCAGAGCAGCTGCCTTTTCGGGTGTTTCCTCGCGGTAGCAGTAATACGGCTTGGGCCAGTAAGCGATCGCCTTTGCCTGACAGAGCGTTTCGACAAGGAATGGATTGTCGGCCCAGCCCGCACCGGGGATTTCCTTAAACCAGATATTGTTTTGCATTAGGAAGTCGCGACGATAGATTGCCGACCAAATGGACGGATGATGGGCCAGCAGGTGTGGAGCGTCGTGAATGGTGAACGGTTGCCGAGACGGTTTGATGCGACCACGATATGCGCAATGTAGTTTGACCTCTTGGGGGGTATCGGGGTTGCGAATGATCCAATACGGGGTCTCAATAATATCGAGCTTGTTCGGACCGCCAAATTCGCGCTTGGCAAAGGCAAACATGTCGGAGTACATTCCGGGCTCGATCCAGTCATCGGGCTCGAGGATGGCAATCCAGTCGCCCATTGCCTCGCGAATGCCCAGATTGCAGGTTGCGCCGTAACCCTGGTTTGCCTTATCGATCACTCGAACGCGTGAGTCGCGCGCAGCGAAATCTTGCATAATGGCGAGCGAGTTGTCGGTGGATCCGTCGTTGATGGCGAGGATTTCCAGTTCGATTTTGTTTTCGTTTAATAGGCTGCCTATAGCCTGAGAAAGATACGGCTCGGCATTGTAAGTAGGCACGATTACGGTCAGCATTCAAACACTTTCTCTAGGCGATTTGGAAGAATTATACCTAATTGCATTTGCAACGGTTTTAGTTGCGTTCGCCTAATACTGCCAAGGGCTGCGCGACTATTGCTGACGCTGCGCCTGTAATGGATGTCAGCGATCGGCTGCAATAAAAATGTCGGCAGTGGCGAGACGGTTGTCCTTCCCATTCTTGCTCGTTATGGGACCGATCGATTGTGGACGCGGACTGAACCTAAAGACCAATCGTTGCCCAACAGGACGCGTGGGTTCGAAGGTGCCCTACAGGCATCTTCGAACGATGCACGTATGAATGCATGGTTTAAATCTCAATCCATTTGGGAGTAGCAGAATAGGCGTGACAGCGCACTGTTCTCTGCGGTTAAAAAGGCACCGGCCTCATGTTTTGATGCCGCTGCTTCTACCGTGGACGCGATGGTCGATTTTGATGCCGAACTCGGCCAGCTGGTGTTTACATATAAGCACTGCCGATGGTAGTTACCATCGCGATAGGATTCACTCTATGAGCGACGGATATCGTGGCACGTCGAGCCTTTTTGCGGACATCGCATATCGCATGGCGATGTTGAACCCCGCACTAGGGGATCGTGTGCTCAAGACGCCGGGCGTGGTAATGATTGACGAGATCGACCTTCATTTGCACCCTCGTTGACAGGCACGAATTCTGGAGGACCTCGTTCGCATCTTCCCCAACGTGCAGTTTGTCGTGACCACGCATTCGCCGGTTGTCGTGGCTTCAGTGCCTCGTGACAATATTTGCATTCTTGATGGCGAGACCACGTCGGTTCCTCCGACGGAGACACACGGACGTGATGCGGGAGACATTCTCAACACTGTTTTAGATGCTTCCTCGCGTCCCGAGGAAGCAGCCCATTTGTTCGATGCATTTAACCGTGCTGTAGACGAAGGACGTCACGCCGACGCTAACTGTGCGGGCTTGGCCCCCGTCCCCCCAATCTAGTAGACTCTAAACCGTTGCTAGATTAGGGGGATTTTCCATGAAACGCTCCATGAAACGAGTTTCCGGGGCCGCCGCCGTCCTCGCGGTCGCTGCCGCCCTGGCCCTGTGCGGGCCCGCGGCCTACGCCGCCCCCGCCGCGGCGGGGGACACGCAGCCG
>UQZD01000005.1:0-76751 GCA_900545485.1 uncultured Collinsella sp. | reverse complement strand
CCCGCTGCTGCCCAACAGCCGACGCTCATTTCGGGCGCTCGTGCTGCCGCTCCGGCGGTATCCGCTGCCCCTGCTGCTACGTCCGCGCGCCAGGGTGGCATGCCTTGGGACCGTGGTGCTGCCGCTCCGGCGGCTCAGCCTGCACCCGTGTCAGCTTCCAAGCCTGCAGCGCCTGCACCTCAGCCTGCGCCGGCTCCGACGCCTCAGCCCCAGTCCAACAATGCCGCCCAGGTTGCTGCCGCCGGCGCCGCCGAGACCCCCGCGGTCGAGGACGCCGGCGAGCTGCAGCGCAAATGGGCCGAGGTCGTCGAGCGCGTCAAGGCGCGTCAGGCTTCCTACGCAGGGCTTTTGCTCAACGCCCGCGCCACGGCCGACGACGGCTCCAAGCTCACGGTCTCGTTCCCCGCGGGTTCGACTTTTGCCATTAAGATGCTCGGTCGCGCCGATACGCAGTCGGTGGTCCTACCGACGGTCTGCGCGGTCTTCGGTCGTCGTACCGTCGACTATGTCCTGGATGGGGGTGGCACGCCGGCTCCTCAACATGAGGAGCATTCTCCATCTGCACGGGCTGCGGCATCTGCGGACCCGCAACCCGTGTCCTCGGCGGCCCCTGTATCCTCGAGCGCCAGCGCGCCGCAGCAGCAAGCGGCACCGGTAACGGCATCGACCTCGTCGGCGCCTAAGCCCGCGGCGCCCAAACCGGCTGCTCCGACACCCGCGCCCAAGCCCGTCTCGCCCGCGCCCAAGTCGTCTGACCTGGGCAAAGCCCCCTGGCTACGCTCCGACAACCCCGCCGGTGCTCCTGCCACGGGTAAGCTCCCGACCGAGCCCGCACCCCGTGCGCCCGAGCGCTCGGCTGCCCCCAAAGCTCAGCCTGTCGCGCAGTCCGCGCCGTGGGAATCCGAGCAGGTGCCCTACGACGACGCTATGGTCGGCGGCTTCGCTGGCGATGCGAGCGGGGACGATCTGCCTCCGTTCGACGTGCCGGGTGCGACGCCCGCGCCCAAGTCCGCTGTAGCTGCCCCCAAAGAGGAGGACGCTCCTGCAGCTCCCTGGGAGTCCAACCCCGGCGCCGGCAGCCCCTTCGGCCACCAGGGCGCAGCCCCGAGCATCCCGCAGACCGAGGACGAGGCCAAAGACCTCATCCGCAGCGTCTTCGGTCAGGCCACCATCTTCAAACCGGTGGAGTAGCCGTACGGGCGGGTATACTGCTCAAGAAGAGAACCCCTTGCCCGGGCGCATTTGTATTTCGGACATGTGTAGTGTGGTGCCGCGTATGTCGCATTTGAGCAGACAGGTGCGTGACGGTCGGCCTAGGATGCTGAGGTCGATACGATACGTCGCATGGCTGTCCGTGTACTCGACTTGCTCGGCGTTAATGGTTGCTCCGATTGCCAAATAAACGCCTAGCTCGGCATCGACAATCTTGAAGTCCTTTATCTTGACCTTGAACTCTTGATAGAGGGACGGGCTGTTGTAGTAGACGGTTCGGGTTCCGTCGGTGCACTCATCGGTCGTCTCCCATTTGACGACGGGCTGGTCCGAGCTGGCTATCAGCAGTTCTGCTCCAAAAGCTATGGCATGGGTGATGACAACCAGCAATGCCCAGCCGACAAAGAGATAGAGAACCACATATGCAACGGGGTGTTTTGAGCGGATGTTTTGGAGCGCGTTGGGGGCATTCATGGGGCACCTCCAAATTACTATCTATGGCAATCAAATTATACCCCGCTGCCATGCGCGTCACCGTGAGCAACGGATCGGCATGCAGGTCTTTAGCGGTGCACATGAAATGTCGGATTCCGGCTCTACAAGATTTAGCTTTCAATATTATGCAGATGCGAATTATTCAACTTTGCATAATCTTCGGGTGCGGCTTGCACTCCAGGACATGTATATCGACTGAGGTAGCGTGACTGCCCCGCTTGCTGGCCGCGCGCCGTGGTACGATTTTTGAGTTTGAAAGTCCCGCCGCGTCCCGGCTGCCCTTGCAGCTCGGCGTGCGGCCGCACGTAAAGGAGCCATCATGGCCGGTATGAACATGCAGCAGATGATGAAGCAGGCCCGCAAGATGCAGGAGCAGCTTGCCGCCGCGCAGGAGAACCTCAAGTCCCAGACCGTCGACGCCTCTGCCGGCGGCGGCATGGTCAAGGTGACCGTTAACGGCGAGATGGAGCTCGTCAACCTCACCATCGATCCCGATGCCCTCGATCCCGAGGACGTCGATATGCTGCAGGACATGATTATGGCTGCCGTCAACGAGGCCGTCCGCGGCGTCAACGAGCTCGCCAACAAGCAGATGGGCGCCATCACCGGCGGCCTCAACATCCCGGGCATGCCGTTCTAAGACACGCATATATATATGAGTGCGAATCACAGTCTGCAAAAACTGCTCGATGAGCTGGGCCGCCTGCCGGGCATTGGTCCCAAGTCGGCCCAGCGCATCGCCTATTACCTGTTGGAGGCCGACGCCGAGGAGGCGCGCCGCCTGGCCGAGGCCATCCTGGAGGTCAAGCAGGAGGTCCACTTTTGCAGCCGTTGCTTTAACTACGCCACGGCCGACGAGTGCTCCATCTGCCAGGACCCGATGCGCGATACCACTCGCATTTGTGTGGTGGGCGAGCCGCGCGACGTCCAGGCAATCGAGCGCACGGGCAGCTACCATGGCCTGTACCATGTGCTGGGCGGCGTGATCAGTCCCATGGACAAGATTGGTCCCGAGCAGTTGCACATCCGCGAGCTGCTGGCGCGTCTGGGCCACGAGGATATCCATGAGGTCATCATCGCCACCAACCCCAACATCGAGGGCGAGACCACGGCGAGCTACCTGGCCCGCACTATCAAGCCGTTGGGCGTCGAGGTGTCGCGTCTGGCAAGCGGCCTTCCCGTGGGCGGCGACCTGGAGTATGCCGACGAGCTTACGCTTGGCCGCGCCATCGAGGCCCGTCGCGCGATTTAGGTGGCGAGCCTGCTCCTGCCGTATGTTTTCCTCGCGACGCACGGGGTAGTCATAATTTCCCTGTGCGACTGTAAGTTTGTTGTGCAACAAAGATGCTTTGTATCCGCTTATCGCATGGATGCTTCCACTCGCATCCTTAATTTGCTCATTCGTTGCGCAACCTTTTGGGTTCGCTGATACACTCAAATATGGATTCGAATGAATGCGCCGCTCCCGAGCGGCGTGTTTTTGTTGGAGGAGAACGCATGCGGCCCGGTGGCACTCAGACAAAGCGCGGCGCCGCGGTGCGCATGCGACGCCGACTGGGCTTGGCGCCGCGGGCGTACGCACTGCTATCGTGCTCGCTGGTGCTGGTCATAGCTGGCGTTTCTGCCTATGGCATGACCGTGCCGTCCATGATGCAGGCGCATGCCGCACGCGAACCGCGCGTGGGGCATGAGGTCAAAAGTGATCTGGGCACCACGACTGGATATGCTTGGGCAAGTGTGGTCGCGCATATTGTGTTTGGCACCGACGATGCGGACGGCGCCGAGGCCCCGGACAACGAAGTCACGCTTGCCAATGGCAAAACCATCGTGCTCACCAACACCAAGATCATCGATCGGTTGTCCAACAATAGCGTGGCGGCAACGGTGAATAAGGTCGAGCAGCAGAAGGAGCAGGACGCCCAGCAGTCCGGAAAGCCCGGTAGCTCGGATAATTCTGGCTCCGGCTCGGATTCATCGAGTTCGGGCGGCGGCTCTGGGTCGGGTTCCTCTACCGGAGGGTCTGGAAACGGCGGCTCGACGGGCGGCAACACTGACAACGATGCAAACTCCGGTGGCCTTTCCGCTGCTGAGGAAGAGAGCATTCACAGTTGGCTTGTGACCAAGTACAACATGCTCGACGGCTATGTTTCTCGTGCCAATGATGTGGTCTCGACCTATAACTCTACGGGAGATCCTAGGCCGTGCGACAGCCTGGTCGGGGAGATGTTTGTCATTCGAGCCGAGTTCGGTCGTCAGACATTCTCGCCCCGGTCAAAGTGGTATCAGCAGTATGCCAATCTGTGGGGCTGTTATACCAACCTATGTCAATGGGTCGGCCATTACGGCGATGATGACGTCGCGCTCGGTAACTTCAACAATAACGTGGCGGCGCTTGCCCTATGATGACCGATCTTGCATCCACCACACCACAATCGCTCGGTCGCGATCCCATGGTCGGCCTGCGCCTTGCGCGTGTCGACGGGTTTGAGCCGGCCATTGCGCTCGGTCAGGACGAACTGCCTGCCTATCTGCGTCGTTTTACGATGCTGTTTGCCGACGATGCCACCATACGCCGTGGCGGTATCGGCCGCGTGACGCGTGCCGTCAACGCCCAAGGCGAGGCCGTGGCACTCAAGCAGCTCATCTTGCCGGCGCGCGATGAGTTCGACGACGATGCCGCTCACGAGGCGCTGGTCGCCAAGTTCAAGGCAGCGTTTCGCGAGGAATACGAATGCCATCGCGCCCTTTCGGGCCTCAAGGGCTTTCCCCGCCTCTATGGCTGGGGCGAGGTCGACGGTGTGCCTGCAATTGTCATGGAATGGGTCGAGGGCGAGACGCTTGCCCGCTTGCGTTCGCGACTTGCCGTGGACGATGCCGGACGCCTGTCGCCGCTTGTGGCGGCGCGTCTGGGTCGCGACCTGTTCGATCTGCTCTGCCGTATGAGCCTGGTGGGCGAGGGCTTTGTCCATCGCGATATCTCGCCCGCTAATATTATGGTGCGCACGGCGCGTCTACCGCTTGACCGGCAGCTTGCCGAGGGCACCTTTGACCTGTGCCTGATTGACTTTGGCTCATCGCTGGCGCTTGAGCCTGCGTCGGCCGTGGCCGGTACCGGCGGCAAGGCATCCTTTACCGAGCGTTATGCCACGCTGCGTCGCGCGACGGTTGCCTATGCCCCGCCCGAGATGCTCACCGACGATATTCCCGACCTGCGTGCTTTGCGTATGTCGCCGGCGATTGACGTCTATGCCGCGGCAAGCACGGTTTACGAGCTCATTGCCGGCGTCGCGCCATACGAAGCCGCGCCGAGCACTTCGGGCGCCTCGGGTTCGCGCAAAAGGACGCGCGACATCGCGAGCCCCTACCGTCTTAAGATGGACACGCGGCCCGACTATCCCATTGGTGCCCATGCGCCCGGTTGCGATTTGACTCAGCTGCTTCGTCGTGAGCCCGATGTGGCGCTCGCCGCGGTCGAGCAGGCCCAGCAGCTAGGGCTTGAGCCGGATTCCGAAGAGCTACGCGATGCGCTGGCGTTTGTCGATGCCCAGCTGTTCGACGTGGTGATGGCCTGTCTGTCCAGCCATCAAAAAAATCGTCCCGAGCCGGCGGCGGTCGAGGCGGCGCTCTCGGCGTTTTGTGACCACTATGCGCAAAATGTCGGTCGTTCGCTCCGCGGCGAGCCGCTCACGCCGTGCCCCATGGATGCGTCCGGCCGCGCGGTTCGTCGCGCGCTGATGGTCGGCGCGACGGTCGCCTGTGGCGTGGTTTGGGCTGTGGTCGTGGTTTCGGCCGCGCTGCTGGCGTCGGGCGCTCGCGTGACGGCGACTTTGGGATCGCTCGTGTGGTCTGGGTCGCTACCGGGTATTATTGCCGCACTGGCGTTGGCGCTGCCAGGCATAGCCGGCGTTGCCGCGGGGGCACTTGCGCGCGATCGGCGCTCGGGCTTCCTGCAGGGTGTGCTTGCGCTTTCTGCCTGCGAGGTTCCGGTGCTGGTTGTGGCTGCATGTAGCGTATTTTCCCAACGCGCCGTGATGGGCGGCCTTGTTGCCGCTCTGGTTGCAACCTATACGCTTACGTGGTTTTTGCTTGCGATGGGCTTTGCCTTTGAACTTCCCGTTTCGGCACCGCGACGCACAAAAGCCCAGATGGCGACTCCGCTTGCCGGTGGAGCCGCAGCTGCCCGTACTTTTGGCGGACCTGTCGAAGTATCGTCCGATTCTATTTCTACGACCAAGGAGGCCTAGGTCATGGCATCTCAAGTTGAGCTCACCCCATGCGGGGCCATGTTTGACATCTTTAAGCGCGCGGCGCATCTGAGCCATATCGAGCTGTGCGGCTTGGTGCTTTCGTCCCGTCCGCTCGCCGACGGCCGCAGCCCGCAGAGCCGAGCCGCCGATCGCTCTTGGGTTTCCCGCTTTATCGTTCGCGCGCCGGTCGGCACGCTTCAGCAGCGCTACTTTGCCGAATACGGTACCTCGGCTGCGCGTATTATGTCGCAACTGGCCCTGCGCCAGCGCAATCCCATGGACTCCACGGCTGTGATCAATATGGTGTGCGGTCCTGCAGGTGAACCGATGGTACGCGCGCTCGAAGAGTGCCACCAGGACACGAATCTCTATCGCAACGCGCTCGATCGCCTGTCCCAGGCGGCGGAACTCATGCCCGCCGAGCGCGCCGAGGCCGTGCTGGTGCTGTTTGTCGCCGTCGGTTGTTCGGCGGATGTGCGGTCCTCGGTGAACTATGCCATCGACTACGCGCACGCGACCTGTGGCGGAGGCACATCCACGCCGCGTTCGCTTGGCATGTCGATGACCGCGGGCGAACGCGAACCCGCCCCGGCGCACCCCTTGGGCTTGCTGCGCGTGCAAAACAGTTTTGTCGTGAGCGCCCCGCGCTGGATTCAGCCGAGTGAGCAGGGTGTTGAGATTGGCGCGCTGGCCACTGGTGAGGGCGATATTACCGACGTCGGCGACGATGTCTCGGCCCGCCATGCCCATATCTGGTGCGATGCTCAAAATATCTGGCACGTCGAGGACTTGTCGTCCACCAACGGAACCGTGGTGGTAAACGGGGCCACGCGCGTCTGCATTCAGGTCGAGCCCGGCCGTTCCGCCCAACTCAATCCCGGCGACGAGCTCAAGCTCGGCGAATCCACTACCTACGCCATCCTCTTCGGTGCCCTCTAGCCGGCAGATAGGGACGTTCCTTTTCTCTGCCGGCTGGGGACACTCCTTGGCGCGCCAGAGCCGGTCGCCCGGGGATGGAGGGGCCATTTTGGCCCTTGGCGGTCAGTCGGGGCGAAACTAGAAGATCTTTCCGATTCGCGGCCGTTCATGCTTGTAGAGCATCTAAAACAATAGGATGTTATTCTGGAATATGCCGGGTGCGTGAACTTGCCTGTCTTAGCCTTAATAAGGTATAGGGGAGTTTGGCTCAGGGGTTCCGTCTTGTTCTTCAGCGCAGTATTGTGGGACAGATTTGCTGAGATTGGCGCCTTACACCGCAGAGCGCACGGAAGGCTCTCGATTTGTGTTCTGGCCCCAGAATACAGGGCCTGATACTTACCAACTGTGGCATGGATGTAACATCTGTAGAAATCAACCCTTTTGTTGTCGACCTTTGTAAGAAAAACACTGCCATCAACTCTTTGGATGACGAAACTAGGGTGCTTGAGGGGAGCCTTTACTCCCCTCTGAGAGATGACTCATGTTTTTCGCTTGTCGTTGTGAATCCTCCGTTACTGCCGATTCCGGATGAGATTCCTTATCCCTTCGTTTGAGATGGAGGACAATCGGGTCTGGATAAAACACTTCGTATTCTTAAGGGTGGCGATACGCATTTAGAGAAAAACGGTAAATACTGCTAATAGGGGTGACGACGATGGTGCAGGGGTGACCCGCGATGCTCTCATCAATACGTCGGATACTTGGGAAATCAGGTCTAGATGCATGTATGATGATGCTGTGTGGCTATTCAATTAATCCGCGTTCCGAATGGGTGCAGGGTATAGATGCGACATCGTATGCTTTTGACCCGGCGCGATACTCAGATATTTCTGAGGCGGTTGACGAAGTTTATACGCACTATGCCGCGCAAGGCGTTTCGGAAGTTTGCACATCTACGTTACGGGCTTAGGTTTCTTCAAGCGAGCAGGCCGGTTGCGTTATTTCGAGCGATTTTTCTAGTCTAGACGACAAAAGGCAAAGGATTTGATGGGTATAAAACGCGGACGTTTGTGGGCGAATGCTCAAATCTATTGTGGCAATCGGGCGGTTGAAAAAGATATTTCAACCGCCCGATTGCCAGGTTCGTCGGAGGAGATGTCCGATTCCGACTCTCTTGTAGGAAGAGCTTGAGATCGTATTGGCCCAAGGCAATCTTAAAGCAGTCTCATTGGCAAATCTTCGCTCCTGTTGTGTTGAGGTGTAAGGTATCAGTGATTGATGTTTTGTGGCGGGTAGATTGGGGCCTTCCTTGATTCGATGCGTTCTCTCGAGGTTCATCAGAGCAAAAGGGGCTTTCGTCTTCATTGCTATCACGGTGATTGGAACCGCTCTCTCCTATGCCATGCCATACGTGAACGGGAAATTCTTAGATTTTCTTCTCGGTAACCGCAGCGAAAGAGACGCCGTACTCTTCGCGCTCCTGGTTGCGTCAATAGGAGTTTTCTCCACCCTCTTTACTTATTTTGCAGGAACACTTTCCATTCGCATAACCACGAGACTTTCCTTTGATCTTCTCAGGGAGGCCGTCTTGCGTTTTGAAAGAGACGATTACTTGGTGAGTCGGACCATCGATCCAGCCTATACAACGCAACGGATTATTTCCGACTCCAGCGTGGTCTCATCCTTCGTTTTGGCGAATTTTATCAGTGCGCCGCTGTCCATTGTAGCCATTCCCATCGTATTGCTTATCATATGGTCAATTGATTCAACTCTCGCGGTGTTTTCCATCATTCTCCTCATCGTGTATTTCTGTGTAATTACTGGGTTGAGGAAACTTTTGTATAGGGTCACGTATGAGAAGAAAGAGGCGGACAGCGCCTTTTACGCCGCAATTGCATCGCAGCTTAATCAGATTCTCAACATTCAACTGACATCTTCGTACGGCAAGAGCGAACAAGCGCTCGACGCTGGGTTTAAGAGCTATTTTCCCAAAGTTTTGCGCTCCGGAAAGCTATCATATTCTCTGACATCGCTCGATGGTCTTTTCGCAGCGTTGTTTCAAGCGGTGATACTTGTTGTTTCCGGAGTAC
The DNA here is from genome assembly GCA_900545485.1 of uncultured Collinsella sp. GTDB lineage: Bacteria > Actinomycetota > Coriobacteriia > Coriobacteriales > Coriobacteriaceae > Collinsella. Next base: position 67,789 of record UQZD01000005.1, on the reverse strand, counting down.
GAATCATTAACGGAACTATGTCAATAGGCGAGTACACTATCATCGGTACATACTTCGCGGTTCTCTTTAAGACTTTGAAAAGTATGATGTCATTGTTCAAATCCTATCAAGATGCCAAAGCATCATGGGATAGGACGGCTATCGCGACGAGAGAAAAGGAGAGATCGGGGTGGAATCGGACCGATTTAGCTAAACTCGATGAAATAAATGACATTTCGGTATCTGATTTGGAATTCTCGGTTGCCCTTCCAGACGGATCTGTCCGAGAGGTCCTCGGCGGGTTTTCTTTCAAGTTTTCCGGTCCTGGTACATATTGCATAGTTGGGGAAAACGGAAGAGGCAAGACGTCACTTCTTTACTTGATGCTCGGGCTATACTCATCGAAAGGCAAAGTAAAATACAACGGCGTGCCAATCGAAGAATGCGACTTGGATTACATACGTGCGAGAGAGATATCGTGCTGCCCACAGTCGTGCTTCGCGCCGGACGAAACGGTGAAAGAGCTGTTAGAGTATTTCGACACGCCCTTTTCTTCCTATCACCGGGGTGTAGATGGCCTACTTTCGCTGGAAAACAGCGTGAAGGAGTTGCTCGGGAAACGTTGCTCCGCGCTTTCGGGCGGTGAGCTGCGCCGAGTGTACTTATGGTCGGCGATTTCACGCAAGTCGTCAGTTTTGGTACTCGACGAGCCCACGACTGGGTTAGACGCTGTAAGCCGCGCCGAGCTTGCGGCCTATGTTAAGCGCAACAAGCAAAGCCAGCTGATCATCGTTGTCTCTCACGATGACGAGATGGTCGGCGCGGTAGAAGGGGTAGTGGATTTAGGCAGCATGTACCAGGGTAAATGATGACAAGTGTAGTGCTACCCAACTGGCAGAGATAACAAAAAGGCGATGCAGATGCACGTAGCATTCAGGCGGTTCGGACTCGGTGCCTTCACGCCATCGCAACGCTTTCAGATATAGTTCTCGTTCTCTTACTAAAGGAAACTTTAGTCTACGTCATCTTGTCGAGACAGAGGTGAAGCGAAGTGTTGTCGCGACGTATCTTATTCCAGGTGGCTCAGTATCAGCGTGAGAATCGCACCAAAGTGTACTTACGATTCTCGTGTCCCACGGACAACATGAGCTGAGCATTGAGGTTCCACCCTTTGCTGCAACTACACGGGGTTGGACGGCAATGAATATGCCGGGCCGCATACCACGCGCAGCGGGGGTCCATGTCCCAGTATGTTGCCTACAGCAGCCTCGATGTCCACGCACACATCATCTCTGCCTTCGCGTTCAATCCATTTGCCGGAGAGTGCGAGGGTTGCCAGGCCGTAGAATTCGAGCCGAACAAATGAAATGCGGTATCAGCGCATAGGATTAAACTGACGATTGCTTTGCACTGAGAATACGCTTGGAAAGCCGCTATGGGTGGCGGCCCGGGTTAAATAGAGAAGCCCGTCCGATCACTTTCATGTGGCGAACGGTCGGGCTTCTTATTCCACTTGCCAATGCTCGGCTCATATTGGAAGAAAGCTACGCTAATGTTTGCGTGACACTCCTATTTTCTCCGAAGAAAGAGTCGGATAATGAAGAATAGAATTAAAAAAGGTGCCAGATATAACGCAAGTATAAAGGCTAATCCAACGAGACCTTGCAATAATGGCATAACTCCTCCCAGACACGAGATTTTGGTATTTGTTCCCATCTTATTCTGAATTGGACCAAATAGTTCCTAGCCACAAAACTACTCGTCAACTGGATCGCACCAATCTGCTGGCAAAACACAGCTTGATTCTTTATCGACATAGCACCAATCCGCAACAGGGCACTCGGCGATGTCGTAAAAATTGCATATATCAACTCCAAGACAACAAGGCTCAACGGGAGGATGTTCATTTGAACCAACAGGATGGATATGCTTCATAACAGCTCCTCACCTTAATCCAATTAGAGACTACGTTTGATCAATGCCACAGTGATCTACAACGCAGATGCTGCCGCCATCCATGTCATAGTCGCAGTAATCGTATGCACCACAGCCATCTGCTTTATCATAAACAGTACAGATGTCAGTAATGCCCAAGAGGCAGTCAAAAGACATCGGCTTCACGCCTGCCTCGTCGCCACTTCCTGAATTAATCGGATGAATATGCTTCACGACTACCTCCCTTTGAGTGCAGAAAAACCTCAATATTGTGTATAACAAACCAAGATGTCTAGTTCACCATATTTCTAGAATGGTTTCGGCGAACGTAGCAATAAGCTTCGCAGACGGTAATCAGAAGAACGAACACCTCCACAATGGTGACAGCAATGCGCTGAACCGCTTATTCCGATACAGTAGCTTCTCGTTGATTTTTCTCCTGCGAAGATGAGTGGCGGGAAATAAGGTCAAAAGCCATCTCGTAGCACATTTTTCTATATTCACATGATGCAGGGTGTAGACTCTTGGGCAAGTAGCCGTGCTCGTCTGCAGCCTCCCAGCTACAGCCCCCACCACAGAAAGACCGAGCCCAACAGTCCGTACAGTCAATTCTTTTTTCGACACCCTGACTCCAGTTTTCAATATACCTAGTTTCGTCAATTTCGGTGACGATGTTGCCCATTTTGAATCGCATCATCCCGACAAACCTGTGACAGGGGTATACGTCTCCTTCGGGAGTCACGGAAATAAAACGCCTGCCAGCCCCGCATCCGACAAAGGCGATCCTGTTGCTCATAATCAAATCAACTGCAGTTTTCAATGTTCTAAACAAGGGCTTTTCCCCTTGATCAATCTGTTTGAGATATTGATCCGCCAAATCTATTAGGCCCGCCCTGATTTTGTTTAATGAGTGTTCGTCGAGTTTGATATTCTCATCGAATGAGCTCACGGGCGAGAAGTAAATCCTTCTGAAGCCCATCTCTTTAAACTGAAGATAGTCTTCAACAAGGTTACAGTTATTATTTGTTAAGGTCGCTCTTGCGCCGAAGGGGAACGACTCGGAAAAACGACGAACGTTTTTGTCGATATCGGAGAAAGAGCCGCCTCCCGTCTTGTACGGGCGCGATGCATCGTGCTTGCATCCTGTACCATCGAGACTAATCAGAACAGAAAACCCGTGCTCCTTGAAAGAATTCACAGCAGTGTCATTCAAAAGCGTTCCGTTGGTCGTAATAGAATAGGTAAAGTTTCTATTGGGGTATATTCTTTTTGAATAGTCGACCGTTTTCCATATCAGCGGCTCGTTAATCATGGGTTCCCCACCAAAAAAGACGATCGCAAGCGTTTCGTTTTCCGATGAACTTGCGACGAGGTAGTCGACCGCCTTGAAGGCTATCTCGTCTGTCATCAGCAGAGGAGACGTTCCATAATCTCCTTTACCGGCAAAACAGTAACTACAACCAAGGTTGCATGCATGTGAAACGTGGAGTTCGATGGATCTAAGTTTTCGAGGCGTGTCTTTTGTTAAGAAAGTCCGCTCAGACAATCGTTGATACTCATCAATGTCGTCTTCAAGTTCTGCTATGGTCGTTTGGTCGTAGCCTTTCGCAGCAAGTGACTTTGTTAGCAACTTCGAGTTGACCGTTCTTCCCGATGCTTCAAATATGCGAAGCGCATCTTCTGATGCTTGGTCAACCTGAAAGCAATTGCGAGTGACCTCATCGAAGCAGTAACGACGATCACTTACTGAGAAAAAATGCATACGTTCCTCAATTTCATGCTGGACTGGCACTAACCTTGTTTATTGTTGCGCAGCTATAAAAAACCACCAGCGGGGATTCGGTGTGCGGCCCAATCGGACTCCCAAAAGGTTCTATTTGAGACTGGCAAGCTTTGTGTTGTTGGCACTTCGACAGCGCTCTTTATTCCAACATGGAGCCTCGCAGTTTGAGTCGACTTGCCTCTGGAAGGTCCGATCTCAACTTGATTTAGGATGAAAACAGATTACAGGCGCGCTCCTCTAGAAAGAAAGGAAACCAATCGCCGCCTTTCACCAGGAAAGTTTTTATAGCCCACCTCGAGCAAAATGAAAGATGCGAGAGCGATTGGGGAACAACGCGAATCTCCCCTTTTGGGTGGGAGCGAGCCTTCAGCCACCGGCGAACGACTCGCCCTGGTCAGAATCTGGAAGTGGTGCCGGGCCGCTTGGGCCTCCCCGGTGACTTCGTGGGGCTTACCTGCCTGACGTCGAGGAGTACATCCGCAAGATTCGTTCCCTATGCCGTTTGCTCTCACGCCCGCCTTGGTTCCAAGTCGGGCGAGCACGAGGTCGCGCCGGCGCATCCGCTGGGACTGCTGCGCGTGCAAAACGGCTACGCGGTGAGCGTCCCGCGCTGGATTCAGCCGAGTGAGGAAGGCGTCGAGATCGGCGCGCTGGCCACGGGGGAGGGCGACATCACCGACGTCGGTGACGATGTTTCGGCTCGCCATGCCCATATCTGGTGCGATGCTCAAAATGCCTGGCACGTCGAGGACCTGTCTTCAACCAACGGTACTGTGGTGGTAAACGGGGCCACGAGCGTCTGCATCCAGGTGGAGCCCGGCCGCTCCGCCCAGCTCAACCCCGGCGACGAGCTCAAACTCGGCGAATCCACCACCTACGCCATTCTCTTCGGTGCCCTCTAACTCATCCCCCCAAATAACTTGCGGTGAAATAGGGACTGATTAAGGCCGCGACCGGCAAAAACACTCCCTATTTCACCGCAATTGCTGTGGGGTTCCAGGGGACTGTGCCCGTCGGTGCCGGGCGCACAATAGTCACCCAAGGTAAACCTTTACCGCCCGCCTATATTTGCCGAAATTACACTTGACGGCGGGGTACAATAAACCCGCATGCGGATTTCCGTTGCGGGCGCTTCCCATCGCCGGGGCGTGCCCGGGAGCATCCGGCATGCGGCCTTTGCGGCGCTCGGTCATGTGCAAGACGGGCGGTCGGGTCTGTGGGGCGCATCAGCTGTCCCTCGCCTCGGCATGTCTTCTCTCCACGCCACGTACCTGCTGCTGAGCCTGCCTGCCAGATGATTGGAAGCAACAGCGTAAATCCCATCACGCCAACATCCCGGCGATCGCCGGGGCCTGTATACCTATATGAGAGGAGAGGGGTATATGGCGCGTAAGTTTAAGTCTATGGACGGCAACGAGGCGGCCGCATATGTTTCGTATGCGTACACCGAGGTAGCGGGAATCTATCCCATTACGCCGTCCAGCCCGATGGCCGACCATGTCGACCAGTGGGCGGCCCAGGGTCGCAAGAACATCTTCGGCACCCCGGTCAAGGTCGTCGAGATGGAGTCCGAGGCAGGTGCAGCCGGTACCGTTCACGGTTCGCTGGGCGCCGGTGCTCTGACCACCACCTACACGGCTTCTCAGGGTCTGCTCCTGATGATCCCGAACATGTACAAGATCGCGGGCGAGCAGCTCCCGGGCGTCTTCCACGTCTCCGCGCGTTGCGTCGCTTCTCACGCCCTGAACATTTTTGGCGATCACTCCGACGTCATGGCCTGTCGTCAGACCGGCTTCGCCATGCTCGCCGAGGGCAACGTCCAGGAGGTCATGGACCTCTCGCCGGTGGCTCACCTTGCCGCCATCGAGGGTAAGACCCCGTTCCTTAACTTCTTCGATGGCTTCCGCACCAGCCACGAGATCCAGAAGGTTGCCATGTGGGACTACAAGGATCTGGCCGAGATGTGCGACATGGACGCCGTCCAGGCTTTCCGCGATCACGCGCTCAACCCTGAGCACCCGCATACCCGCGGCAGCCACGAGAACGGCGACATCTTCTTCCAGAACCGCGAGGCCTGCAACAAGGTCTACGACGAGCTTCCCGCCGTCGTCGAGGGCTACATGAAGAAGATCAACGAAAAGCTCGGCACCGATTACGGCCTGTTCAACTACTACGGCGCTCCCGATGCCGATCGTGTCGTCGTGTGCATGGGCTCCTTCTGCGACGTGCTCGAGGAAGTCATCGACTACCTCAACGCTCACGGCGAGAAGGTCGGCCTGGTCAAGGTTCGCCTGTTCCGTCCGTTCTCCATCAAGCACTTTGTCGACGTTCTCCCCGAGACCGTCAAAAAGATCGCCGTCATGGACCGCACCAAGGAGCCGGGTTCCATCGGCGAGCCGCTCTACCAGGACGTCGTCTCCGCTCTCTACGAGGCCGGCAAGACGGGCATCAAGGTCGTCGGCGGCCGTTACGGCCTGGGCAGCAAGGACACGCCTCCCGCGTCCGCGTTTGCTGTCTTCGAGGAGCTTAAGAAGGACGAGCCCAAGCGCGAGTTCACCATCGGCATTGTCGATGACGTGACCAACCTGAGCCTGCCCGAGGCCGAGGATGCGCCCAACACCGCAGCCCCCGGCACCATCGAGTGCAAGTTCTGGGGTCTGGGTGGCGACGGTACCGTCGGCGCCAACAAGAACTCGATCAAGATCATCGGCGACCACACCGACAAGTACGTTCAGGCCTACTTCCAGTACGACTCCAAGAAGACCGGCGGCGTCACCGTCTCGCACCTGCGCTTTGGTGATTCTCCGATCCGCTCGCCGTACTACGTGACCAAGGCCGACTTTGTCGCCTGCCACAACCCCAGCTACATCGTCAAGGGCTTCAAGATGGTCCGCGACGTCAAGCCGGGCGGCACCTTCCTGGTCAACTGCCAGTGGAGCGACGAGGAGTTCGCCGAGCACATGCCCGCCGTGGCCAAGCGCTACATCGCGAACAACAACGTCAACGTCTACCTGATCGACGCTATCGACCTGGCTGCCAAGGTCGGCATGGGCAAGCGCACCAACACGGTGCTCCAGTCCGCCTTCTTCGCACTGGCCAAGGTTCTGCCCGCCGAGGACGCCCTGCAGTACATGAAGGACGCGGCTACCAAGTCCTACATGAAGAAGGGCCAGGCCATCGTCGACGCCAACCATAAGGCCATCGATGCCGGCGCTACCGCCTTCCGTAAGTTCGAGGTTCCGGCCGACTGGGCAACCGCCGAGGATGCCGCTCCCGTCGAGCTCTCCGAGGAGACCAAGTCCGCCATCGCCCAGCAGGTCAAGAACCTGCTCGAGCCCATCGATCGCATGGATGGCGACAGCCTGCCCGTTTCCGCCTTCGTCGGTTGCGCCGACGGCCAGTTTGAGCTGGGCGCCTCCGCATACGAGAAGCGCGGCGTCGCCGTCGTCGTTCCTCACTGGGACGAGACCAAGTGCATCCAGTGCAACCAGTGCGCCTACGTGTGCCCGCATGCCACCATCCGTCCGTTCGCGATGACCGAGGACGAGGCTGCCGCCGCGCCCGAGGCTACCCGCACGCTCGACGCCATGGGCCCCAAGGCCAAGGGCATGAAGTTCACCATGGCCGTGTCCCCGCTCGACTGCATGGGCTGCACCAACTGCGTCAAAGTCTGCCCCAAGGGCGCCCTCGAGATGGTTCCCACCGAGCAGGAGATGGACCAGCAGCCCGTTTGGGACTACATGGTCGAGAACGTCTCCGAGAAGAAGGAGCTCATCGCGGCCAACGTCAAGGGCAGCCAGTTTAAGCAGCCTTACCTGGAGTTCTCTGGCTCCTGCGCCGGCTGCGCCGAGACCGCCTATGCACGTCTGGTGACCCAGGTCGCCGGCGACCGTATGTTCATCTCCAACGCCACCGGCTGCTCCTCCATTTGGGGCAACCCCGCTGCCACCGCTCCTTACTGCAAGGACAAGGACGGTCACGGCCCGGCGTGGAACAACTCCCTGTTCGAGGACAATGCCGAGCACGGTCTGGGCATGGCCGTCGGTTACGAGGCCGTCCAGAAGAAGCTGATCGCCGCTACCCAGGAGATCATCGCCGCTGACGGTCCGTCCGATGAGCTCAAGGCCGCCGGCCAGGCTTGGATCGACTCCGTCAACGACACCGAGGCTTCCAAGACCGCTGCCGCTGCCTACGTTGCCGAGCTCGAGAAGTGCGGCTGCGATGCTTCCAAGGCGATTCTCGCCGACAAGGCCTACCTCACCAAGAAGTCCTTCTGGGTCTTCGGTGGCGACGGTTGGGCCTACGACATCGGCTTCGGTGGCCTGGACCACGTCCTGGCTTCCGGCCACAATATCAACGTCTTCGTCTTCGACACCGAGGTTTACTCCAACACCGGTGGTCAGGCCTCCAAGGCCTCGAACCTGGGCCAGGTCGCTCAGTTCGCCGCTGCCGGTAAGGTGACCAAGAAGAAGTCCCTGGCCGAGATTGCCATGAGCTACGGCTACGTCTATGTGGCGCAGGTCGCCATGGGCGCCAACCCGGCTCAGACCCTCAAGGCCATCCACGAGGCCGAGGCCTACGACGGCCCGTCCCTCATCATCGGCTACAGCCCCTGCGAGATGCACTCCATCAAGAAGGGCGGCATGCAGAACTGCCAGGCCGAGATGAAGAAGGCTGTCGAGTGCGGTTACTGGAACCTCTTCCGCTTCAACCCCGAGGCTGCTGCCGGCAAGAAGTTCTCGCTCGATTCCAAGGAGCCCGCGGGCGGTTATCAGGAGTTCCTGATGAACGAGGCCCGTTACGCTTCGCTGACGCGCTCCTTCCCCGAGCGCGCCGAGGAGCTCTTCAAGGAGAGCGAGCAGGCCGCTATGGACCGCTACGCTCACCTGCTGAAGCTCAAGACGGTGTACAACGAGGCCTAGGTCTCCCACCGCAGGATCTGAGGGCTGACCTTCGCGGACGTCCTCGGACATGAAAGAACTCCCGCTGCGCACTACGTGCGGCGGGGGTTCTTTCGTCCTGCGGAGTGTCCGCGAAGGTCAGCCCTCAGATCCTGCTACGACTACGTCCTCGGATTGTGTGGGCGGATGAAGGACGTAGTTGGTCGGGTATTCCGTCCCCTTCGCTGTTTCGCGGCTTTGCCGCGAAACCTCGCGCCACTTTGGGGATGGATGGGGGACTTGGCCGTTGCCGCTTTTTCGGAGCTCTTCTTTATTCCTTTTGTTGGATGAAAAGCTCCTTGTTTTTGCAGGGGTGCATACTCGACTTATATGTGCATAGAATCTCGTATAGTGCGAGTAAGATATTGCGCTGTCCGTTTTGTGTTTAGCAGAGATATAGTTTGCATAATCTGGTCTAATCCCTGCTCTATTAAAATAAAGTTGCACGTAAATGGCGTAGATATGCTTGAGCTGGGGTTCTGTACGCTGAGCGGATAAAAACGACCGTTCACCGTTCCGCTATTTTCAAAATGAATAAAATGAGCGATAAAGAGAATATAAACCTTAATAAACTCGCGTATCGCACGGACGCGGGTTATTAATGGGTTGTAGGCCTTTTACAGAAAGGATTCCAGCAATGTCTAAGCCTCTTGGCAAGCCAGATCGTATTGTCGTCGCCCTTGGCGGCAACGCCCTCGGCAACAACCCCGTCGAGCAGATCGAGGCCGTGAGCAACACCGCCCATGCCCTCCTCGGCCTCATCGAGCAGGGCAACGAGATCATCATCACCCACGGCAACGGCCCGCAGGTCGGCATGATCCAGAACGCCTTCGCCGCTGCTCACGATGCCATCGGTACCCCCGAGATGCCGCTGCCCGAGTGCGGCGCCATGTCCCAGGGCTACATCGGCTATCACCTGCAGCAGGGCATCGGCCGCGAGATGCACAAGCGCTATAAGCGTTGGCACGCCGCCACCGTCGTCACCCAGATCGAGTGCGACCCGGATGATCCCGCGTTCAAGAACCCGACCAAGCCGATCGGTCCCTTCTATACCGAGGAGCAGGCCAAGGAGTTCATGGCCGAGGATCCCTCCAAGGTCTTCGTCGAGGATTCCGGCCGCGGCTGGCGTCGCGTCGTCGCTTCCCCCGATCCCAAGAAGATCGTCGAGGCCGACTCCATCCTCAACCTGCTCGACAACGAGTTCATCGTCATCGCCTGCGGTGGCGGCGGCATCCCCGTTGTCCGCGACTACGAGAACAAGGGCTGCTACAAGGGCGTTCCCGCCGTCATCGACAAGGACCTGGGCGGCGAGCTGCTGGCCGAGGACTGCGACGCCGACGTCCTGTTCCTGCTGACCGCCGTTGAGCATGTCGCCATCAACTTTGGCAAGCCCAACCAGGAGGAGCTCGAGGACCTCACCGCCGACGAGGCCGAGCGCCTGGCCGACGAGGGCCAGTTCGGCAAGGGTTCCATGGAGCCCAAGGTCCGCGCTGCCATCAAGTTCGCCCGTTCCCGCAAGGGCCGCACCTGCATCATCGGCGCTCTGGACAAGGCTGCCGAGACCATGGCCGGTCTCTCCGGTACCCGCATCCACGAGTAGTCTCTACTCTGTTGCCTCTCTCGTGGGCGCCAGGCAAAGCGCCTACAAACTAGCCTCTCTTCATGAGCCCCGCAGCCCGCTCCGGCTGCGGGGCTTTTGCTATTCACCTAGTCATTAGGGACGTTCTTAAATGACTAGTCAAACAAGAGCGTCCCTAATGACCACTCATTTAAGTCTGTCCCCAATGACTAGTAGTAGGCCCACATGGCTTCGACTTCGTTGAGGACCTCTACGACGCCCCAGCGGCGGGCGCTGCGGCTGGCCGAGTTGGGGTCGTAGACGCATCTGGTTGGCATCGTCGATGCCGTAGAGCACGATGTAGTGGCCTACGTTGGTAAACGTACCGGGGCGCACTGCGGCGATGACGGGCGCACCCGAGCGAAGTGCTTGGGTAATCGATTCGCGATCGTTATAGAGCTGTGTTCCGTTGAGCCCCAGCTGCCACGCACCGCCTGTCATAAACGACCACTCGGTGGCACCAGTGGGGGCGTAGTTGCCGGCTTCGGCCAGTGCGCATATATCGACCGGCGTCTTATCGGTATGGCCGGTCTTAAAGATATAGACCATGGTGAGGCAGGTAGGACCGCAAGCGTTTTCGCGAATAGTGCCACCGGCATAGGGCAGCTCCGACCATGCGGGGTCAATTTGGTAGATGTGGGGCATGGTGCCGGCCTGCCATTGCGAGCGTGGGGTCGAGAACGCAAAGGAGTAACCGGGCGCGACGGGAGCTTTAAGCAGCCTGTCCTCGGCAGTGGGCTCAAGACCGGCTGATCCGTGGGAGATACAGGATCCCAAAAACACAAAGACGAGGCGGCGATGGAGCAAAGCGTAAGGCGTAGGCGGCGGGCCGGAAGCGCGTGGCTTGTGGCGTGCGACGCGGGGTAAGGGGCGGAATTGCCGCGATCGCGTTGAGGTCGCGAAAAGGAGCGCTTAACGTAGTAGTCGGTCGTACGGCGATCGTAGCGGCGTGGCTGCGATGTGTCGGTCTGGCGTTGGCATGTGCTCGTACTCACGCGGTCTGACTGCTGCACGGTACGGCTTTGCTGCCGCGAAGAAGCCCCGGGCTGCTCTTGGGGGCGCTGCGGGTTGTCGTTGTCGGAGGTGCTTCTGGGCGTTGGCGTGGTGCGGCCGGCAAGGCGCACGCTTTGTGGCCGTTGGTCGCCGTCATTGTATCCGTATGCCATTCGAATCACCTTGCCTCATGTGTAACTTGTCTATCCTACATAAAAAGAGGCACGGCACATGGGTATGTGCGCCAAAAGCCTGACAAATGGTATGAACGTTGCCGCGCCGCGCGCCAAGCGTCACGGCAACAGGTCTTCAAAAGCAGACAAGATGAAAGCGTCCAAGACGAATGACGTCTCCCGCCGTTCGTCCCAAAAACGGCGCCGCTCGTTTTGCAGTTCTGCCTTCGGTCGAGCTACAAGCGGCGCTGCTGTGCCAAGGCCGTATCTTAAAGCCACGAAATAAAAGCGCGCGGCAAAACAGACCGCGCAAGGGGTGACGCCAAGGGCGTCAAATAGGAAAGGAGGGGAACAATGGCGGACAAGAACGCAGAGGTTGCAGTCGAGGATAACGGCGGCATGAAGAAAACGCTCTCGCTCTGGAACTTCTTCACCATCGGTTTCGGTGCCATCATCGGTACCGGTTGGGTTCTGCAGGTCGGTGACTGGATGGTCGTGGGCGGCGGTCCCGTTCCCGCTATGATCGCATTCCTCTTGGGTGCAATCTTCCTCGTGCCCGTCGGAGCTGTTTTCGGTGAGCTCACGGCTGCTATCCCCATCTCGGGCGGCATCGTCGAGTATGTCGATCGTAGCTTTGGCCGTACACTGAGCTACATCACCGGATGGCTTTTGGCCCTGGGCAACGGCATCCTGTGCCCGTGGGAGGCCATCGCTATTTCGACCCTCGTGTCCGAGATGTTCGGCAGCCTGCCCGGCCTTGAGTGGCTGCGCGCCGTCAAGCTCTACACCATCCTGGGGGCCGACGTCTACCTGTTCCCGACGCTGATCGCGCTCGGCTTTGCAGTCTACGTCATCTTCCTCAACTTCCGTGGTGCCAGCTCGGCCGCCAAACTCCAGGCCTTCCTGACCAAGGCCCTGCTCTGCGGCATGCTGCTCGCCATGGGCGTCTCGCTGTTCACCGGCTCGCCGGACAACGCCATGCCCGTGTTCTCCCAGGTCGCCGGCGCTGGCGGCGGCAAGGCCGCTACCGAGAGCACCAGCCTGTTCGCCGGCATCGTGTCGGTCCTGGTTCTGACTCCGTTCTTCTACGCCGGTTTCGACACCATTCCTCAGCAGGCTGAGGAAGCAGCCGAGGGCCTCAACTGGAACAAGTTCGGCAAAATTATCTCCCTGGCTCTGCTGGCCGCCGGCGGCTTCTACATGGTCTGCATCTACTCGTTCGGCACCATCCTCGACTGGCATGAGTTTGTTAAGAGCCCGGTTCCCGCGCTTGCCTGCCTCAAGGGCATCAACATGCTTCTGTACCTGGCCATGCTCGTCATCGCCACGCTTGGACCCATGGGCCCGATGAACTCCTTCTACGGCGCCACGAGCCGCATCATGCTCGCCATGGGCCGCAAGGGCCAGCTGCCCGAGCAGTTCGCCGAGGTCGACCCCAAGTCCGGTGCTCCCAAGCTTGCCTGCGTCGTCTTGGGCGTCATCACCGTCGTCGGTCCGTTCCTGGGCAAGAACATGCTCATCCCTCTGACCAACGTGTCGGCTCTCGCCTTCATCTTCTCCTGCGGCATGGTCGCCCTCGCTTGCCTGCGCATGCGCTTCACCGAGCCCGACCTGCCTCGTCCCTACGAGGTGCCCGGCGGCAAGTTTGGCATCGGCCTCGCTATCGCTGCCTGTGCCATCATCATCGGCCTGCTTGTGATTCCGTTCTCTCCCGCCTCCCTCAACATGGTGGAGTGGAGCATCGTGATCGGCTGGTTGGCTATTGGCCTGGCCCTCATGGCTTTCACCAATTCCCGCAAAAAGTAACGCCTAGCCGGGGCGGATCGGGTGCGCGGAATCCTCTCTTCCGCGCACCGAACCCGGCGCCACTTGGGTAGCTTTGTGAGGCCTTAACCCAACACGGCCTCGCCCACTATATGGATCCATAAGGAGGAACCATGTCCACTAAGTATGCAATCGTTGGCGGTAAGCTCATCGACGGTACCGGTGCCGAGCCGGTCGAGAACTCCCTCGTTCTCGTCGACGACAACGGCAAGATCGAGTACGCCGGTGCTATGCAGGACCTTCCCGAGGGCGTTGAGGTTATCGACGCCGCCGGCAAGACTGTCCTTCCCGGCCTGATCGACACCCACCTGCACTTCTCGGGCAACTTGACTGACGATGACACCGACTGGGTCATGCAGCCGCTCCTCGAGAAGCAGGCCGTCGCCGTCAAGCAGGCCTATGACTGCCTCACCCACGGCCTCACCACCGTCTGCGAGATCGGCCGCTTTGGTATCCAGATCCGTGACTGCATCGACAAGGGCGTCTTCAAGGGCCCGCGCGTTCTGGCCACCGGCCTTGGCTTCTGCCGCGTTGCCGGCCACGGCGACTCCCACCACTGCAGCCAGGAGCTCAACAAGGAATCGCACCCCTGGGGCGATCAGGTCGACGGTCCTTGGGATCTGCGCAAGGCCGTCCGTCGTCGCCTGCGCGAGAACCCCGATGCCATCAAGATCTGGGCTACCGGTGGCGGCATCTGGCGCTGGGACTCCGGCCGCGACCAGCACTACTGCTCCGAGGAGATTCAGGCCGTGGTCGAAGAGGCCAAGATGGTCGGCATCCCCGTGTGGAGCCACTGCTACAACAACCACGCCGCTGCCTACGATTCCGTTCGCTTTGGCTGCGAGCAGCTGATTCACGGCTTCGATATCGATGAGCGCACCATGGACCTCATGGCCGAGCAGGGCACCTTCTTCACCCCGACGATCGCCTTCCTGCCCACCTGGTACGCCACCTATCCGCCCGTCTACGTCCCCGAGCTGCACGACAAGTACGAGGGCACCTTGGTCGAGAAGGAGCTGCAGCGCAACTACGACTGCCTGCGCGAGGCCAAGAAGCGCGGCGTCGTCATGACGATCGGCTCCGACTCCTTCTCCTTCGTCACCCCGTACGGCACCTGCTCCATCGAGGAGATGTACGAGTTCGTCGACAAGATCGGCTTCACCCCGGTCGAGACCATCACCTGCGCCACCCTCAACGGTGCCAAGATGTGCCACATCGAGGACGAGACCGGTTCTATCGAGGCCGGCAAGTGCGCCGACCTGCTGGTCGTCAACGGTGACGTCGCCGCCGACATCCACGTGCTCAACACCGACAACATGGACGTTATCATGAAGGACGGCTGGATCGTCGAGGCGGGCACCTTTGGCGAGGCCAACAAATACAGCGCCTAAACTACCGTTCATCGACGACTGGATGTAAAACGCAGTATTTGATTGCATAATGCAATGGAGAGGGTCGCTTGCGGCCCTCTTTATTGCTATGGGTGCGATAGACAAAAGGGGATGACGGTGGATTTAAACAGGCTGATTCTGGGCAAGAGCTACAACTCTACCAAGGTCTTTCGTACGGCCCAGCATGTGGTCCAGGCCATCCTGCTCGGTGTTGTCGTTCCGGCGCTTATCCTGCTGCTTATCTGGGATTTAACCGATAACCCCAATCCCGTTCCGGGCGTTGTCGTTATTGCCGGCATGGTCATGCTGTGCTTCTTTTTCTCGTATGTCTTTGTGGTCCCTGACGACCTCACATCGAGCGCAACCGACCGTACGCTCGCCATCGCATCAAAAATATTCGCCTACACGTCGCGCGGCCTTACGCCCGAAGCGGCCCTGGGCGCCTCTAAAATTATCTTGTCCGAGACCATCGCCTCTGCCATCTGCTTTACCGACGGCAAGCAGGTGTTGGCAAGCTGGGGCGAGGACTCGGCAAAGTGCCCCGCCGGCACCCCGGTCGTGCTCAAGACCACGCTCAGTGTGATTGAGACGGGCGAGCAGAGCGTGTTTTCGCGCGACACCTCCAATGAGACGGGCGGTTATTTTCCCCGCCTGCGCGCCGGCATTGTCGCGCCGCTTACCGTGCGCGGGCATTGCGTGGGCACACTCGAGCTGTACTATCCCCGCCTGAGCAGCATTGATATGCGCCAGACGGCCCTTGCCTCGGGTTTTGCCGATCTAATTTCCACGCAGCTCGCCAGCTTTGAGCTCGAGCGCCAGGACGAGCTTACGGCCCGCGTGGAGCTGCGCGCCTTGCAATCGCAGGTCGATCCTCATTTTCTATTTAACACCATCAGCACCATCGTGTCGCTCGTTCGAACCGAGCCCGACAAGGCGCGATCGCTGCTGATCGACTTTTCCAACTACTATCGTCAGACGCTTTCTGACTCCGATACGCTCACCACGCTCGAGCACGAGGTGGAACAGGGCACTCGTTATATCAATCTTATGCAGGCCCGGTATGGTGACGGCCGTCTGCGCGTTTCGGTCGACATCGACTTTGAGGTGCGCGACAGCCTGGTACCGCCGTTTATCTTGCAGCCGCTGCTCGAAAACTGCATCAAGCATGCGCAGCGCGAGATCGAGCCGCTTTCTATTCATGTTAGGGCTTTCGAGACCGATGACGGCTTGGAGATCATCGTCGAAGACGACGGCATCGGAATGAGCGAAGAAGTCTGCGCGCATCTGTTTGAGCAGCATCGCCGAGAGGAGCCCGAGAGCATTACCGCCGACGGCTCCGTCAAGCGAGGTTGCGGCCTGGCGCTCTTCAACGTGCTTCAGCGCATCCATTTCTTTTACGGAGAAGATTCTGGCATGCGCGTGAAGTCCCAGGAGGGCGTGGGAACGCAGGTCATCGTTGAGTTGAACGGCGAGCCACATGAGCCGGCGCCGTTGACGGTGTAGCACGCGGTTGGATTGAGAGAAAAAGAGGGGAAGCGCATATGTCCGAAGGCTGGAACATCCTGGTGGTTGATGACGAGCCCCCAATTAGGGCTGAGCTACGCTATCTGTTGGAAAAGGATACGCGTGTGGGTCAGATTGCCGAGGCGGGCAATGTCACCGAAGCCGTTGAGTTGATTCTGTCGAGCAAGCCCGACGTGCTGTTTTTAGACATTACCATGCCCGGTCGCTCGGGAATTGAGCTTGCCGAGACCCTGCAAAACCTAAAGAGGCCGCCGGTCGTGGTGTTTGTGACGGCATTTGCCGAGTATGCGGCCGATGCCTATAACCTCGATGCTGTCGATTACGTCGTCAAACCGGTCGAGGATGCCCGCCTGTCAAAGGCGCTCGACAAGATCGAGACTGCCCTGGGTGCTCGCCGTGTCGTCCATACTCCGCGCCAGCCTTTGCGCCTGACGGTGGATCGCGGGGGCAAAAAGGTGTTCATTCCCGTGGCGGATGTCTGCTACTTTGAGGCACGCGCCGATTTTTGCAACGCCGTTTGCGCCGAGGGGACGTACCTGATCAATGAGTCGATTTCCTCGCTCGAGCGTCGCCTGGCCTCCGAGGGCTTTATCCGCGTCCACCGCAGCTATCTGGTTAATTTGGAAGACGTGCATAATGTCGAGATCGGTTCCACGGGCCTGATGGAGCTCAGGCTCGACCGTGTGAGCTCGACGGTGCCCGTTTCACGCCGTCGCGCTGCCGAGGTCAAATCGCACTTGGGGCTTGCGTAAGGGTCGGTGCGCC
This sequence comes from uncultured Collinsella sp., assembly GCA_900545485.1. Classification (GTDB taxonomy): domain Bacteria; phylum Actinomycetota; class Coriobacteriia; order Coriobacteriales; family Coriobacteriaceae; genus Collinsella. The sequence continues at coordinate 50,864 of UQZD01000005.1, read as the reverse complement.
ATCGTTTGCCGTTGCAGGTTTGGTATGACTGTGCGGTGGGCATAATGGATTGCATCGAATGAAATCGAAAGGATTATTATGCCCGCGCTCATTACGCATCACCTGTTTGGCGAGGAAAGCATCGACCGTCTTCCGCAGGGCGTTATCACGTCCGACGAGGAGCGCATCGCCTTTATCCTGGGAAACCAAGGTCCCGACCCGTTTTTCTTCCACATGCTCACGCTGCGCATTTCCGACTGCATGTCGCTTGCTCAGGTCATGCACCGCTCGCGCATGTCGCGCCAGTTCTCGTGCCTGCGCGACGGCGTGTCGCACCTGCAGCCGCGCGATGCCAATCTGGGTCGCGCCTTTGCGCTGGGCCTGCTGTCGCACTATGTGCTCGATCGCAATGCCCACCCCTTTGTCTACGAGCAGCAGTTTGGCATTGTCGAGTCCGATCCCGAGCTCGAGGCTTCGGGCAGTCAAGTTCACGCCGTGCTCGAAAGCGACCTGGACGTGCTGATGCTGCAGCTCAAACGTGACGGGGCCACGGTCGAGGATTATCCTCCGGCGGGCGAGATTGTCACTACTGACCGCATCAATCGCGCTGCCGGCGTGCTGATGAGCTATGTTGCCGGGCGTGTGTACGGTATCGACATCCCGGCGGGGGAGTACGGCGGCGCCGTAGCCGACATGCAGATGCTCTACCGCACTATCGAGCCGGCCGGCTCGGCCAAGACGCGCGCGATTGCCCTGCTCGAGGGCTTGGTGCACGATTATTCGCTGCTCGACGGCCTTGCGCACCGCGTGACGACCGAGCTGCCCGAGCGTACCGGCAATCTGGGCCACTTGGCATGGAAGAACCCCTTTACCGGCGAGGTCTCGAACGAGAGCTTCCCCGAGGTCTTTGACCGCGCGCTGCTCGATTACGAGTGCACGGTTGCCCGCTTTATCGAGACCGGCGATATGGAAGCCGTGACCAACCACGTCAATTACAGCGGTCGCGTGCTCGGCGCCGACGAAGAGTTCGACCGCGAGGAGTAGGGCTCGTGCGTGCCCCTTTGCCGAATCCTTACCGGCGCCTCTGGACAATTGGGGTACGATGAACTAACTGCATATCGGGCGAATACGAAGGGGCCCTGTCCATGAAATACACCAAGCTCGAGCGTAACTGGGTTATGTACGATGTGGGCAACTCGGCCCTCGTGCTGCTCAATACCTCGGTGGTGCCCATCTACTTTAACGCCATCAATACCGGTGCTTCCTCGGCAGACCTGGTGGTCGCCTGGGGCAACGCGCAGACGATTGCCTCGCTGGTCATTGCCATGCTCATGCCCATTCTGGGCGCGCTTGCCGATTACGCCGGCAACAAGATTAAGTTCTTCTTGGGCTTCTTCCTCACGGGCCTGGTTCTTTGCCTGGCGCAGGCTATCCCCATGTCCGCCATGGCATTTTTGACCGTGTACGTGCTGTGCACCATCGGCCTTAACTCTTCTATGACGTTCTACGACGCCATGCTGCCCGACATTACCACCGACGAGCGCATGGACGCCGTGTCCAGCTCGGGCTATGCCTGGGGCTACATCGGTTCCACCGTGCCGTTCATCATCTGCCTGGCGCTTATCATGGGTGGCCCCGCTCTTGGCGTCCCCACCATGCTGGCAACGCGTCTGTCGTTTGTCATCACCGGTGCCTGGTGGCTCATCTTTACCCTGCCGCTCATTCGCACCTATAAGCAAAAGTACGGTCGCGAGCGCGGTCCCCAGGACACCATCGGCCACATCGTGGGCGGCGTGTTCTCCGAGGTCGGACACACCATGCGCGAGATCGCCCACAACAAGACCGTGCTGGTCTACATGATCGCGTTCTTCTTTTACATCGACGGTGTGCACACGGTCATTTCCATGGCAACCAGCTACGGATCGGCTCTGGGCATCGACTCGACCCAACTGGTGCTGGCGCTGCTCGTTACGCAGTTTGTGGCCTTCCCGTCCGCCATCATCTACGGCAAGCTCGCCGGTCGCGTGGGCACACTCAACATGATCTTGGTGGCCGTCGCCGCCTATATGGGCATCGTGCTCTTTGCCGCGTTTTTCTTAAAGACCGCCTTTGAGTTTTGGGTGCTCGCTATTTTGGTCGGCTTGTTCCAGGGTGGCGTGCAGGCGCTCAGCCGCAGCTATTTTGGCCGCATCATCCCCAAGGAAAAGTCCAACGAGTACTACGGCTTCTTCGATATCTTTGGCCGTTACGCAAGCGTTATGGGCACCTTCCTGGTGTCGGTTGTCACCTCGCTGACCGGCAACCCGTCGCTGGGCGTCCTTTCTATTGGTGTTCTGCTGGTTGTTGGCTTTGTGCTGCTGGTCCGTCTGTCCCGCATGGCTCAGGCGGCGGCGTAAGGCAACCGGGCTCAGTACAGCAATTGTGCCTATCTGCAGTACTCTTTTGGAAGTAGCCGCATAAATCATTCTGACTTCCGAACAATGTTTAGCCCAAGTGGGTATGATGGAACCAGCTAGGTCGCGGGGCGTCGCCTGTGTTTGGCGGCGCCCCGTTTTTGTGTTGCAAGGAGGGTAAAGGTATGAACGCCACGGTTGTGATCCCAACATATTGGGCGGGCGATGATACCCAAGCAAACGCTCCCGGCACCTACGATCACTCGACGTCGCTCAATTCCGCCAACCCGGAACTCGATCGCTGCCTGACTTCGCTCGAACAGGTGCGCGACATTCCGCGCATCATTCTCTTGGTGGTCTGTCCGGTTTCCGCCACGGCCGACGTATCCCATCGCGTGCACGAAATCGTTAATGCGCATCCCACGCTTAAGGTCACCATCGTTACCAATACTCAGGCTTCGCGTGTTGCCGACCGCGTGGCGCAGATCGCGCCCAAAGGCTCGGGCGAGTGCGTGAGCCTGCGCGGCTACGGCGCCATCCGCAACATGGGTCTTGCCTGTGCGGCGGTGCTGGGGCACGACGCGGTTGTGTTTTTGGATGACGACGAGACCGTCATCGATGCCGACTTTATGAAGCGTGCGACCTATGCACTGGGTCAACAGACACGTCAGGGCCTGCCGATTTTAGTCAAGAGCGGATACTTTTACGATCGCGACGGGTCGCCGCTGGCTCCTACGGACAAAGTGGGCATTTGCCATCGCTGGTGGACCAAGCGTATCGAGTTCAATCGCTGGATGAAAAAGGCGCTCTCGGGCACCCGCATCTCGCGCTCCAATTACGTGTGCGGCGGCCTTGTGGCTCTGCACGCCCGCGCCTTTGCGCGCGTGGCCTTCGACCCGTTTATCACCCGCGGCGAGGATCTGGACTATCTCTTTAACATGCGCATGTTCGGCTATGACGTGTGGTTCGACAACGAGTGGACCGTGCGCCACCTGCCACCCGAGTCCGAGAAGCGCTCGCCGCGCTTTATGCAGGACGTGTACCGTTGGTACTACGAGCGGGCCAAGCTGGCGTTCGCTGCGCACCAAAAGGAGCTCATTCCGGTTACGGCCGCATCGCTCATGCCCTATCCGGGTCCGTGGATCTCGCGCGAGCTCGACGACCGCGTGCGCAAGACCGCCATGGTTCGCAGCATGTTTACCCGCGAGCACGAGGGGTATCTGCGCATCTGGCGTCATGGTATTGACGAGGCCAAGACCTATGCCCGCCAAAACGCCGCAAGCTACCTGCGTTTTCAGAGTTTCTGGCCCAAGATCATAGACGAACTTTGGCGCGACGCACAACTGATTAGCATCCTGGAGGGGGCTGAATGATCGACCGCCGCGCCCAGCGCGATAATTCAATTTCAATCTTTCGCATCATCGCCGTTGTCTGCGCCGTTTGCGTGTTGGTGTACTTTATCTTTGCCCTGGCGACTGGCATTGAGCCGATTGCCACGGTGGTCGCCTGTGCGCTGCTGTGCATCTTCTTGTGCATCTTTATCTATTTGACGCTCAATCCCGATTCGGTACGCTCCCAGTACACCGAGGAGACGCTCTCGGTTGCCTCGGCCATGCTCGAGGACATTAAGGGCGGTCTGACGCAGGAATCGGCGCTTTTGGTGTGCCGGCGTATCCTGCCCGAGACACGTGCCATGACCGTTGCCATCACCGATGAGAGCAACGTGCTGGCCTGCGCGGGCGAGTTCGAGGAAAAGCTGCTGCCCGATTCGCCCATCCACACGCTCGCCACGCGCTACGTCATTGAGCACGGTATCGTGCAGTCGTTCAACCGCGTGGTGGACGTGGTGGGTTCGGATGGCTCGCACAACCATGTTCCCGCCGGTATCATCGCGCCCATCAAGGTGGGCGACCGCACCGTCGGCACGCTCAAGTTCTACTACAAGACCCCGCGCGCCGTCGACCGTACCCAGTATGCGCTCGCCTCGGGCTTTGCCGAGATCCTGTCCACGCAGCTCGCCATCCACGAGCTCGAGGTACAAAAGGAGCTCACGGCACGTGCCGAGGTTCGTGCTCTGCAGGCGCAGATCAATCCGCACTTTCTGTTTAACACGCTCAACACCATCGCGTCGTTTACGCGTACCGACCCGCTGCGCGCCCGCGAGCTGCTGCGCGAGTTCTCCTCGTTCTATCGCGCCACGCTCGACAACTCGGGGTCGCTTATCCCGGTCTCGCGCGAGGTTGCCCAGACCAAGCGCTACCTGACGTTTGAGAAGGCGCGCTTTGGCGAGGACCGCGTACTGGCGACCTTCGATGTCTCCGAGGATGTCGAGGACACGTTGGTCCCGGCCTTTGTAATCCAGCCCATCGTCGAGAACGCCGTGCGGCATGGCATGGGCGACGACGCCCTGCGGATCGATGTGACCGTCCATCAAGACGGCGACGACGCAATCCTGATTGCCGTGGCCGACAACGGCGTGGGCATGGACGAGGGCACCGCCGCCAGGTTGTTTGATGAGCGCTCCGCCCGCCCCGATGCCAGTTCCCCGCAAGGCGGCGGCGCCGGCGTGGCCATGCACAATATTTCTGAGCGCATCCATCGCTTTTATGGACCGCACTCTTATACACGCGTCGAATCGGCGCCGGGCAAGGGTACCAAAGTGCTCCTGCATCTTGATTTGTCAGAGAGCATCTTTGACATTCAAGAGTAAAATAAAAGGCTATGGGCTCAACGCCAAGCGGCGGATGCCCAGCGTAGTTTGTTGACGAAAGGTTTAATCCCTATGCTGCGTGCGATGATTGTGGATGATGAGGCCCCGGCCCGTTCGGAACTTCGCTTCTTGCTCGAGCAGACGGGCAAGATCGGCACGATCACTGAGGCGTCGAGCGTCCGCTCCGCCATTGAGATGTTGATGGAAAGCCGCGTCGATGTCGTATTTCTCGATATCTCGATGCCCGGCGCTTCTGGTCTGCAGCTTGCCGAGGCACTGCATAAGCTTAAGAATCCGCCGGCGATTGTGTTTGTGACCGCGTATAGCGATCATGCCGTCGAGGCGTTCGATGTGGATGCTGTCGACTACTTGATGAAGCCGGTTGAAGAGGCACGCCTGGATCGCGCGATCGAGAAGGTCATGCAGCACGCCAAGCCCGTCACGGACAGCAAAGCCACCATCGAGCGCATTCCGGTGGAAAAGGGCGGCCGTAAGGTCCTCATTCCCGTGGATGACATTCGCTTCATCATGGCCAAGGACGATTACTCCTGTATCTATACCGTCGATGATCGTTTTCTATCGACGACTTCGCTGGCGCAGTTCGAGGCCAAGCTTTGCGACTTTGGCTTCTTTCGCGTTCATCGTCGCTATATCGTCAACTTGGCGTGCGTCACGGATGTCGAGACGGTGCCCTCGGGCGCTATCCAACTGGGCATTACGGGCGTCGACGAACGCGTGCCGGTTTCGCGCCGCCGCGTCGTGCCGCTCAAGAAGGCCCTGAGTCTCTAGCACACTGGCCCCGCAGCCCTGTAGACCCATCGTCTGCGGAGCCGTGGGGCCTTTTTTGTATGTATCTGCCGAATCGTTTTTTGCGGAAGGGATCCCATGAACAGTGCAAGCGCCAAGCGCATCGACATCATCTCGGACACCCACGGCTATTTATCGCCTGCGCTCTTGGATGAGCTTGAGGGCGCAGACCTGATCATCCACGCCGGCGACCTCACGTCAGAGATAGACTACGAGCACCTATGCACCATCGCCCCCGTGCGGGCCGTACTGGGCAACAACGATTACTACCGCGACTACGGCCCCGATGTAGACCGTCTTGCGCTCTTTACCTACGAAGGCCTCAAATTCGCCGTAGCCCACTACCGCGAAGACCTTCCGGTGGGATCCGTAGACGTAGCCATCAACGGCCACACCCACGTAACCAAAGAAGCCCAAGTGGGCCGCTGCTTAGTCCTCAACCCGGGCAGCGCCAGCTACCCCAGAGGCACCCGAGGCCCCACCATGGCCAGAATGCTCGTCAAAGACGGCAAGATCCTAAGCACCAAGTTTATTGACCTAGACTAACCGCAACAAAAACGGGGGATGTAAAACCGCATCTCCCGTTTTTTATGAGCCAAAGGCCGAGTTTCAACAAGAATAATCAGACCAATCCCACCGCGGAGAACGGGGGCCTCGAGCCGCGGAAGCGGCGAGGAGCAAGAACTGTTTGGACAAAGTGACGGCAGGGAGGGTCTCCGGGGCTGAGGGCGGGGGTTAAGTTTGTCGCGAGTTCCGCACGCAAAGGAAAGCACTTAATGTGCTTTCCGTCTTGCGCAGGACTGTAGAGCAGCAAACTTAATATATTTCGCCGCCCCTCTGCCAAGCCCAGGCGACTCCACGCACTTTACCTGCGTAAACAATGTGAGTGAAATATGAATCTCGATGGATACGCCCGCAGCCGTGTATACTAAACAGCTGTGTGTAACCAGGGGAGTATTCTGGCTGGACAAAATGCCTGCTTAATAGGGTTGTCAGGTAGTCCGGACGTAATACAAGGCTGGGGAGCACGTCGTGTAAGTAGTGGTCCTCTAGGGGCGTACGCTCGGTGGTGTACGCATTGTCCCAAGACCACGCGAGAGTTGGGATCATATCTTGATCAGCATGATTCTCGGCCGCAAGATTGGCATGACCCAGGTTTGGGACGAGGACGACAACGTCGTTCCCGTCACGGTCATCCAGGCTGGCCCCTGCGCTGTCTCGCAGGTTAAAACTCAGGCAACCGACGGCTATGACGCCGTCCAGATCGGTTTCGGCGACATCAAGGCCAAGAACGTGAACAAGCCCATGGCTGGTCACTTCGCCAAGGCTGGCGTCGAGCCTGTCCGCTTCCTTCGTGAGGTCCGCGTCGAGAACGGCGAGGAGCACAAGGTCGGCGAGGTCGTCACCGTCGCTGATTTCGCTGATGTCGAGAAGGTCGACGTCATCGGTACCTCCAAGGGTAAGGGCTTCCAGGGTCGCATCAAGCGCTGGGGTCAGCGCCGCGGTCCTATGACGCATGGTTCTCACTTCCAGCGTCACCCCGGTTCTATCGGTCAGTGCGCCTATCCTGCGCGCGTCCTCAAGGGCGTCAAGATGGCCGGTCACATGGGTAACGAGCGCGTTACCGTCAAGAACCTTTCCGTTGTCCGCATCGATGCCGAGCAGAACCTCATCTTGGTCAAGGGCGCTGTCCCGGGTGCCAAGAATGGTCTCGTCGCCATCCGTATGGCCTAAGGGCCCAGCCCATTTAGCCCAGCGTCATACCAAGGAGAACACTTAAATGGCAAAGTTTGAAGTAAAGAACAGCGAGGGCAAGAAGGTCGCCGAGGCCGAGCTCGCCGCTGAGGTGTACGGCATCGAGCCGAACATCCACGTTATGCACCACATCGTCAAGTGCCAGATGGCCTCTTGGCGTCAGGGCACCCAGTCTGCTAAGGGTCGCTCTGAGGTTTCCGGTGGCGGCAAGAAGCCTTGGCGTCAGAAGGGCACCGGCCGTGCCCGCCAGGGTTCCATCCGTGCTGCCCAGTGGCGTCACGGTGGCGTTGTCTTCGCCCCCAAGCCCCGTTCCTACGCTAAGCGTATGAACCACAAGGAGGTCAAGCTGGCTATGCGCTCCGCGCTGTCCGCCAAGCTGGCCGATGGCGAGCTCGTGCTCGTCGACGACTACGGCTTCGAGAAGCCTTCCACCAAGGCTGCCGTCGCCATGCTCAAGGCTCTCGGCCTTGAGGGCAAGCGCCTGACCATCATCGTTCGCGATGAGGACGTCAACGCCTACCTGTCGTTCCGCAACATTCCCAAGACGTTCATCATCACCGCTGACGAGGCCAACACCTACGATCTCGTCAACAACAACGCCGTGCTGATGCCCGCCGACATCGCCGCTCACTTCGGGGAGGTGCTTGCATAAATGACCGCCCACGAGATCATCATCCGTCCGATCGTGTCCGAGCGTTCCTTCTCCGGCATGGAGCTGAACAAGTACACGTTCGAGGTCGCCAAGGATGCTAACAAGTATCAGATCAAGGACGCTGTCGAGGAGATCTTCGGCGTCAAGGTCGTTCGCGTGAACACCCTGACGGTCAAGCCCAAGACCAAGCGCGTGCGCTATGTCGCCGGCAAGACCCGTTCTTGGAAGAAGGCCATCGTCACGCTGGCCGAGGGCGACACCATCGAGGTCTTTGGCAACCAGGCCTAAGACTCGCTGCTGTTGAGTGAGCTCATGCCTCCCAAATAGGGGAGGCGAGAGCTCAAGGTTTTGGGCGTATAAAATGGACACGCCCGGAACCGTGTATACGTCCGGTGTCATCGCACCCGAGGCAGAACCTCGAATCCCTGTCTGCGATGGCTAACGGATTCCTATTGAAAGGGATTGTAATGGCTGTAAAGCACCTTAAGCCGACCTCCGCTGGTAGGCGTTGGCAGACGATCTCCGATTTCTCCGAGATCACCTGCACCAAGCCCGAGAAGTCTCTTCTCGAGCCCCTGCCCAAGAAGGCCGGTCGTAACAACAACGGCCGCATCACCACCCGCCACCAGGGCGGCGGCGTGAAGCGTCGTTACCGCGTGATCGACTTCAAGCGCAACAAGGACGGCGTGCCCGCCAAGGTTGCCACGATCGAGTACGATCCGAACCGTTCCGCTCGCATCGCTCTGCTGCACTACGCTGACGGTGAGAAGCGCTACATCCTGGCCCCCAAGGGCCTCGAGGTCGGTCAGACCATCATGTCCGGTTCTGACGCCGACATCAAGCCGGGCAACGCTCTGCCCCTCGCCGACATTCCCGTCGGTACGCTCATCCACGCCGTCGAGTTCCAGCCGGGCAAGGGCGCTGCTATCGCCCGTTCCGCTGGTAACTCCTGCCAGCTGATGGGTAAGGAGGGCAAGTACGCTATCGTCCGTATGCCTTCCTCCGAGATGCGCCGCATCCTCGTTACCTGCCGCGCCACCGTCGGTGAGGTCGGCAACGCCGATCACTCCAACATCGTCATCGGCAAGGCCGGCCGTAAGCGTCACATGAACGTGCGCCCGACCGTCCGCGGTACCGTCATGAACCCTGTCGACCACCCGCACGGCGGTGGCGAGGGCAAGAACCACACCTCTGGTCGTCCCTCTGTTACCCCCTGGGGTAAGCCGACGAAGGGCCTTCGTACGCGCAAGAAGAAGAAGGTCTCGAACCAGCACATCATTCGTCGCCGTAAGAAGTAATTTCGGATACCGAGTTTTAGGAGAAAGCACTTATGAGCAGAAGTCTCAAAAAGGGCCCGTTCGTGGAGACTCGCCTTCTCTCGCGTATCACCGCGATGAACGAGGCTGGCAAGAAGGACGTCGTGAAGACCTGGTCCCGCGCGTCCACCATCTTCCCCGAGATGGTTGGTCACACCATCGCCGTCCACGACGGCCGCAAGCATGTGCCCGTGTATGTTACCGAGTCCATGGTTGGTCACAAGCTCGGCGAGTTCGCGCCGACTCGTACGTTCCGTGGCCACAAGGCCAAATAGGGGGTTAACCGTAAATGGCAACTAAGTCTATTGAAACTGAGGCCACCGAGGTTCGCGCCGTCGCTAAGTACGTGCGTGTTTCCCCCAGCAAGGCCCGCCTGGTGGTCGATCTGATCCGCCGCAAGCCTGTCGCTCAGGCCTTCGACATCCTCCACTTCTGCGACCGCGCCGTCGCCGTGGATGTCGAGAAGGTTCTCCGTTCCGCCGTTGCGAACGCCGAGAACAACAACGGTCTGCGTGCCGACAACCTGGTTGTCGCCGCTGCCTATGTTGACGAGGGTCCGACGCTTAAGCGCATCCGTCCCCGCGCCAAGGGTTCCGCTTCTCGCATTCTGAAGCGTACTTCCCACATCACCGTCGTCGTTGCTCCTCGAAAGGAGGCGTAAAGCTGTATGGGTCAGAAAGTCTACCCCACCGGCTTCCGTCTTGGCATCACCGAGAACTGGCGCTCCCGCTGGTTCGCAGAGAAGGATTACGCTAAGACCCTCGGTAACGATCTCGAGATCCGCAAGTACCTCGAGAAGCGTCTTTCCCGCGCAGCTGTCTCCCGCGTCGAGATCGAGCGCGCTGGCGACAAGGTGAAGGTCATCATCCTCACCGCTCGCCCCGGCGTTGTCATCGGTAAGAAGGGTGCCGAGATCGATACCCTCCGCACCGAGCTCGAGAAGGTTGCTGGCGTCTCCAAGGGCCAGCTCTCCGTCGACGTTGTCGAGATCAAGCGCCCCGAGCTCGACGCCAACCTCGTTGCTCAGTCCATCGCTGAGCAGCTCGAGGGTCGCGTTGCCTTCCGTCGCGCTATGCGCAAGGCTGTCCAGTCCGCCCGCAAGGCCGGCGCCAAGGGCATCCGTATCCAGTGCTCCGGTCGTCTCGGCGGTGCCGAGATGGGCCGTCGTGAGTGGTACCGCGAGGGTCGCGTGCCTCTGCACACCCTCCGTGCCAAGATCGACTACGGCACGGCTGTCGCCAGCACCACCATGGGTGCCTGCGGCGTGAAGGTCTGGATCTACCTGGGCGAGAAGCTCCCGGGCCAGCCTGTTCCCAACCCTGCACTCGAGGGCTCTTCCCGTCCTCGTCGTCGTAACTCCGAGAGGAGGGGTCAGTAGTGCTTGCCCCTAAGCGTATTCTTCACCGCAAGGTGCAGCGTGGCTCCATGAAGGGCCAGGCCAAGGGTAATACCGAGCTGCATTTCGGCGAGTTTGGTATCCAGGCTCTCGAGGCCCATTGGATTACCAACCGTCAGATCGAGGCCGCTCGTATTGCCATGACCCGCTACATGAAGCGTGGCGGTCGTGTCTACATCACGATCTTCCCCGATAAGCCCATCACCAAGAAGCCTGCCGAGACTCGCATGGGTTCTGGTAAGGGTAACCCCGAGGAGTGGGTGGCCGTCGTCAAGCCCGGCCGCATCATGTTCGAGGTCAAGGGCGTGCCCGAGGAGGTCGCTCGCGAGGCTCTGCGTCTTGCACAGCACAAGCTTCCCATCAAGACCAAGATTGTTGCTGCTAAGAACGCTGAGCAGCGCATCGAGAAGGAGATGGCTGAGGAGGCCGCTCTCGAGGCCAAGTGGGCTGCTGAGGACGCCGCCGCCGCCAAGGAGGAGAACTAATGAAGCCCGCAGAGATTCGTGAGCTCTCGGACGCTCAGCTCGTTGAGAAGCTGAAGGAAATGCGCGCCGAGCTCTTTAACCTTCGTTTCCAGATGGCCACCAGCCAGCTGGACAACACCGCTCGCGTCAACACCGTGAAGAAGGACATCGCTCGCGTCCTCACGGAGCAGCGCGCCCGCGAGATCGCAGCGGAGAAGTCCGCTGTCGCCGAGTAGGACCTAAGGAGAGAACATGACTGATTCGCGTAACTCGCGTAAGGTCCGTACGGGTGTCGTTACCTCCGTCTCCGGTGCCAAGACCATCGTTGTCACCATCACCGAGCGCAAGCGTCACCCCAAGTACGGCAAGATGATGACCAGCTCCAAGAAGCTGCACGCTCACGACGAGGAGTGCACGGCTGGCGTGGGCGATACCGTCCGCGTTATGGAGACCCGTCCTATGTCCAAGATGAAGCGTTGGCGCCTCATCGAGGTCGTCGAGCGCGCTAAATAAGCAGTCGCTCTTACGACTTGTACGTTTCCGAAGATGTGCGTATGCCTGGCTTGCATACCACGGGCCGTATAAAGGCTGCGCACCTCTCTTCGGTTCTTAGTTCGGAGGAACATCTACCATGATTCAGATGCAAACCATGCTGAACGTCGCCGACAACTCCGGCGCTCGCAAGATTCGCTGCATCAAGGTGCTTGGCGGTTCCAAGCGTCGTTATGCAGGCATCGGCGATGTGTTCATCGGTGCTGTCCAGGAGGCTACCCCTGGCGCCAACGTCAAGAAGAAGGACGTTGTCCGTTGCGTCGTCGTTCGCACCGTTAAGGAGATCCGCCGCAAGGATGGCTCCTACATTCGCTTTGATGAGAACGCCTGCGTTGTCATCAACAACGATGGTTCGCCCGTCGGCACCCGTATCTTCGGGCCCGTCGCTCGCGAGCTTCGTGACAAGAAGTACATGAAGATCGTCTCGCTCGCTCCCGAGACCCTGTAGTTAGGGGAGATATATGTATATCAAGAAGGGCGATAAGGTCCAGGTTCTCTCTGGTAAGGATCGCGGCAAGCAGGGCGTTATCCTGCGTGCTCTCCCCGCCGAGAACAAGGTCGTTGTCGAGGGCGTTTCGGTCGTCAAGAAGGCCGTCAAGCCCAACGCTGCCAACCAGCAGGGCGGCATCGTTTCGCAGGAGGCTCCCATCGACGCCTCCAACGTCAATCTCGTCTGCCCCGAGTGCGGTAAGGTTACCCGCGTCGGTCACGAGAAGGACGGCAAGAACAAGCTGCGCGTCTGCAAGAAGTGCGGCCACAAGTTCTAAGCTGCCCGCAACATCAAGTTGCTAGCAAAGGCCCGGATGCCACGGCACCCGGGCCTTTTTTCTATCCCTACTCATTGGAGACATACTCATTGGGGACAGACTTAAATGAGTACCCTAACTGGGTAAGCATAAATGAGCGGGTCGTGCTGTATAAATTGTTTGTGTGCGCGTTTATGCGCGTTAGATTGCGTTTAATTACGCACTTATGCGTATATATGCACCGTTTACGGGGAAATAATGACCGTTTAGCGGTGAGATACGCAAAAATGCGCACAGATGCGCGTGTTTGTGCGAATATAGAGCTGTCAGAAATGCAAGACGTTCTATGACACAGGAGACACATAATGGCAGATTCCAAGCAGGCTCCACTCGACGCCGCGGCAGCCGCCAAAGCAGCATTTGCTTCGGTCCAGGACAAGCCGTTCCCTAACGACATCTTTACGGCTCCCGAGCTCCGTTGGGCTGTGATCGGTTGCGGCGTTATTGCCAACCAGATGGCTCAGTCCCTTGCCCTGGCCGGCCGCAAGCTTACGGGCGTTGCCAACCGCACGCTCACCAAGGCTCAGACTTTTGCCGACCAGTACGGCGTCGAGAAGGTCTATGACACGGTTGAGGATCTCTACGCCGATCCTGACATCGACGCCGTCTACATCACCACCCCGCACAACACCCATATTACCTATCTGCGCGCCGCCCTGGCGGCCGGCAAGCACGTTCTCTGCGAGAAGGCCATCACGCTCAACTCCGCCGAGCTCGATGAGGCCCGCGCCATTGCCGCCGAACACAACGTGGTCCTTATGGACGCTACCACGGTGCTCCACATGCCCTTGTATCAAGAGCTGCGCCGCCGCATGGATGCCGGCGAGTTTGGCCGCATGAACCTCGCTCAGCTCAACTTTGGTAGCTACAAGGAGTACGGCGACCTGACCAACCGTTTCTACAATCGCAACCTCGCCGGCGGTGCCATGCTCGATATTGGCGTATACGCCCTGTCCGTCATGCGCCTGTTTATGGCGAGCCAGCCCGTCGAGGTCGTGTCTCTGGGTAACACCTGCGAGACCGGCGTGGACGTTGCAGGCGGCATCGTCTGCCGCAATGCCGAGCAACAGCTGGGCGTCGTGAGCCTTACGCTCCACTCCAAGCAGCCAAAGCGCTCGGTTATCAGCTTTGACAATTGCTATGTCGAGGTCAACGAGTATCCGCGCGCCGATCACGCGACGATCGTGTGGACCGCGGACGGTCATCGCGAGGAGGTCGCCGCGGGCACCGAGGCTTATGCCCTGTGCTACGAGATGGCTGACCTCGAGCAGGCCGTCGCCGGCGACGATTCCAAGCGTGAGCTTCTGGATTATGCTTCTGATGTGATGGAGCTCATGACCAAGCTCCGCGCCGATTGGGGAGTCGTCTACCCCGAGGAGGAGTAAGCGATGCTTGCGGAAGATAGGCTCAATACGATCGTGTCGATGGTGCAGCAGGCTGGCTCGGTAACGGTGCCCGAGCTTGCCGATGCCCTGGGCGTGACGGCCTCTACCATTCGACGCGACCTACAGACGCTCGACCGAGCGCACCGCATCGCCAAGGTGCACGGTGGCGCGACAAGTCTTGAGCGCGCGCACGTGACGCGCGACCTAACGATCAGTGAGCGCAGTGATCTCCATAACGACGACAAGGAGCGTATCTGCGCCCGCGCCGCGGCGCTCGTGGAGCCCGAGAGCTTTGTGTACATCGATTCGGGTTCGACAACGCTCAGACTCATCGAGCATCTTCCGCATCTCGAATCGGTCACCTATGTGACTGATTCCGTGCTCCATGCTCAGCATCTCGCTGTGCGCGGCATGCGCACCGTGGTGCTGGGCGGCGAGCTTAAACCCGAGACCGAGGCGCTCGTTGGCCCCGATGCTCTGGCAACCCTAGACCGCTACAACTTTAACTGCGGCTTTTGGGGTTCTAACGGCATTGCCGCCGAGCAGGGCTTTACGACGCCCGATATCGAGGAAGCGCAGGTCAAGCGTATCTCGATGCGCCATACAGCCAAACGCTTCGTAATCTCGGACGCCAGTAAGTTTGGCATGGTGGCTCCCGTAAAATTCGCGGACTTCCGTGACGCAACGGTTATCACCGCGGGCGAGGTGCCCGCCAAGTACCAGACGATGGAAAACGTCATCACGGTTTAGCAACGGGGCGAAGTAAGGCCAAAACCACCACAAAGGTGCCTGTCCCCATTGTGGTGGTTCCGATGGCCCCGTCGGGCATGATTTCCCAGTACCCCTGTTTCCATACGACGTGATCATGCCCGCCGGGGCCATCGTATAGATATCGCTTAAAAGCGCCGTCACTTCGGCGCTATCAATCACTCAAACACAAGGTAATACGCAGGTTGTGACCCTCAGAAGGGGAGGGCTGGGCCTGCTTGTGCAAAAGGAGGAAACATGTCAGCTGCAAACGAGAAGGTGGGGGGCGGCACTTACGATGTCGTTGCCATCACGGCATGTCCAACGGGCATTGCTCACACATTTATGGCGGCCAAAGGGTTGGAAGACCAGGCAGCCAAGATGGGCGTGAGCATTAAGGTCGAGACTCAGGGTTCGGGCGGCGCTAAAAATGTACTGACCGCGGCAGACATCGCTGGTGCCAAGGGTGTCATCATTGCGGCGGATAAAAATGTCGAGCTCGATCGCTTCGATGGCAAGCCGGTTTACTCCTGTGCGGTGACGCGTGGCATTAATGACGCCGAGGAACTTATCAATATTGCGCTTGCGGGCAATGCGCCTATTCATCATGTGTCCGGCGGCGCCGCGGTACAGGCGGCTGCCGAGGGCGAATCCGAGGGTTTGGGCCGCAGGGTCTATAAGGACCTGATGAACGGCGTTTCGCACATGCTCCCCTTTGTTGTTGGCGGCGGCATCCTCATGGCGCTTTCGTTCTTGCTGGACCAGGCGGGGCTGGGCACGAGCGCATACGGCCACAGCACTCCGGTCGCGGCCTTCTTTAACCTTGCGGGCAACCAGGCGTTCAACTTTATGCTCCCCATCCTTGCGGGCTATATTGCCATGTCCATTGCTGACCGTCCGGGCTTGGCCGCGGGCTTTGTGGGTGGCTGGATTGCAAAGCAGGGCTTTACGTTGGGCTATCTCACCACGGCAATGGATGCCGACGCCCAGGCTCAGCTTGTCTCTGCTGGCTTTTTGGGCGCGCTGCTGGTCGGTTTTGCCGCCGGCATTATCGTCAATGCGCTCAAGAAGGCTGCAAGCGTGCTACCCGAGTCGCTCGACGGTATCAAGCCCATGCTCATCTACCCCGTGCTGGGCATTCTCTTTACGAGTCTCTTTATGATGGCCGTTAACCCGATTATGGGCGTTATCAACACCGCCATTAGCGGCGCGCTCAACGGTCTTTCGGGCACGAGCATCGTTCTTTTGGGCATTATCTGCGCCGGTATGCAGGCGACCGACATGGGTGGTCCCATCAACAAGGCCGCATATGTCTTTGGCACCGCGGCCCTTGCCGAGCAAACGCTGCAGGGCAATATGATCATGGCTGCCGTCATGGCGGGCGGTATGGTACCGCCGATGGTCATCGCGCTCTCCACGACGTTCTTTAAGAACCGCTGGACCGAGGCCGATCGCAAGGCAGGCCTGGTGAACTACATCATGGGTCTGTCGTTTATCACCGAGGGTGCCATTCCCTTTGCCGCGGCCGATCCGCTTCGCGTGTTGCCCGCCTGCATCCTGGGATCTGCGACCGCCGGCGGTCTTTCGATGCTCTTTGGTTGCGCGAGCCCCGCTCCGCACGGTGGCGCCTGGGTTATCGCGGTCATCACGAACCCGGTGCAGTACCTGTTGGCCCTTGCTATCGGCGCTGTGGTCGGCTGCTTGGTTCTGAGCTTCCTTAAGAAGCCTCTCGACAAGGCTACCGAGTAGCGGGAGCGGAAGGGTCTTGCCAATGGAAAGGGGGCAACGTCCATCAGGGACGTTGCCGCCTTTTGCTGTTTGGGGATTTGTCTCGATCTGTAACAGGAAGAGAGGGATATGGGTTCCAGATGTTACAAGCTGAGATATTTTTCCTGGTGGTCCCATAACGTCTCAATCTGTAACAGGAAGGTCAAAATGCGGGCTCCAGATGTTACAGATCGAGATGATTTCTCCGGTGGGATCCGAATATCTCAATCTGTAACATCTTGGGCCGATTTTGCCGAGTTGTTGTTACAGATTGAGATTTTCCCTTGAGGGGGATTCGAATGTCTCGATCTGTAACAGATAGACCGGAAAATGGGTTCTAACTGTTACAGATCGAGACATTTTGGGACCGCGGTTGAACCATTGCGGCAAAACCACCACAAAGGTGCCTGTCCCCATTGTGGTGGTTTAGGGCTCCCAGGGGCAGGGGGCTTCGATGTGGATGTGCTCGCCGGTTACGGGATGCGTGAAGGACACGCTGTGGGCGTGGAGCATCAGGCCGCAGGGGCGCGGCGTTCCGTACAGGTCGTCGCCAACCAGGGGATGATGCTCGCTTGCCAGGTGCACACGGATTTGGTGCTTGCGGCCGGTGAGCAACTCGACATCGATATACGAGCGCGCGGGCAGGCCACGACGGCTCTTAAGACGTTTGAGCACCTTCACGCGAGTTTGAGACGGCTTGCCGCTGGCGCCGACGCGCATCTTTCGGCTGTCGTGACGGTCGCGGGCGATGGGCTTGTCGATGAGCTTCTTGTTCCAGTCGATCTTGCCCTCGGCCAGCGCCAGATAGTGCTTTTCGAAGGCGTGGTCGATGACCATTTGGTCAAAGGCGGGCTGCGTCTGTTTGTCGAGCGAAAACAACACCACGCCGGTGGTGTTGCGGTCCAGGCGGTTGAGCGGCTGCATGTCGGTCGCGGCAAAGCCGTCACCCATCGCCAGCAGCAGGTCGCTGGCGTAGTCGGTGAGCGTGCGCTCGCCGGTGCCGTCGCCGTGGACGATCATGCCGGCGGGCTTGTCGATGGCCATGAGCCAGGCGTCGCAGTAAAGGACTTGAGGTTCTTCGTTCACGTGTAAGCCTTTCGGTTAGCTAATTCCCACAAACATGCAGCCCGAGGTGGCGCCGCGCAGGCGGGCGGCGGGCTTGCGGCCGGCCTGTGCTGCTTCGACGGCACGACGGACGCGGGCGACGGCACGGCCCACCTCATCTGTCTCGAGCAGCGTTCCGTCTACCATGAGACGACGCACGCCGGCATCGAGCAGCTGAGGAACCTGCGGCGTGAGGTCGATGGGGTAGGCGTCGTACAGGCGAGAGCGGCCATGGATGTCGGTGCGTACGGGCATGACCTTGCCGTCGATATTCTTGAGTGACAGCTTGCGGGCGCGCAGGCGGCAGTTAGCGCAATCGTGGATGCAGCCATTGGCCACCTGCAGGATGCAGTGCTCACTCGTCATAACGCGCGGGCGGCCGAACACAGTGATGCCCAGGGCTGCGGGCGCGGCGGTGCCAAGCGAGACGATCTCGTCGAGCGTGATCTCGGGCGAGAGCCAAAACGCACCGGCTCCGCGCTCGGCAAGTGCCTCCATGCAGGGCGTGTTATGCACCGGCAGGCAAGAGCGAATCTCGGCCGTGGCGCCGGCATGAGCGGCTACGGCGAGCTCGGAGATATTGCCGACGGCGAGGGTGGCTCCGGCATTGATCCAAGGATCGACGCGCTCGTGGTCGACGGCGCGGCAGACCTCGTCGAGTACGGGCACGATACCCTGCTCAAATGCATCGGCAGGGGAGAGTCCGACAGCCTCGAGCGCGTCGGTGGTCATATAGATGCGCGTTGCACCCTCCGCGCGGGCTGCCTCGGCGGCCTCGAGCGAGGTGACGGTGGCGCAGATCTGCGGCTCGTCGCGGTAGTGCTTGGGCATGGGGCGCGTACATTTGTCGAGCACCGGCAACTCGAGCGTTTTTGCGCGCTCCTCGTACGGTGCCAGAATGGCCTCTTCCAGCGCCTTACAAGCGGCGGCGCGCACCTTGTGCACGGCGGAGAAGCCCATGCCGCAGCCCTCATCGAGCGCCACATCAAAGCTCGCGGCCTCAAAGGGAGAGGAGCCCATGCGCCCGACGTGCTCAACCAGATCGGATGCCTCGACGGCGCGGGTCTTGGCGGCCTCGACGGTGAAGCCCGTGGCGGTGGCGGTGAGCGCGGGGTTGTCACAGCAGGTGAGTGTGACAGTAAACGGCTCGCCCAGGCGCGCCACGACGGACACGTCAACAGCTCGGCGGCGCAGCACATCGCGCTTGAGCGCGGCGCCGGCGGCGTCAATGGCGCTCTGGCTTCGAATCACGCGCACGCGGCAGCCCTCGGGCATGCTACGGGGCACGCGGCACTCAATGATGTCACCGGCGGCGGCATCATCGGCGGCAATGGTGGTCAGGAACTGGTCAAACTCGTTATCGTGGCGAAGCTCCAGCAGGTCGCCTTTGCCCACGGGCTCAAACAGCTCAATGCGGGCGATGGCGGCGCGGCGACGGCGGTCGTCGGACTTGAGGCCGCGCACATCGCGGTTGGCCGGGCGGCTGCCCAGCACCGTGCCCACGATCTGGCCGCGGTTGTTGGAACGCTCATAGCTCATCATCTCGTCGCCCGAGGTGCCGTCCTGATAGGCGTGCGTAAAGTCGCGGTTGAAGCAGCGCTTGAGCTGGCGCCGGCGGGCGGCTTCCTCGTCCTTGGCAACGGCGGCTCCGGATAGCATGTCGTCAATTTCGTGACGATACACATCAACGATGGAGTACACGTAATCGGGTGCCTTCATGCGGCCCTCGAGCTTGAGCGATGCGGCGCCGGCGTCATACAGACGGCGAACAAGCTGTGAGGTGTTGGTGTCACGCGGGCACAGCGCGCGCTCGCGACCGGCAGGGGAGAGCGCGCGACCGTTCTCGTCGATCAACTCGTAGGGCAGGCGGCAGGGCTGGGCGCACATGCCGCGGTTGGCCGATCGTCCCGCCATGGCAAAGCTCGACAGCAGGCACAGGCCCGAGTAGCAAAAGCAGATGGCACCGTGGCTAAAGACTTCAAGGTCCACATCGGGCGCGGCGTCGTGAATGGCGGCGATTTCGTCGATGGAGAGCTCGCGCGAGAGAGTCACGCGGTCGGCGCCCTGCTCACGGCACCAAAGGGTTCCGCGGTCGTCGTGGATGTTCGCCTGGGTCGAGATATGTGTCTCGATGCCGGGCATGGTGCGCTTGGACTCAAAGAACAGACCCCAGTCCTGGATAATGAAGGCATCGGCGCCCAGCGTGGAGCAGCGATGAATGAGCTGCAGTGCATCGCCCATCTCGGACTGCTTGATGACGATGTTGACCGTGACGTAGACGCGCGACCCGGCTAGATGCGCGGCGCGGCAGGCTTGCTCAAAGGCCTCGTCGGTAAAGTTGGTTGCCTTGCGGCGGGCGTTGAAGCTGCCCATGCCGCAGTAGATGGCGTCTGCCCCGGCGGCGAGCGCGGCGGCAAAGGGCTCCGGGCCTCCGGCGGGGGCCAAAAGCTCGGGCCTGCGGTTAGTGGTTCGGCTGGCGGTTGCGGTCATATCCTGCCTTTCAAAATGCTCAGATATTCAAAAGTATAGTGGCGTCGCTGCGGTGGGCGACGCCCGCAGCCTAAGCAGGACAAAGTCTTCAGCAGCTTGGACTGGCTGCTCCACATGAGAACCGTTCAGCGGTTCGGGGAAACCGTTGGGCGATAAAATATTCTCGCAAGCTGATAATATTCTTGCATCAAACAGAAACCTTGAGTACTATCCCAATCAAGCGCGGTGTTCAGACCGAACTGTGCCTCCCGGTGTGAACACCGCGCTCACGCTCTCTCAATTGATCGTAAGGAGAAAAACATGAGCAAGACCGTCGTGTCTTCCGATAACGCACCCGCAGCCATCGGCCCGTATTCCCCCGGTATCCAGGCCGGCAACATGGTGTTCCTGTCCGGCCAGCTGGGCATCGATCCCGCGACCGGCAAGATGCCCGAGGGCGTCGAGGCCCAGGCCAAGCAGTCCCTCGCCAACGTCGAGGCCCTGCTGACCGCTGCCGGCGCTACCTTTGCCGATGTCGTCAAGACCACGGTCTACCTGGCCGACATCGCCGACTTCGCCGCCGTGAACGAGATCTACGCCTCCAAGTTTGAGGCCCCGTTCCCCGCGCGCAGCGCCTTCCAGGTTGCCGCCCTTCCGGCTGGCGGTCTGGTCGAGATCGAGGTCGTTGCCGCTCTCTAAGGCGTTGGCCACAACTAAACATGACATGCAAAAAGACCCTGCAGCGCGTGCGAGCTGCAGGGTCTTTTATCAAGTGACGGATCGCTTGTGGAGCCGCACTCCATTTTGCTCGTTAGCCTTCCTTGCGGACTTTTTGCAGGTAGCGGTAGACGCTGGGCTCAGAGATGCCCAGCGCGGCGGCGGCGCAGGCCACGGCGCCCTTGAGCATGAACACCCCGTTACCGTTGAGGTGGCGAATGACGTCCACGCGGTCGCTCTGACCAAGCGACGCTACATCCAGCCCGCGCGCGCTCAGCAACTCGGCAATGCTGCGGTCGATGAGCTCCTGTGTAGACTCCGAAAGGCTTTCGACCTCGATAGGGGCGGGCTCCGTGCGCGTCGGCGCCGCGTCGAAGCATGCCATGAGCTGCTGCGCCATGGCGTTGATGGAGCGCACGGTCGAGAGGTCGGTGTTGACGCAGAGCATACCGACGATCTCGTCATTCTCGCGGATAAAGTACGTCGCCGACTCCAGCGTCTTGCCACCGGCACCGCGCCCCTCGTAGCCCGTAATAAACGGCAGGTCGCGATACTTGGCGTCGTGCATGATCTTGAGTGCCAGATCGGTGGCGGGGCCGCCGACCTTGCGGCCGCTCACGATGCCGTTGCGAATATCGACGATGGCGTGGTCGGGATCCGAGAAATCGTGCAGCACGATTTCGCTGTTCTTACCGAGTATCTGCTCCAGGAAATCGACCATCGGCAAAAAGCGACGTACGGTCTCGTTCACGGGCAACTCCTTGGGGTGAAATCGGAAATGTTCATAACAATTTTTTCTCATGGTAACACGCTGTCCACCATCTCGTATATCCGCAGGTACATTGCGTAATGCAGACGAACGGTAGGAATTTAGCGGTAAACGGTTGACCAAAAGAAAAGTTAGATGTTATTTTGACCAGACACTTTCCTGACCTGCGGAAATGCGTTATTTCAGCTGAAGAATGGTCTGATAACAAAAAATTATTATTGAGAATGAGAATCATCTTTAATACGATATGCAATGAAGGCACAACCTCAACCCCGCACTGCGTCACAATAGAGCGTCAGATGCGAAAACAACTACTTCGAGGATTGGTGGTCAAATGACCCAGGAGACGGTTACGAACGGCACTGAAGCCCTGTTCACTCGCGAAGGCATGCCTCCCGTTAAGGAAATGATCCCGTGTGCCCTTCAGCACGTACTGGCATCGTTTGCCGGCATCATTACCCCGGCGGTCATCATGGCCGGCGTCTACGGCTTTAATAGCCAGCAGAGTACCGACATCATCCAGGTCGCGCTCATTCTTTCGGCGATCGACACGGCCCTTCAGGCCTTCGCTCCCTTCCGTCGCATCGGCGGCGGCCTGCCCATCGTCATGGGCGTTTCGTTCGCGTTCCTGCCGGCCCTGCAGGCCATGGGTGCCTCGGGCTTTAGCTTTGGTGCGCTGCTGGGTGGCGAGATCGTCGGCGGCGCCGTCGCGGTCCTCTTTGGTCTGGCCTACAGCAAGATCAAGTGGCTGTTCCCGCCCGTCGTGACCGGTACGGTCATCTTCTCCATCGGCGTTTCGCTGTATCCCACGGCCGTCAAGTATATGGCCGGCGGTATGGGTACGCCGCTGTGGGGCACCCCGCAGGCCTGGTGCGTCGCTCTTATCACCTTCGCCGTGGTCTTTGCGCTCGCCAACTTTGGCAAGGGCACGCTCAAGCTGGGATCCGTGTTCTTTGGCATGATCGTTGGCATGATCGTCTCCATCCCCTTTGGCATGATCGACTTCTCCAGCGTCGCCACCGCTCAGGTCTTCGCTCTTCCCAAGCTCATGCCCTACGCGCTCGAGTTTGATCCCGAGGTCTGCATTACCCTCGCCGTCGTGTTCCCCATGGTTGCCATCCAGGTTATCGGTGACGTCTCCGCCGCCTGCCTGGGCTCCATCGACCGTATGCCCACCGAGCGCGAGCTCTCCGGCGCTATCGTGTCCCAGGGCCTCACCTCTATGGTCGGCGGTCTGCTGGGCGGTCTTCCCACCAGCGCCCTTGGCCAGAACGTGGGCATCATCTGCTCCAACAAGGTCGTCAACAAGTGGGTCTTTGTGATCATTGCGGCCGTCTTTGCCATCGCCGGTCTGTTCCCGCAGCTCTCTGCCGTCCTTTCCGCTATCCCGCAGCCCGTCATCGGCGGCGCGACCGTCGGCGTCTTTGGCACCATCACCATGAACGGCGTGCGCATGTTCACCCGCGAGGGCCTCACGCAGCGCACCACCACCATCGTCGGTACCTCCGTCGTCTTTGGCCTGGGTATCTGGATGGCCAGCGGTTGCCTTGCCGGTGAGGGTATGCCCACCTGGGTGCCCACCGTCATCGGCTCCAATGCCGTAACCCCCACCGCCATCATGGCCATTGTCCTTAACCTGATCCTTCCGCAGACGCCGGTCGTGGCTCAGCACATCGATGCTGCCAAGGACGCTGCCGTGGATCTGGTCTTGCCCGAGAGCAAGAAGTAACCAATTCGGTGCTATTCGTCGGCGGGCGCATCGCCTCGTCCGCCGACGTCATGCGGTGCCAAGCCGCACTTCAAAGGGTTTGTCCCTTTGGTGAAGCGTTGACGGGAGAGGGCCCGTTTCCGGTGTAGGCCGGCGCTTCGCACTCCGCCATGTCAGAGGTGTCAAACCCCGCCCCTGATGTTGAAGGGAGCATTTATGCTTCTGGTCGCTAACGGTTCCGTCTTTACCCGCAATGCTCAGGCCCCGTTCATTCCAAACGGTGCGGTCGCCATTGACGGAGATACGATCGTCGAAGTAGGTCCCGAGTGCGAGCTCAAGGCCAAGTACCCGGATGCCGAGTACGTCGATGCCCAGGGCAACCTCATCATGCCCGGACTCATCAACTGCCACACCCACATCTACTCGGGTCTGGCCCGCGGCCTTGCCATTAAGGGCTGCAACCCCACCAACTTCCTGGAGAATCTCGAGCAGCAGTGGTGGAAGATCGACGACAATCTGACGCTCGACGGCACCAAGGCAAGCGCCTATGCCACGATTCTGGACTCCATTCGCGATGGTGTCACCACGATCTTCGACCACCACGCGAGCTTCTGCGAGATCCCGGGAAGCCTCTTTACCATTAAGGATGCAGCTCAGGAGCTGGGCATGCGTTCGTGCCTGTGCTACGAGGTCTCCGATCGCCGCGGCC
This sequence comes from uncultured Collinsella sp., assembly GCA_900545485.1. Taxonomy (GTDB): domain Bacteria; phylum Actinomycetota; class Coriobacteriia; order Coriobacteriales; family Coriobacteriaceae; genus Collinsella. The sequence continues at coordinate 26,659 of UQZD01000005.1, read as the reverse complement.
AGGAAAAATGCGACCAGGCCATTGCCGAGAACGCCGAATTTGCCCAGTGGGCCGCCAAGGAGCGTCGCGACAACGACAACCACATGATCGCTGCCATGTTTGGCGGACATGCCACCTTTACACTTTCGGACGAGACCATGGATAAGATGGCCGAGGCCAACAACGGCCTGACCGGCTTCCACATCCATGTGTGCGAGGGCATGAACGACGTGTGGGATTCCCGCCTCAACCGCGGTGGTATCAGCCCCGTCGAGCGCCTGCTGCAGCACAACCTGCTGGGTCCCGACACCATGCTCGGCCACTGCATCCACGTGACGCCTGCCGAGATGGATATCGTCAAGGAGTCCGGCACTTGGCTCGTCAACAACCCCGAATCTAATATGGGCAACGCCGTGGGCTGCGCCCCCGTGCTCGAGTTCTTCCGCCGCGGCATTCCCGTGTGCATGGGCACAGACGCCTACACCCACGATATGCTCGAGAGCCTTAAGGTCTTCCTGATCATTCAGCGCCACAACGCCGCCATGCCCAACGTGGGCTGGTGCGAGGCCATGACCATGCTGTTCGAGAACAACGCCAAGATGGCGAGCAAGTACTTCGATCGCAAGCTCGGTGTGCTCGAGGCCGGCGCTGCCGCCGACGTCATCGTCATGGACTACAAGCCCTTTACGCCGCTGAGCGAGGAGAATATCGACGGCCACATGCTCTTTGGCATGATGGGCAAAAACTGCCGCACCACCATCATCAACGGCCGCGTCCTGTACAAGGATCGCGAGTTCGTTGGGATTGATGAGGAAAAGATCAACGCGTGGACCATGGCTGAGTCCAAGAAGCTCTGGAGCACGCTCAACGATCGCGCCTACTAATTACAAGTAGATTCACGCGCGTCGGATGTTTCGCCGCATCCGGCGCGCGTATAGGCGGCCTCCGCGGGGTCGCCGGCGCTGTGCTAGCACTACACCGTATTTGCGCCCGCCGCGCGGTCTCGCCGGGCGTTACAGAGAGGAGCTCATTATGAGCGACATCATGAGGCCGATCCCGTTTTCGCAGCTGATGAACTGGATCATCGAGGAGCACAAGACTCAGGGCGCCGTCTTTGGCGTGCGCAAGATGGTCACGACCAACCAGGAGGGTGCGCTTCCCATTTTTGACGAGCGTATCGAGACTCCGTTTGGCCCGGCCGCCGGTCCCAACACGCAGCTTGCCCAGAACATCGTGGCCTCTTATGTGGCCGGTTCCCGCTTCTTTGAGCTTAAGACCGTTCAGGTTATGGACGGCGAGGAGCTCTCCAAGTGCGTTAACAAGCCCTGTATCGTGGCACAGGACGAGTGCTACAACTGCGAGTGGTCGACCGAGCTCGAGGTTCCGCAGGCCTTTGCCGAGTACGTGAAGGCATGGTTCGCCTGCCACCTGATCGCTCGCGAGTACGGCCTGGGCAGCCCGGACGGTTTTGTCTTTAACATGTCGGTGGGTTATGACCTGGAGGGCATCAAGAGCCCCAAGGTCGACGCCTACATCGAGGGCATGAAGGACGCCAGCGGCTCTGACGTCTGGAACGAGTGCCGCACGTGGGCGCTCGCTAACCTGGACAAGTTTGAGCATGTCGATGCCGCGTTTGTCGAGTCCATCCCGGCGCGCGTCTCCAACACCATTACCGAGTCCACGCTGCATGGCTGCCCGCCGGCGGAGATCGAGCGCATCGCGACCTACCTGATTACCGAGAAGGGTCTCAACACCTACATCAAGTGCAACCCCACGCTGCTGGGCTATGAGTTTGCCCGCCAGCGTCTGAACGAGCTGGGCTTTGACTACATCGTCTTTGATGACACGCACTTCCGCGAGGACCTGCAGTGGGCCGATGCCGTGCCTATGTTCGAGCGCCTGATTGCCCTGTGCGCCGAGCGCGGCCTGGAGTTTGGCGTCAAGCTGACCAACACGTTCCCCGTCGACGTGACGAGGAACGAGCTGCCCTCCACCGAGATGTACATGTCCGGCCGTTCGCTGTTCTCGCTGACCATCGAGGCTGCCCGCCGCATTACCGAGCAGTTTGATGGCAAACTGCGCATAAGCTACTCCGGCGGTGCCACGGTCTACAACATCCGCGCCCTGTACGATGCCGGCATTTGGCCCGTCACCCTGGCGACCGACGTGCTCAAGCCCGGTGGCTACGAGCGCTTTAGCCAGATGGCCGGCGAGTTTACCGACCTGGATGGCAAGCCGTTCGCGGGCGTCTCGCTCGAGGCTGTGACCGCGATCCAGACCGACTCGCTCACCAACCCGCTCTATAAGAAGCCGCTGCGCCCGCTACCCGACCGCAAGGTTGCCGGCAAGAGCCCGCTTTCCGACTGCTTTACCACGCCGTGCCGCACGAGCTGCCCCATCCAGCAGGATATTCCCGCCTACTTGGCGGCTGTTGACGAGGGCCGCTACGAGGACGCACTCAACATCATCATCGAGCGCAACGCCCTGCCGTTCATTACCGGCACTATCTGCCCGCATCCCTGCGGCCGTGCCTGCGAGCGTGCGTTCTACGAGCCCGAGGGCGCCCAGATCCGCGCCAGCAAGCTCAAGGCCGCCCGCGAGGCCATGACCGCCGTGCTGCCCAAGCTGCGCGCCCAGGCCATCGCCAACGACGGCGAGCGCAACGTTGCCGTTATCGGCGGCGGCCCGGCCGGCCTGGCGACGGCGTTCTTCCTGACGCGCGCTGGCGTGCCCGTCACCATCTTCGAGGCCCGCGATTCGCTCGGCGGCGTGGTCCGTCACGTCATCCCCGAGTTCCGCATTGCGAGCGATGACATCTCCCACGATGCCGAGCTCTGCCTGGCCTTTGGTGCCAAGGTGCAGCTCAATGCCCGCGTGGAGTCCATTGACGAGCTCAAGGCCCAGGGCTTTACCGACGTGGTCGTGGCCACCGGCGCCTGGATGCCCGGCTCTGCGGGCCTGGGCGAGGATGCCGAGCTCGACGTGCTGGAGTTCCTCGAGGCCGCCAAGAGGGGCGAGAAGCTCGAGCTGGGCGAGGACGTCGTGGTCATTGGCGCCGGCAACACCGCCATGGATGCGGCTCGCGTGGCCAAGCGCCTGGCTGGCGTGAAGAACGTGCGCCTGGTGTATCGCCGCACCAAGAAGCAGATGCCCGCCGACGAGGAAGAGCTTGATCTTGCTCTTGCCGATGGTGTTGAGTTCTGCGAGCTGCTGGCCCCCAAGGCGCTTAACGGCGCCGTGCTGACCTGCGACGTCATGGAGCTTGGCGAGCCGGATGCAAGCGGCCGTCGCAGCCCCGTCGCCACGGGCGAGACCGTCGAGCTTTCCGCCACCACGGTGATCTGCGCCGTGGGCGAGGGCATCGATGCCAGCCTGTACGATGCCGCGGGCGTTGAGCACGACCGTCGCGGCCGCCTTGCCGCCACCTCCACTGGCGTCGAGGGCGTCTGGGCTGCCGGCGACTGCCGTCGCGGTCCTGCCACCGTGGTCGAGGCTATCGCCGACGCCGCCGAGGTCGCCCGTGCCATCGCCGGTGTGGACTTTAACAAGTACGCCGACTGCAACGAGCAGGCCGGCCGCGAGGACACCTGCTACGAGCGCAAGGGGTCGCTGTGCCGCGACAAGCGCAACTGCACCAAGACCCGCTGCCTGGGCTGCGGCTCGGTGTGCGAGGTCTGCTGCGACGTGTGCCCCAACCGCGCCAACGTGGCAATTAAGGTGCCGGGCCTGGCCAAGCATCAGGTCGTCCATGTCGACGGCATGTGCAACGAGTGCGGCAACTGCGCCGTGTTCTGCCCCTACCAGGAGGGTCGTCCCTACAAGGACAAGCTCACCCTGTTCTGGAGCGAGCAGGACATGGAGAACTCCGAGAACGAGGGCTTCCTGGCCGTGGACGAGGATCACTTTAAGGTCCGCGTCGCCGGCACGGTCCGCACCGTCTCGGTCGATGCCGTCAACACCGGCCTTCCCGAGGCCGTCCGCCTGACTATCAGGGCCGTGCGCGACAACTATTCGTACCTTCTTAAGAAATAGGCGAGTCTCTTATGGCCAAATCCATTCAACATAACGTGGCCTACGTTGCCTGCGGAAGTGGTTGTGCCTCCGCAGGCGGCGACGCCCGCTGCAGCGAAGGCTGCATTGGCTGTGGCGCCTGCGTCACGGCCTGCCCCCACGGCGCCATTGCGCTGGTCGATGGCATCGCCCGCGTGGACCGTTCCAAGTGCACGGGCTGCGGCCTGTGCGGCATGGCGTGCCCGCAGCGCGTGATTGCCTTCGTTCCCGGCTACCAGAACATTCTGGTGCGTTGCAACAACACCGACAAAGGTGCCATTGCGCGCAAGATCTGCGACACGAGCTGCATCGGTTGCGGCATGTGCGCCAAAAAGTGCCCCGCCGGCGCTATCCGCATCGAGGACAACTGCGCCCATATCGACGGCGCGGACTGCCTGTCGTGCGGCATGTGCGCCGTCGTCTGCCCGCATGGCGCCATCCACGACCGCACCGGCATCGCCGCTGGCGTGTAGAAGGGAATCACCATGGCACAGGAATTCACTTTTACCGTTAACGGCGTCGAGCGCACGACGACCCAAAACAAACCGCTGCTGCGTTATCTGCGCGACGACCTACACATTCACTCCGCCAAGGACGGCTGCTCCGAGGGCGCGTGCGGCACCTGCACCATCCACGTGGACGGTGCGGCCGTCAAGGCGTGCGTGCTGACCACCGCTCTTGCCGCCGGCCGCAGCATCGTGACCGTCGAGGGCCTGCCCGAGGACGTGCGCGAGGCCTTTGTGTACGCCTTTGGCGCCGTGGGCGCCGTGCAGTGCGGCTTTTGCATCCCCGGCATGGTCATGGCGGGTGCAGCGCTCATCGCCGAGGATCCCGAGCCTACCGAGGAGCAGATCAAGTACGCCATCCGCGGCAATGTTTGCCGCTGCACCGGCTACAAAAAGATTATCGAGGGCATTGCGCTGGCCGCTGCGGTGCTCCGCGGCGAAAAGCAGATCGACGAGGATCTGGAGCGCGGCGACGACTACGGCGTGGGCAAGCGCGCCTTCCGTATTGACGTGCGCAAGAAGGTGCTCGGCGAGGGCAAGTATCCCGACGACATCGACGAGATCGACCAGCCGGGCCTGACCTACGCCAGCGCCGTGCGCTCCAAGTATCCGCGTGCCCGCGTGCTCTCCATCGATACTTCCAAGGCCGAGGCCCTACCCGGTGTGGTTGGCATCCTGCGCGCCGAGGACGTGCCGGTCAACCAGGTCGGCCACCTTATCCAGGACTGGGACGTCATGATCGCCCAGGGCGACATCACCCGCTGCGTGGGCGATGCCATCGTGCTGGTGGTTGCCGAGGACGAGGCGACGCTCGAGAAGGCCAAGAAGCTCGTAAAGATTGATTACGAGCCGCTGGAGCCCGTGCGCAACATCGCCGAGGCCAGGTCTGCCGACGCCCCGCGCCTGCACGACAGCTTCTTTGCCTTTGGCAACACGGTGGAGCTCAAGGACAACGTGTGCCAGAGCCGTCACGTGACGCGCGGTGACGCCGCCAAGGCGCTGGCAGAGAGCGCGTTTACCGTGACGCAGCGCTTTACCACGCCCTTTACCGAGCATGCCTTCTTGGAGCCCGAGTGCGCCGTTGCCTTCCCGTACAAGAATGGCGTCAAGGTGCAGTCGACCGACCAGGGCGCCTACGACACGCGCAAAGAGTGCGCTCACATGTTTGGCTGGGATAGCGAGCCCGAGCGCGTGGTCGTCGAGACCATGCTCGTGGGTGGCGGCTTTGGCGGCAAGGAGGACGTGTCCATCCAGCACTTGGCCGCGCTCGCCGCATATAAGTTCCAGCGTCCTGTGAAGTGTAAGCTCACGCGTGCCGAGTCGCTCGCTTTCCATCCCAAGCGTCACGCCATGGACGGCACCTTTACACTGGGCTGCGACGCCGAGGGTAACTTTACCGGCCTGGATTGCGAGATCAACTTTGATACCGGCGCCTACGCGTCGCTGTGCGGCCCGGTGCTCGAGCGCGCCTGTACGCATGCCGTCGGCCCCTACAAGTACCAGAACACCGACATTCGCGGCTTTGGCTACTACACCAACAACCCGCCCGCCGGTGCGTACCGCGGCTTTGGCGTTTGCCAGTCCGAGTTTGCGCTCGAGAGCCTGATCGACCTGCTGGCCGAGAAGGTCGGCCTGGATCCGTGGGAGATCCGCTACCGTAACGCCATCGAGCCGGGCGAGGTTTTGCCCAACGGCCAGATTGCCGATTGCTCCACGGCACTGAAGGAGACGCTGCTCGAGGTCAAGGATGCCTACTACGCGCATCCCGGACACGCCGGTATCGCCTGCGCCATGAAGAACGCCGGCGTGGGCGTGGGCCTGCCCGATGCCGGCCGCTGCAAGATCCGCGTCGAGGATGGCCGCGCCGTGGTCTACGCCGCCACGTCCGACATCGGCCAGGGCTGCAACACGGTCTTTTTGCAGGACGTTGCCGAGGCCTGCGGTCTGCCGCTGAGCTGCATTGCCAATGGCGAGTGCTCCACCGAGAACGCTCCCGACTCCGGCACCACGTCTGGCTCGCGTCAGACGGTCGTGACCGGCGAGGCCGTGCGCGGTGCCGCCTTCCTGCTGCGCGATGCCATGCTTGACATCGAGGCCGGCAAGCCCGCACCCGATACTCCCGTGAGCGCGCATGGCGACGGCGTCAAGATTGAGTACGACGACGGTCGCGGCTATCAGCTGCGCACGCAGGAGCTCGTCGCCGGCCAGGGTATGCATCCTCAGGATCCCGCGGCTGCCATCAAGGCGCTCGAGGGATGCGAGTTTGGCTACGTGTACCTGGAGCCGACCGACAAGCTGGGCGCCGACGTTCCCAACCCCAAGAGCCACATCTGCTACGGGTTTGCCACGCATGTGGTCATTCTGGATGATGACGGCCGCGTGAGCGAGGTCTATGCCGCGCACGATTCCGGCAAGGTGGTCAACCCCATCTCCATCCAGGGTCAGATCGAAGGCGGCGTGCTCATGGGTATGGGCTATGCGCTTACCGAGGACTGGCCGCTCAAGGACTGCGTACCCCAGGCAAGGTACGGTACGCTCGGGCTGTTCCGTGCGCCCGAGATTCCGAATATCCACGCCATCTACGTGGAGAAGGACGAGCTGTTGCCCGTGGCATACGGCGGCAAGGGCATCGGCGAGATCGCAACGATCCCCACGGCGCCCGCCGTGCAGAACGCCTACCGCGCGTTTGACGGCAAACTACGTCCAGATCTGCCCATGGTGGATACGCCCTACAGCCGCGCCCGTCGCCGCGGGTAGGGTAGGGTGCGGACAGCATTGCTGACGGGCTGTTCGCGCTCAACACCAACTGCATATGCTGCGCCTTTGGCCCCAGCTCCATCGCGAGCCGGGGCCTTTTGTTTGGAGCGCCTCCGCATGCGGAAGCTGCGTCCCAGATTTCGGCTCCAGAATGGGACGTGCTTTCCCTTTGGAGCCCTCGGCGGAAATTACATCCCAGAATTGGCACTCAGAACGGGATGTGCTTTCCTTTTTGGGCCCTCGGCGGAAACTACGTCCCGGAATCCAGTCCCGGAGTGGGATGCGCTTTCCGGATCGGCCCTCAACCGGAAGCTGTGTCCCGGAATCATGCCCCAGAATGGGATGCGTTTTCCGCTGGCCGGCCGTTTGGAAAGTGCATCCCAGTTTGAGCGTTTATTCCGGGATGCGGTTTCCGCTGAAGGACTCAACCGGAAAGCACGACCCGTTCCGAGGCCTGATTCCGGGACACGCTTTCCGCTAGGCATACCATCTGGAAAGCGCATCCCGTTTTGAGCGCTCAATCTGGGACACGGTTTCCGCGGGTGCTGCCAACCGGAAAGTGTGTCCCAGTTTGGTGGACAGGCGGGCATAAACTTAGCAGCCCCTACAGCTCAATATCGTTGAGCCATGTCGGCAGCGCGGTCTGCCGGATGCCTGCCGTCTGCAGCTTTTTGGCGAGCATTCCTGCCGAGCGGACCTCGCTGATGGTAAAGCGCAGCAGAGGGTGACCGTAGAGCGATAGGTGCGCCTCGCGCTGTCGTTCGGCAACGAGCGCCTCGGCGGTGGTGCGTCCGGCCAGCATGGTCTGGGCGGTATATTTGATGAGCCCGTCGAGCTCGCCCAGCGTGAGTTCCCGCGCCTGGCGCTCCCAGGCAAAGTCCGTTCGTATGGGCTTGGCCGAATCGAAGGGGTCCGTCAGCTCGTATTGAAGCCAGTCGGGCGCAAAGCCCGTCTCGATCATGACGGCTCGGGTGACCGATTCCCCGCCGCTCTCGGCGCGGGCGTCGGCATATCGAAGTGTCGTGAGGGCGGTGCGAATCGTGCGACCATTGCGGGCAGTCGCTCGTTGCTCAACGGCCTCCATCAGCTGTTCCGGCGCAAGGCCGAGCTTTGAGATCGCCGAATCGGCAATGGGCATGCCGTCGGCAAAACCAGTTTGCAGCAGGCAATCTGTGGCCGTTTGGATGGGCGGCGTTACCGATATGCCGGCTCTGCGTATTGCTCCGGCCGGCTCAATCTGGTGTCGCTGATTATGTGCGCCCGGACGAGCCGACGGCTTTGTCGAGCTGCAGGCATGCACGACATTCAGGTGTCGCCACGAGACCTCGAGCCCCAGCAGGCAGGCAGCCGAAAACGCGCAGAACGTCCAATCGGGGTGGATGATCGCAAGGGCGCGAATAATCTCGCAATGACGCTGCGCCCGGTTGAGCTCATCCCAGCGTATTTTGCGCGCGAACAATCCCGGCATGGGGGAGACGACCATGTCGCCGATGCGCCGAAGGAGCGCTTTTCGGATCTCCGCGCTCGGGGGAATCAGACAGCGCCCCTCTTGTTCGGCTTGAGTGAGCAGTTGGTCGATGAGCTGGTCATTACAATGGGTCATGAGCTACCGCCTCCTTTTGGGTAGCAAAAACGTATCAGCTGGAACTTGCCGCTCAGCTGACCAAAAGCTGACCAAAATCTAACCATGCAGGTAGATGACCTGCTTTTGGCGACATATTTCTTGTTTGAATCGGTGGGCGGTAATCGGCGACCGTGAACGGTAGCTGGATATGAAGTCTTGGTAAGTTTCGGGACGTGTACTTTTTGAAAAAGAGCATTCTATCTGCTGTTTTGTGTTTCTGGATCGCATATTTGAAGGCATGTGATAAGGGCGGAGGATCGTCGTCTTGTACCTGAGGAAACCGTGACCCGGAATTGCCGCTCGGAACGGGACGCGCTTTCCGGAACAGCCCTCAAGCGGAAACTGTGTCCCAGATTTCGGCCCCAGAGTGGGATACCGTTTCCGGATCGGGCCTCAAGCGGAAATTGCATCTCGGAACGAGCCCTCAGAGCGGGATGAACTTTCCCAACGGGGCCGCATGCGGAAGCTGTGTCCCGGAATGAGCGCTCGGAATGGGATGCATTTTCCGGTAGAAGCTTCAGCGGAAAGTGCATCCCAGAATTCAGGCTCAGAACGGGACACGCTTTCCGGATGGCATGTTTGGCGGAAACTACGGCCCAGTTTTTGGCTCCAGAACGGGATACATTTTCCGGAACGGTCCACGTGCGGCGGTGTATCGCCCCTTTTCGTGCGCCGCTTGTCGAATTACGTTATAGCTAGCTATATTATAGAAAGGTATAATATGGCTAGCTATAACGTGAAGGAAGGATGGCCCTATGTTTATCGGAAGAACAGCGGAAATGTCCGAGCTCAATCGACTGTATGGCACGGGCTCCTTTGAAATGCCTGTGATTTACGGCCGCCGTCGTGTGGGTAAAACGCGCCTTATCACAGAGTTCATCCAAGGCAAGAAGGCTATTTACTTTCAAGCTCGTCGTACCAATGCGGAGGCAAACCTGCACGGCTTTAGCCAGGCGATACTTGCAGGCTCGGTTGGTGCTGCAGGCGTGTCGTTTCGTAGTTTTGACGAAGCGTTCGATGCATTGGCCACCATGGCTCGAACGGAGCGTTTGATTGTCGTGATTGACGAGTATCCCTATCTCGCCCAATCGAATCCCGAAATCAGCTCGTTGCTGCAAGGCAAGATCGACCACTTGTACAAAGAGACCAAGCTCATGCTTATCCTGTGCGGGTCGTCGCTTTCGTTTATGGAGGAACAGGTGTTGGGCTACGAGAGCCCACTATACGGTAGGCGTACGGCCCAGTTTAAGATCATGCCGCTCGATTTTACGACGACCCTCGGCCTGTGGCAGAGCATGAGTCGCGAAGATGCTGCAGTTTGCTATGGCATGACGGGCGGCATTCCTGCATATATCGAGAAAGTCGATCCTACCGTATCGCTCGAGGACAACATCAAACGTCTTTTTCTTACTCCTACGGGTCATCTCTTTGAGGAGCCGAGTAACCTGCTATTGCAAGAGTGCCGCAATCCCGAGCAATATGATGCGATCGTGCAAGCAATTGCCCAGGGGCGCTCGAAGATCTCAGAGATTGCGAGCTCTATGGGAATCCCTGCGAGCAACGTAAAGAGCTATGTGGATAAGCTGGCGTCGCTTGGGATTGTCGAGCGCGAGCTGCCCCTAAACGAGACGAGCAATAAGCGAGCCGTGTATCTGCTGAGCGACCAGATGTTTAGGTTCTGGTACAAGTTTGTGCCGCAGAACATTGGGCTGATTCAAAACGATATGGCCGAGATGGCGTATAGGCGCATTGAGCCGCACGTATCGGATTACATGGGTACGGTCTTTGAGCTTATATGCAGACAATACGTGTACGAACTCGCACGCGCGGGCGAACTTGGTGTGGTGCCGGCAACAGTTGGCCGTTGGTGGGGAACGGACAATCGGACGCGTACGCAGGAAGAGATCGATTTGATTGTCGACGACGGAGAGGGCGCGGCGCTCTTTGCGGAGTGCAAATGGCGTAACGAACCGGCAGGCGAGGATGTTCTGGAAAAGCTCGTGTACCGAAGCGAGCTCTTTAGGCGTCAGCATAAAAGCTACGTGATCTTCTCGAAGCGTGGCTTTACGCAAGGATGTCAGGAAGCTGCGGCGAGCAGGGGAGATACCAAGCTGATTTCGTTTGCCGAGATGTGCGAGCGGAGATAACCAAGCGCGCTCTGATGTGATTGCTCGGAATGGGTCGCGCTAAGGATGCCAAGCGTAAAACCTACAATGAAAATGGCGTAAAAACTACATTGAGAACGGCGTAAAAACAGCATTGAGAATGGCGTAATTTCGTATATCGCATGATCGCCCGAGCTTGCACACAGCCTTTTGCGAGCTCTTGCCATGAACGAGAGCCAGGCTGTCACGTACAAGACGCTCATAAAGGACGCCTCGTACGGTGAGACGGGCCCCGACGAGAGGACCATCGCTGCGCACCTGGATCTCTTCAACAGGCTCAAGCTGACCGAGGACCTGTGCGGATGGGAGCCATCGAGGTCAAGCTGAGTGATGCGAAAGCAGACGATGGAGCGAGAAATCTCAAGGCGCTGGAGAGGAAAGTGCTCTCCAATCCTGCCGCCCAGAATGCCGCGCCGGCGTTTTTGGCGGTCGTGGTTGGAAAGGGGAGCATTGCCTACACACGCGACGACGGCGTGGCGGTGATCCCCATGGCGGCACTTGGGGCGTAGTGGTTTTGCGGGCGTGCCGTGCTTCCTTTACCGAAAATCCATTTGGTAAACCAGATGCTCGCGGATAGAATAAAGTTGACGGCAGCCCAAGTTCTGGAGAGCTGGGAAACGCCGTTGCTTGGTCAAGAGGTCGGTGCCTTAATGGCAGCGATTTGTTATGCTTCGAATGCTGCTTGAGTGCCTCGGAAAGTTCGATAAGCGCCGTGAAGAGCGAGACCAAAGCAACCAAGAGCTCTACGAGCTCTGATGGGCCCGGGATGACCTCTGATTCAAGTCACCGGGCCTCAATCTTTTTCATCCATTTGAATAGAGCGGGCGACTCTCTTGGGGCCATCTGCATGGCGCGTGCCTGGCGCGCGTGGCACAGCATCCCATTTTTGTGTCCGCACGGGTGGCTACGCTTACCGCAACGTAGCCATTCGTGGAAAGGACGGATGTCATGGCAACGGATAAGACCGGTTATGTGAGCGTTGGCGCCGAGATAGAGGACGAGGTTATGCCCGACCGCGTGATCTTTAGCATTGGCTTTGGTGGTCGCCGCACCACCAAGGAATCGTGCCTGGAGGATTACAACACCGATCGCGCCCGCGTAGCCGCCGCGCTGGCGCCCTTTGGTTTGGATAGCGAATTAACATGCTGTCGGTACACTTGTTATGCGCAGATGACGCGCAAGAAGGCGACGATTGTGGGCTACAACTACTATGCGTACGGTACGGTTGCCGCGCCTGTCGATTCGACTGACTTTGCTGCTGTGTGGACCGCACTCAATACCTGCGAGTCACATGCCGACATGAGCATTCGATTTGAGTTGGCGGATCAGCGCGCGGCGGAAGACGCCCTGATTGCCCGTGCGGTTGAACGTGCTCGCGGCAACGCGCAGGCACTTGCCGTTGCGGCGGGGTCTATGCTGGGCGGCGTCAAGCATATCTCGTATAACAGTCGGGCGGCGGGCTATGGTCGAACATACTGTGTTGCCGCGTGTGCTCCCGATGGGGCGTCCGGAGGCTCCGAGGAGACGGTGCTGGAGCCAGAGCCTATCGAGGTCGAGTGCTCCGTGGATATGGAATGGTGGCTGGAGTAGGAAGCAGGTGCTGAGCGGCTGAGGGACCGAGGCTTCGCTACCGAAAAAACCATTTGTTAAACTCAATGTCCGTGGGTAGAATAAGGTCGACGGCAGCCCAAGTTGTGGATAGCTGGGCAGCGCCGTTACTTCGATTAAGGGGTCAATGCCTTAACGGCGTCGACCCCTCTTCTTTTGCTTCGTACGCTGCTTAAGTGCCTCGGAAAGTCCGATAAGCGCCGTGAGGAGCGAGACCAAAGCGGTCAGGAGCTTCACGAAATCAGTCAGATCGGTCATGGGCATCACCTCCCGTCGCATGGAGGGCGCTGCCCGGCACATGGAACTGCCGTCAACAACTGCAATTCTATCAAAGTACTGCTATAAATACGAATATATGTTCGATAATAACAGTGGCGTGATTCTCTCAAAGTGTGGCTTTACGCAAGGATGCCGGAAAGCCGTGCTGTGCGATTTCATGTCCGCACGGGCGCCTATCCTTACGGCAATGTAGCCGCTTATGTAGCAAGCGGCAGTTGACGGAGAAAGGCCCTAACCGTGTCAGCTGAAAAGACGCTGTGTATCTCGGCTATCGATACGACGAACTTTGCGCGCCAGATTGTGCTGGACTTTGAGTTTGCGCCGGTGCCAAAGCAGCGCCAGCGCCGTGGGCTGCGCAATGAGATTATCGAGGTCGGCGCCGTTAAGCTCGATTACCACGGCAACGTTATGGGCGAGTTCTCGCAGTTTGTGCAGACGGAATTTACCGAAGGCGTTGCGTATCCCGTCCGCGAGCTCACGGGGATATCGGCCGTGGACACCGCGATGGCCGATCCGCTCTACATGGTGATAAAAAGGCTCAGCGATTGGATCGGTCGCTACTCCGCCCAGGTGGTCTGTTGGAGCGGTGCGGACCGTCGGCAGCTTTTGACCGAGTGCCAGGCAAAGCACATCGACCTTTCCACATTTCCTACGGACTGGGCCGACCTGCAGGCGTTTTACACCTCGATCATGGACGTTGGCAGCCACGGGCGCGTCTCGTTGGGCGACGCGGCAACGTGGTTCGGCATCGAGTTTGACGAGTCGACGGGCCATGCCCACAGCGCCCTAGCCGATGCGCGCGTGACCGCCAAGCTGCTCAAGCAGGTGATGGACGGGGACTATCACGTGAGTCCGCGCGCCCAAGAAGTCCGCCAACGTTGGGGGATGGGCGAGCGGGCCCAGACACGCCTCTCTAGCAAGTGCCCCGAGCTGGGCGACCTGCTGCTGAAGCTGAAGGCGGCGGGAAGGTAGGGGCGTTAGCTGTCTGCATGGCGCGTGCCTGTCGCGTATCGTTACTCTTCCTGCTGCTTGGCAGGCAAGATGTAGACGTTCTCGGCGTCCACGGCGATCTGCGCGGGGCGGTTGTAGAGGGTGTCGATCTCCTTTACGCTCTGCTTGAACGGCGTGACGTCGGGCGTCTTTGCCTGATGGAGCTTTTCGAGGAGTTTCTCGGATTGCTTGTCGTTGAACTTTCCGATGCTCTCTCCTGCGCCTTCGAGCGCCTCGTCGATGAGTGTATGGTCGCCCACGGGGGTCTTTGCGATGGCGTGACCGAGCAATTTGCCCGCGGACGCGATACCGCCCAGCAGTGCTGCATCGACGGTGTCGACAGCCCCCGCTTCGAGTGCGTTGTAGCAGTCGGTGTAGAGCTCGCGGTACGCGATCGAATCAGCCTCGATCTTCGCAGTGGCGTCCGCGAGCTTTGCGGGCTCGAAGTTCTGGGCGAGCATGGGTTCGAGGAACAGCGAGAACGCGTGGATGTAGGTGGCGAGCTGGCAGTCTTTGAGGTAGTCGAGCACCTTGTCGAGGCGTCTGCCCAAGCCGTCTCGCACCTCGATGAACCCTTTCTTTTTCAGATCCGCCTGTGCCTGCGAGCGGAAGAGTTCCATGTCCTGCGCGGACGACTGCTTGATGTCGAGCACCTTCATATGGGCGTTTGCCATGTAGGTGGCGTTGCCGTAGTTGAGGCCGTAACCGTTGAGGATGTCTGCGAGCGTCTTGAGGTTGCCACGCATGTTGGCCTTGTCGCGCTGACGCATGTACTCGAACATTTCGTCGACGGACTCCTGGATGGAGTCGAGCTTTTGGTTTATCTGCGCGATTGCGGCTGCCATGAATAGCGATGTTGGATCGTAAGGCACCTGCGTGACGCTCGTGGCGATGTCGCCCTCGACTACGTGGAAGCGCGCCTGCCCAAGGCCCTTGGCGGCGTCGCGGTAGCCCCCTGTGAGACCGCTGCCGTCCTTGAACGTGTTGAGTTTCGACGGATCGAGCGGGTTACCATATTTGTCAGTCGCCTGGAGCAGCGTGGGCACGCTCACCGTGTTGGTGACGGTGCGAAACATCGAGGGGAGCGAGGCGAACGCCACGCCGAGTTGGGGAATTCGCTCGAGCGGTAGCTTGATGGCGCCGGAGACGTCCACCCGCTTCTGAGTGAGCGCGAGGTGGATTTTGGTCGATGCGAGCT
Source organism: uncultured Collinsella sp. (assembly GCA_900545485.1). Taxonomy (GTDB): domain Bacteria; phylum Actinomycetota; class Coriobacteriia; order Coriobacteriales; family Coriobacteriaceae; genus Collinsella. The sequence goes on along the minus strand of UQZD01000005.1, from coordinate 11,503 downwards.
GTTTTGCCACGAGCTCCTCTCGGCCGTCGTTCGCCGAGGGTTTGGTCTCGTTGTCTGCCATAGCGCGCTCCTTGCTTACGTTGATAGTCGTGGGCATTATCTCATCGCCTGGTGGCTTGCTAGAGCGGGGTAGAGGCCGAGCGTCTGGCGAAACTCGTTAACTGATTGCATTTCAGCGGATTGGGTTGATTATAAGAGAAGGACGGCTATCCATCTGCCCTTCCCAGTTGAGTTCGCTTTGAGCTACTGTTCGTGCCTATGCTGCTTGGGCTCAAGCCTTCTCGCTGCCGTGAAGCAGGCCGTGGCCGCCATGGCCAATGCGATGCTGGCCATCCAAGTGGAGTCGCCGGTTGCAGCGAGCTTTGGTTCATCGGCTGTCGTGTGTCCCGACTTTTTTGTAGCCGCCTCGTCGGCGTCCTTTTCAGGAGTGGCAGGATCACTTTTGTTGTCGCCGGGTGAATCTACGTCGGTCTTTCCGCCCGCCTGCTCCCCTTGGGCCTTCCCCTCCACGGTGAAGGACGCATCGGTCGCCGTCCCGTCCTTCCAGACGGCCGTGACGGTGTGTCCGCCGCCGGCGAGCGTGTCCAGGTAGGACGGCCTGAGCTCGATAATCGTGCTGCCCCTGGTTGCGGTGTAGTTCTCGGCGGAGACCTCAGTTCCGTCCACGAGGAGACGCGTGAACTCATCGAGAGGACCGCTGAAGCGGAAGGTCAGACCGGCCTCGCCGTCCTTTGCATACGCCTGCCCGTCGCCCTTGGTGGCGGCATACAGCGGAGCGGTCACGTCGAAGGTGACGTCCCCCGCGTCGTCGACATCAAAGGTCTGAACGCCGGTCTTGCCGTTACGCTCGGCGTAGGCGGAGCTGTAGACGAAGGTCTCGTGGCCCGTCTTGTCGAGGACCGCGAGGGCTTGGATTTCAAACGAGCCCATCGAGAGCGACGTGGGGAACTCGATTTCGATATAGCCCCTTGCCGCATCGTAGCTGCAGCTCAACGTTTTGCGGGTCTTTAAAGAGTTCGGGTCCTCGACATAGCCGGGGTCGCCGAGGATCGGGGAGACAGACTTTACGCCGTCCGCGTCGCCTACATTGCAATAGATACGGAGGATCCCGCCGACGGGGACCCTCTTCGCGGAGATGGAAACGTTCGAGACCGTGGGCGGGTTCCGGTCGATCGCGCTGCCGGTCACCTCGAAGCACAGCTCGCTCGGGTCGCCAACCGAGAAAGTCGCGCCCGAAATGCCGTTGGCCCTGGCGTAGGAACTCTCGTACACATCGGTCTCGAACCCTAGGCCATCGGTGACCGAAAGGCCGATCAGCCTGTGCCTTCCGATCCTATTGCTGTCGAATGTGAGGTCAAACCCGTCGATAGACGAGCCTCCGTGATAATAGGCTGACGAAACAGAGCAGCCGTCGTCCGAATTCTCCCAGCCCTGCCGCAGTATGGGGGAAACGGAGCGAACGCCGTCGGCATCGGAGACGGTCCAAGAGATGTGGAGGTCGGCACCGGTTGCGACCTCCCTGCTCGAGAGCGACACGGAGGACACGGTCGGCGGGTTTTGGTCCTCGGGTCCCTCGGTCACCTCATACTCGAGGGGGTCGGTGGTGAAGGTCGGACAGTCGAGCCCCTTCTCCTCGGCATACGTCGTGTCGTAGACATCGGTAACCCATCCAAGACTATCGGTCACGCCGAGGCCGATGATCCGGTACCTGCAGGGCCGGTCGCTCGGGGAGGTGGAGATATCGAAGCCCGCGGTCGTGTTGCCGGTCGACGAGAAGGCGAGACGGGAACTGATTCCATGGTCTCCGGTATCGTTTTCGACAAGGACTTCGACTATGGGCGTGACGGACCGTACCCCGTCAGGGTCATCGACGCTATAGCCGACATGCAGCGTGGAGCCGGCCGTGACTGTCGTCGCGGATATCGTCACGTTGGAGATGCTGGGCGGGTTCGGGTCCGACGCGGCTAGGGCGGTTGAGGGCAAAGCAAGCGCTACGGTGGCGGACAGCGAGGCGAGCAGGCTAAGCGCGAAGCGCCTGGAGAATTTCAAGGAGGTCATTGGTGGTGCCGATCTTCCATAATTGTTGCAGCGATACCAGTATGTCTTTGGCCCATGCTAGCCAGATGTTCTTTCCGCGAACGGCTCGTTAGTTTAGAGACGGCATATGGACGCCTGTCTCGTCCACGTTTCTCGTAAGGGCGATTATAAGGACATGAAGAGACTTTCTCGGAACAATCAATTGGGGATATCAAAGAAATGCTGGACGCCTCCTGATCGCTCAATGCCTTTGAGGTGAAATGCGGCGCATCGGCTACGTTGTTGAGATCATTTATCGAGCGATACGTCATTCCAGCTGAGGCCACCGTCATGAGGCTTCTGTTCCTACACCCCCCCGCAATCCCGCGCGCGGCACCCAACAGCTCGTACTCCCTCTCGCTCCACTGGCACAGCTCGGCAGTCTCGACGGCGTCGCGACACAGGTCCAGAAACACCTCAGCTCCCTCGCAGAAGCACTCGCGGGCAAAGTCACCCGAACCGCTTGCGACGCACGTGCCGTCGGCAAACAGCTTCCAGCTAGACAGCTCGCGCGAGTCGTCTCCAAGCAGCTTGATCTGCAGTACGTGCGGGTCGCCGGCGGTGTAGAGCTCTTTCTCGAGCGCCTGCACGGTAAAGCACATCTGGTGGGGGAGGCTGCTCTTGACCATGGCCGAGGCATAGCCGTTCGGCTTGTCCAGAAGATGCATTCGTTTTGGCTTGGCTGCCAGGTTGTGGAAGTTGCGCTCACTGCGCACGGAGAAATTGTCCATACGGACTCCTTTCATCGATATTGGCAGGGCCACCGTGCCTCTTGGCCGGTTGGCGTCGGGATCGTGGAGCCAACTCTCTACCCCGACTCTGGATAAAACGCGCCCGCTCCTTGCGGGCACGATGGGGTCTATCAACGTGTACGGACAGAAATCAAGCGCCATCCGCGAAATGACGCGCGGATGGCGTTGGTTTCCCAAGTGATTATTCGGCTTCCATCCGGAAAAGTGTCGAAATCAGCCGTGTAAAAGTACGGAAAAGTGTCGAGATAGGCACCTTAAAACTTCGGAAAAGTGTGGCTGGATGACAAAACAGCACTTAGAAGTCAGTGCTGGATGCGGGATCCTGTGGTCGCCTTCAGCCCTCGCTACTCGTCGTCCTCGTCGTTGGGGTCGCCCTTGAGGGTGTTGATGTCCAGGTACTGGTTGTCGTCCTCTTTTTGCTGGGTCTCCGACTCCGCTTGGGTGGGGCCGCGGAACAGCTGGAACCCCTCAAACGCAATGACACCGAGCAGGGCAATGATAATGGCGATAAAGGCAACCTTGACTGCCTGCGGAAATTCCGAGAAACGCAGCGCCTTTTCCTCGGCGTAATAATCGGCGAAGCGCTCTTCGCCCGTGCTTTTGGTATACGCCGGCGCGGACGCGGCCTCCGGGTCATATTCCGGTGCAGGCGTGGCGGCGTACGGATCGTTGAGATAATCGCTCGATGCGGTGCCATAATCCTCGGTCTCGATGCGACCGGTGCCAGCATAGCCATCGGAATAACCGGAATATGCCGCACCGCCCTCATAGTCCGCGGCGCTCGTGTTGGCGGCAAAAAGCGGGTTAACTGGAACATCGAGCGCCGGCATGCCGGTAGAGGTCTCATCCAGATCGGTTGCAGCCCAGGAATCGTAGGCAACCTGATGGGCAACGGGCTCATCGAGCCTTGCGACCGGAGGCTTGCGTGCCGCAGGAACAGGCAACTGCTGGGCGCTGTACATAACGGTGCTGTCGGCCGATTTGCCCTGCGTCGCTGCTGCGAGAAATGCCGCCGTCTCGGACGGGTCGCTTGCGGGGCGGGGAGCGGGCGTGGGCGCCGAAGTGGGTGCGGGCGTAGGCGCGGGCGTCGAAACAGGCGACTGCGCAGGAGTCGGCGCAGATACGGGCTCAGGCGCAAGTGCGGGATTGGGGCTTGACGGGCGAGCCCCGCCGCCGCCCATGAGTTCGTCGGCGGTCCACGGGCGATCATCCATCACGTCGTCAAGGTTCAGCGAAAACAGGTCGTCTTCACCCTCATCGAACATGCGGTGCACATGTCCACCAATTGCCGGAATCAATCCGCGACCGGTGCATGATGCCTTGCTCAACGCCATTCTGTCCCATCCTTTCGAAATACTAATGACATCGATTATATGGAACTTCCCAAGCGGCTCGGTCTCGGATTCGTGCTTTCCAGAACTCGCGCCCAAAAAGGGAGGGGCAATCCAGGCGAGTGCCTACTTGTCGCCGGCCGCCGCCTTGGCCTCATTGAGGTAGCTATAGAAGCTGTACTTGGAGATGCCAAAGAACTCGCAGGCGCGCTCGCTCGACTTGGAAATGAGGAAGGCACCGCGACGGTCGAGGTAGCCAATGGCACGAATGCGCTCGTCTTTGGTCATGAGTGCCGCGGGCTTGCCCACAAACTGCTCGCACTCGTGCAGCAGGTCCTCGAGCAGGTCGCCGATGTTCTTGGTAATGGGCTCGGGCTCAGTGTAGCCCGTGCCGCCGGTGCCGGTAAAGGCATCGAGCGAGCGCTCAAAAGCCTTCATAAGCGTAATGTCAAAGTTGATGCCCAAAATGCCGACGGGCTTGCCCTCGTCGTTGCGGATAAAGATCGTCGAGGACTTGAGCAGCTTGCCGTCGGTGGTTTTAGTGAGGTACGGCTCGCGGTCGTGTACATCGGTGGCGCCCTCGTGCATGGACTCAAATACGATATGGCTGGGGCCGTCACCCAGTTTGCGCCCGCTGACGTGGCCGTTTTCGATCACCACGATGGAGTGGTCCACGTCATCGGTCTCCAGATCGTGGACGACGACTTCGCAGTTGGGGCCAAATTGGAGCGCCAGACCGTGTGCGAGGCGCTTGTAAAACTCAATCTGTGCGGGGGTCATGGGTACCTTCCTAAAAATTAGTTTGGGCACACTTTGCCATAAACCACACCTGTTCGCAAATAACGAAAGCGTCGCTGCGTTGTGTGACCGTTCGGCGGCGAAAAAGTACCGATTACGGCAACAAACAATTCGTTAGGTATGCCAATCAAAAAGTGTGATAGAACATTACTAACAAACTTTTTGTTTGGCATCCACATAAAAGTTCAGCCGTGTGAATGGGATCGGGCTGAAACGCGTATGCGGGGGCCAGCAAGAGAGGACTTAAGGAGTTCACCGTATGGCCGATAAGATCCAGTGGGCGAGCAACACGATGCCCAAGAGCGATGACAAGCACTTGGGAATCATGAGCCTCGACCATGTGAAGAAGGCCCGTGCCTTCCACCAGTCGTTCCCCCAGTACACCGTCACTCCGCTTGCCCGCCTGGACGGTCAGGCTGCGCGCCTGGGCCTGTCCAACCTGTGCGTTAAGGACGAGAGCTATCGCTTTGGCCTCAACGCCTTTAAGGTCCTGGGCGGCTCGTTTGCCATGGCCAACTATATTGCCGACGAGACCGGCAAGGACGTTGCCGACTGCACCTTCGATTACCTGACCTCCGATCAGCTTGCCAAGGACTTTGGCCAGGCCACCTTCTTTACCGCCACCGACGGCAACCATGGCCGTGGCGTGGCATGGGCTGCCAACAAGCTGGGCCAGAAGGCCGTCGTGCACATGCCCAAAGGTTCCACCAAGCCCCGCTTCGATAACATCGCCGCCGAGGGCGCCACGGTGACCATCGAAGAGGTCAACTACGACGAGTGCGTGCGCATGGCCGCCGCCGAGGCCGATGCCTGCGAGCGCGGCGTCATCGTTCAGGACACCGCCTGGGAGGGCTACGAGAAGATCCCGTCCTGGATCATGGAGGGCTACGGCACCATGGCTTCCGAGGCTGCCGAGCAGCTGCGCGAGATGGCCATCAACCGCCCGACGCACGTCTTTGTCCAGGCTGGCGTAGGCTCGCTCGCCGGCGCCGTGGTGGGCTACTTCACCAACCTGTATCCCGATAACCCGCCGACTTTCGTTGTGGTTGAGTGCGCTCCGGCCGCCTGCCTGTACAAGGGCGCTGCCGCCGGCGACGGCGACCCGCGCATCGTGGACGGCGACATGCCCTCCATCATGGCCGGCCTGTGCTGTGGCGAGCCCAACATCCTGGGCTGGGATATCCTGCGCAACCACGCTACCGCCTTCGTGTCCTGCCCCGACTGGGTCACCGCTCGCGGCATGCGCACCCTAGGCGCCCCCGAGAAGGGCGACCCGCGCGTCATCTCCGGCGAGTCCGGCGCTGTGACCACCGGCCTGGTCGAGACCCTCATGCTCGATCCCGAGTACGCCGAGCTCAAGGAGCTCATCGGCCTGGACAAGACGAGCTCTGTGCTCTGCTTCTCCACGGAAGGTGACACGGACCCCGACCAGTATCGCCGCATTGTCTGGGAAGGCGAATATCCCACTTGCTAATCGTTGGGGCGGAGTAAATAGGTATCGCTCCGCCACCTCACAGGTAGATTCCTTCGTTTGAAAGGTTATGAACAATGGCTAAAGAACTCGATTTCGACGCTATCAAGGCTGCTGCTGAGTCCCACCGTGCTGATATGACTCGCTTCCTGCGCGCCATGATCTCCCATCCCTCTGAGTCTTGCGAGGAGGGTGAGGTTGTCGCCTGCATCAAGGCCGAGATGGAGAGCCTTGGCTATGACGAGGTCAAGGTCGACGGCCTGGGCAACGTTATGGGCTTTATGGGCGAGGGCGACAAGATCATCGCCATCGACTCCCACATCGACACCGTCGGCATCGGCAACATCGAGAACTGGGACGCCGATCCCTATGAGGGCTACGAGACCGACGAGATCATCTACGGCCGCGGCGGCTCCGACCAGGAGGGTGGCATGGCTTCTGCTACCTACGCTGCCAAGATGATGAAGGACATGGGCCTCATCCCCGAGGGCTACAAGATCATGGTCGTCGGCACCGTCCAGGAAGAGGACTGCGACGGCATGTGCTGGCAGTACATCTACAACAAGGACGGCATTAAGCCCGAGTTCGTCATTTCCACCGAGCCCACCGACGGCGGCATCTATCGCGGTCACCGCGGCCGCATGGAGATCCGCGTCGACGTTCACGGCACTTCCTGCCACGGCTCTGCTCCCGACCGCGGCGACAATGCCATCTACAAGATGGCCGACATCATCGCCGACGTCCGCGCCCTCAACAACAACGGCTGCGACGAGTCGACCGACATCAAGGGTCTCGTTAAGATGCTCGACCCCAAGTACAACCCCGAGCACTACGAGGATGCCCGCTTCCTGGGCCGCGGCACCTGCACCGTCAGCCAGATCTTCTACACCAGCCCCAGCCGCTGCGCCGTGGCCGATTCCTGCGCCATCTCCATCGACCGTCGCATGACCGCCGGCGAGACCTGGGAGTCCTGCCTGGACGAGATCCGTAACCTGCCGGCCGCCAAGAAGTACGGCGACGACGTGAAGGTCTCCATGTACATGTACGACCGTCCGTCCTGGACCGGCGAGGTCTACGAGACCGAGGCTTACTTCCCCACGTGGATCAACAAGGAGACCGCTCCGCACGTCAAGGCCCTCGTCGACGCCCACAAGGCCATGTTCGGTGACGAGCGCATCGGCTGCGAGCCCAGCATGGACAAGCGCACCGGTCGCCCGCTGTGCGACAAGTGGACCTTCTCCACGAACTGCGTTTCCATCCAGGGCCGCTACGGCATCCCCTGCGTGGGCTTTGGCCCGGGTGCCGAGTCTCAGGCTCATGCTCCCAACGAGGTCACCTACAAGGACGACCTGGTCACCGCTGCCGCCATGTACGTGGCTGCCCTGAACCTCTACGATCCGAGCCAGGCCGATGGCGACGCCACCGTGTTCCGCGCCGGTCTGACCAACAACAAGATCGATTAGTCCCATTCCTCGATTTTGTTGAGCCGGGGGCCGTTCGTGTCCCCGGCACCCCCTGTTGACTCGGGGCCCGCGGTCGTTATCTCCCATGCTTCCTCAACGGTGGCGGGTCCTCGTCATAGTGCTCTGCATGTTCTAGCCACACGTGCATGCCGGAGCACGTCTACTCATTGCGATCGTTTCATCTTTTGAAAGGACATTTCCATGGACGCCAAGTTTACCGAGCTCGTCGAGCAGCTGAACGGCCTCGATTTTAAGGGTATGTACGGCAGCGACTTCCTGCACACCTGGGACAAGACCACCGATGAGCTCAAGGCGCTCTACATCGTCGCCGACGCCCTGCGCGCCCTGCGCGAGAACAACGTTTCGTCCAAGATCTTCGACTCGGGCCTGGCCGTCTCCCTGTTCCGCGACAACTCTACCCGTACGCGTTTCTCCTTCTCTAAGGCCGCCAACCTGCTCGGCCTTGAGCTGCAGGACCTGGACGAGAAGAAGTCCCAGATCGCTCACGGCGAGACCGTCCGCGAGACCGCTACCATGATCTCCTTCATGGCCGACGTCATCGGCATCCGCGATGACATGTACATCGGAAAGGGCGACGCCTACATGGCCGAGGTCTCCGAGTCTGTCCAGCAGGCCTACGAGGACGGCGTTCTGGATCACCGTCCCACGCTTATCTCCCTGCAGTCCGATTCCGACCACCCCACGCAGTCCTCTGCCGACATGCTCTACCTCATCAACGAGTTTGGCGGCCTTGAGAACCTCAAGGGCAAGAAGGTTGCCGTCACCTGGGCCTATTCGCCCTCTTACGGCAAGCCGCTGTCCTGCCCGCAGTCGCTGATCAGCCTGCTGCCCCGCTTTGGCATGGACGTCACCCTGGCCCACCCCGAGGGCTACGACCTCATGCCCGAGGTCGTCGAGCGCGCCAAGGGCTATGCCGCCGAGTCCGGCACCACCTTTAAGCAGGTCAACACCATGGCCGAGGCCTTTGAGGGCGCCGACATCGTGATCCCCAAGAGCTGGGCTCCGTTTGCCGCCATGGAGAAGCGTACCAACCTGTACGCCGAGGGCGACGACGCCGGCATCGCTGCGCTCGAGAAGGAGCTGCTCGCTCAGAACGCCACCCATCAGGATTGGTGCTCCACGACCGAGCTCATGGAGAAGACTGCCAACGGCCAGGACACCATCTTTATGCACCCGCTGCCCGCCGACATCTCCGGTGTCTCTTGCGAGCACGGCGAGGTCAACGCCGACGTCTTCGACATGCACCGTGTGGGCATGTACAAGGAGGCCAGCTACAAGCCGTACGCCATCGCAGCCATGATGTTCCTGCAGAAGGTTGCCGATCCCGCCGCTGCCCTCAAGGCCCTCGACGAGCGCAACACCGCCCGCTGGTTCCAGGCCTAAAGCTGGGCTGAGGTAAACCATGTAAAGGGGGCGCTCTGCCAACCGGCGGGGTGCCCCCTTTTTGCATCGCGGGCGTGTAGGATAAGCGCTTTCGATGTAGGTGCCCCGCGGCGCGAGTTATGGGTACGATGGTTTCAGGGGAGGTATCGCCATGAAACTTGGCTGCGTGATTATGGCCTCGGGCGAGGGTAAGCGGTTTGGCTCTAACAAGATGCTTGCCGATATCTATGGCGAGCCGCTGATTGCCCGGACCATCGATTCGGTTCCCCGGGGCTTTGACGTCGTGGTTTCGACGCGTTGGCCCGAGGTTGCCCAGATTTGCGAGGACAAGCATTGCCCGTGTGTGCTGCACGATGGCGAGCTGCGCAGCGAAAGCGTCCGTGCGGGCCTTTCGTGGGGAGTCGAACGCAACTGGAAAGGTTGCCTCTTTTTGCCGGGCGACCAGCCGCTTGTGAGCGCGGATTCTTTTGAGGCTATGGTTCGTGCATTTGACGAGCGTGGTCGCAAGCATCCGGTGCGTCTTGCGTGCAACGGTGAGCCTTCGAGCCCGGTACTCTTTCCGGCGGAACTGTTCGATGCACTTATGTGTCTTGAGGGCAAGGACGGCGGCGGTTCGATCCTCAAGGACCGTACCGACGTGGTGCTGGTCGAGGCGCGTGCCTACGAGCTGTGGGACGTCGATACCGCCAAGGGACAGCGATGCATAACAGAGCATATCGCCGCCTGCTCGTATTTTGATCGCGTGGCCAACTGCATCAATCAATAAGGAGCAATTATGATCATCATCAAAAACGGCGCGCTCGTGACGCCACAGGGGCTTCGCCGCGCCGATCTTGCCATGGATGGCGATAAGATCGTGCGGATCGCCGCGGCAATCGAGCCGGGCGAGGGCGATACCGTCCAGGACGCTACCGACTGTTGGGTGTTCCCCGGCTTTATCGACGGCCACACGCACATGCAGTGCTGGACCGGCATGGATTGGACAGCCGATAGCTTTGAGACCGGCACGCGCGCGGCTGCCTGCGGCGGTACGACGACCATTGTGGACTACGCGACGGCCGATCGCGGCGTGACCATGCCCGATGCCTTGGCCGAGTGGCATCGCCGCGCCGACGGAACCTGCACGGCCAACTACGCCTTTCATATGGCACTCGCCGAGTGGAACGAGCGCAACCGCGCCGATCTTTCGGCCATGCGCGAGGCGGGCGTATCGTCGTTCAAGACCTACTTCGCCTACGACCATCTGCGCTTGGACGATGCCGAGACGCTCGAGGTGCTGGAGGAGCTCAAACGCCTGGGCGGTATCCTGTGCGTGCATTGCGAGAACGGCACGTTGGTGAATGAACTGCAGAAGCGCGTGTACGAGCAGGGGATTCATGGGCCCGAGGGGCATGCGCTCAGCCGTCCGGACGTGTGCGAGGCCGAGGCCGTGAGCCGTCTGTTGTATCTGGCGCACCTGGCCGGCGACGCACCAGTCAACGTGGTGCACCTTTCGACCAAGCTGGGTCTCGAGGCCATCCGTGCCGCCAAGGCGCGCGGGCAGAAGAATATCTATGTCGAGACCTGCCCTCAGTATTTGATGCTCGACGATACTTGCTACTTGGAGCAGGGCGAGGACGGCTTTGCGGGCGCCAAGTATGTGATGAGCCCGCCGCTGCGCCATGCGGGTGACCGTGCGGCACTGCGCGAGGCGCTTGTGGCCGGCGAGATCGATACGATTGCGACCGATCATTGCAGCTTTAACCTGCACGGGCAAAAGGACCGCGGGCGCGACGATTTCCGCGCGATTCCCAACGGCGGGCCCGGCGTGGAGCATCGTCCCGTCGCGATTGCCACGAGCTTTGAGGGACAGTTGGGACCCGAGGACCTCTGCCGCTTGATGAGCGAGAACCCGGCGCGCGTCTTTGGCATGTATCCGCGCAAGGGCTGTCTTGCCGAGGGTGCCGATGCCGACGTGTGCGTGTGGGATCCCCAGGCACGCTGGACCATTAGCGCGGCGACGCAGCATCAGGCTGTGGACTACACGCCGCTCGAGGGTTTTGAGGCGCATGGTCGCGCCAAGGCCGTGTTTGTGAACGGCGTGCTGGCGGCACGCGACGGCGAGCCCACCGGAGCCCAGCCCGGTCGCTACGTGCCCCGCTAACAGGGGGGGGTGCCGGACCCCCCGCAGTTGCGGTGAAATACGGACTGTTTGCGGCCGTCATACGG
>UQZD01000004.1:0-82747 GCA_900545485.1 uncultured Collinsella sp. | reverse complement strand
CCCGCGTCAGCTGCGATGAGGTGGCATGCTCGGCTGTCGAATCATATTCAATCGCAAGGCGAGCATCGGCAAAGAGGACATCGGGTACGAGCGTGGTGCGCCGCGCTATCTGCTGGGCCTTGTAGCTCGGCCGCAACCGCCGGTTTACCGCAAGATCCGAAAGCTGGAAGCCACCGTGGCGGTAAGGCAACCCGAACACCATGGCGAGAAACGCCTCCGGAGGAGAGGCTGCGCCTTCGGTAACCCACGGAAGCGCCCGGCGCGCCTCCTTCACGCCTTTAATTCCAGGGTTGGCGCGGATGAAGGCTTCGATGCGCCGCTTCGAGGTAAGGGGCTCGCGTTGCCCAAGCTCGCCGCCCTCCCCGGCGTCGAGGTAGAAGCGTCCGCAAAACACATTGCCCGCACGAACGAGCTCGTGAAAGGAAAGCGACTGCGCAAGCTGCACGAAGCAGAGTTCGGGACAGGAGACGAACACGCCGCTTTCCACGCGGCAGAAGTCCTTCCCCTTCGGCATGCGAACCACAAGATGGCAGATCGCTTCCGACAACGGCCTTTTGGTATGAGACGTCGTAGAGACATGATACGGCCGGGGCAGGAACGGGAAGATTCCTTCCAAATGGCGCAGTGCTTCAAGGACGGGCTCGCAATTCTTCAGAATCTTCGCCGACACCTTGCACGAGGCATCGGGCGCCGACGGCGCGCAAAGCCAGTAGGAGAAAGCCGATATGCCAAAGAGGATCAACCGCATTCGCGGCATTCTAAAGCTAATACTCGCCACTCGTTCTCGGAATAGCGCAGTACATGAAATATCCTCTGCTGAAAGCAAATGTATCATCTTTTGCCGAGCAAAACGTCCTACTGCCGGCACAGAGACCCCGCCTCGCCGTATGCCACCTTCTCCGCGCGAAGCTGGCATAGTGGCTTGAAAATGACGAAAGATCGGAATGCAGTAGAAAATCGGCGCTTCAATCGCTTGAAATGGCTTGAAAAACACGAAAGATCGGCAGTTGGCGTCCCAAAAAGGACGGTTATGTCTCGATTCGCGGAGTTTTCCCAGGTAACGTATTACAACGAAACGCGTTTTTCGCCTCCGACGCCGATGTTTCGTGATTTTCAAGCCATTTCAGCAAGCAGCGCCCGCAGTTTTGCGCGCCAACGCAAGCAAGAGGTCGAGATGCCCCGCGTGGTGGGGGAAGGGACCCGCGGATTTGCACACAACGCGACATCGCCGAAGGAGGGCGGTCGCCTCGCCGAAGGACGGCCGTCCCTAAAATCGCATTTTGCAAGCCAGACAAAGGGAAACAGGGAACCGCTCGACATGAACAGGCGAGCTGCAAACGCGTTTAATGCAAGAACATGGCGTCGCCGAAGGAGAGGAGGCGATAGCGCTCGTCGATGGCGTGCTGGTAGGCGGCCAGGATGTTCTCGCGGGTGCTGAAGGCGGAGACGAGCATCATGAGCGTGGAGCGCGGCACATGGAAGTTCGTGATCAGCGCATCGACCACGTGATAGGTCGAGCCGGGCATGAGGTAAAGCTGCGTCGTGGCGTTCTCGCGCACCACGATGTCACCGCGGCCAAGCGTATCGGCCCCGTCCTCGCGGCCTTCAAAATAGCGCGCCGTCACGGCCGGATCGGACACCGGCGCGTCCGTGTCAAACGCGCTCTCGAGCGAGCGTACCGCGGTAGTGCCGACGGCGATCACACGATGACCCTCGGCCTTGGCCTTATGCACGGCGTCGACAACCTCCTGCGACACGTGGTAGCGCTCGGTGTGCATGACGTGCTGCGTAGGGTCGTCCTCCTCCACCAAGCGGAAGGTATCGATGCCCACCTCGAGCTCGACGGCGGCAAACTTGGCACCCTTGGCCTCGATAGCGGCCATGAGCTCAGGAGTAAAATGCAGACCCGCCGTAGGAGCGGCAGCCGAGTGCTCCTCCTTCATGGCGTACACGGTCTGATATTTCTCGGGATCGCCCTCGTAGTCAGTAATGTAAGGCGGCAGCGGCACGTGGCCGGCAGCATGGATGGCCTCGTCAAGCGTGCGCGGCTCGCCGGCGGCATTGCAACCGGCCGGCTCAAAACGCACCAGGCGGCCGCCACGGCTATCGGTGACAAAGTCGACAACCTCGGCCGTCAGCACTACGGGAGCCCCCTCGGGCGCATGGGCGCCGCCCGCACGATACTCAATCTGAGCACCGGGCTTCAGGCGCTTGCCCGGCTTGACCAGGCACTCCCAAACGTGACCCAGCGGGTCAACATCCTCGCGGCGCTTGAGCAGCAGCGTCTCGACCACGCCGCCCGAGCCTGCCTTGCGGCCAATTAGGCGGGCCGGCATCACGCGCGTCTGGTTGATGACGAGCACGTCGCCCGGCTCGATATAGTCGATGACGTCGCGGAAGATGCGGTGCTCAACGGTACCGCCGTGCTCCAGCGGCGTCCCCGCCTCGGAACCTTTGCGATCAACCACCAGCAGGCGGCAGGAGTCACGCGGCTCGGCAGGCGCCTGGGCGATGAGCTCTTCGGGCAGGTTATAGTCAAAATCATCGGTACGCATAGACACGTCGGATTCTCCTTATATAGCTAAAGTCCGCTCTACATCCTAGCAGGCTGACGTCCCAAGTGAACTACTTTTTGGCGGCTTTGCGCTCGTCGCGGATGCGGGCGCGGTCCATGGCCGCCTCGACAGCCGAGAAGCGGCAACCACAGTAGTTCTGCCGATACATGCCAAGCTCGCGCGAACGGCGTGTCGCCTCGGGGTAATACGGGCGAAAATCGCGAATCACCGGGGTGAGCCCATGTGCCGCCGCCAAGTGCTCAAGCACGTCATTGCAGGTATCGAACAGCTGGTACGGCGAGACGGCGAGCGTCGTGCCCACAAACTCAAACCCGCGCTCCTGGGCCACGCGGCACGCCTCGGCCAAGCGCAGGGCATAGCACGCGCGACAGCGACGAGGCCGATCGGCACCCAGCGGTGCCACGCCGGTCTCCCAGCGATCGCGGTCCTCCCCTGCCTCGATGAGCTCGATATCGCCATCGGCACACCACCGGCGCAGCTCGTCCAAGCGGCGCTGCCATTCATCGCGCGGTTGAATATTGGGGTTGGTCCAGCAAATCGTGGGCTCAAACCCCTCCTCGCGCAGCAGGCGAACCGGCTCAAGCGAGCATGGTGCACAGCACGCATGCAGCAACAACGACTTCATCGACATCTCCTCACCCAAAAAAGCGCACGCCAAAGGACGTATCCTCGCAGGCGACAATGCGGCGGTCGCGCAAAATGGTCCGCACGTAATACCAGTCGCCTACACAGCCCGACAAATGCAAGCCGGCAGCCAGATAGCACAGCAGCGGATAGCCCGAAAACGCAAACCCCAGGGCAAGCGTTGTCGTCACAACAACCGTCGGCGCCAGGCAAACCGCCACGTACCGCCGGCGCGAATACACAATCCCCTCGGCGCAGGCATAGATCATGCACGTCTCGAGGTTCGCCCCAAAGGTCACATGCGCACCGGCAGGCGCAAACAACTTAAAGAACGCTGCATGCACCAGCTCGTGCACGGCAAATGACGCCGCAGAAACCGCAGCCAAGCCGACTATCCAGCCCACAACAGCCATCCAGCCGCCCGCGTCAGCCGCATCCAAGTCTGCAGGCCCGCCCAGCAGCATAAACACCGGCACCAGGCACACGGCAAACACGCCGACTACGACCATCCCCCACACGAAGCAAGCGTGCAGAAAATCCTCGTCCTCAAACGCATGTATGTTGGAAATCTCATTCATAGCATCTTAGGATAGCGCCCCTGCCACGTACCCGTCCGCATGTGCGATAATGTCGAACGATATGCACGAATTGACCACCGCGCCGCCAGGCCTTGCGCCCGACTGCGCTCTCACCATATGCGAAGGAGTCCCATGGCATCCAAATACTCCATGAACGACCGTCCCAGCTGGCCTCGCCGCGCCATCGTTACCGCCGGCGAGCCCTATGGCAACAAGGGCCTTCACTTTGGCCACGTTGGCGGCGTCTTTGTCCCGGCCGACTTCTTCGCCCGTTTCCTGCGCGACCGTCTGGGCCGCGAGAACGTCATCTTCACCTCGGGCACCGACTGCTACGGCTCGCCCATCATGGAGAGTTACCGCAAGCTCAAGGAGAACGAGGGCTACGACAAGTCCATTAGCGAGTATGTCGAGTCCAATCACTCCCGCCAGGCCGCGACCCTCAACAACTACAACATCAGCTGCGACATCTACGGCGGCTCGGGCCTTGAGCCGGCTGCGCAGATTCACAACGAGGTGACCGCCGAGATTATCAAGCGCCTGCACGAGCAGGGCACCATCTCCAAGCGCTCCACGCTGCAGTTCTACGATGCCAAGGCCGGCACGTTCCTCAACGGCCGTCAGGTGATCGGCCGCTGCCCCATCCAGGGCTGCAAGTCCGAGAAGGCTTATGCCGACGAGTGCGATCTGGGCCACCAGTTTGAGCCCGAGGAGCTCATCGCGCCCAAGAGCCAGCTCACCGGCGAGGTGCCCGAGCTGCGCCCGGTCGACAACCTCTACTTCGACCTGCCGGCCTACCTCGACTTTATGAAGACCTATACCGCCAAGCTCGCCCAGAACCCGCAGGTTCGCTCCGTGGTCTCCAAGACCATGGAGGAGTGGCTGCTGCCGGCTCAGCTCTACATCCAGAACAAGTTCCGCGAGGCCTTCGATGCCGTCGAGGAACAGCTCCCCGAGCACACCGTGCTGGAGCCCGAGGGCAACAAGAGCAGCTTTACCGTCACCTTCCCCAGCTGGAAGGAGCGCGACGATGCCCACGCAGTGCTCGCCAACGGTGGCGTGCGCTTCCGCAGCGGCAAGGCGCTCGTGCCCTTCCGCATCACCGGCAACATCGACTGGGGCGTTCCGGTGCCCGAGGTCGATGGCGTCTCCGACGTCACCTGCTGGTGCTGGCCCGAGAGCCTGTGGGCGCCCATCAGCTACACCCGCACCGTGCTCGCACGCGATGCCAAGGCCGCCGGCGTGACCGAGGGCGTCGCCGCCCAGGATGCCGCCCTCATGGGCGAGCCCGCCGTCGACTCCACACAGGTGCCCGCACCCACCTACCAGCACAGCTCGCTCGACTGGCGCGACTGGTGGTGCTCTGACGACGCTCAGATCTACCAGTTCATCGGTCAGGACAACATCTATTTCTACTGCATCGCGCAGACCGCCATGTGGGAGGCCCTGGGTTGGAACCTTACGCAGAGCACCGTCAGCGCCTGCTACCACCTACTCTACATGGGCAAAAAGGCCAGCTCGTCCTCGCAGACGCCTCCCCCGCCGGCAGACGACCTGCTCAACCACTACACCTGCGAGCAAATGCGCGCGCACTGGCTGTCGCTCGGCCTGTCCGAGAAGCCGGTGAGCTTTAGCCCTAAGGCATACGACACGCGCGTGACCGGCAAGGACAAGGACGGCAACGAGGTGCGCGCCTGCGACGACAAGCGCGTTATCGACCCGGCCCTTAAGGAGAGCGCGCTGCTGACCGGCGTCTTCAACCGCCTGGCCCGCAGCTGCTTCTACGGCGTCGCTGTCAAGGAAGGCGACGAGAGCCCCTATCGCAACGGCTGCATTCCCGCCGGCGCCGCTTCTGACACCGTGGTCGAAGCCGCCCAACAGGCAGCCCTCGCCTTTGAGCAGGCCATGTACAAGTTCGAGACGCACCGCGCGCTTGCCGTGTGCGACGACTACCTGCGCGCCGCCAACAAGCGCTGGAGCGACGCCTCCAAGGTCGCCAACAAGCTCGAGGGTAACGAGGCGAACGCCGCGATGAAGCAGGCCCTCGTCGACGCCTTTACCGAGCTGCGCGTGGCAACCGTCCTGATGCACGGTATTGTGCCGGCCGGCTGCGAGCTCATCTGTGAGTACTTCGACGTCGATCCGGTCGCCTTCTTTAGCTGGGATAACATCTTTGCCTCCACGGACGAGTTCGTGGAGAGCCTGGGCGAGAAGCCCGGTGAGCACCGCGTGAAGCCGCTGCCCCCGCGCTTCGACTTCTTCAGCAAGCACGAGAGCCAGTACTAGGCAACCGCAACGCGCCCGGGAATGATTATTCTGGGACGGGGATTAAAAAATCATTCCCGGGCGCCGCAAAGTAGTCTTTCTGGGACGGGGATTAAATGATTTTTTAATCCCCGTCCCAGAATAATCATTTAGGTGGAAGGAAAGACGGATGTCCAAGCCGCGTCGTCGTAAGCAGAAAAAGCAGGTTAAGCCCGAGCTCAAGCTTAGGCAGTTTGCTGCCACCGAGCTTTCCGACCAGCTTGCCGCCCTTCCCTGCGCCGCCGACCTGCCGCGCTTTATGGTCGATACGGTCGCCGGCGCCTATGCCCCCGCCGATGCCGAGCTCATGATCGAGGGCTTTGGCGCCGCGGTCACACGCCCGGTCACGCTGCGCGCCAACACGCTCAAGGCGAGCGCCGAGGACATCGCTGCGGCGCTCGATGCCGCCGGCATCGCCCACTACCCCGTCGCCTGGTACCCAGACGCCTTTATCCTGCCCGAGGCCCAGGTTTCCGATCTGTGGGATCTCGACATCTACCGCGACGGCAAGATCTACCTACAGAGCCTGTCGTCCATGATGCCGCCTTTGGTGTTGGGCGCCCAGACAGGCGAGGACATCCTGGACATGTGCGCAGCCCCTGGCGGCAAGACGACGCAGATTGCCGCCCTCACCCAGGGCCAGGCGCACCTCACAGCCTGCGAGATGAGCATTCCCCGCGCCGAAAAGCTCGAGTCAAACCTCCATCGCCAGGGTGCCAAAAACGTGCCCGTCATGCGCATCGACGCACGCGAGCTCGACGAGTTCTTCCGCTTCGACCGCATCCTGCTCGACGCCCCCTGCACCGGCACGGGCACCGTCATCAGCGGCAACGAGAAAAGCCTGCGCGGCCTGACCGAGCAGTTGCTGAGCAAGTGCGCCCGCTCGCAGCGAGCACTTCTGGACCGCGCCATGGGAGCCCTCAAACCGGGCGGCACGCTCGTCTATTCGACTTGTTCGATCTTGCCGCAGGAAAACGAGGACGCCCTGCAAGAGGCCCTCGACAAGCATATGGACTGCGAGCTCATCCCCCTCGACGGCACGCCAAGCGAAAGTGAAGCACGCCGCGCCCAGGAAGCTGGTGAGGAGCCGCGCATCGAGTCCAACGCCCTGACTGAGGCCATTGCCGCGGGTCAGGTATCGGCCATCGCCAACGGCCTGCCCGGCACGCTCACCATTCCGCCTAGCCGCGACTTTGAGGGCTTCTACATTGCCCTGATCCGAAAACGCAGCTAGCACACGAATCCAAAACTCAACAAGCTATCTCTGTGCGCGTTTGCCCTGCCGGTCGCGATGCTGTTTAAGCATCGCGCGCTCTTTGCGTTCGGCCTTTTTGCCCTTAATGGCCGTGACCACAAAGTAGATGACCGCGGCGGCTACGATTGCGCCCACGCATAGGCCAATCGAGCCCAACATTGCCGAAAATTCCATACCGCGCCACCTCTCTTTTAAACGGGACTTTCAAGATAGCACCTCGATACCCGCCACCACAGCTCCTTCACGTTCGCCGGCCCTTCGGTCTAACGGATGGCGCGGCGGGGAAAAATCAAATCGTCAAACGATTTAGCATTCGCTATTCCGGCTGCATCGCGCCGGCCGTCATCACAAAGAATCGAGCCTCCATGGATACCCTCAACGATCTAAATGAGCGCGTCGACGCCTTCGTCGGCACCAGCTCCTTCGACACGCCTGCCGCGGCAAACGACCAAGCTCCCATCGATGTACCCGCCGAGGTTCACGAGGACATCGTCGCCTCGGTCGATTTCTCCGAGGTCGAGCTCGCAGACGAGTTCACCGAGCCCCAGGTACCCGTGACCCCCAACGGACTGCTCCCCATGGAGCCGCTGCCCATCGACGGGCGTTTGCGCAAGGCGGCCCTCCGCATGCCCGACGAGATCGAGGAGGCCAGCGGCTTTACGCTCTTCGGCCGTCGTATCAAATCGCTCATCTACACCACCGACGTGGCCGTCATCCGCAACTCCAATGCCGATGCTGTCTTTGCCGTTTACCCCTTCACGCCGCAGCCGGCCATTACGCAGGCGCTGCTGACCGTCGCCGAGTGCCCGGTCTTTGTAGGTGTGGGCGGCGGAACTACGACCGGTAAGCGCTCCGTGCAGATGGCAGCCGTCTCCGAGATGCAGGGCGCGGCGGGCTGCGTGGTCAACTCCCCCGCCACTGCCGAGATGGTCGAGCACATCACCAACATCGCTGACATCCCTGTCATCGCCACGGTTGTACGTTGCGACGATGATGCGCATGCCAAAGTGCGCGCCGGAGCCAAGATTCTCAACATCGCCGCCGGCAAAAACACGCCCCAGGTCCTGCATGAACTGCGCGAGCACTATCCCAACCTGCCGCTCATCGCGCCGGGCGGCAAGACGCCCGAGAGCATCCGTGAGACCATCGCCGCCGGCGCCAACGCCATCATCTGGACACCGCCTTCGGCCCAGCAGCTGCAGACCGACATGATGCAGCGTTATCGCAAGATGAAGGAAGACGCCACACCTGTCATCTCGCGCGACGATGTGCCCATTATCGACCAGGTCGCCGCCGCCGAGGTCAGCCAGGTCGAGAACATGAATCCCGACGTGCCGATTCCCGACGAAGTCATCGAGCGCGTCGCTTCGATCCACGAGCGCGTCGAGGAGCATCGCGCCAACCGCGGCCTTAAGCCATCACTGCACGGCTTCTTCTTCCGCGGAAAGAAACGTTAGCCGCAACAGCAAGGCCCGCCCCACAAACGTGAGGCGGGCCGTTTTCGTTTGAGCAATCACGCAGCGACGTGATGAGCCAAGTTAATCCACGCGCTTGTCGCCCATAAAGAAGAGCGCCACCGTACCAGGCCCGGTATGCGAGCCAATCAGAGTACCGATGTCATTGATCTCAATCTTGCCTTTAAGCTGCGGAACCTGTTCCCCAATCAGCGCCGCAACTGCCTCGGCATCCTCGCGGCACGCCGAGTGCGACATGATGCACTTACCCGAATAATCCGCACCGTCCTGCACGTGTGCCATCATGGTCTTAGCCATCTCGGAAATCGCTCGCTTCTTAGTGCGAATTTTCTCACGTGGCGACAGCTTGCCATCGCAATCGACCGTCATAAGCGGGCAAATCTTAAGCGCCGTGCCGATGATCGCGCTCGCAGCCGAAATGCGACCGCCTCGTAGGTAGCTCGACAGATCGGTCGAGAAGAACCAGTGGTGCAGGTTGAGCTTGTGCTCCTCGATCCAGGCAGCCGTCTCGTCGAGTGAAGCCCCGCTATCGCGCACGTCGGCGGCATATTCCAGCAACAGGCCAAAGCCCGAAGACGCCGCCAGCGAATCGATGACGCGCACCTTGCCGCCCTGGGGATAGCGATCCGCGAGCATCTGCGCCGCAACACAGGCCGATCCATACGTGCCCGAAATACCCGACGACAACGTCAGGTGCAGCACGTCTTTACCCTCGGCAACAAACGGCTCCCAAAACTCCTCGTACTCACCCACGCTCACCTGGGACGTCTTGGGCATGGCGCCCGCGGCAATCTGGGCAAAAAACTTGTCCGGCGTAATCGACTGATACAGATCGTCCGTATAGACAACATCGTCGATCTCGTAATGAAAACACACGACAGGGATATTGCGCGACGCAAAGAACTCACGGGTTCGGTCGGCGGCGGATTCACAGGTCAGGACAAAATCACTCATATGAGGCTCCTTACTCATTGCTGCGCAAATTATCGCACAGTGAGCCTACATACGGTACATATGTCCACTATTTACCAAATCGAACCAATAATAGCGAACATCTTTACCACCATCGTCTCCACCGGCCCCACGCATAAATATCTGAGAAAACACCTTCTGTCGTCTCCACTCAACCGCCATATCTACCTCAACTAAATCGATTTACCAAACCGTTCAGCCGACAATTCATCCGCTGGCGCAAAATCGAAACAAAAGCGGCGCATACTGATAAACGTTTGACGCTGTTTATCAGTTTTACCAACCCCATCGGAAGGTGTTTCATGGTCGCATTCGATCGCAATCCGCAAGACTTTAAGTATCTGCGCCTGCTTTCGAGACAGTTCCCCACCGAACAATCCGCGTTTACCGAGATCATCAATCTCTCGGCCATCCTCAACCTGCCCAAGGGCACCGAGCATTTTATGAGCGACGTGCATGGCGAGTACGAAGCCTTTATGCACATCCTCAACAACTGCTCGGGCGTCGTGCGCGAACATGTCGACGAGATCTTTGGCGACACGCTCTCCTTTGACGAAAAGGGCGAGCTGTGCACGCTCATCTACTACCCGCGCGAGAAGATCGAGCTGGTTCGCAGCCAGCGCGAAGACTCGCCCATCTGGTACAAGACGATGCTTGACCAGCTCATCATGGTCGCTCGCTCGCTTTCAAGCCGCTACACGCGCTCCAAGGTGCGTAAGGCCATCCCGCGCGACTACGCCTATATCATCGACGAGTTGTTGCACACGCACCCGGACGAGAATAACTATCGCGTGCGCTATCACGAGCGCATCGTGGAGTCCATCCTGGAGACCGCCAGCGCCGACGACTTTATCGAGTCGCTCGCCTCGCTCATCAAGCGGCTGGCCGTCGACCACCTGCACCTGGTGGGCGATATCTTCGACCGCGGCGGCGGCGCGGCCAAGATTATGGACCGTCTGCTCACCTACCATTCGCTCGACATCCAGTGGGGCAACCACGACCTGCTGTGGATGGGTGCTGCGGCCGGTGAGCCCGCCTGCATCGCCACGGTGCTGCGCAACAACCTACGCTACGACAATTACGAGATCCTCGAGAACGATTACGGCATCTCGCTGCGTGAGCTTGTCGCCTTTGCCGATGCCACCTACACCGCCGGTGAGTCCATCACCCCGCTGATCAAGGCCATCAACGTGCTGCTCTTTAAGCTCGAGGGCCAGATTATCCAGCGCCACCCCGAGTTCGATATGACCGATCGCCTGTTACTCGACAAGATCGACCACGACACCGGCACGGCCACGCTCGCCGACGGCAGCGTGTGGCCGCTCACGACCAACGACTTCCCCACCGTTGACCCGGCGGACCCCTATACGCTCACGCCCGAGGAGCAGCACATCATCGACAAGCTCGTGTCCGAGTTTGTCACCGCCGATCACCTGCATCGCCATATCGATTTCCTCTATTCCCACGGCTCGATGTACAAGGTCGCCAACGGCAACCTGCTGTTCCATGGCTGCGTGCCGCTCAACGAAGACGGCACCTTTAGCAGCATGAACTGCCTGGGCACCTGGCACGCTGGCCGCGATTATCTCGATTTTTGCGACCACATCGCCCGCCGCGCCTGGCGCATGGGCGACCGCGACGCTCTCGACTGGATGTGGTACCTGTGGATTGGCTTTAACTCGCCCGCCAGCGGACGCCTGGTGCGTACCTTTGAGCGCGCCTATATCGCCGATAAGAGCACCTGGGTCGAGCCGATGGACCCGTACTTTACGCTTACCAAGTCGCCCTCGGTCTGCGACGACATCATGCGCGAGTTTGGCGTCGTGTCTATGGCATGTTCGCCGACCGGCCACATCATCAACGGCCACACGCCCGTTAAAACCACCAAGGGCGAGCAGCCCATCCGCGCCGAGGGCAAGCTGCTGGTCATCGATGGCGGCTTCTGCCGCGCTTACCATCCCAAGACGGGTATCGCCGGCTATACGCTCATCTCGAGCTCGCGCGGCTGCCGCCTCAAGTCGCACCGGGCCTTTACGACGGTTGCCGAGGCACTCACGCGCAACGTGGACATCGAAAGCGAGACCAACCGTTTTGACCAAGCAGACCGTCGCCGCATGGTGAGCGACACCGATTCGGGAGCCAAGATCCGCGGCCAGATCCAGGACCTGCGCCAGCTCCTCGATGCATATAGAAACGGTGCTATCGAGGAGCGCGCCTAGCACCACCCGCGGGGATTGGCTAAACTTGCTGAGTTTGTCATCCCCGCGGCGCTTCGGCGCCAGCTTAAGGCAGGTACCATGCAAAAGCTCCTTGCGCAGATCATGAAATTTGGCGTCGTCGGTGTCATTGCCACGGTTATCGACTTTGGCATTATGAATCTGCTCCACTACGGTCTGGGCCTCAACATCCTAATCGCCAACACCAGCGGCTTTATCATCTCACTCATCTTTAACTACCTCGCAAGCATGAAGTACGTGTTTGCGCACAAGGAAGGCATGAGCCGCCGCCGCGAGTTCATCATCTTTGTCGTGCTGTCCGTAATCGGCTTGGCACTCAACGACGGTATCGTGCTGACACTCAACGCCGGCCTGGGACTCGAGGCCAATATCGCCAAGATCTGCGCCACCGCACTTGTCATGGTCTACAACTTTGTGACCCGAAAGATCTTCCTGGAGGGCGACGAGACCAAGTAACTCGCAACCTTACAGCCTTACGATGCCCATGGATGACGCGCGTCGAGCGCTGCGTTGTTCGTGGGCTTTGCTCGTTTACGGGAAGATTTGCAACGTTTGCGGATTACCTCTTGAATATTTGGCGAGTTCGTATAGTTCTTTCCAAAGACCTTACGTTTCCCTTGCAAAAGCTCTAAAGTATCCTCTGCTCGATTCATCAACGCATTGGATGTGATTACGTGCGCAAGGCACTGGCACAACCTCATACCAAGCAGTTCCTCAAGTTCGCTGTCGTGGGTCTTATCTCCTTTGGCATCGACTGGGGCATGCTTATTGCGCTCGTCGAGCTGTTCCACCTCGACTTTTTGATGAGCACGACGGTCTCGTTTACCACGTCCGTCGTGGTTAACTACTGGCTCAGCATGAAGTACGTGTTCGACCATCGCGAGGGCATGAGCCGCAAGCGCGAGTTCACGATCTTCACCATCCTGTCGGTAATCGGTCTGGGCCTCAACGACCTGTACATGTTTGTGGGCGTCACGTTTTTGAGCATCGGCTACCAGGCCATGAAGGCCATCGCAACGTTCCTCGTCACCTGGTACAACTACTTCAGCCGCCGCTTCTTCCTCGAGGGTGCACGGTCGTAGTCGATTCACTATTTGCTTGAATGTATAACCGGTTGGAATTCCCGTTCCAACCGGTTTTTTGTTTGCCGAGAGACCCGGCGACCCAGTCCTCTACGCATGAAAAACGGGCAGCCCGGATGTTTGTCCGAACCGCCCGTCTGGCGCGCTATGTCGAGGCCTCTAGCCTGTAACGTAATACCAGACTACGTTGTCACCGTTTGAGAGAACGTAGTTGCTGCAGGCCGTCATGGGCGTTGTGCCGTTGACGGAGTACATCCAGCCGCTCGTGCCGCCGTGCTGTTTCTCGGCCAAACCACCAATCGCGGAGACATACGTGCCGTACGACGAGCCATGTGCGTTGACAGAAAGGCCCAGCGCGCACAGGGCATCGTAGACGGTAGCGCCTTCGTTAAAGGTAAAGGTGCCACCAGAGGACACAGGATTGCCCACGGCGCTCGATGTGACCGAAACCGTCACCGTTACGTAGCTAGGCTGCTGCGAGCTGCCCTGGTCGCCAGTAGAGGCGTTGCCGTTATCGGGGGCAGAAGATGCCCCGCTGGATGAGGAGGAGGCGCCAGGCGTAGAGCCGGCCCCGCCAGAAGAAGTCGAGTTCTGAGAAGTCGACTGATTGCCGTCGGTCTTTTTATTGCTGTTCTTCTCTCCAGACTTCTTGCCATCCTTGTCTTCGGACTTTTTGCTATCCGAGCCCTTGTTTGATTCCTTGTCCGAAGACTCGGACTCCTTCTTAGAGTCAGATTTATCCGAACCCTTAGACTCGTCGTTCGACCCATCCGAAGATTTGGAATCCTTGGAGCCAGCTTTACCCGAAGCGACGGTCGAGTCAGACCCCTTGGCGTCCTTCGCGACGACGCTCTCCCCCGTCACGGTCTGAACGATCCAGTCAATGGACCAGGCGCCGCTCTCGGAAGGATGGACGAAGCCCAGCGATATGACAATTAGCGCAACGCACGCGGCGGTCAGGACGCCAGTAAGCGCCTTCCGTCGAGGGGCGGACGCCGCCGAAGCGGCGCCCTGTTGCTTTGCATCGTCGAACTGAATGAACGAGGAATTTGGTTGCTTGGGGTCAGCGTCCTTGGATTTATTGGACACAGCCCTCACCTACCGACGTTTGGTGAACACGAACACGCCGACGATGGCGAGACCGATGACGCCGGCGGCAACGCCAACAATGGCGAGCGGGTTGGCGCCAGTCTCCTGCTCGGAAGCACTAGAGGGCTTCTTAGCAGTGGTCGTGGAAGCAGCACCCGTATCGGACTTGGAATCGGACTTCTTGTCGGACTTGCTATCCTTCTTGTCAGACTTCTTGCCAGACTTCTTCTCGTCCTTCTTATCGGACTTATCGGAGTCCTTCTTGTTGGGCTTGTTGTCCTTGGTCTCGGTCTTGGTCGACACCGTCGTCTTGGTCATCGGCTTATGACCCGGAGCGACAGCGCCGCCAGTCTGCTGGCCCTTCGTGCCGGAGCCGGAACCCGTGCCCGTGCCAGCGCCAGCACCGGAACCGTTGCCAGCGCCACCATTGCCGTCATTGGAGCCAGAACCGCCATTGCCGCCAGGGTTAACAGCATTCTTGGTCCACTTGGCATACAGCGTCAGATCGGCCGTCACCGGCGTACTGAAGTCATACGCCTGCGTGCAAGCCTCATCGGTGAACCAACCGCCGAAAGTGTAGCCATCGCGCGTCGGATCGGCCGGCTTGACCAACTTGCCGTCGGCCGTAGCAACAAACTTAGTGTCGCAAGCAGACCCGCCGTTGGAATTAAAGGCAACCGTCCAAGACTCAACGGCCGCGAGCTTGAACAGCGTGCCCGAATCATTGATGTAGTACAGGTTGCCAGATGCATCGGCAATGACCGGAGAGTCACAGTACTGGTAATGGCCAGCCGCATCATAAATCTGCGTCGCCTCTGCATCGCCGAGCGTATAGCGATACACGCCACCACCAGCAGAGTAGTTGACGTAATCCTTGCTATCCGCGCTGTTAACGGTGAAGTACACATAGGTCTTGCCGCCCTGAACACTCACCAGCGGAGTAGCAGCAATACCGTTGAGGCCAGCCGGCAGCGCCTTGCCGTCGGCAGCAGCGACCATCGTGGTCTTACCCGTCTTCAGGTTATAGAGAACCAGAGCAGAGCCCGTAGCCGTCTGTCCGCCGACAATCAGATTGTCACCAAACACCGCAGGGGCGCTCAGATTATTCGTAAGGCCCAGATCAACCGTCTTCTGTGCGCTCAGCACACCCTTCGCCGAAAGCGAAATCACATGGAGCTTTCCGTCGTGCGTCATCTGATAGAAGGTCGAACCATTGGACGGATCGGCAATGCAATCGGCATTTGCGACAGCGCCGAGCTCCATGGTCGAAACGACATCGCCCGTCGTCTTATCAATGCACTTAAGCGTACCCGCGCTCGTAGGAACGATGGCATACTTATCCGTCAAAGCCGCACCAGTCCAGTAATAGCCCTCGGTAGGGTCGATGTTCTGCCAAGAAACTTCGCCCGTGGCAATCTTAATGCGTGCAAAGGAGCCGTTGCCGTAGGTCGCGTTGTAATTCTCGTCATACGAAATATCGACCGAGCCTACATAGACGTACTCGCCGTCCGAAACGACGGTGCAGGAGCTCTGCGTCAAATCCGTCAAACCAGGCGTCAGCCACTTGCAGATCAGCTTGTCTGCAGTAATCGCCTGGACCGCACCGCCGTTGAGCGGAACGATGATAAGGCCATTGGTATAGATCGGACGAGAAGTATAGCTCACCTTGGAGGCAAGCGGCGCAGAGGCAACCTTTTTGCCCGTGGACGAATCGATCTTAATGAGCTCGTTCTCGGTCGCGATGTACACAAAGCCGTTAGCGATGACAGGCTCGCTGCAGTTGGCATACTGCTGACCAGACTCGGCCTTCCAATCGAAGGCCCACTTAAGACCGGCGGCCTGCGCAGGCGTCTTGGCATCCGTTACGGTCGAACCGTTGCCACTGTTGCCGTAGCCGGCCCATTCGGCATCCCAATCAGGAGTAGTCGCGCTCGGGTCCACGACAATCTTGTCGGGATCGGGCATGGCCGAATCGTCGGTGGTATAGGCAAGCGTAACCTTATCGCCGCTCTTGAGCGTAATCTGATTGGCGCAGAGTAAGGAGGGCTCTCCGTTGATATACAGGTGCCAATATTTATTGGTCGCAGCATCCCAGGCATACGGCTTGTGATCGAACGGCGAGTTGATGGAATTGAGGAACCAGTACTCACCACTCTGGGAGCCGTTGTACGTAACGCCCTTGGCCTTCAGGACCATCTCAATAAGGTTCTGGGCAGTAGAGCCTTCGGGCAGAGAAACATTGCTTGCCGAGCCCCAACGAGTATTGTTGCCGTTGACATCGGGACCGATAACATCGACAGACCCAAGAACCTGGCCAGGAAGGGCATCGGCGTCAGCACCATACATAAAGGTGACGGCATCGCCCTCTTGGAGCTCGTAGACACCGGCGCCAACGTCGGCGAACTTGCCATTTACGTAGAAGCGCCAATAGCTATTAGTCGCAGCATCCCAGCCATAGGACTTACCATCGAACGGCGAAGTAATGCCGTTGAGGAACCAGCCCCAAGACGATTCGCCAGCATCGAGAGTAAGGCCGGTCTGCTCAAAAGGAGATCCTTGGCAGTAGAGCCCGACTTGAGACTCGTCTGGCCCGTCGAAGCCCAAACCTGCTGCTTGCCGTCCTTGTCCTTACCGAGGACCTGAACGGAAGCATGGACGGAATCAGACGGCAACTGGTCGCCCCAGCCACCGTAGAACCACGTAACGGTATCACCAGCATGAATGGTGACATTGTCTGCCGTGTAGTCGCTCGACTTGCCGTTGATGAACAGCTGCCAATAGGTCGAATAATCTTGGGGCGTACCCAGCTCAACACCGTTGTACTTAAGGCTCAGAATGAAGGAGCCAGCAGCAACGGCGTCGATGTCATTCGCCTCAAGCGCGACCTTCGTAAGGTCAAGTGCGCTCGAGCCGGACGTCACCACATACTGCGCGTTATCGACCCAAGTCTGGGTCTTGCCCTGGGCATCGCGACCAATGACGGTCACATTTGCGGCAACCTGGTCCTTAACGACAGGGGACGCGCTACCAGCCGTATAGGCAAACTCAATCTTCTGCCCCTGGGTGAGCTTGACGCTGCTCGCACCAACCGAGGAAGACGCGCCGTCGACGAACAGCTGCCAGAAGGCATAAGTCGTCGGATCGTAGGCAAGCGTGCGACCATCGCTCGGGGATGTGATGCTTTCGAGGTAGAAACCGTATGCCGTGTTCGGTTCGTACTTCGCCTTGAAGCCCGTCTTCTCCTGCAGCTTAATGAAGGCATCCGCAGCCGTCGCGCCCTCGTCGAGCTTGAGCTGCGTAGGCGCCACCCAGGTCTGAGCCTTGCCGTCGGCATCGGTGCCGATAATCGAGAACGAGACCTCGACTTGCTTCTTGGCGACATCGCCAGTTTCTGTCGGGTTCTCCGTCTGAACGGCAGCCGCGGCGGCAGATCCTGCTTGGCCAGCGGATGCCGTCGAAGACTGCTCGCTCGTAGCAGGGCTCTCCCCCGTCGCCGAGCCTTCGTCGCCAGTTGCCGCCTCTGTAGTGGCGGCACTAGCTGCAGGCGCGCTTCCGAAATCCGAAACCTCGGCGCCGCTCTGCTCAGCGGCACCACCCGCAAGCGCTGCGTCCTCGTCCGGCGTCGTAGCCTGAGCCACAGCCTCGGCAATGCCCTCGGCGCCCTCGGCCCACAGCTGAGCCGGCGTGGTGCCAAAGGCCATCGCGAAGGCCAGGAATGCCACCAGGCCGCGCTTGGCTACGCCGCGTGCAATCGCGCCACGGCGATGCAGCGAGGCGCGCTCGCGCTCGTCCTCAAACATATCCATTTGTCCCCCATTGTCTGTATTTGGAGCATTGCCCAGCGGCTGCCCCACGTCATCGCGCATGTTACGCTCGAGTTCCCCCATCGGGGTCCCCCTTCCCTCCAGAGCCCTATGCACACCGGCGGCATACGCCGCAGCCGCATGCAAGATGGGAGGCGATCCGACTTAACCTTAACGGCTCAGGCGCGTCGTCCGATCTGCGACG
Organism: uncultured Collinsella sp.; assembly: GCA_900545485.1. Classification (GTDB taxonomy): domain Bacteria; phylum Actinomycetota; class Coriobacteriia; order Coriobacteriales; family Coriobacteriaceae; genus Collinsella. The sequence continues at coordinate 64,550 of UQZD01000004.1, read as the reverse complement.
CGAACATCCCGAGCCAAGAGGAATTACGGTTACTGGTACAGCCGGGGACTTGCACCCCGATTCTCCCAAACGCGCAGGAAAACCGCGCATTCGTGCGTCTCCGCACCACCATCTAGGCCATCTATTATTACCGTCAATAATGTATCACGCAAAAGGGCCTCGCACGCAGGCGAAGCCCAAGGTAAAAGCTATTGTTTGCGATAGGAAAATGCGGTGACGGTCGCAGCCTCTAGTGCTTGCCGCCGTGGCTGTTGAGCCAGATATTGCGGCCCAGCATAAGCGCCAGCACCAGCGCGCTCACGTAGCCCATAAAGCCAATGACCGGGATACCGAACACAACCGGCTCGATGCGTGCGTAGTACACCACCGACGAACCGATAAACAGGCCGGCGATAACGATAGCCATCGACATGCGGTCGATAATTCCGCCCAGCTGTCGCAGCGCCTTATCGCTGCTCATGATCTGCGTGTTCACCTTAAGCTGGCCGCGCGTAAGCATGCGCGAAGCCAAGCCCAGATACTCAGCCGCCTCGAGCGAGCCTTTTGCCGCGCGATAGCTGCTCGCGGCAAGATCGCGTCCCATATCACGCACGCGCGCATAGGTGCTTTTTTCGTTTTTGATGTGCGTCTGGATGATCTGGATCATGTTGACGTTGGGCATATACTCGGTCAGCAAACCCTCGAGCGTCACCATACCGCGGGCGAACATCGTCACCACGCTCGGCAGCTCAACATCGTTTTTGCGCGCCAGGTTTAGCAGCGAGGTCAAAAACTCGCCGATATCCAGATCCTTCAGGTCAAGGCCCGCAAAGTCAGCCACGATAAAGTCAAGGTCGGACAAAAACGCTGAATGATCGAGCTCGGCCGAATCGCCACGCGTCACGGCGAAGCGCATGAGCGAATCCTTGAGCTTGGGCACGTCACCCTCGGCCACGGCGAAAATCATGTCCTTAACGATGCCACGATCGTGGCTCGACATGCGTCCGACCATGCCCAAGTCGATAAAGTAAACGATGCCGTCCTTGAGAATGATGTTTCCCGCATGCGGGTCGGCATGGAAAAAGCCGTCGTCGAGCACCTGCGTCGAGTAGTCCTCGACAATCGCAGCACCGATCTTTTCCAAGTCATAGCCCTCGGCCACCAAGCGTTCAGGATCGGCGATCGAAATGCCGTCGACGTAGTCCATAACCACCACGTGCTCGGTGCACAGGTCCAGATAGGATTTAGGGCACGTCACGCCATGAACGCTCTTATGGAACTCGTAGAAGTCGTTGAGGTTTTTGGCCTCGGCCAAAAAGTTGGTCTCCTCGCGAAACGAGGTCCACAACTCCTCGACTACGCCGTGCAGGTCAACGAATTGATCGGTGTTGACAAACTTGGAAACGATGCGCACCACCGAGCGAATGATATCGATGTCCTGTGCCATAACCTGCTGCGCACCGGGGCGCTGCACCTTGACGGCCACGTCCTCGCCCGTCACCAGACGAGCGCGGTGCACCTGCGCGAGCGATGCACTACCAAGCGGATTGGGGTCGATCGCATCGAACATCTCCCCCAGGCGCAGGCCGTATTCTTCTTCCAGACAGCTGAGTACGACCTCGTACGGCACCGGCTCCACGTCGGAGCGCAGACGACGCAGCTCGTCGCAAAAGCGCTGCGGCAGAATCTCGGACCGGTTGGCCAAAATCTGCCCCATCTTGACGAACATGGGGCCGAGTTCCTCGAGCAGGCGGCGCAAACGAACCGGCGTGAGGTTATCCCACACGCGGTACTTTTTGACCAGGCGAACAATCTGCCCAATGCGTTCGCGACGACCCGCCGGCGTGAGCTGGTATTCCTCGTCCGGCGCCATCGCGTCGGGCTCCTCGGGCACCATATCGACAGCGCGCGGCTTCTTGCGAGCGCCCGAGACGGCGGCGTCGACCTCATCGACAACCGCCGCCTCGTCACCCAAGGGATCTAGATTGTTGTAATCGGTGGTGGAATCTGCCATCTGCGCTGCTACTCGGCCTCTTCGGTATCCTTCGCATCGTCGGGCTCAACGGACTCGACGGGCACCGAGGTCACGTTGTCCTCGACCGAATCGACGATGTCGCGCACATGGGCCAGGAAGGCAGTGCGCTCGGGAGCGGTCATGACGCGGACGCGGGCAAGGATGAGCTCGTCGAGCACGCGCTGGGCCGCGGTCTCGCCCTGCATGCCCAAGCGCTCGGTCAGATCGGAGATGGTACCGCCGGCCTGCTCGAACATGTCGGACACACTGCGGGCGATATCGGGGGTGGCGGTGTCCTTGCGGACCTGCTCGCCTTTGGTGTTAAGGTCGTCGAGGACCTTCTTGCCGCCTTCGACAGCAACGGCGGCAGCGCCAAAGCCAACGTTGATGGCGCCGTTAACAAGCTGATCGAGTTTCATAACCATGGTTGTCTCCAATCACAAACAACTGCATTGGCGTTCTTGTACCCAAGATTGAGTGAAAGCGACAAAGCGTTTTAGCGCTATTCGATCGACGGGAAATCCCTACCTCACGTTGTCGTTCATCGCGAAAGAGTTCTTCATGGCGCAGCTCGTGGTGTAGAGCACCTTGCTCAGTAGAGCATCGGTCTCCACGCGGACACGCTCGGCAAAGGCCTCGTTGGCGCGTGCAAGCTCGGCAGGCACCTCGGCCTCGGGCAGAGCGGCTACGGCAGCGTCGACGTCATGGATCTGCTTGTGGCCCATGCCACCGACCTTCTCCTGATAGTCCTCCACAGCGCGGCCGCACTCATGGAAGCGGACGTCGGCCAGGGCGCCGATCAGGCGGTTGGCCCAGTAGAAGTTTTCGGACGTCACGCGAGCCTGCGTGTCGGCATAGTACTCGGGCATGGTCTCGACGTTGGCGTACAGCGGAACCAGCGCGTTAAACGAGTTGGAGCCAAAGGCCATCCACTGCACGGCGCGGTAGGCCGGCTGCGCATAGGGACGCAGCTGCAACACGGCGAGCTGGCTGTTGCGATTGATGCCGATGGGGCGATAGGCGCCACGCGTAGCGGGCGTGCCCTTGCTGCCGTAGCAGTCGTACTCCGTGCCCTGGTAGTGGCTCGAAAGCACGTACTTGATGTCCTCGATGGTCACCTTGCGCTCGGGCACACGGCTCCAGGGGATGTCGTCGCTCTCGGGCGTGTAGTCGGCATCGGGGCCGTCCCACACGTCGCCGGGGTTGAGACAGCGCTGCATGTACCACGCGCGCGGCGTGTTGTAGACGTGGTCGCTGTCGCTGTGCGAGCCAAAGGCCTCGCGCGGGTTAAAGACCGCAGCCGGGCCGTCGCCCTCGACGCCCAGCGTCAGGTCCAGATGCCACTCGGCCATCCAGGCGCGCAAGTCGGCGGAGCACATGTGGTCGGCCTGGGCGCCCTCGGCGTCATCCAGGTCAAAGCTGTCGATACCCAGCTGGTTGGGCATGGTCACATAGGCGTCGTCAGGCACGCGCTTGGCAATCCAGTGGTGACCACCGATGGTCTCGAGCCACCAGATCTCGTCCACATCACTAAAGGCGATGCCGTTGTTCTCGTAGGTGCCGTAGCGCTCGAGCAGGTCGCCCAGGATGCGCACGCCGTCGCGGGCGGACTTGGCATACGGCAGGACCAGGGTCACCATGTCCTCCTCGCCCAGGCCACCAGGCTGCGCCGGCACATAGCCGTCCTCGCCCTCGTTGCCCTTGGCGGGCACGTAGTCCACGAGCGGATCGGCGCCGCGAACGCGCTCATTGGTGGTGAGCGTCTCGGTTGCAGACATGCCCACATTGAGCTCGTTGAAACCGGCCTCGGCCCAGATGCCGTGGCCCGGGACAACATCGGGGACGCTCGTATAGCGCATGGGATTATCGGGCAGTTCAACGGTCAGGTGACTCAGGACGCTCGTGTAGACGCGCGGCTGCTCGTCGGGATGCACCACGCGCATACGCTTGGGCTCAAACACCCCGTTGGACGAGTCCTCGTTGCGGGCGACAAGCGTCGACCCGTCGTAGCTTGCGTTCTTACCGACCAGAATCGTTGTGCACGGCATGCGCATCCTCCTTGAGCGAAGAAATCAAACGGCAACAGTGTATCGCTTCGGAGCAGAAAGGGCGAAACCACGGCACCGGCAACCCCTGTGGTCAAAAAATGCCAAATATGAGTACTGTCACCAATTTAGTAACAGCATTTTTGCTACGCATGGGTGCCGGAAGTCTACATTTGTTCAAAAATTAGATGATGTAATTCCCCATAGGTCCAATAAAATAGGCTCTCTATCGATAATAAATATCGTTAGAGAGCCAAATTAACCTAAAATATATGTGACTATCTTGGCAACACTACTCATATTTGGCATTTTTTGTCCACGGGGTATAGAACTAACCCCTCAAACAGCTTCAAAACGCCTATTTCGATGCGCGCTCGGCCGCTTCGATCACGTGTTTGGCGAGAATCGCCGTTGTCACGGCGCCCACGCCGCCCGGCACGGGGGTGATGGCACCAACAACCGGCTCCGCGGCAACAAAATCGACGTCACCCACCAGCTTGCCAGCGTCCTCATCCCAGTTAATGCCCACATCAATGATCGTCTGGTCCTCGCGAACGGCATCCACGCCAATCGTGCGCGCGCGTCCAACGGCGGCAACCACAATATCAGCCGCACGGCACTCGGCAGCAAGGTCGCGCGTATGCGTATGGCACGTCGTCACGGTCGCATTGCGCGCCGTAAGCATGGCAGCAACAGGACGCCCGATCACCAGCGAGCGCCCGACCACAGCAACCTTAGCTCCATCCAGCTCAACGCCATAATGATCCAGCAAAGCAAGCACGGCTTCGGCTGTGCAGGGGGCAAAACCCTCACCGCGCCCCGAAAGCGTGGTGAGCAGCGAAGCCGGCGTCATGGAGTCAACGTCCTTGGCGGGATCGAGCGCTGCGGCGACGGCGTTCTCGTCAAGGCCGGCGGGCAGCGGGCGGAACATCAGACAGCCATGGACAGCCGAATCGGTATTGATGTCCTCGATGGCCGTCAACAGCTCGTCCTGCGAAACATCGGCGGGAAGCAAAACGCGACGAACCTCAATCCCCACTTTTTCACAGCGCTTGAGCGCACCGCGCTCGTAGGATAGGTCGTCCTCGCGCTCGCCCACGCGAACGATGGCGAGCGTCGGCACAACGCCGCGCTCACGCAAAGCGGCACAGCGAACAGCAAGTTCCTCGGTCAGCGCGCGAGCAACAGGAGCACCCTTCAGTAGCTCAGCCATGGCTATCCTCTCTTCCTTGCAGCGTCGGCGGCGCGGCGCGCCAGCGCATCGGCGCGCGGCAACCATGTGTCGAGCAGCTCATCACACGCCGTCTCGAGCTCCTCGGCACGAACGCGATCTTTCATAGACGTGGTGTTCGCAAAGAGCGTCAAGCTCGCGCCCTGCATAGCGGCACGGCAGAACACGGCGCCGCACGCCACATCGGACAGCAGCTGACGCGAACCCTTGTCGGCCATGTCCTCGAGCAGCGCCAGCGCACGCCCGCAGGCATCCATAATGCGATACGGCGGCATAGCGGCCACATGCAGCGCATCCTGAATCGCGGTCGCTCGAGCCGGATCGTCACGCGGAATACCGTACGCCGCGGACACCCGCCTGTAGGCACGAACGTCCTCGGAAACCAACTCGACAAGCTCCTGGGCCAGCTCATCAGCCTGGGCAAACGCGCGCGTCAGGTCATCCGCACGATCAGCAAGCGCGGGATTAGTCGCACCGTAGCGGGCAACCATTCCGCACAGCGAGGCACCCAGCGCGCCCACAAAGGCGCTCGCGCTGCCGCCGCCGGGAACCGGCTCGCGCGCGGCCAGCGCCTCGGCAAACCCGCGGCAGGTCTTGTCCATCATCTCTTGGCTCATACGCATGCACCTTCAAGTCATATACATCGGTCGGGCGGAATCGCCGACCAACCGCATCGATCACGTAATGGTGCTAAGTCTAGCCCATAAGTACATGAGCGTCAGCGCACCTGGCCATCGCAGATTTCTATGGCACGCGATAGGCGTCGACAACGCAAACATGGGACACATGGCCCACCTTTCGAGACTCCCGAGCAGCACAAGCTGGGGCATATCTATAAGTAAGGAACCCGTTGGGGAACGGCCGCGCAACGGCCACAAGCGATGAACGGAGGCATAAGTCGCACAGTACACAGAGACATCCGCCGCCAGCGCAATCAGTACCCCAACAGCATGCGGCGCCGTGATGTCATCAGCAGACAAGGAGGACGCCACCATGATGAAAAAGACCCTATCAATCCTTTCCCTTTGCATCGCCCTCTTTGCCGCGCTCGCCCTTGTGGGCTGCGGCGGGAGCGCATCGGGCGGCGGCAGCGCCCCCAAGAGCGAGAGCAAGGAAAAGGCCCCCGTCGCCAAGAAGACCGACTACATCTGGTTTAAGGTCGAGATGCCCGAGGGCGTCGGCGTAAGCGACTCTGCCGGCAAGAATGCCGACAGGGTCCAGCTCACCTTCCCCGAAGACGAGAACGCCTCGGCCGATCGCTTTATCCCCGTTTGGAAAAAAGCGCTGACGGCCGAGGAATCCCACGCCGACCAGGCGGAAAAGAAGGGGGATACGTTCCAGTGGAAGGATGGCGGGTCCGTCGAGTATAACGGCAGGACGTGGCTCGTCGGAACATACGAGGACAACAGCGGCATCTCAACCATGCTTTTTACCGACGTTGAGCCGGGAAGCGTCTGCGTTCTCATCGCGAACTTCGACCTGCACAAGAAAGAAGCCGAGGCGCTTCACAACTCCATCGAGTTCCCCGACGACATGAAGAAAGCAGTTGACGAGGCACGTGAAGTCGAGATTTCGAGCATCGAGATCAAGTAACGGGGCACCCGTACGCGCCTACGCGAACCCGCGTAGGCGCGCCCCATTAAAACAACGGGCGCCCAACCCGGGGAGGGCCGACAGCATCGGCCCTCCCCTCTTTTGCGCCCGAACATATTGACACTTGTCGGCGCAAATCCTGCCCCCAGAATGGGACACATGGCCCACCCGAATGAGCTGCTCACGCGTACAGTAAAGACAGGTAATCCATGGAAGACAGGTAATCCATGGGCGGTTACAGATCGAGGAGGACACGACCATGAAAAAGAAGGCCTTTGCGATTCTCACCCTCTGCATGAGTCTTTTTGCCGCGGTTGCCCTGGTGGGTTGCGGCGGAAGCGGCGGCGCTACCGGCAGTGGCGGTGGCGGCGGCGCAGAAAAGCCAGCCGTGGATATGAGGACCGACTTCATTTGGTTTAAGGTCGAGGTCCCCGAGGGCGTCGAGATCACCGACGTCGCAGGCGACACTGCCGACAGGGCCCAGTTTAAGTTCACCGAGAGCGAGCACGCCAGCGATCGCTTCATCCCCGTCTTCGATCCTGACAAGAACGCCGACGAGCTGTTCGACTACGAGGCAAAGTGGAATGCCAGCTTTGAGTGGACCGAGAATGACCCCGTCAAGTACAACGGCAAGACTTGGCGCAACGCTTCCTATACACACTCGGGCGGCGTAACGACCGAATACTTCACCGACGTTGACGGCGGCAGTGTGTATGTGCGTATCGACAACGTCGAGGAGCACAAGGACGCCGTCGAGACCATGATGAAGTCTCTGGAATTTGCCGACGACATCGCCGAGGCCAAGACCGAGGCCATGGACGTCAAGCTCGACGATATCGAGATCAAGCGCTAAGCGACTGGCGAGCGCAACGGGAAACACGGTCGCAGTGCAAACAAGCGACGGTACCCCAGCGCTTCGTACCCAGGGAGGGCCGGTAAACCGACCCTCCCTTTCTTATGCCTGTAGCCGACGAACGCGAGGATGCCGGACGCCGGAACCGCCCCAAATGTGGCAACAGTACGAAAACGACAAACACCCCAACACGTCCGCCCACCGATTTATTGCGCCGCGCAGACAATTAAACCAGCATCTTTAAACATCTGGGCAGTATAGTGACCAAAACTATCGCATAACCGCACTCTGCGAATGGAGAAGTTATGACCGAACACCATGCCATCAGCCGCCGAGCGTTTACGCTGGGCCTAGGGCTTGCGGCGTTGTCACCACTTGCAAGCCTGCCCGAAACCGCAGCGCCGGGCATTCCCCTGCGAGCGGCATTTGCAGACAACACACCCGCACCGTCGGACAGCCTCCACAATTTCGTCATTCGCCTTCGCCCCGCGGGCTATTTTCGCACCGCGAGCGTCAACCAAGACGGCAACGTCTGTCACCTGTTTAACGACGGCACGTCCAGCAAGCTCATCCTTGAGAACGTAACGACCAAGAATGACGATACAAACTGGTACGCCATCCGCACCTTGCTCAATTTCGAAGAGCATAAAAAGACAGGCTACAGCATTTGGTCGGTCGACGACGACTCGGACAAAGATGGAAAGGTCATCCACGTATGGGGCGGCGAGTATGACAACAAGCCCAGCCGCGCTTTTGCGTTCGAGCGTCAATCAAACGGAACCTACATCATCCGAGACCGCACGGTCGAGAAAGAAACCGAGAAAAAAGACATTAAGTACCTGGCAATAGAATCGAACGGCAAAGACCAGGACAACAATAAGATCTGCCATAAGAGTAAGAGCATTCCGTGGGAGCTCGAACTTATCGGTTACGACATGAAAAAGAACGATGCCACGGTTAGCAGCCTCGACTGGATCACGTACAGCAGCTACGTCGACGGACCATGTTGGATGAAATACGTCGACGACAACAAGTTCCTCGACGAGCTGAGCATCCCGGGTACGCACGATTCGGGCACCTGCAGCGTGGACAACGACACTGAGCCCCAATCCTCGCAAGTAAAATGCCAGCAGGATTACATTCCCACGCAGTTGCTCGAAGGCATTCGCTATTTTGATATCCGGCTCGGAAAGGGCGATGACCCCGGCATCGACCACGGGATTTTCTACCTACTCAAAAAAGACGGGAACTATCTGCATCTCTCCGATGTCATCGGGTACTTCAAAACGTTTTTGAACGAAAACCCGTCAGAAGCGCTCATCATGCTCGCATCGCGCGGCAACGATGAGGCTACCGACGAAAGCATAACGACGGCCTTCGCCAAGGTTATGGCCGATAACCCCAACCTGTTCTACACGTCGAGCCACGTCCCCACGCTGGGCGAGGTGCGCGGAAAGATCGTCCTGCTGCGTCGATTTGGGCTTGCCGGCAACAGCGTAAGCGGCCACACGTGGGGCCTCGACCTCACCCAATGGGATGACAAGATCAAGGCGCATTCCGGGCAGTCGATGTGTCTCGTCCAAGACGCGCGGGGATTTGAAGCCATAGGGGAAACGGGCAATGAAGAGCCCTATTGCACCAAGGTATATGCCCAGGACAAGTACAAACTCACGGGAACCGACAAGCTCAGCTGGGTCGATAATGCGCTGAAGGAAACGACCGGGCGCACGTGCAACAAGGTGGACGTCGTGGACGATGCCGGGGCCGAGGTGCAAGTCCAGGAGCGTTGCTGGTCTATCAACTACACCAGCTGCACGGGCTTGTCGCACGGAGGCAATCCTTTTACCTCGGCACGAGTAGTCAACGAGCATCTGTACAAGAGCCCGTACATCAATCCCAGCGGCACCGAGGATACAAAGTCAGATTACCTCAAGCACATTGGCATCATCGCATCCGACTTTGTTGATGCGGCGCTGGCCCGGAGCATCTATCAGCGCAATTACAATTACGATACGAAGCACACGCAGTCGGCTTCGTGCTGCCTCCCGACCCGCATGCGCATGACGTACGGCGACTCGCTGAGCGATGCCTCGCTCCAGGATGGCAAGACCGTTGGCGAGGGCCATTTCCGCCTTGTCGACAGCAGCAACGTACTCAACGTGGCGGCTTCGGGCCATGCGTTTACCATCGAATACGTGGATGTCGACGCCTTGGGCAACGAGACCGTTACGGGGCTGCAGGGCTCTGTGCCCATCGATATCGATCCACGCGCGCTGACGCCCCATTTTGAGGGACTCGAAGGCCTTAAGGCCGGCGAAGACGTGCGCGCCAAGATTGCGGCATCACTCGAGGGCAAGCTCGAAACCGATGCCTGCACGGCCCAGCTCGAGTTTGTGCACGACGCGGACGGCGCTCCGGGCACGGCAATGGCCGAGGGCGAAACATTTGCCGCAGGAACGTACTGGGTGCGCGTGAACGGTCTCTTGGGCGACGCGGCGCAGAACTACACGCTCGCCAGCGACGGAGCCGCAAGCTTTACCGTAGCGGCCTCGGGCAGTGCGGGCGGCACCGGCAGCGGCACGGGTTCCAACGCAGGCGGCGCCGACAAGAACGGCAAGAGCAACAAGAGAGACCAGGGCAAGAGCTCGGGCGGAAAGCTCGCCAACACGGGCGACGGCTCTGGCGTTGCCGCCGGGCTCGCTGCCGCCGCCGTGGCGACAACGGTCGCAGGTGCAGCAATGCTTGCCAGTGACCGCGACAATACCGAGGACGTTAACGAATAGGCAAGCCAGTCTTTTGGGCGCATTAACTCAATCGGGGCGCAGAATACCGTTCTGCGCCCCGATTTTTACCTTGGCCCGAACGCCGCTATCGGCTACATCACCATGTTCAGCGCTTTCACAAATTCCTGGGCCTTCGCACGGCTACTCAGGCTAAAGACGCAAGCGGTCAACAGCCTGTTACGCAGGAAAACGTCGCGACCCTTGATCCTGTTGACCCCCGTGATGTCCTTAAGGTAGACAATCTCGGTGTGCCTGCCGCCAAAAGTGCCCTTCTTGAGCACCTCGATACGATTGGGGTAGATCTTAACGTCTTTAAACCTACCCGAACCTTTGTCCTGGAATAGCAGCGTGTTGTTGTCCATACGCGTCACTCCCGTGGGGTTCGCTAAAACTGTCTCTATTGCCACATTTTAGTCACCGCAAGGCTCCCATGCGAAGGTGTCAGACAGCACAGCAATTCGTGTCCGCGCGAGGCTTTAAACTAGATGCGATAAAGATGCATTCCACAAGAGGAAAGTGGGGCGACAGTGATGGGCGAACTGGTAAACCGTGGAGAATCGGCAATCGTGCCCGAAGGTTTTTACAAGCAGGTTTCCTCGATTCTCAACGCCGCTCGCGACAAGGCCTATACCGCCGTTAACTTTGCGATGGTTGAGGCGTATTGGGAGATCGGCAAGGGCATAGTTGATGAGCAGGGCGGAGAGGAGCGCGCCAAGTATGGAGAGGCGCTGCTCAAGGCCCTCGCAATCAGACTTACCAAGGATTTTGGTAAAGGTTTTGAAGCAAGAGAGCTGCGCAAAATGCGTCAGTTCTATCTTGCATTTCCAATTCGGGACTCACTGCGTCCCGAATTGAGCTGGACACATTACCGCAGGTTAATACGCATTCCTGACCCCGAAGCTCGCACCTGGTACATGAACGAATGTGCCGATTCTCGCTGGAGCACGCGTCAGCTCGAACGCCAGATCAACACCATGTTCCGCGAGCGCCTACTTGCCAGCAAAGACAAAGAGGCCGTCACCAAGGAAATCCAAAAGAGCGCCCCGACCCATCGCCCCGAGGATATCATCCGCGACCCATATGTACTGGAGTTTTTAGGTTTCTCGGACGATACTGCGTTTCGCGAGAGCGATCTAGAGCAGGCGCTCATCACGCATCTTCAGAAGTTCCTGCTGGAGCTTGGTCGTGGCTTCGCTTTCGAGGCGCGCCAAAAGCGCATCACCTTTGATGGGCGTCATTTCTATATTGACCTTGTTTTTTACAACTATCTGATGCGCTGCTTCGTGCTCATCGACCTTAAGACCGATGACCTTACGCATCAGGACCTGGGCCAGATGCAAATGTATGTGAACTACTACACGCGCGAGCTCATGAACGAAGGCGACAATCCGCCCATAGGCATCGTGCTCTGCGCGGACAAAAGCGATTCGATTGTCGAGTACACGCTGCCCGAAGACAACGACCAAGTGTTTGCCGCCAAATACCTGCCGTATCTTCCAAGCAAGGAAGAGCTGGCGCGCGAGCTGAGTGCCGAGTACCGCGCCATCAACGAAGCGACTAATGGCAAAGCGCAAGGGTAGCAGCACGTTGCGACCGATACCCCCGACGGCGTTTCATATCCCCCGACATAAGAGGAGCGCTCCATGACAGACAGACCGAAAACAACACTACGCGATTGCATCTATGGGCTTGCCGTCGGCGACGCGCTGGGCGTTCCATACGAGTTTATGCCTCGCGGCACGTTCGAATGCACCGACATGATCGGCTACGGCACGCACGGGCAGCCCGCTGGCACCTGGAGCGATGACACGTCCATGACGCTTGCTACCTGCGACTCGATTAGAGAGCTTGGGCACATCGACACCGCAGACATGCGCGACAAATTCGTCAGCTGGATTGCCCGTGGCGAGTATACGATCGACGGCGTTTTCGATTATGGCGGCACGACCGCCCGCGCCTTGCACACCGGCAAAGGAGGCTCCGGCGAGCGCGACAACGGCAACGGATCGCTCATGCGCATCGCTCCCCTGGCGTTCACCGATGCGACAGACGACGAGATCTGCGAGGTCTCCGCGATTACGCACGCCCACAGAACGTCGACCGATGCATGCGTCATATTTATCGAGCTAATGAGGGATGTGATGAACGACGCGCTTCCCTCGTGGGTGCTCCAGCTGAAAGACGTGCCCGAGCACGAAATCAGGTCTGGCGGCTTCGTGCGCGACACGCTTAAAGCAGCCACCTGGTGTTTCGTCAACACTAACAGCTACGAAGATTGCGTGCTTGCCGCCGTCAACCTGGGCGACGACACCGACACCACCGCAGCCGTCGCAGGTGCGCTCGCCGGCACGGCATACGGCATCGACGCAATTCCACGAGAGTGGATCGACGCCTTGCGCGGTAAAGAGCTGATAGAGCAGTGTTTGTTTTAGGGCGCACTTACGATAGAAACTGACCAGCAGGCGCCATGGAAAGAGAGATAGCGAATATTGATGAGTTCCAAATGGACGAAAACGGGATTCCGCTATTTCCAGCAGGACTGAAGAAAGAAGCCAACCTCTATGTCCTCCCCGACGGGCGCTACCTCCCCTGCGGGCTCTACAGGACCGCGGACGGCGGTTCACTCATTTATGAGCCATCCGGGCTCAGCTTCTTCGGGCAGATGCTTGCTCAATTCAAAGAGCGCTAGGGGTTTGATTGCCCGTTAGATCGACACTGCTCCAAACCAGGTGATGGGCAGGGTGCCTCCCACCGCGGCCTGTGAGGTAAAATCTTGACTGCCGCGGAATCCGCCTGCGGGCAACGCTCCGATCTCCGATTGGGGTGAAGCCTATGAACTTGTTTCTTGAAATCCTGCGCCTCTCGATGTATGTGACCGGCATTGCCCGGAACCTCTACTCGATCTGGCGGGAATATAAGCAGTAACGGATAGCGAAGGGAGTCATGAAAAGGGCCGGTTGCAGCCGGCCCTTTAGACATTAGCACCTGCGTTGCCCGCGTCTCCGAAGTTTGAGTAGCTGAGGAGCGGGTTCCGCGGCACATCCTGATTTTACCCAGCGAGGCGGATCTTTTGCAGCCGCTCCACCGTTTATTTACATCTACCAACATCGGGATCTAAAACCAAAAGTTTGCGCCCCGAATGGACAGAAAGGAGCGAGATTACGGAGAAGAAGTTGGACAATCGAGGTTCGGCTTGGAGTCTACATAGCATATGCTAGGAAAATGATGGAGAGGGTCAGGGCACTGCGCGGCGTTGGGCTCACTATCCTGGAGATAACCGAGGCGCCAGATAGAGCGGCGACGCTTTTCGGGACATTTCCCAGACTTCTCGAGAGGCAATCGCTACCTCAACTCGGCATAAAAAGTTCGCCCCGGGGGACAGCCGAAGAGCCCTTTTTACGGCCACCTTTCATGACGGACAAAAGCTATGCGACCACGCCCCGCTTGGGCCTGCCCGAGCGGGGCGTGTCGGTCAGGCGCGCCGCTATGCTCTCCACGGTCACATAGGTGCGGCGGCCCTTGCGGTAGCCCGTGAGGATTCCCGAGTCGAGCATGTGGGTAATCCTGCCGGGGGAAACGGAGAGCCCGCGCGCGGCTCCGGCCGCCGAGACCGTCTCCCCCTCCACGATATACCCCTCGTCCGTGGAGAAGGCGATCATCATGGAGAGGCCGCCGTCTGCGGGCTCGATAAACTCGGGCTCCAGCACGGCGAGGCCGTCCCTCACGAGCACGGCCACGTAGGTGCTCGCCGCGTCCACGGCCTGCTCGGCGGCCTCGGCAATCGTGTCACCGCAGGCAAAGCATCCCGGTAGCGAGGGAAACTCCACGTCGTAACCACCGTCCTCATCGGGCGTGAGCACCGCCTGATAAACGTATGTCTTCATATCTTTCGACCCCCAAGGCAGCGGAGCTAAAGCCATCCCGCCGTCTAAGCCACTCCCCGGACTTGCCCAGGCACTCGCAGCCCTCCATGCTCGTCAGAGCGTGACGCTCCACCCTGTCCTCTAGCGTGTCGAGTCACATCGTGACGAGACGGTTCGGCCGCCTGACTTCATCCTCGGACAGGCAGGGATCATCCCCGCGTGTGTGGGAAACAGCAGGCTAGCGCAATGCCCGTTGTATTACCTGAGGGATCGCCACCGCGCGTGCGGGGAATAGCTATCGGCTACATAATCGAGTTCAGGACCCTTACGAATTCCTGTGCCTGGGAGCGGCTGCTCAGCCTGTAGTCATAGCCCGTCCGCAGCCTGTTGTTCAAGATCACCTGCTTGCCATTGATTCTATAGACACCGGTAACGTCATTCAGGTAAACCACCTCTTCATGCGTGCCGAAGAAGCGGTTCTTCTTGAGCGTGGTGATCCGGTTCGGGTAGATGCAGATTTCCTTGAATACACCGGCACCCTTATCCCTAAACAGCAGTGTGTCGTTGTCCATTTCTACTCCTCTTTGTTGACGTCGGTTAGATTGCGGTTCGAGCTGTCATATTGCTAGATTACCAGTTAGATCGGCACTGTTCCAAAACCGTGAGATGGCATGCCGTGCGCTCTCGTCCTCAACAGTGAATAGATTGAAACAGCAATTGCGCGCTGCTCCGATTCAGCTCTCATGCCTTTATCCGTTACCAAATCATTAGCTTGTGGGCAAAACCAGCTGGCTCCGACGGATCAATGCGACTAGAACAAGGGCTTTGGTTATAAATAACCTGAAAACCATATGGTTATCAATAACCT
Organism: uncultured Collinsella sp.; assembly: GCA_900545485.1. GTDB lineage: Bacteria > Actinomycetota > Coriobacteriia > Coriobacteriales > Coriobacteriaceae > Collinsella. The sequence continues at coordinate 49,321 of UQZD01000004.1, read as the reverse complement.
TATGTGCTATAGTTCAATCAGCGGTTATTGATAACCAATCAATGAAAGGATTCAAATTGTTTAACGTCAACACACAGGCAAAGGAAATCGGCTGGACTCTCACGACCCGTCTCCGCAGTTCATTGCCGTCCGACTATCTCTATCCGCTCGTTTATCTCGCGCGCTTCGCTCAGAAAACCGGCAGACCCGATAACTACGCCGAGATGATCAAGTTTGCATCCCAGGGAGACGACGATATCGCCGCACTGCTCGATCGAGCCTATAAGCGCCTTTCCGCAGACGGATCATTCGACGAACTCCTTGCCTTTCTTTCAAATTTCAGCGGAGAAGCAATCGACGAATACCTTCAGAACGGTCCGATCAGCCAGGGAGTCTTTGGCGGCGAGTCCTCAACCCCCGAGGGAATCGCACAACTCGCACTTGCCGTTTTAGATATAAAATCCGGCGAGAAGGTCATGGACTTCGGCTGTGGAACGGGCAATTTCCTCGAAGCTGCTGCGGCGAAATGCCCGGATGCGAAGCCCATGGGCGTCGAGCTCAATCAAAGCACTCTCGCCATCGCAAAGCTTCGATCCAAAGTCACGGGATCGCAGATTTGCTATGCCCATGATGATATGTTCCGCTATTTCGACAGCAGCATTGAGCACAATCCCGTAGACAAGGCGTTCTCCAACTACCCCTGGGGCATGCAGACCAAGATGTTCTCCAAGAACTCTGATTACATTGAGAAAGTCATGAAGGGCCAGGAGCGCTACAGGCGTCCGTCGTCATCCGATTGGGTTTTCAACCGCCTGCTTGTCGATTCCCTCAAAAAGGGTGGGACCGCCGCCGCAATCATGTCAAATGGCGCATGCTTCAATGGTACGGATAAACCAGTTCGCGAATACTTCGTTAAAAACGGTTTCATTAAGGCAATCGTCGCACTACCAAAGGGGGTCTTTGCCCCCTACACGATGATCCAAACGTCGTTCGTCGTCCTTACCACGGGCGCCTCCAAGGGGGTCCGTTTTGTCGACGCAACTGATTTGGGCACCAATGATCGTCGCAGCTGTTCAATTGACGAAGCCGCCATTAACGCGATTGTCGAGCGCCTTGGCATCGATTCCGAAAAGAGCGTTTTCAAAACACTTGATGAAATTGCGGCACGCGACTTCGATCTCTCTGCAAAGCGTTATCTCGAAAAAGAAATCGAGATCCCGAATGGAGTTGAACTCGGGAGCGTCGCAAAAATCATGCGAGGCGCAAGCGTTCGCGCAGCAGAACTCGATGCGCTTGTCTGTGACGAAGACACCGGACTCAGCTATCTCAACCTGGGAAATATCTCTGATGGGTCTATCGACGACGACCTTCCAAACCTCTCCACGCTCGACACGAAACTTGAGAAGTATCGTATCCACAACGGTGACGTCCTCATCTCGAAATCCGGCGCCCCGTTCAAGGTTGCGGTTGCCGAGGTCCCTGAAAATCGAAAAATCATCGCGAATGGAAACTTGTACGTGTTGAGCGTCAACAGGGAAAAGATTGATCCGCACTACCTCGCCGCGTTTTTCTCGAGCCCTTCTGGCAAAGAACTCCTTGCCCGCGAAGCAGTAGGCACCACCATACCCAGCGTGCCCATCAAAGCTCTCAGCAACATCAAGGTGCCCCTCGAGGACGCCGATCGTCAGAAGACGGTTGCCGATGCCTATCTCGCCAAGACAGACGAGATCAAGTTGTTAAAGTTACGTCTATCTCGAGCCCGCCAGGAACTTGCCGACCTTTTCGATGAGGAGGGTTAGCTTTGGCGCATCTCACCATTCAGGAGCTCTCCGACCTTTGCGACGAGATGATGGGGCGCATGGGTCTCGAACTATTGCCTGCCATAACAAAGGCAAATCGCGAAGACACCCTTGAGGATCTTTTGGCATCCCTTGGAATGTCCGACCTTCTCATAAGTGAAAACGATCCCTATGAGGAACGCTTTCTGGGTAAGGTCCTCGTTGTGGGCGCCAGCGTCGTTAACGTCGACAAGTTGCGCAGCATCGCCCGCAAGAAAGGGTTCGATCCGGATCGATTTGAGTTTCAACTCGAATACTCCCGACTCAAGCACTTCAACTTCGGCAAAATACGCGGCTCGATGGGCTACGCCGCAATCCTTGCTGGTCCCATGCCTCACAAGACACCGGGCGCCGATGAAGCCTCAAGCTTCATCGCTCGCGTCGAGAACAATCCGGACGAGTACCCGACACTCATTAAAATGCAAGCGGGAAACGATCTCAAGATCACCAACAACAGCTTCAAGCAAGCGCTTGGGCAGCTGTCACAACACGAGCGCCCATAAAGAGAAGTCGATTTAAATAACTAAGAGAGCCTTGCCACCAATTGTCGTTCTGGCGCGATCAACCGATAAGTCAAATGGCAACTAACGGGTGTCAGATATACCAATATATGCAAGATTAACTGCTAGAATGCAATGGTGGACAGGCTCACCAACATCGAAGAAGCATAAGGTAAGGAGTGCGCATGATTGCTGTCGACTATAGCTCCTCAACGTCATTTAATGAGGATGCTTTCGAACAAGGCATCATTGACCACTTGCAAACGAGCCTGGGGTACGAGCACCTCTATGGACCTGATGTCGCACGTTCCTCCGACGCGTTTGACGACGCCTTCCTACCTGACGTCATTGGGCCCGCTCTTGAGAGCATTAACCCCACGCTCAATCGACGCGCGATTGATGCCTCAATAACTAGACTAAAGGAAATTGAGGGCAGCGACCTCATCGCCAAGAACAGCATCTTTATGGATATGCTCCAAAACGGTGTGGAAGCAAGCTGGTTTGACGGCAAAGAAGAGCATACGGACATCGTGCGCTTGGTCGATTACGACAATCCCGAAAAGAATTGCTTCCACGTTGTTAACCAGTGGACCTACATCGAGCGCGGCACCAACAAGCGTCCAGATGTCATCGTATTCGTCAACGGGCTTCCGCTCGTTCTCTTTGAATTGAAGTCACCTGCTCGAGCCGACGCTGACAGCGAAGATGCCTACCAACAGATTCAAAACTACAAACGACAGATTCCATCGCTTTTCGTGTACAACGCCTTCTGCGTCACCAGTGACATGCTTCACACCAAGGTTGGCACGATCACCGCCAACGAGTCACGCTTCGCTGAGTGGAAGAGCGTCGATGGGAGCTACGAGGCCGCCCAGTACGCCGATTGGAAAACCCCTCTGGACGGCATGTTCCCCAAGGAGCGGCTCATCGACATCCTGAAGAACTTCATTCTGTTCTCCGAGGACGCGAAAATCCTCGCGGGATACCATCAGTACTTCGCGGTGAACAAAGCACTCGAGAGCGTGCATGAGGCCATCGGCGGCGACGGCAAGGGCGGCGTCTTCTGGCACACGCAGGGCTCGGGCAAGTCGCTTTCGATGGTTTTCCTTGCCCATCTGCTCGAAGAGAAACTCGACAGCCCGACCATCGTAGTAATTACCGACCGCAACGACCTCGACTCGCAACTGTTCGCACAGTTCTCCAGATGCTCAGATTTCCTGCGCCAGACGCCCGTTCAGGCGCAGAGCCGCGCCGATCTTGCGCAGCAGATCTCGAGCCGCCGCGCCAACGGCATCATTTTCACCACTATGCAGAAATTCGAGGAGGAGGCCATCGCCCTCTCCGAGCGCAAGAACGTCGTCGTGATGGTGGATGAAGCGCACCGCGGGCAGTACGGGTTCGAGGAAAAATACGACCGTGACGGCAAGAAGCATACGGGCACCGCGTTGCTCATCCGCCGCGCCCTTCCGAATGCGACTTTCATCGGCTTTACCGGTACCCCTATTTCTGCCGAAGATCGATCGACTCGCGAGGTTTTCGGCGATTATATTGACGTCTACGACATGACTCAGGCAGTAGAGGACGACGCAACTCGACCCGTGTTCTACGAGAGCCGCGGCGTCGCACTCAAGCTGGATCAGGGCATCCTTGCAAAAGTTGACGATGAGTACGAAAAGCTCACCGAGCAGGCTAACGCCGAAACCATTGATGCAAGCAAGCGTAACTTTGCAAATCTGGACGCCGTTCTAGGTGCACCCGAAGTCATCGATGCCTTGTGTCAGGACATCGTAGAGCACTATGAAACCAACCGTGCGCACGAACTCACCGGCAAGGCAATGATCGTTGCGTATTCGCGCCCCGCTGCCATGGCTATATATCAACGTATATGCAAACTACGACCCTCTTGGAAGGACGAGGGTAAACTCGGCGTTGTCATGACCATGGGCAATCAGGACCCCGAGTGGTGGTTCGACGTCGTAGGCAATAAGGCCCATGTGAAGGAGATGGCAAAGCGCTTTAAGGATGATGCTGACCCGCTCAAAATCGTAATCGTCGTAGACATGTGGCTCACCGGTTTTGACGTGCCGAGCCTTGCCACCATGTATGTGTATAAACCCATGCGCGGGTATAACCTGATGCAGGCAATCGCACGCGTAAACCGAGTGTATAAAGACAAGGTTGGTGGATTGGTTGTTGACTACGTAGGCATAGCCAACGCCCTTAAACGCGCCATGAAGGACTACACCAAGCGCGACCAAAAGAAATACGGCGACATGGATATCGGGAAAACCGCCTATCCAAAGTTCTTGGAAAAGCTAGCGGTCTGTCGCGACAAAATGTTCGGATACGATTATTCGGAGTTCATGAGCACCGAGTCCGCCGCACATCGAAGCGAACTCATAACGGGTGGAGTAAATCATATCCTTGCACCCGGCGACGAAGATACCACCCGCGACTTTGTTGAGCAGGCAGGAGTCATGCTCAAAGCCTATGGACTTGCCAAAAGTCGCGCAACAGACATGCAGCGCATCGAGGCTGGCTATTTCCAGGTTGTTCGAGAGCTCATCCTTCAGCTCACCGAGCAGGGCGGCACCCGCGGCAAAAACGGAGGCAAACTTACCCTTAAGCAGGTAAATGACCGCATCAATGCACTACTCGAACAGAACATCGTCCATACCGACGGCGTAATAGACCTGTTTAAGGTGGAAGACGAAACGGTTTCGATTTTTGATCCCAAGTTTCTGTCGAGCCTCTCGCGTATGAAAGAGAGGAACTTGGCTTACGAGTTGTTGAAAAAACTCATCGACGACCAGATTAAGGGCTACCGCAGAAAGAGCATAACGCAGGCAAAAAAGTACTCGGAACTCATGCAAAGCATGGTAAATGGCTATCTCAACGGGCAGCTCACAAACGCTGAGGTATTCGAAGAAATGCTCAAGATGGCGAAAGAGATGCTTTCCGAAAACCAAAAGGCAAAGGCGCTTGGGCTTAGCGAAGAGGAGTTTGCGTTTTACGAGGCGCTAACACAACCACAGGCAGTCGCCGACTACTATCGCGAAAGAAATGACGAGCTGGTCGCTATCACGCAAGAGCTCGCTGCGAAGATGCGCGAAATGCGGACGGTCGATTGGCAGAAAAAGCAAAGTGCTCGTGCTGCCATGCGTGTTGCAATCAAGCGCCTGCTCAAACATCATAAGTATCCGCCAGAGGGCATGGAGTCGGCACTGGCCACCGTGATGGATCAGTGTGAACTCTGGGCCGACAATGCAGCATAGGGAGTTAAAACAGCATGGCTAAAAGCAAGGCTAAGGACACCAAGAAGAACACGGCCGACGTTGGCTTTGAGGATCAACTGTGGAACGCTGCAGATGTGCTGCGTGGCAACTTGGACGCTGCCGAGTACAAAAACGTCGTGTTAGGCCTTATTTTCCTGAAGTACCTCTCGGACCGTTTCGACGAACGCTACCTAGAGCTCGTCGCAGAGGGTTACGGCGACGAGGAGGATCGCGACTGCTACATGGAGCAGAATGTCTTCTTCGTTCCCGAAGAAGCACGTTGGGTGAATATCTCACAGGCAGCGCATACGCCCGAAGTTGGCCAGATCATTGACAATGCCATGCGCGCCATCGAGCGCGAGAACGACAAGCTCAAAGACGTGCTGCCCAAGAACTTCGCTCGTCCCGAGCTAAACAAAAGGCGCTTGGGCGACGTCGTTGACTTATTCACAAACGTACAAATGACCGATAACGAGAGCGAGAAAGACCTGTTAGGGCGCGCATACGAATATTGCCTGCAGAAATTCGCATCAATGGAGGGCAAAAACGCCGGCGAGTTCTATACGCCGTCGTGCATCGTGCGCACGCTGGTTGAAATCCTCCAGCCTTTCCACGGTCGTGTGTACGACCCCTGCTGCGGCAGCGGAGGCATGTTCGTGCAGTCCGCCGCCTTCGTCGAGCACCATGGCGGCAACGTGGTACAGGACATCACCATCTTTGGCCAGGAGAGCAACCCTACCACGTGGAAGCTCGCAAAGATGAACCTCGGCATTCGCGGCATCGAGGCCGATTTGGGCAACTATGCAGACACCTTCAGCGCCGACCAGCACAAGAATGAAAAGTTTGACTATGTGTTGGCAAACCCACCCTTCAACCTCAAGAACTGGGGCGGCGAAGCGCTGCAGGAAGACGTACGTTGGAAGTACGGCATGCCGCCCACGGGCAACGCTAACTTCGCTTGGATGCAGCATATGATTTGGCATCTTAACGGCACGGGCAAGATTGGCCTCGTATTGGCAAACGGGTCGCTTTCGAGCCAGACGAGCGGCGAGGGCGATATTCGACGCGCTATCGTAGAGGACGATTTGGTCGAGGGCATTGTAGCCATGCCGGGGCAGCTGTTCTACAGCACCCAAATTCCCGTGTGTCTGTGGATCCTGAACAAGAAGAAGGCTCAGTCCGGCAAGACGCTATTCATCGATGCCCGCGAAATGGGCACTATGGTCTCTCGCAAACTACGCGAGTTTACCGAAGAGGACATCAACAAAGTTGCATCCGCATTCGACTCCTTCCGCAAGGGCGAGTTCGAGCCCGTGAAGGGGTTCAGCGCCATAGCGGATTTGGATGAAATCGCCAAGCAAGATTTCATCCTGACACCCGGTCGCTACGTAGGCATTGCCGAGGTAGAAGACGACGGTGAGCCATTTGATGAGAAGATGGCGCGCCTGACTAGCGAGATTTCGAAGTGCTTTGAGGAGTCCAACCGCTTGCAGGAGCAAATTAAGAAGAATCTGGAGGCGATTGGTTATGGGATGTAGAGTCGCACTTGGTGACGTTTGTAGCTTCTACCGCGGCGCCAGCGTCCCCCGTACCCGCATGTACGATAAGGGTGCCTATCTTTACATTCACTATGGAGATCTTTACAAAGGTTTCGACCTACACATCGACGTTGAAGACCCCGCAAAACCCATCCCATACATCCTCAACAACGAAAAGATAAAAGACAGTCAGCGTCTCAGAGACCAAGACATCGTATATGTGCTGACCTCAGAGACAGTCGATGACCTTGGTCATGCCTACTTGTTTAACAATCCAAAGGACAAGCCTGCCATTTCAGGCACCGAAACAACCATCGTGCGCGTCAATCGCCGAGACCTCGTCGTGCCGGCTTACCTCAACTATCTCATGAGCTCTCCGCGCTTTATTAGAGAGCTCCGGCAGTACACGAGAGGCATGAAGGTATTCCGTGTCCATCCCAAAGACGTGGCACGAATCGAAATCGATTTACCGCAAACTGAGGTGCAGCATCAAATTGTTTCAATACTTGACGCGATATACGCAAAGCAGCAAGCAAACTCTAAGCTAAATGGCTATTTACTTGAGTTGATGAATGTTCAGTACCAACATTCCTTCTGCTGCAACAAGTTAACCCTCGGGTCAATTTATGACATTGCTGATGTTGTTTATGGAGCAGCGTTCAAGTCTGCCTTGTTTAACGAGGAAAAGGTAGGGTATCCCCTGATCCGCATACGTGATTTGAGCACCTTCTCTCCGCAGTATTGGACAAATGAGGCTCATCCAAAAAGGGTATTCGTACATCCTGGTGACGTTTTAGCGGGAATGGATGCCGAATTCACGCCATGTCTCTGGCAGGGTGAAATGGCTGTACTGAATCAGCGAGTTTGCCTTTTCGAGCCCGCTGCCAATTCGGGAGTTTCAAGAAGTTATTTGCTTATGGCATTGAACCCATTGTTGGCTTTCATCCAGAACTACGCCTCTGGTACTACCGTCGCACATATGGGAAAAGGCGATTTGGAAGCGTTGAACGTGCCTATTCCTGCAAGAGGAGATCTCGAGAGGTTTAATACTATTGCAGAGCCATTGAGAGAACAGATTGTTCAGAATTCGACACAGAACCGAAAACTGGCTGCTCTTCGTGACGCTCTTCTCCCCAAACTTATGTCGGGCGAGATCGACGTCTCAAGGGTCGATTTTACGCAGCTAAATAGCCATTTAGCCTAGCGTTGAGGGTAATCTTGGCTTGAATCGAGTCGATAAATGCCGCGACCTTATTCTGGACGTCAATCGACGGAAGGTTGACGTCCAGGTTCTCTAGCATTCTCTTGGTCAGAGCATTTCGCGTCGCGCCAGAGGAAGCGAGCTTTAGAAGGGTGCCCTTGTTTGCCTGCAGCCAAGCGAGGAGGAACAGGTTGTTAGCTTCCTCATTTGCCCGGATAATAGCCACATGCTGATTTACCCTGGCGGGCAAGAATTCTGATGGAACCATACAAGCGCGCGCTACAGAATCACCAGTAATATTAAGAAGCACATCGCCTTGTTTAACCTCAACGTTCGAAAGAGCCTTAGACTGGTCATCGTCGATGAATGCAAGGCCGCTAGAGCTAAAGCTCCAATCGAGAACGTTCTGGCTCCTAATGATAGCTGTACCAGAATCCTTGTATGAGTCCTTGCCACCTCGAGGCGTAGCACCGCTACCAATTTTGCTGCAAATATCCCCAAGCTTCATTCCAAATACTTCCTATGCGAAGCCTTCACGTTGTTCTGGTTCACCATGGCGTAGTGCATGGTGGTGTCTATTTTCGCATGGCCTAGCAGCTTTTGCACCTGCTCTATGGGCATTCCCTTATCGATGGCATGGGTGGCAAGCGTGCGGCGAAACTTATGCGGATGAACGCGGTTGATACCGGCGCTTCTGCCTAGGTCACGTAAACGGAGTTCTATGCTCCCCACCGTAATACGTCGAGCTGAGGAATCGAGCGCGACAAATAATGCAGGACTCTTGTCAGCACGGCTCGAAAGATATTCCGTAAGATGAAGCTTAGCGCGCGCATCGAAGTAAACGGGGCGTTGCTTATTTCCCTTTCCCATTACAAGGCATTCGCGCTCGTGCAGATTGACGTCCTTCCTGTCGAGTCGCACAAGTTCGCCAATACGCATGCCCGTCGAAGCGAGTAGATCAACGATGGCAAGATCTCGCTTGGACTCACAGGCGTCTCGCAATACCTCCAGTTCCTCATCGCTAAGCACCTCTTTGGTTACTTGAGCTGTTTTGACGCGACGAATGCGCCTTACAGGACTTTTCACAATGTAATCCTCATCTTCAAGCCATGAAAAGAAGCTCGACATGATACGGCGTATATTATCGATTGTGACCTTACTAGAACCGCGATTCACCTCGTAATCATTGAGATAGCGGCGCAAGTCGTCGCTCTCAACTTGGGTATAGGGCTTAGCAAGCGCTGTGTTCATATGCCGTAAGGTTGCCTCATAGTATGCAATGGTTTTAGGAGAGCATCCCTCGACCTCTTTAGCGGTGAGAAAGAGCGCGAGCAGGTCTTGCCCTGGTTCCGCTTGTTTCGGTCCGAGTGCCCGTCTAAGCGAAATGGTTAGATGTTTGAGCTGGTGTGGGTCGAGAAGGCCCCGCATTTCCGAAAGTACGGTATTGATGACAGTTTCCACGCTGTTCCTTTCGTCGAGTACGATAGCCACAGTGTGGACGGCGCGTTGTACATAGTGAAGTAAATGGCTATTTAGCTGCTTGAGGTTGAGCTCTGAGACATCGATCTCGCCCGTCATGAGCTTGGGGAGAAGGGTGTCGCGAAGAGTTACAAGGTGGCGACTTTCTTCACACAGATTACGGTATGCAGCGAAAAGGGGCTGTAGGTAGTCGAGCGACCCCGGATCCGGCATAGATACCTCGAGTTTTTTTAAATTACGCTGGCTGATCTTCATTTGGACTGCACCGGTAACAATATGGCCGATCGAGGTGCGCCTCAACGCGACATATATAGCTTCTAGAGGATACGCGCCAGCAGCTTTCAGAATATGGGCATGGTTGTTGACCCAATATCTTCCCCAGACGTACTGAAGAACGGGCTTCCCCTCAGAATCGATGACTGAGCCGTCTTCACCAAGCAACACCCGCACCCCGTCGAAAAGGTAATCGTCGACATAATCCATGATTGACGTTGCCCCGTAATATGGATAAGGCCCTTTTCGACTCTCGCGATCCCTGCTATTTAGAGGAACTCTCTTTGAATCTTCGAGCCCGACGATATCTCCAAGCCTCACATTGGACGCACGCTCTTTCAGCGCAGCCTCAAATTGCGCTGTTGCCAAATCAAGTAAATAGCCATTTAGCTGAGACCCTACGACCATTCGGATGCCATATCCCCGCAATACAAAAAACGGGGCAGCTCGCGCTCCTGCGAACCGTCCCGTATCCCCGGCCATCACGTTGCAGCGCCAACCGGCACCGCCCCCTACTTCCCAAATAGCGCACCCAGCAGGCCGCGACGTTTGGGCTTCTCCTCTCGGTAGGAACCCTCGACGGCGGCTGCAACCTGGCGCGGTTGCTCGCCGCCTCCACGGCGCACGATCTGGTATAGGAACGGCGATTTAACATATTTGACCTCGACGGGCGTGGCGTGCACGGTGCTCTCGCCGGACAGATGCAGGCTCGGGTTGAGCGGCGCCACGATATGCGTCTCGCGCTTGTCGCTAAACACCGCCGCGGCCGCGCGGCCCGTCTGTCCGTTTACGGCAATGCGCACCTGCTCGCCATCGCGGCTGTCCGTCGCCGGACGATCGACAAAGTAGACCGGCACCATCACCAGGCCATCCTTATGCTTGCGGGCCTTGCGCGCCCAGGTTCGGATGCTCTTTTTATTGAGCCCCAGTACGGCCTCGGCATCGTTGCCCGCAACGTCGAGCGCCAACTTATCAATGACCACCTGGTCCTTGGTAGACGCATCGACGGAGACGACGCGGAAGTCGCCTTCCTGCATGGCGGGATCGAACGGACCGACCTTGGCAAAGTCCCACGGCTCCAAAATGCCCATGAGGCGAACGTCCAGGTAGTTTGCCCTGGGGTATGCCCAGTCGAGCACCTCGTAGTACACCAGGGTTTCCTTGCTCAGGCCCTTGCCCGGGAAGCTCGCCATCATGCGCAGGTCCGCCAGCGCCATGGGGAAATAGAAGAGCATCATGTCGTTTTGGATCGCATCTTCCACGTCGTGCCCGGCAAAGGCATCCGGGTACTGGCGCACCAGCTGCAGCGCGTTGGCACGTGCCTGCTGCGGCGAGATTTCGCAGGGAATACCCTGATCCGGCACATACTCCGCACCCACGCCCATGGTCAGACGCTTGCTAAACGTCCCCGGCTTGAGCAGGTCGGCAATGCCGATCTTGTTGCCGCAGGACGGGCACTCAAACACGCGCTGGGTCGACTCGCCCTCAAAGGACGCACCACAGAAGGGACAAGGAATACTCACATGCGTGGCCTCTTGGAACTCCTGCGCCGTGCCGCGATCCTCCCACAGCAGATGTTCCAGGACCGACTGATTGCGCCAGTGCGAATTGAAGAAATACCAGTCCGGGTCCTCCGGGCGCTCGAGTTGCGACACATGCGTGAGCTTGAGCAGTCCATCCACCACCGTCAGCGGCGTATGGCGAATGCCCAGGGCGCTCTTGGGCTCCCCCGCATCAGCCTGCCACGGAACGACCGTGCCGCAATAGGCGCACTCAAAGCTGCGCTTAGCCTGGTGCGAGTACATAGGGCCGCCGCAGTTTTGACATTTAATGGCAAACATCTCGTCCATGGAAACGTCCTCCTTTGCACAGGGGCTGTCGACATTAAGTATGTCGAGCAAGCAGGCACATGCCCATACCCATGTGGCCCAAAATGGACCACCCAGGCAGACGAGAAGGCTCGCTCGTTAGCACCGGCAGACTATTGCTGCATTTTCTGAGCATCGGTGCACGGCGCCCCCGCGCGAGCTACACTATCCCCTTAAACATGATTGTGAGGACGACCGCTATGCTATTTGTAAATCGGCTGGTACATACGCTTGTTCCCGGCAGCGAGAGCGAGCCGGTCGATGCATCTTGCCGCACCAACGCGGGCTTTTCCGCAAGCCTCGTCTGCATTGGCCTCAACATCACCCTGTGCCTGGCCAAGGGCATCGCGGGCCTGCTCGCCGGCTCCGTCTCCCTCATCGCCGACGCTTTCAACAACCTCTCCGATGCCTCGAGCAACATCGTGAGTCTGCTCGGGTTCCGCCTTGCCAGCCGCCCGGCAGACGAAGGCCACCCCTATGGCCACGGTCGCTATGAGTACCTAGCCGGCCTGTTCGTCGCCGTCCTGGTTTGCGCCGTCGGCATCAATCTGATCCTCGAGTCGGTCACTAAGATCATCAAGCCTTCCCCCACTGCATATTCGGTGCTCTCCTTAGCCGCCCTCGTCTTGTCCATGCTCGTTAAGCTCTGGATGGCCGCGTTCAACCGCACGCTGGGCGACCGCATCGACTCGGAGACGCTCATCGCCACAGCACAGGACTCCAAAAACGACGTCATTACCTCGGGCTCGGTCTTGGTGGCGGCGCTTATTTCGCAGACGACCGGCTTTGACCTCGATGGCTGGGCAGGCCTGGGTGTGGGCATCTTCATCTGCATCAGCGGCATGGGCCTAGTGCGCGACGCCATCAGTCCGTTGCTGGGGCAAGCGCCCGACCCCAAGCTCGTCCAGGCAATCCGCGACAAGATCATGTCCTATCCGCAGGTCTTGGGTACGCACGACCTGATGGTGCACGACTACGGCCCCGGTCGTCAGTTTGCCAGCGCCCACGTGGAGATGCCTGGCGAGGGCGACGCATTTGAGCACCACGAGATTCTGGACACCATCGAGCACGACATCAAGCGCCAGATGGGCATCGATATCACGCTGCACTGCGACCCCATCGCCACCACCGGCGACGATCTGCGCGGCTGGGTCAAGCGCGGCGTCATGCAGATCGATCCCGCGCTCTCCATCCACGACCTGCACGAACACGACGGGTTCGTTTCGTTTGACCTGGTGCGTCCCGACGGCTTTGACATATCCGACGAGGAGCTGCTGGAGCTCGTCACGCGCATCGTGCACGAGCGCCGGCCCGACGTCTCATGCGTCGTTACGTTTGACTCGGGCTTTAGCTCGCCCGACCGTCCGGCCGAGCAGTTGTAGCCCCGCTCCGCTCGTCCGCTAGTTTCCCTGCGCGCCCGAGATGCCGTTTTGCAGGGCGTTCCAGGCATCCGTCGCCATGCCGCCCAAGTTCTGCGCGGTATCGCCCAGGTTTTGTGCCGTGTCGCCCAGCTCTTGCGCCTTGTCTCCCAACTCCTGTGCCTTGTTGCTCAAGTCCTCCAGCGTATTGGAGCTCGAACTGTCGGTACCGCTTTGGCCGTCGGACGAGTTGCCCGAGCTGTTCTTGTGCGTGAGTTGAATTTCGAGGTTGCCGTTGTCGTTATAGTAGGCAGAAGTAACGACCCAGTTGGCATCGACGACGGGCGTTGAGCCATCATCAGTCAGGACCACGGCATTCGAAAGATCGGCGCCGCGCGACTTGAGGATCTTCTTGGCGTTGGACCAGTACTGCCCCGGGATATCGCTCAGATCGACGGCGCTAGACGAGGCGGACTCAGTTTGCTCGGCAGTGGTATCGGCCGTTGAACTCCCTCGCTTGTTGAGCATGCCCGACACGATGGCAAACACAACCGACAGCGCAAAGAAGATCGCCAGCACGATGAGGATCTTCTTGATCACGCTCGACGAACGCGACGGCTTCTTCTCCTCGTCCTCGCCATATTGCGGAATCGACTTGGGGTACTCGCGATACGGTTGGCGCGACTCGTAGCGAGGCTGCGCCGTGCGAGGCATATACGTCGTCTGCTGAGGCTGCGGAATGGGATTCTGCGGCAGGTCATCATAGGGATTCGGCGTCGAGGCGGCATAAGAATCCTGCGGCGCGTAATCAAACGGGTCCGGAGCTGCGTTGCTATAGGGGCCTTGCGAAGATGCAGCGTAAGAATCCTGCGCCGTGTCGCCATAGCCCATAACCCGGGTGGGCTCGACAGAAGGCTGCGTCGCGGCGGGGTCGGTATAACCGGGGTTGGGAACAACGCGGGTCGCATCGGCGCTATCGCCAGCCTGCGCGGAACCGTAGCCGCCCATCACGGTTGTCTTGTCCTGATCCATGCAACGATTCCTTTCCGTCGCGCGTGAGCCTCAAGTTATCCATGCATTCTACCCGCGCAAAAGCCTATGATGGACGGAGCCCGCCGGTATCTACAAGACATGCGCGGGCCTAAGGATCAAAAAGCCCCGCCGGGCCTTGTGGGCGCGGCGGGGCAAGCAAGCAGCTATGCGCAGCGAGCTTAGAACAGGCCGGTGATGTTGCCGTCGTTGTCGACGTCGATGTTCTCGGCCGCGGGGACCTTGGGCAGGCCCGGCATGGTCAGAACACTGCCAGTCAGTGCGACCACAAAGTGGGCACCGGCGGAAACCTTGAGCTCGCGCACCGTAATGCGGAAGTTCTCGGGAGCGCCCAGGGCCTTGGCGTTGTCGCTAAAGCTGTACTGCGTCTTGGCCACGCACACCGGCAGGTTACCAAAGCCGTTCTCGCGCAGCTCGGCGAGCTGGCGCTTGGCAGCCGGCGTAAAGTCGACGCCGTCGGCGCGGTAGACCTTGGTGGCAACAGCCTCGAGGGCATCAGCGACATCAGCGCCGTCCTCATAGGCAAACTTGAGCTCGCTCGGCTGCTCAATCAGACGCATGACCTCATCGGCCAGGTCGAGCGCGCCCTCGCCGCCCTTGGCCCAGACCTCGGAAAGCTTAACGTTGACGCCGAGCTTCTGGCACTCGGACTCGATGAGCGCAAGCTCGGCCTCGGTGTCCGTCGGGAATCGGTTGATGGCGACCACGCAGGGCAGACCATAAACGTTCTGGATGTTGTCGACGTGACGCAGCAGGTTGGGCATGCCAGCCTTGAGCGCCTCGAGGTTCTCCTCGTTGAGGTCGGCCTTGGCGACGCCACCGTTGTACTTCAGCGCACGAGCGGTCGCGACGATCACGACGGCGCTGGGGCGAACGCCCGTCATGCGGCACTTGATGTCGAGGAATTTCTCGGCGCCCAAATCGGCACCGAAGCCGGCCTCGGTAATGGCGACATCGCCAAAGCGCATCGCCATACGCGTGGCCATGATAGAGTTGCAGCCGTGGGCAATGTTGGCGAAGGGACCGCCGTGGACAAACGCGGGCGTGCCCTCGAGCGTTTGCACCAGGTTGGGCTTGAGCGCGTCCTTAAGCAACGCGGCCATGGCACCCTGGGCCTTAAGGTCGCGGGCACGGACGGGCTCGCCGGCAAAGCTGTAGCCGACGACGATCTCGCCCAGGCGCTCCTTGAGGTCGCTGATGCTCGTAGACAGGCACAGGATTGCCATGACCTCGGAGGCGACGGTGATATCGAAGCCGTCCTCGCGCGGCACGCCCTGGGCCTTACCGCCAATGCCGTCGATAACGTGGCGCAGCTGACGGTCGTTCATATCGACGACGCGCTTCCAAGTGATGCGCTTAACGTCAATACCGAGCTGATTGCCCTGCTGAATATGGTTGTCGAGCATGGCGGCCAGCAGGTTATTGGCAGCACCGATAGCGTGGAAGTCGCCGGTAAAGTGCAGGTTGATATCCTCCATGGGGATGACCTGAGCCCAGCCGCCGCCGGCAGCACCGCCCTTAACGCCAAAGACGGGGCCGAGCGAAGGCTCGCGCAGGGCCACGGCACTCTTGACGCCGCGACGACGCAGGCCATCGGCCAGACCGATGGTCGTGGTGGTCTTGCCCTCGCCCGCAGGCGTTGGGTTGATAGCGGTCACGAGGACGAGCTTGGCCTGGTGATCGGTCGGCTCGTTGAGCAGTGAATAGTCAACCTTAGCCTTGTCGAAGCCGTACGGAATCAGGTGCTTTACGTCGACGCCGGCGTTCTTAGCCACCTCGGTAATGGGCAGCGGCGTGACGGAACGTGCGATTTCGATGTCAGTAGGCATGGGCGGTCCTTTCGTTACCGAATGAGAAAAAGACCAATTCAGCATAGCACGGGCGCGCAATAGTAAAACGCCCATAACCGATGAACGGCGATATGTTTACCCGATGCCCAGCGATAGCCCAACAGCCGGCCAAAACAAAGCGCCCTAAACGGTAGGTTCAATCCCCAGGTGCTCAAAGGTGCGAAGGGTTGCCTGACGGCCCTGCGGCGTACGAATCATCAACCCGCATTGCAGCAAATAGGGCTCATAGACATCCTCGAGCGTGCCCGGGTCCTCGCCCACCGCGCTGGCAAGGGTCGTAAGTCCCACGGCACGACCGGAGAACGTCTTGGCGAGCGTCTCCAAAATGCGAATATCCATCCAGTCCAGACCGAGCTCGTCGATCTCGAAGAACTCGAGTGCCTGACGGCAGATATCGAGCTCAATGGGACCGTTGCCGCGCACCTGCGCATAGTCGCGCACGCGCTTGAGCAGGCGGTTGGCAAGACGTGGCGTGCCGCGCGAACGCGAGCCGATCTCGAGTGCACTGGGATGGTCGATCGTCACGCCCAGGATAGTCGCCGAGCGCGTCACAATCTGCGCGAGCTCCTCGACCGTGTAGTAATCCAGGCGATATGAAATGCCAAAGCGGTCGCGCAACGGGCCGGTCAACATGCCTGAGCGGGTCGTTGCCGCTACCAGCGTAAACTTGGGAATATCCAGGCGAATCGAGCGAGCCGCCGGACCCTTGCCAATCACGATATCGAGGGCAAAGTCCTCCATCGCGGGGTACAGGACCTCCTCGACCGAACGGTTGAGGCGGTGGATCTCGTCGATAAACAGCACATCACCCGGCTGCAAGTTAGTAAGGATGGCTGCCAGGTCGCCCGTGCGCGCGATGGCAGGACCACTCGTGGTCTTGATCTGAGCGCCCAGCTCGTTGGCGATAACGGTGGCCAGCGTGGTCTTGCCCAGGCCCGGAGGACCCGAGAAAATCACGTGGTCGAGCGTCTCGCCACGGCTCTGCGCTGCCTCGATGAGCACGCGAAGGCTCTGCTTGATATGCTCCTGACCGCAGTAGTCATCCAAGCGCTGGGGACGCAGGGTACGGTCGACATCGAGGTCTTCGGCCGTCAGCTCCGAGCCCACCATGCGCTCGCCGTGCGCCATGGATGCCGCCGGCGAGTTGCCGGGCGTCGCCCACAGGTCCTGAGAGTCATCGGCTTCCCACATCACGCATCCATTCCGAGTCGCTTAAGCGCCGCGCCGAGCAGATCCTCGACACGCATATTCTGCCCATCATACCCGCTCAGGGCAACATCGGTCTCCTGCGGGCTAAAGCCCATGGAAAGGAGCGCCGCACGGGCGTCATCGATGGCCGAGGGAGCGGCAGCGGGCACGGGCATCGCAACCTGGCCGGGAATCACGTCGACCGGCACAAAGCCCTTGTCCTTGGCAAAGGTGCTCTTGAGCTCCAGGATCAGGCGCTGAGCTGTCTTTTTGCCCACACCGGGCACCTTGGCCATGCCCTTGTCGTCCTCGGCCATCACCAGCGAATACAATTGCCCCACGGTATAGGTGGAAAGCACGGCGAGCGCCAAGCGCGGACCAACGCCCGAGACAGACACGAGCCGATCGAACATCGTGCGCTCATCCTTTGAGGAAAACCCGAAAAGTGTCATGGCGTCCTCGCGCACCTGCATACGCGTGTAGAGGCGGACCTCGCCACCGGGCGTCGGCAACGTGGCCGCAGTGCTGCCCGAAATGCCGAGCTCAAAGCCAACGCCCGACACATCGACGACAGCAGAGCTCATCGTGGCCTCGACAAGCGTTCCGTGGAGCTGGGAAATCATCAGTATCCGGTTCCTCTCTGTTGATAGAACTCGCCACCGGTGAGGGCGCGGGTGCGGCTGAGGTTTACGTGGCAGATGGCGCAGGCCAGGGCATCGGCGGCATGGTCGGGATGCGGGTCGTGGTCGAGCTGCGTGAGCGTGCGTACCATGTAGGCGACCTGTCGCTTGTCCGCGGCGCCGGTGCCCACCACAGCCTGTTTGATCTGCATGGGCGTGTACTCGCCAATCTCGAGCGCGCACTCCGAAAGCGCCACAAGCGCAGCACCGCGGGCATGCGCCGTGGGGATGGCCGAACGAACGTTGGCGCCAAAGTAGATGCTCTCGACAGCAGCTGTGTCGGGTCGATAACGCTCGACGACATCCTTAAGGTCACGGGCGATATGCGACAGGCGCACCGCGAGCGGGCTGCCCGCGCTGGTCTCGATGCAGCCGTAGGCACGGCAGCGAACCTCGCCACGCCGCTCCTCGATAATCCCCCAACCCGTATGAGCCAAACCGGGGTCAATGCCCAAGATAACCAAGCCAACCTCCCCTCGCCACAAGCACAGCACAAGACAAGGCCCCGCGCATCATTCACGAACGTCTGTTCTAGAATAACACAACGGCGCCAAGATGCTTAGTTGAAGTGTCAGGGTTGGAAGCGAATCCTATCCCATTGTTAATTTTGAGAGAAAAAGGGAAACTGCCTCGGATCAACCGGCGGATGCGGCATCGGACCACCCTGGGACCCACCCTGCGGACCGCCCTGACCGCCCATCATCTTATCGATGGCGTCCTGAACCTCGCCCTCGAACTTTTTCATTCCCTCGTGCAAACGACGCTGACCGTCCTCAGAGCGCAGCTCCTCCATCTGCTCGGGCGAAATACCCAGTAGCTCGCCCAGCACGCCCATCATCTCGTTTCGCACGCGCTCGCTCGTATCCTCGTCAGCAAAACGGCGCACCTCGGCGCGCGCCAGCGAATCGACCGACATGCGCTCCTTGCCGTTAAGCCCCAGGTCGGACCACGCGAGCATGTACGGCCAGGAGCGCTCGGCAAACGAACGGGACGAGACGATCGGCGCCGTCGGCAACATGCGACGGGCAGCCTCACCCTGTCGAACGAGCATCAGCAGCAGCGAGCAGGCCTCAGGCTTGCCAGCGGCCATCGGGATGTCGTCGAAAGATCGATTGCGGTCCACGTGCGCCTCGAGCGCGCCATCGACCTCACCCGGCTCAAGCCCGCCGAGCAGCTGTGCCGCGCGGTCGAGCATATCAACCGGACCGTCGAGCGTCGAGAGCGCCTGCGCCAGCACGCGCTCCATGCAGTCTTCCACCGCGTTGAGCGTCACGAGTTCTTGGGGCACCACGGCAGACGTGCGGTTGCGCACGCGCGCCACAAACTCAAGCGTCGACAGGTACACATCGCCAAAGGGCGCAAAGTCGCCCTGGTAGCCGCCGCAAAGCGCCGGCGCCGCCAGCGCGTACTCGGTTTTGGACAGCGGGCTCAGCGCCATCGCACCCAGCTCGAGCGCCGTGTCCTCCAGCATGAGGCCCAGCGTGCGCGAGCGCAGACGCTCGGAATCGCCCGCCGACACGTCGCGATCGAGCACACGCGCCGCATCCGGTGCATCGCGCTCGACGGTGCGAATGTGCAAACGCTCGGCGATGGCGCGGACGGCGGCACAGCGGGCAGCCTCGGCCTCTTCCTGCGCCGGCGTAAAGATACGGTTGCGCCCCAGCACCAGGCCAATCACATTGCGCGGGCCCAGAGCGTCGACGGCCAGCGCCGCCAGTAGGGACGACGGCAAGTCACCCTCGAGTGCCACCACAGCACGCGACGCACCGTGGGCTCGGGCGTTGTCGCGCACGGCGAGCACCAGCGCCTGCCACAGCCACTCCTCGGAACGGAACTCGGGCAGTTCGTGATCTTCCAGGGCATCGAGCATCACGCCGCGTTGAATCTCCTGAACCAGCAGGCTCTCCTCAAAGCACGGCGCCTGGGCCACCACGCGCCCGCAGTCGTCGAGCACAAACGATCCGCCGGTATACACCGACTCGTCATAGGCGCCGACCGGCGCCATGCAGGCAAACCACACGCTACGCTTGGATGCGATCTTGCGGTAGGCGCCGCTGCGAACGGCGGCAATGGCGGCAGTCTCGCGGTCGGACATGTCAAACGCGTTGAATTGGAAATACGCGATGAGGTCGACGCCGGTCGGCAACATCTCGAGCTCGCGGTCCAAGTCAAAAATCACGGCGATGCGCACGCCATCCACGTCGAACACCGGCGGCGCCCAACGCGTGTCGTTGTTCTCGCCACGCTGCAGGGCAATGCTCGAACGCGCCGGCACCACATGGCCGTCCTTGAGCATCATGTAGTCGAGCAGCGGCTGGCACTCAAACGAAACCGCCGCGGGCACGATGCAGATCATGTCAAGCTCCTGGATACGCTCGGCGACACCAGTCAAGCCGGCAAGCATGTCGTGCTCAAAGTCGGCAGCGCCCACCAGGCCACCGGGCATGGCGCCCATAAAGAGCGGAGCCGGAACGCACAGCACGCGCGTCCCGCGCTCGTGGGCCAGACGAGCCTGGTCCTCAATGCGGCCGCAAATGCCCTCAATATCACCCAGGCGCATATCGATCTGTGCAAGCGCGAGCTTCATGGCTCAGCCCTTTCCGTCGTAAACCATCGAAATCGTAGTAAAAGCGCCGGCCGCATAATGCAGTCGGCGCTTGCATGTGCATATGCTAGCTATGATACCCCGAGCGGGGGCGCGCTCCTAGAATGTCGCGGACCACAGCCCGTGCAGGTTGCAGTAGGCGTAGATGGTACCGGTCTTGGAGCCGCCCGCGAAAAACGTCGCGGGTTTCATGCCGGGCTCAAGGTAATGGACCTCTAAGCGGCCCTCGGCCTCAAGGGCGATCCACTCAATGTAGTGCTCGGGCAGGCTGGGGTGCTCGACCGAGCCCACGCGTGCGCGGATCACGTGACCGTCACGCTCGGTCTCGACAACAGGCACGTGCTTCTCGTGCGCCGCGTCCTCAGTGTTTGCGGTCAGTTCCGTGCAACCGGCAGGGGTCGCAACGCCGTCGACAAGGGCAGCGATGAGCTTACCGTCGGGGTCCTTAAAGAATTTCGCCATGATGTTCTCCTTTGCTGATGTGCCGATGTTCTTGATGGTTCTTATGCCCAAAGGCAGGCGGACCATCCACGGCATGGCAAATGAACACATAACGGATCAGGCAAGCGGTCGGGGCAAAATGCGTCGACCGCTTACCCACTCCAGCAGTCCCAGCCCGCGCGCGGCTAGCGCCCGTCGCCGCCGAGCAGCGCCAGAACATCCTCGCGCGTGAACAGTGCCGACGAGATGCCGTCGCCGCCGAGCACGCTGTTGACCAGATCGCGCTTGGACTCCTGCATCTGCATAATGCGTTCCTCGATCGTGTCCTTGGCAATGAGCTTGTACACGGTCACGGTATGTTGCTGGCCAATACGGTGCGCACGGTCGGTCGCCTGGTCCTGCGCGGCAACGTTCCACCACGGGTCGTAGTGAATGACCACGTCGGCCGCCGTCAGGTTGAGGCCCACGCCGCCCGCCTTGAGCGAGATCAAAAAGACCGGAACCTCGCCCGCCTGGAACTGTGCGACCATCTTGGCGCGGTTTTCCTTGGACGAAGCACCCGTGAGCTTAAGAAAGCCGATGTCCTCCTTGGACAGTCGCTTGCCAATGATATCGAGCATGCCCGTGAACTGGCTGAACAGCAGAATGTGGTGCCCGCCGTCGAGCGCACCGTGCACGAGCTCCATGCACGTATCGAGCTTGGCGCTCCCCGCCTTGTAATCCTCGTAGTGCAGACGCGGGTCGCAGCAGATCTGGCGCAGTTTGGTGAGCTCGGCGAGCACCTTGAGCTTGTCTTTCTTAAACTCGGATGCCTCGCGATGCTGCACCTGCTGGGCGATGCGGTCCTGGTTGGCCAGGTAGAGCTTGCGCTGCTCGCCGGTGAGCTGCGCCATGACCGTATCCTCGATCTTCTCGGGCAGGTCGGCCACCACGTCTTCCTTGACACGGCGCAGCACAAACGGCGACACGAGCGCTTGCAGGCGGGCGGCACTGTCGCCCTCGGCATGCTCGACCGGGCTTTCGAAGCGCTTTGCAAACGACTCGCGCGTGCCAAGCAGGCCCGGCATCAAAAAGTCGAAGATACTCCAGAGCTCGGATAGGCGGTTTTCGATGGGCGTGCCCGTCAGGGCAAAGCGCACGCCGGCCGGCAGGCACTTGGTGGCACGCGCCACCTGGGTGAGCGGGTTTTTAGTGTACTGGGCCTCATCGAGCACCACACGGGCAAAGTCCTGCTCGACGTACTCGTCGATATCGCGCCGCATAAGGTCATACGACGTCACGACCACGTTATGCTCGGCCACGCCGGCGATTTGCACGCGACGCTGCGCCTTGGCGCCCACGATGGCGCACACATCGAGCGACGGGGCAAAGCGCTCCAGCTCGGCGGTCCAGTTGTACACAAGCGACGCGGGGCACACCACAAGCGTGGGCTTAATGTCCCCCGCTTCCACACGCGCCAGGATATGCGCGATCATCTGGAGCGTTTTGCCCAGGCCCATGTCGTCGGCCAAGATGCCGCCAAGGCCCAGATGCTCAAGCGAGCCGAGCCACTGGTAGCCGTCGACCTGGTAGCCACGCAGCGTGGCCTTGAGCGAGGCGGGTACCGTAAAGTCCATCTTGCCGAGCGTGTCCAGGCGCTCGACGGTACGGCGGAACGCGGCGTCACGATCGGCCTCGAGCGCGGGCGTGCGTGCGAGCATGCTATCGACGAACAGAGTACTCGACGCGGGAAGCGACACGCCGTCGAGCAGGTCGACGGCATCGACGCCCAGGTCCTCGGCGAGGCCAAACGCGGCTCGAGCGCCCTCGTCCAGGCGAATGATGTCGCCGGACGTAAGGCGCGCAAACGTTTGATGGCGCTTGTACGAATCGAGATAGACGGCAAGGTCCGCGGCCGAAAGCCCGCTCGCGCCCAGCTCGACATCGAGCAGATTGCTCTTGACGGTCGCACGAACCGAGAGCTTGGGCGCGGGACGGACCGAAATCTGGCGCAGACGGTCGCTGAGCATGACCTCACCAAGCTCGGACAGGGCGGATAGGCCCTCGGTCAGCAGGCAGAACAAGCTCTCGTCATCGCGCTCCTCAAACGCCAGACCGCCCTCGTAGAAATCGAAGTACAGGGCCGCCGTGTCCATAACGCGAAACTCTGCCACCTCGTCGCGGGGCGGCACGCCCGGGCGCTGCTCTTCGAAGGGGCTGCCCGGAGCGCCCAGACTAAAGAGATCCGCCGACCAGTCGCCGTAGGTAACCGTAACTTTGCAGGTCACGAGCCCATCGTCGACGCCGATCGCCATGGCAAAGCTCGGCTCGGGCGCCACGGTATCGAGCGCGGCGGGCGCGGTAAGGTCGGTGTAGTCGCGCAAAATGGGCAGCGCCATACGACAGAACTCCCCCACCTGGTCGACAGCGATATGGATCGGCGTGCGACAGGGCAGTAAGCGCGATAGGAACGGCGCCGCATGCTGGGCAAACGCCGTGTCGGTACGGCGCGCGCGGCGCGTGTCGACCAGGTAGGCAGCATCGCCCGATGCAAAGCAGTACATATCGGCGGGCAGGCGAAGGTCGTAGCTGCCGCTGACCGCCGGCGCAATCTTGGCGGCAAGGAGCGGCGGGCGCTTGGTCGGGGCTTCATCCTCCCCTTTCGGCGCCGGCTCGACCGCCACGTCATAGGTGCGATGCGTCGTCGTCCCCCGCGACCAGGCGGGCTCAAAAGAGATGGTCTGGCCGCGCAACAGGTCCAGCACATATACGATGCTATGCTCGGACAGCGGCAACTGACGCTCGGCAACAAAACCGCTGCGGGCAAAGTCGTACGAAGCCGAACGCGAGCTTGTGATGTCATCGAGATAGGCAACTGTCGTCACAACAAGGTTGAGCAGCTTTGTCGACACGTCTTCAAAGGCTTCGGGCGTATGGACAAACGTGAGCTTCTTGCCGTACGAGAAGGCGCCGCCTCGGACATAGGCGTCGGCCATGCCGTCGATATCCTTGACCACGTAGGACACCGAACCGCAGCGAATGCGAAGCTCGAGCGCCCAGCTAAAGCGGTCGGCGAACAGCGGATTGCAGTACGGCACCAGCGAGGGCTCCAACACCGCCTTGGGGGCATCGGGATCCACACTGCCGGCGAGCTTGCGGCGCATGCTCGCCAGCTCATCCATGCGTGCGTCCGAAAGATCGGAGAGCGCCGCCATGAGGCTGGGACTCGTGGGGACGGGCGCCGGAAAGGGAAAGTTGGGGTTGACGGCTGGCGCTTTGGGCGCGGTGCGCGCGGGCTGTTTCGGCTGCGCCGTAAACGTGCGAACCGGTGTGCGCAGCCCCTCAACAGGCTCAACGCCGCTGGCGTCCAGATACGCCAGCGCTGTAGCGATGGCATGCTTGCACATACCGGGGTAACGATAGGCAGCGGGGCAATCGCAGTCGTAGTCGATCACCTCGTGCTCGTCCATGTCGAGCGCCACGCGCGTCTTGTACAGGTCGCCGCGCGAACCGCGCACCGAGCCCTCAACCGTCACGTTTTTGGAGAAGCGCGAGCAGCTGTCCTCGATCGACAGCACGGCGCCGTTGAGCATGAGCGAACGCCCCTTCATAAAGGTGCCGCTCAACGCCGCCTCTTTGCGAAGCGCCTGCACAAACGTCCCCTGCGCCATCACTTCCTCCAATCTCACCCGGGGTAGCTTAGATAACCGTCACGCGGCCTTGGTTACCGACGATGGCCTTTGCCTCTGCCAGCAGCGGAATCGAGCGTGCATTGACCTTGGCCGGCACCTCGGCACGCAGCACGCGCCCGTCGACTTGCTCAATAAAGATCTCCACGCGGTCGCCGCCCGGGTTGGTGGTGAGCACCGTGGCCAGGCGCGCCATATTGCCCTGGCTAAAGCGGCTGTTGGGCACCATGACCTCAAAGACCTTGGGCTTGTTTTTCTCCTCGCTAAGCTCCAGCGGCACAATCTCCTGCGCGATGATCTGGTCGCCGCGGTCCGAGCGCTCGAGCTTACCCTTAATGCGCACAAACGCGTCGGACAGCTGCGCGCCGGTCTCGGGATCGACCTCGCCGTACAGATACCCCTCGGCCTCTTTGTAGGTCTTGGGGAACACCACGACCGTGGCCTCGCCTTCCATGTCCTCGAGCTGCACGATGCCCATGGGGTCGCCGTTTTTGGTCACGCGCTTGGACACGCTCGAGACCATGCCGGCCCACCACAGCGCCTTACCCTCGGGAATCTCCTGGTTGATGGTGCCGCCCGTAGGATTCTGAACTTCGTAGCCGGTGTCGATCTGCGAGAACGAGAAGTCGCGCGCCTTGGCTAGTGCATACTCAAACGGGCGCAGCGGGTGGTCCGAGACATAGATGCCCAAAACCTCCTTCTCCTGGCTCAGCTTAAGGTGGCGGTCCCACTCCTGGCCATCCGGATCGGGCACGCTAACCTCAAAGCCCGACCCCTCAACGTCGCCAAACATATCGAAGAACGACGTCTGGCCGCTTGCGCGATCTTTCTGACGCTTTACCGCGGCATCGATGATGTTCTCGGGATTGTTCTTATCCACAAAGTGCATCATCTGGCGACGCGGATACCCCGTGGAGTCGAAGGCACCTGCCTTGATCAGCGATTCGATCACGCGACGGTTGGCCTGGCTCGAGTCCACGCGCTCGACAAAGTCGTGCAGCGTCTTAAACGGACCGCCCGCCTCGCGCTCGGCGATAATCGCCTGCGCCACGCCGGTGCCCACGCCGCGGATGCCGGCCAGGCCAAAGCGCACGCCTTCCTTGGTAGCCGTGAACTCGGTACCGGACTCGTTGACATCTGGCGACAGCACGGGGATGCCGTCGTGACGGCACGCCGAGACGTAGTGAACGATCTTGTCGGTCTTGCCCGTATAGGACGTCAGAACGGCCGCCATGTACTCGTGCGGATAGTGCGCCTTGAGCCACGCCGTCTGCATAACCAGAATGGCGTAGCCAGCGGAGTGCGACTTGTTAAAGGCGTAAGATGCGAACTCAAGAACATCGTCCCAAATCTTCTGGGCGACCTCGCGCGTGTAGTTGTTCTTGATAGCGCCGTTCATCCAGTGGTCGTAGGTGGTCTCGTCCGAGCCATCCTCCCAGTGGAGCACCGTCGACGTGAGCAGCTTGATCTTTTTCTTAGCCACGGGCTTACGGATACGCGAGTCCGATTCGCCCTTGGAGAAGCCGCACATCTCGACGGAGATGAGCATAACCTGCTCCTGGTAGACCATGGTGCCGTAGGTTTCGCCCAGGATGTCGTCCAGACGGTCATCGTAGGAGACGGCCGGCTCTTTGCCGTTCATACGGTTGATGTAAGACGAAACCATGCCGGCGCCCAGCGGGCCCGGGCGGTACAGAGCGATCAATGCCACGACGTGCTTGTACTCGGTGGGCTTCATGTTCTTGATCGTGGCCGTCATGCCGGCGGACTCGACCTGGAAGACGCCGGCGGTGTGACCGGAGCCCATGAGCTTAAAGATCTCGGGGTCGTCAAAGGGAATCTCTTCCTCTTTGATGTCGATGCCGAAGTTCTTTTTGATGTTAGCCTTGGCCTTAGAGATAACCGTCAGCGTGCGCAGACCCAGGAAGTCCATCTTGAGCAAGCCCATGTCGGCAACGGTATGACCCTCGTACTGGGTAATCTCGACGCCGCCCTTGGTATCGAGCTTGGTGGGTACGTGCTCGTTGACGGGATCGCGGCAGATCAGAACGGCGCACGCGTGCACGCCCTCGCCACGGGTGAGGCCCTCGATCGAGAGCGCCGTGTCGATGATGCGGCGGGCGTCGTCATCCTTTTTATAGGCCTCGGCAAAGTCGGGGTTAAACAGATCCTCTTTGCCGGGTTGCTTTTCGAGCACCTGCTTGAGCTTGACCTTGGGGTCGCTCGAGACCATCTTGGACAGGCGCTGGCCCATGTAGACCGGATAGTCCAGCACGCGCGCGGCGTCGTTGATGGCCTGCTTGGCCTTAATGGTCGAGTAGGTGATGACGTGGGTGACCTTCTCGGGGCCGTAGAGCTGGCGAACGTGCTCCACGACCTCGAGGCGCCGCTCATCGTCGAAGTCCATATCGATATCGGGCATCTCGGTGCGCTGCGGGGACAAGAACCTCTCGAACATAAGGCCGTTCTCGAGCGGGTCGAACGCGGTGATGTTCATGGCGTAGGCGACGATAGCGCCGGCGGCCGAGCCACGGCCGGGGCCGACGCCGATGCCGTTGTCCTTGGCCCATTGCACGTACTCGGCAACGATGAGGAAGTAGGCGGCAAAGCCCTTGTCGCAGATGACCTTGTATTCGTACTCAAAGCGCTCTTTGATGTTGACGCCACCGATCTCGCGCGTGGCCCAGTCGTCACCGTAGTGCTGGCGCAGGCCCTTCTCGCACTCGCGGCGGAACTGGCTCTCGTGCGTCTCGCCGGGATCGAGCAGCGGGAAGCGCGGCAGGATGATGGAGTCCCAGTCCAGCTCCACGTAGCACTTGTCGGCGATCTCGAGCGTGTTGTCGCAGGCCTCGGGGCAATACGGGAACATCGCCCGCATCTCCTCCTCGGTCTTCATGTAAAACTCCGAGCCGGTCATGCGCATGCGGTTGGGGTCGTCGACCTTGGCGTTCATGCCAATGCACATGATGACGTCCTGCACGGGCGCATCCTCGCGGCGCAGGTAGTGGAAGTCGTTGGTGGCGATGACCTTGACGCCCACCTGTTTGGCAATGTCGATGAGCGTGCGGTCCATCTGCTCGTCGGTCAGGCCGTTGTCGGTGGTGATGCCGTGTTCCTGGATCTCGATGTAGAAGTCGCCGGGCTCGAAGGTGTCGCGGAAGGTCTCGGCCCACTTGATGGCGCCTTCCATGTCGCCGCGGTCGATGTATTTGGGGATGATGCCCGCGATGCAGGCGCTGGTGCAGATCATGCCCTTGGCGTGGCGGCGCAGGTTGTCGAGCGTCACGCGCGGCTTGTAATAAAAGCCCTGCACGGCGGCCTCGGAGACCGTCTGCATCAGGTTGACGTAGCCCTCCTGGTCCTTGGCCAGAAGGATCATGTGGTAGAGCTCGGGCTTGTGGTCGCGGGCAAGGGTCTCGTCCGGCGTAAAGTAGACCTCGCAGCCAAAGATGGGCTTGATGACCAGGGGCGGCTTGAGCTCGTCGATGTTGCCCTTCTCGTCCCACATGGCCATGTCCTTCACATACTGGGCATGCTCGCGCGGGTTTTCCTCGGGATCGGGCTCCACCAGCTCGTCGCGGCGGTCCTTTTCCAAGAAGGCCTTGTCGTGGCTCCAGGTTTTGTACTCGGGCGTGTTGTGGTTGACGGCGTCACAGGCCAGCGCCAGGTCGGGCACGCCATACATGTAGCCGTGGTCGGTAATGGCCACGGCGGGCATGCCAAGCTCAACGGCACGGTTGACCATATCCTGGATACGGGTTGCGCCGTCGAGCATGGAAAAAACAGTGTGATTGTGCAGATGGACGAATGCCATGTGATGAGCTCCGATGCGGGTTCGTGTTCTGACTGAACGATTTTACCGCACGGCACGGACAGCACCCGAACCTAGCCAAACCAACACGGCTCCTCTTGCAGTTGCGGTGGAATAGTTCCCGCTTGGGCCACCTGGGTCGCAATACAGGAACTATTCCACCGCAAGTTATCTGAGGGCTAGAGGTTGTAGGTGACTACTTGAGGTTCGGCGGGTTCGACGAAGATGGCTGGATTCGCCTGCTCCACGCGGACGAACTTGACGGTCACGGCCGCAAAGCCCGCCTTGTGCAACACATCGGCGTAGACGCGCGCCTGCAAGGCGTGCTTCTCGAGCAGCTGTTCCGGCGTCTCGTCCGGTGTGCCGCCCGTCTTGTAGTCGATGACCAGCGCGCGTGACGAATCCGCCGGGTTCGTCGCCAAAGCGTCGATGGCGCCCTCGGCATAGGCACCGTAGCGGGCGATGTCCTCGTCCTCGCAACCCAGCGAGAAGAACGGCACCTCGGCACGGATGCACGGCCACACGAGCAGGTCGGCACGAACCGACGACTTGAGCCAGCGATCCAGGGCAACGTCGAAGCGCTCGCGCTGTTCTGGCGTCAAGCGCCACAGGCGCGCCAGCGCATCGGCACGCGCAGCGGGCAACGCATCGGCACCCATCTCGATGAGCCACTGGCAGGCGGCGTGGAAGGCCGAACCCAAGGCCATGGGATTGCCGACGGGCTCGACAGCAGCCACGTCTGCATCCGTCATCTCCGAGCCATCCGACTCTGCATCATCGCCGGACTCGTCCATGGGAACACGAGCCTCGGCGGCACGGTCTTCCGTCTCGGCATGGAGTGCCGCGGCGATTGACGAGTAGCTGTACGAATCGCGCGCCGGATACGGACAGATGCCCATGCGCACGCCCACTGCCTGGGGATACACAAGCTCAAACGAATCGGGCTTGGGGTCGGCAGGACCGGGGGCGATTGTACTGGCCGAATCGTCGGCAGCATCCGTATCGGCATCGCCACGAACAAGCCTGCCCTCGGCATCCAGCGAAGCGTTGGCCTCAAACGCCTGCTCGCCAAAGGTAAAGTCCGAAAGCGAAATGAGCTCGTAGTCGCCCGGTTGGGAGTTGTCGAACACCAGGCGGTCGGCATCGAGCTGCGGCATGTCCAGAGCGTCCGTCGGCAGAATGCGGCGCAGGACATCGTAGGTCAGATCCGTCTCGACATCGAAGGTCGGCGCCGTCACCTTGCCACGGCTCACGCCGGCATCCATCGCCAAGATCACCAGCTCGCGCGCACGCGTCATGGCGACATAGAGCAGACGAGCCCGCTCCTCGAGCGAAAGCTGTAGGTCGTCGTTGCGCAGGCGAGCAAATGCCTCGGCGGGAGAACCCGTCGCACAGACGTCCTCCATGAGCTCCGGCGGCAGCCACAGCGACGTGCCCTTGCCCTTAAACGCGTGCTCAAACTGCTTTTTGACGTCGTCGCCCTTCACAAAGGTACCGTCGGCAAGCTTAACGCCGTCGAAGCGTGCCGGCAGTGCCACGACCTGCGCTCCGCCCTCGACGCGACCCATCTGTGCCGCACCCGAGGACTTACGCACGCCAAAGCACTCGGCGACCGCCACGACCGGATATTCCAGACCCTTGGAGGCATGCACCGTCATGATGCGCACCGCGCCGTCGCCCTCCTCGTTGAGGGCACCCGGGGCCTCCTTGCCCGCCAAGAAGCGGTCGAAGGCCAGCGCGATGGAACGCGGCGAGTTGCCGAACTCGGCCTCCTCCTCGGCCACGGCGTCGAGCGCCTTGAGCACGTTGGCGGCGATGGCCTTGCCCTCGGGGCCGCGCTGCGCCAGGCGCACGAACCAGCCGGAGGCATTGACCGCGTCGCGCGCGATGGCGGCGAACGAATCACGCCCCACGCGACGCAGTGCGTAGCGCAGCACCTCGCGGGCACGCGTCACAAGCGGCAAGCCCTGCAAGCCCGGCACATCGGAATCGCTCATGATGCCCATGTCGATATTCCGGCGCGAGGTCTCCCCCGTCTCGCCATCGAGCTTGGTCGCCAGCGCCAGGAACTCCTGGGCGCCGAGCGCAAACATCGGCGAGGCGAGCAGCGGCATAAGGCCCTGCGCCGTATCGGCCGGATTGGCGAGCGCGCAGACCAGGGCACGCACCGTCTGCACCTCGGCTGCCTGGGCAAAGACCGAGCCGCCTGCGATGACGCAGTCGAGCCCCTGATCGCGGAAGGCCTGGGCGTAGACATCGGCGTTGGTCATGCGGCCCAGCAGCAGTACCATGCCGCCCTGGGGCTGGCCGGCATCGGCAAGCGCGCGGAAGCGCTCGGCGATCGCGCGGGCCTTGGCCTGTGTGCGCTCCTGCATACTGCCGCCGGCAACAAAGAGGGCCTGGCGGCGCGAGGCGTCCGCCACCAGCGTGTCCTTGCGGCCGTCGCTCGCCTCAAGATCCAAAAAGCCCTGCATCAGGCCGCCGTCATCGCCGTCGAAGACGCGTGCCACGTAACGCAGCACCTCGTCATGGCTGCGGAAGTTGCGCACGAGTTTGACGAGTTCGCCGGCAGGGGCATCGGCCACGGCAGTCGCCTCGGGCGCGGCAGACGAGCCCACCTTGCGCTCCTGACGACGGAACACCTCGACCTCGGCGCCACGGAAGCGATAGATGGACTGCTGCGCATCGCCCACGGTGCACAGCGCGCGCTCCCCCGCACCCGTCAGGTAGCGTATCAGATCGACCTGCATCTGGTCGGTATCCTGAAACTCATCGATCATGACCATCTTAAAGCGGCCCTCGTACGCAGCACGGATGGCAGGGTAATCGCGCAGGGCCTCGTAGGCCATACGCAGCAGGTCGTTATTATCGAGGGCGGACTGGGCAGCCTTCAGCGCGCGATACTCAGCCTCCACGGAACGGGCCAGGCCCACCAGCGCATCGAGCGCCGGGCCACCGCAGGCAAGCACGATATTGATAAACGCATCGGCGGCCTCGGCCTTGAGCAGCTCGACCTGCTCCTTAGGGAATGCCTTGCTCGCGCGCGGCATGGTGCACGACATCATGAGTCGCGCTGCATCGGCCATGGTCTTGCCGCTCGCCTCGAACGCGTCAATGGCGTCGAGTGCCATCTGCACCTTCTCGGTCGCGGCCTTGCTTGCGCCCAGCGCCGCGCGATAGGCATCGGCGAGTGCCGAGGTATCGGCCTGCCCGCGCGCCACGCACACGTCGTCCATACCGCCCGGCAACTGGCTCGACAGCTCCAGCAGGTCGCGCACCAGGCCCTTGATGGTCGCGCCAGCGCCAAAGGAACCGCCCTCGCCCGCCATGGGATACCAGGCATAGAGGGCCTTGAGCGATGCCGCGAGCTCGGGGGCGGCATCGGGCGCCGTCGCGCGGGCCAACACATGCTCAACAGCCTGGTCCATGAGCTCGTCGGTATCGGTGAGCACCGTGAACTCGGGGTCGATGCCCAGCTCCAGCGCATGCGCGCGCAGGATACGCGAGCACATGCCGTGAATGGTCGAGATCCACGCGTCGTCGACGGTCAGTGCCTCCTCGTCCATGCCCTCGTCGATAAGCGCACGGCGCACGCGGTCGCGAATCTCGGCCGCGGCATCTTTGGTAAAGGTAATAGCGAGCACCTGATCCAGATGTTCAACGAACGGACCGGATTCGGGCGAGAGCGCGTAGACGATGCGGCGCGTAAGGGTAAAGGTCTTGCCCGAACCGGCGCCCGCCGAGACAAATAGCGGACGGTCGAGCGTTTTGACAATCTGCAGCTGTTGCGGCATCAAAGTCGAAAGATCCATGGTCTACACGTCCCTCCTTACAAACGTTCCTTGGTGGTTATACGAACAGCGCGCATGCGCGGCTTGCGCCGATGTCGGGTCGACAGCGGCGACGTCACCTGCCTCGAGCTCGCGCAGGCGCTCGGCAATGCCGGTCTCCACGCGGTCGAGCAGGGCATCGAAGTCCATGCTGCCGCCCTCGCCCGGGAAGCCCTTCTTGAGGCCCGGGATGCGACCGTCACCACGCTCTTCCTCGAGCAACTCGGCACTCGCCGCGCCGCGCAGCGCGGGCTTGCCGCCCTTGGTCGAGAAATAGAGCGCAGCACGGGTATCTAGGCCCAGCGCCCGACGCATGGCCTGCGCGTAGATGAGTGTCTGGGTATGGGGCGGCAGCCAGCGCGGGTCGTCGATGGGAGCCTCGCCCGTCTCCTCGTCACGCACCGTGGGGTCGGCAAGCTTAAACTCCTCGACACCCGAACGATGCTTGTAGTCGATTACCACGGCGCGATTCTCGGCATCCACATCTACGCGGTCGATGCGCCCGCCGAGCGGCCAACCGGCATACTCGACCTGGAGCTCGTTGAACGCAAACTCCAGGTAGCGCGGGGCAAAGGGGGCAAGTGCCTCGGACTCGTAGGCAAGCACGCCCTCCAACTGCGGCAAGATCTCGGCCACCTGACGCTCCTCCACCGGGGAGAGCGGCACCAGCGGGCCCTCGGCGCCGCGCTTGCCGGCGTGCTCGGCCAAGGTCTCGTCAAAGACCTCGTGCAGCAGCTCCTGTGCACGCGGCAGATTCTCGGGCGTCACGCGCTTCATGCCCTCTTGGGGCAGACGGGCATGCAGATGCTCCAGCACGTCGTGGACAAAGTTGCCCTTCTCCATGTTGCCAAAGCCCGCGTCGATCGACTGGGGCTTGACGCGATACGACACGAACCAGCACAGCGGGCACGTCGAGTACGCCTCAATCTGCGAGGCGGACGTCAGACGCGGCACGAGCGGCGCGTTCTCGCCCTCGCCATCGCGGCGACGCAGGACCAAATACGGCACGGCCTCGGCACTCAGATGCTGAGGGGCTTCACAGGTCACGCGCTCGCGCTTGAGACCTTCGCCTGCCGCGGGATCAAAGTCGGCGATGATATCGCCTTCGCCCACGCGCATGGGCTTGGCAGCGCCAGCGGCCTCGGCATGTGCCCACAGCTCGGTCCATACGGCTGCCGGGTAGCACTCGCGTGCCTGGCGATCGTGCGTCACACGGGCGAGCGCGACCGGACCGCTCGCCGCCTGCATCGCACGGCCAAAGCGCACGCGCAGCAGGGCAGCGGGCTCCAAAGACACGCCGTCGCGGCGCAGCTCGGCTGTCAACGTGGCAAGCGGGCCCTCTTCGTGCGAAAGCGGATAGCTGTCCAGGTCGACATCGGCAAACAGCACGGCATCGTAGCCGCCAGGACGCAAAACCGACGCATCGGCAAGCGACACGAAGCGCACTTGTGCTCGTGGTGTGCGATCGACCTCGTAGGTCTCGTAATCGTAGGCGGTACTGCGCTTGTCCACCTTGGTTCGAACGCCGTCGAGAACCGGCACGGTCGCGGCCTGCGACACGTCGAGCGCGCGAGCATCGTTCATAAGGATGTCGATGGCATGGCGCAGCAAAGCCGTCTCTGCCTGGCGACGGGCCTGGCCGTCAAGGCCGCCTAGAGCGCGATCGGGCAACGCCTCGGCAACGGCAAGCATGGCCTTAAGCGCCGTCACGGGCTTGTCACGCCACAGCGCCTGGAACACGTCCGAGACCACACACGGTACGTTCTTAAACCAGTTATCGTCGCTCGTCGCCTTGCGCGCGCCCCTCACCTGGCCCTGAACGCTCTGCAGCAGGCTCTTGACGCCCGCGGTAGTCTTGTTGCGCGAGAGACGCATATTCTTATCGAAGGTACGGGCATTGACGGCATCAGCGCCCGAAAGCGGACTGTAGATCCAGTCGGTAAGCTCCGGCGCGGGCCACCACTCGGTCTTGGAAGCGGTGCCCTCGTCGGCGGCTTTCATACGCTCGATCAGGTTGGCGAGCGCCGTAAACTGCCTGCCCGCGATGGACTGGGAAAACGCCGTGAACTCAGTCGTCTCGGCCGCAATGTGACGCGCCGCAAAACGGGCGGCGAGCTCGCCGAACAGCTGGGGTGCCCGGGCAGAAACGACGAGCACGCGCACGGGGTCGGCGGGCGTTGCAGTAGCTTTATCGGCCTTGGACTCCTTGCGCGCTTTCACCAACTTATCGATGGCGTCCGCATAGACATGAGCACGGGCATGGGGGCCGGCGACCTCAATAAAGACAGGCTGAGCGGCGGCCCCGCAAACGACATCAGACGCGACGGCGTCCTCCCCCAGCGGCGCGATCTCAAACAGCACACCGCGGGCATCAAATGCCGTGGCAAGCTCCTCGCGCATCGCCGCCTGCTCGCGGGCAAGCAGCACGACGACCTCTCCCCCATTGTTCGCCACGGCAGACAGCAGCTCGAGTAGACCGTGCGTAAACGACGTGGTACCGCGCACGCATACGGCGCGGGCGCACGCCGGCAGGCTATCGGCCAGGGCACCGGCCATAATGTCAGCTGCCTCGCAGGGCTCGACCATATCTCGACGGTCCAAACCGCCCGCGTAGGCACGCAAAAGCTCAAACACACGAGCCTCGGCATCGCTTTTTGGCTCAGGCTGGCAATTGTTGCCACCGCATCGCTCGGCCGTCGTCCCCGCCACACCCGGCAGCACATCGCGGGCCATGCGCGCGAGCATGCGCACCGTGCCCTGGCTACGCGAAAGCGGCTGCAGGTCGGCATCGTCGAGACGCGTGACCATGTCCGAGAACAGCATCTGGCGCTGCAGGTTGTCAACGAAACCGCGCCCGTCGCCCAAAAGCTCCCAAAGCGAGCGAATCCACGATGTAGGCGTCTTGTAGTCAATACCCAGCGAAATCCCGGCTTCCGCCGCATCATGACGGCACAGGTCGAGCTCGGCAAACGTAGGTGCCAGCAGCACGGCACGTCCGTGGCAGCCAACAAGGTCGGCAAGCAGCGCCGACTCGGCATCACTCAAATCCGTGCCGGCATTGGTGGTATAGATTCGAACAGGCATGGTCCTCCGCTCAAACTGTTCGCAATAATCAATGCATCCATCCTACCCGCCCAAGCGGACACATTGCCACCGCAGCTCCATCTTTTGGTACAAAGCAACCTGACCCCAACGCACCAGCCGATTGCGGGCATATAAAAACCGCCCCCGGAGGGACGGTTCTTCGTAATTCAATGTTGTCGCTGGCCTACTCGCCATCCTCCAACTTAATGAGGATCTTGCGGTAGCCACCGTACTCGCCGTTCAGCGCCTTTGAAACGCGGCTCACCGTGGTGGACGAAGCGCCGGTGCGGGCCTGAACCTCAACATAAGGCTCGCCCTCGTCCAAATAGCGCGCAACCTGCAAACGCTGAGAAAGGTCGCAAATCTCGCGCGGCGTGCAGATATCGGTCAAAAACGCTTGGATATCCTTCTCGTCGTCCAAAAGGCTAAATGCGTGGACCAGCTGCTTGACATCAGGCTTGTCAAACATGTTCTCGATATTCATCGATCACCGCCAAACCCGCCAAAAGGCATCGAAGTTGATACTGACATCGGGCATCGTTCACCCGTTCTATGCAATAGGGCAACGCCTGTGGCTTTTGCCCGTAGCAGTGTAGCACACCACCAAACTAAAGCGACAAGACTCTCTGCCAGCGGCGCGTTTTTCAGGACGAACGCCGTTTAGAAACCATATGCGCACGTAAGCTCCACGAATATTTGAGACAATGGGCGCCCAAACACCGCGGCGCGCCCGCGCAACCATCCAGGTCGCCGCCGTAAGCCGCTTCACGCGACGCCAGCAATCCCGGCGCAAGAAAGGATTCACGCCATGCGCTTTATGCTTAACTGGCTCTTCACCTCGATCGCCATCGCGATCGCCACGTTCCTCGTCCCCGGTATCCAACCCTTCGGCTTTGCCGAGACCTGGGTCTGCTTTGCCTTTGTGGGACTGTTCCTGAACATTGTCGATTCGCTCGTCAAGCCGTTCCTGACCGTCATCTCACTGCCGCTCACTATTATTACGCTTGGTGTTTTTCAGCTCGTAGTCAACAGCTTTATGCTCGAGCTGGCCAGCTACCTGTCGGTCAATCTGCTGGGCGCGGGCATCTCCATCGCCAGCTTTGGATCGGCCTTTATGGGCAGTATCCTGGTATCCATCACGCGCAGCATCCTCGACAGCATCGCCGAGGACTAAAACGGCCATTCCGGCCGTGCCCGTCTCAACAGCCCAAAACGAAGGCCGCCCATCGCAAAAATGGGCGGCCTTCTTATTTGTCAAGTCTCAAAGGGCGAGAGAATCTACCATTTCTACCCCGTCCCCAAATGGCAGGTGTGGGTTAGATGACGTAGTCGTAGCCATGGTTGGGAGCGACAAGTTGATCGAGTGTCACACCGTCGAGGTAGTCGTTGATGAGCTTGTCCAGGTTCTTCCACACGTCGAGCGTGGGGCACTCATCCGAGCGTGAGCAGCCCTTGCAGTCGCCATCCAGGCATGCAACCGGTGCCAGACTGCCCTCGGTCAGGCGCAGGATCTCGCCCACCGTGTACTGCTCGGGCGGGCGCGTGAGCACGTAGCCGCCGCCCTTGCCGCGCATGCCCGAAAGCATGTTGGCGCGCACGAGCGTAGCCAAGATGTTCTCGAGATATTTCTCGGAAATCCCCTGTCGCGCCGCGATCTCTTTGAGCGGGATGCGACCGGCCGCCTGGTGCTCGGCCAGATCGACCATAACGCGCAGGGCATATCTGCCCTTTGTGGAAACCAACATGTATAGTGCTGCCTTTCGGTCATTTAGTCCGTAGAAATTCTAGCCGAAAAATTGGTTTTGAAAATACCCGTTCCGGTCAAGATGGTTAATCAGCTCGTAATAATCTTCTATTTCCTATTGCATTACTAGGCTTTAGTGTCTAGTATGCTTCCCAACAGCTAAACGAACAACCTATAAGGTTTATGGGTTTAGCTGCTACACGCACCGTGAAACCACACGGCAACCAGCAACTTGAACACTTTGGAGGTTCACCATGAGCAAGGTTTACACGTCCATCGATCAGCTTATCGGCCACACCCCGCTCCTGGAGCTCACTCACTTTGAGGCCGACGAGGACCTCAAGGCTCGTGTGCTCGTCAAACTCGAATACTTCAACCCCGCCGGGTCAGTTAAAGACCGCGTCGCCAAGAACATGATTGACGAGGCCGAGAAGGCAGGCAAGCTCGTGCGCGGCGGCGACTACACCATCATCGAGCCCACGAGCGGCAACACCGGCGTCGGCATCGCCTCGGTGGCGGCCGCCCGCGGCTACAAGGTGATCATCACCATGCCCGAGACCATGTCCGTCGAGCGCCGCAAGCTGATGCAGGCATACGGTGCGCAGCTCGTGCTCACCGACGGCTCCAAGGGCATGAAGGGCGCTATCGCCAAGGCAGAGGAACTGCAGAAGGAGACTCCCAACAGCATCATCGCCGGCCAGTTTGTGAACCCCGCCAACCCCGCCATCCACAAGGCCACGACCGGCCCCGAGATCTGGGACGACACCGACGGCAAGGTCGACATCTTCGTCGCCGGCGTCGGCACCGGTGGTACCGTGACCGGCGTGGGCGAGTTCCTCAAGGAGCAGAACCCCGAGATTAAGGTCGTCGCCGTCGAGCCCGCCACCTCCCCGGTGCTCTCCAAGGGCCAGGCCGGCCCGCACAAGATCCAGGGCATCGGCGCCGGCTTTGTGCCCGACGTCCTCGACACCCGGGTCTACGACGAGATCATCCCCGTCGAGAACGACAACGCCTTTGCCACCGGCCGCGCCGTGGGCCACAAGGAGGGTGTGCTCGTGGGCATTTCGTCCGGTGCCGCCGTGTGGGCCGCGCTGCAGCTGGCCAAGCGCCCCGAAAACGAGGGCAAGACCATCGTGGCCCTGCTTGCCGACACCGGCGAGCGCTACCTGTCCACGGCACTGTTCCAGGACTAAGGGCCCGTCACTTGTCGATAGGCCCATGGCATGCCGGCCTATCCTCTCTTCTGGCTGCCTGAGCCCATCTCGTTAGGGTGTCCCACGAGACGTCCGAACTTGCTACAATGTCTGCGGCGCGGAACCAGCCTCCCGCGCCGCTTTTCTTTTTTGGCCACATGCCACCAAGGAGAACCTCCCCATGCACAACAAGCGCGTGCTCGTCGCCATGAGCGGCGGCGTCGATTCTAGCGTGACCGCGTACCTGCTCAAAAGCCAGGGCTACGAATGCGTCGGCGCCACCATGCGCCTCACCTGCCCCGCGCCCGACCCCGCCACGGGCACGAGTAAGGTCGACCGCGACATCGCCGATGCAAAGGCCGTCGCCGAGCGCCTGGGGATACCCCACCATGTGCTCGACCTGCAGCAGACCTTCGACCACAGTGTTATCGAGCGTTTTGTGAACGCCTACCAGGAGGGGCTGACGCCCAACCCGTGCATCATCTGCAACCGCCACATTAAGTTTGGCGCGTTGCTCGATGCGGCGCTGGACATGGGCTGCGACTACATCGCAACGGGACATTACGCCAAAACGAGCCAGGCGCCCGACGGCACCTGGCAGCTGCATCGCGGCGAGGACCCCAAAAAGGACCAGAGTTACTTTTTGTATTCGCTCACGCAA
Organism: uncultured Collinsella sp.; assembly: GCA_900545485.1. Taxonomy (GTDB): domain Bacteria; phylum Actinomycetota; class Coriobacteriia; order Coriobacteriales; family Coriobacteriaceae; genus Collinsella. Next base: position 10,207 of record UQZD01000004.1, on the reverse strand, counting down.
GAGCGCCTGGCACGCACAATCTTTCCGCTGGCAGGCCTGAACAAGGAGCGCGACGTGCGCCGCATTGCCGCCGAGCAGGACTTCATCAACGCCAAGAAGGCCGAAAGCGAGGACATCTGCTTTATTCCAGACGGTGACTACGCGGGCTATATCGAGCGCCGCTGCGGACATCCCGCTGCACCGGGCGACATTGTGTGGCGCGACGGCAGCGTGGTCGGACGCCATAACGGCGCGTTGCGCTATACCATCGGCCAGCGCAAGGGCTTGGGCGTCGCGATGGCGCATCCCGTGTATGTGACGGGCGTCGATGCCGCCAACAACACCGTGCATCTGGGCGAGGCCGAGGACCTAACGGCCACAGCACTCACGGCCGACGACTGGATCTGGAGCGCGCCGGACGCACGCATGGAGGCCGAGCTCGATGCCGGCGGCATTCGCGTAGGCGCCAAGTACCGCTACCGTCAGAAAGACCAGGCAGCGACCCTTACGCGTGACGAAGACGGGCAAATGCTGCTAACTTTTGACGAGCCACAACGAGCCATCGCCCCCGGACAGGCCGTTGTGGTCTACCGCGGCGACGTCGTCCTGGGCGGCGGCACCGTGACCGGCGCACTTAAGTAGCCCCATCCCCTTCATAAATTGCGGTGAAATAGGGACTGTTTAAGCGTTTAAAACCGCCAAACAGTCCCTATTTCACCGCAACTTAGAGAGGACGGCCTCGGTCGGTACTGCTGTATCAGCCGAGGCCGCTGCATCGCTAGCGCTGTACGTAGGCGCGGACGAGCTCGAAGGTGTTGCGCACGCCGTCGATGTGGCTGCGCTCGTAGTTGTGGCTCGCGTACACGCCGGGGCCGATCAGACCATGGCGAATGTCGTAGCCGGCCGAGAGCGTGGCCTCAACGTCCGAGCCGTAATGCGGGTACACGTCGATGGCGTAATCGAGCTCAAGCTCGCGCGCGATATTGGACAGCGTGGTCACCAGATCGTAGTTGTAGGGGCCGCCCGAATCCTTGGCGCAAATCGACACCATGCGCTCGGTGCAGCCCAGGTCGTCGCCCACGCAGCCCATGTCCACGCTGATCATCTCGCGCGTGTCGGCCGGCACAAAGGCACCGCCATGGCCGACCTCCTCGTACACGGTAAAGAGCAGCGAAACCTTACGCGAAAGCGTCACCTCGCCAGCGGCGACGGCACGCGCCAAGCCCAGCAAAATGGCGGCCGAAAGCTTGTCGTCCAGGAAGCGGCTCTTAATGTAGCCACTCTCCGTCACCGTCGTGCGAGGGTCCATAGCGATGATGTCGCCAGTCTGAATACCCAGCTCGAGCACATCGTCCTTGCTGTCGACGTTCTCGTCGAGCAGGATCTCCATGTTCTTCTCGATAGTCTTGACCGGCTCGTCGGCCACGTGCGCCGAAGGCTCGGTATTGAGGACCACACCCGTGTACACATTGCCGTCGCGCGTGTAGACGGTGCAGTTCTCGCCATCGGCCGTAGACCACTGATGCCCGCCGATCGTCGTGGGGCGCAGACGACCATTGTCCTTGATAGAGCGCACCATAGCGCCCAGGGTATCGACATGGCTCGCCAACACGAGCGGCTCACCCTCACCACCAAGCTCAACGAGCACGTTGCCCTTATTAGAACGCTCAGGCCCAAACCCCATATCGCGCAATGTTTCCATTAGATAATCAGTCGCCGCACGGGTATAGCCGGTAGGCGAAGCAATCGAGGTAAGCGCCTTCAGCTGGTCAGTAATATAGGAGAGCATAGAATCCATCTTGGACACCAAAGTCACCCTTTCATATCGAATTAAACCCACAGCAACAATACCACCACGCACAATTATTTACCTAGCGAGACAACCCATCGAGCTTCTCAGAGCAGCGCCCGTCACGATAACGAGCCGGCGGCCCCTGCCCGTTAGCCCCAGAATCTTTCCGCAGGACAGAAGGAGGCCCCGCCGCACGTAGTGCGCAACGGGGCCTCCGACATGTCCGAGGACGATTCTGGGGCTAACGGGCAGGGGCCCGCCGAACCAAGTTAGGCAGCCGGGCAGATCTTCTTGAAGAGCTCGATGACGTCGTCGAGCGTTGCCTCGCGCGGGTTACCCGGGAAGCAGGCGTCGGCCATGGCGTCCTTGGCCAGGACCTCGATCTCGTCAGCCTTCATGGCCTCACAGACGTGCGGGATGTTCACGTCGGCGGAAAGCTGCTTGACGGCGGCGATGGCGGCATCGGCGGCCTCGGCGGTGCTCATGCCCGTGGTGTCAACGCCCATGGCGACGGCAACCTTGGCCAGGCGCTCAGCGCAAACCGGCTTGTTGAACTCCATGGCGATCGGCAGCAGCATGGCGCAAGCGACGCCGTGCGGGGTGTCGTAGTGAGCGGACAGGGTGTGAGCCATGGCGTGGTCGATGCCCAGGCCAACGTTGGAGAAGCCCATGCCGGCGACATACTGGCCAAGGGCCATGCCCTCGCGGCCGGAGCCGGGCTGACCGGACTTGGCCTCGGCGACGGAGTCGCGCAGGTTCTCGCTGATCAGCTTAATAGCCTCAAAGTGGAACATGTCGGAGAGCTCCCAAGCGCCCTTGGTGGTATAGCCCTCGATGGCGTGGGTCAGAGCGTCCATGCCGGTGGAAGCGGTCAGGCCGGCGGGCATGGAAGCCATCATATCGGGGTCGACGACGGCGACCTCGGGGGCGTCGTTGGTGTCGACGCACACGAACTTGCGGACCTTCTCGGGGTCTGTGATGACGTAGTTGATGGTCACCTCGGCAGCGGTACCGGCGGTCGTCGGCACGGCGATGGTGAACACGGCATGGTTCTTGGTGGGAGCAACGCCCTCGAGGCTGCGGACATCGGCGAACTCGGGGTTGTTGATGATGATGCCGATGGCCTTGGCGGTGTCCATGGAGGAGCCACCACCGATGGTCACGATAGCGTCAGCCTCGGCGGCCTTGAAGGCCTCGACGCCGTCCTTGACGTTCTGGATAGTGGGGTTGGGCTTAATCTCGGAGTAGAGGCTCCAAGCGATGCCGGCGGCGTCGAGCTCGTCGGTCACCTTAGCGGTAACGCCAAACTTAACCAAATCGGGGTCGGAGCAGACGAAGATCTTCTTGTAGCCGCGACGCTGGAGCTCGCCGGGGATCTCCTTGATGGCGCCGGAACCATGATAAGAGATGGTATTGAGAACGAAACGATTAGCCATTGATAGCCTCCCATCGTGTGCGGGGCATCCATTACGCCCCACGCTATGAGTCCCATCCTAACGCTTTTGAAACAAAAAACGCGTGAGAACATCAAAAGTGTTAAAGCGTTTCAACAGATGATGAAAAATATTGCGGCAAAGGGACAGCCCCTTTGCCGCATTCGGTTACTTTCGGCAGCCCTCTTTCCAAGCCTCGGCCGCAACCTTCCAGCGTAAGCGCAAATCGCGCTCGCGGTCGATGAACATGATGGCAAACGCGACAAACAGCAGCAAGCTCGCCACGACGATGGCGTGCAGGCCCATGCGCTCAATACACCAGTTGCCCAACACGGCGCCAAACACAAAGGTAAAGATCACGCCAAAGTACAGTAGGCCGTTTTCCAAAAAGCCGCGCCTGTGGGTGATGATGTAATCGTCCACGTTTTGCAGCGCGTTGCGCAAGTTGCCGATGCACATGGTCGTAGCGATGCCGTGACCGTGGATCTTGCGGAAGCTCTCAACTTGCATACCGCAGGCAAACGAGGTGAGGCAGTTGGCGAGCAGGTTGAAATTGCCGCCGGGGATAAAGCTCACGCCCAGCAAGATAACGGCTTCAAAGAACACCGTCACTTGGCGCCAGTGAATCACGCTGCCAAACCGCTCGTGTACCAGATCGGCAAGCATAATGCCCACGGCAAACGACACCACGGGGAAGAAATAGCGTCCCGCAAGTGCCCAGTTGCCCTCCGAGATGCTCACGCCCACGAGCAGGATGTTGCCTGTCTGCGCGTTGGCGAAAACATGATCGCGCCCAATGTACGAATAGACGTCCATAAAGCCACCGGCGAGCGCCAAGATAATGCCCAGCTCGATGGACTCCGATATCTGTTTGGCACGCTGCATCGTCGTGCATCCTCCTTGTTGACGACTCTCTCGTGCGTTGGCGGAAACATAGCCGCCGTTCATACTGTAACCCATTGACAACATGGCGTGCGCGCGAGACGGGTTCTCCAACGCGCAGATACACAGTCTGGAAACAAACAGCGGGCGCGGCGCCGACACCCGACGCCTCGTGTACTCCACCAGTCTTTTTAGCGCCGTCCCAAAAAGACTGGTTACAATTACGTGCAGCATACAGACACCGGGAGGGATCGTGGCAAAAAAGCCTCAGCACGCTCAGAACAACCAGCGCAGTCAACAGGGCAAACAGGGCCAGCAGCAAAAGCGTGGCGGTAAGGCGCAGGCCACGGTCGCCCGCACCAAGCATTCCCAAGCGACGCCCGCCCGCCCCTGGCGACCGGGCCGCGATAAGTTCCTCCCCGTCAGCCGCGCCGACATGGATGCGCGCGGCTGGGACCAGTGCGACTTTGTCTACATCTGCGGCGACGCCTACGTGGACCATCCCAGCTTTGGTATGGCCATCGTCAGCCGCGTACTCGACGCACACGGCTACAAGGTGGGCATCATCTGCCAGCCCGATTGGACCGACCCCGCCAGCATCACCGTGCTCGGCGAGCCGCGCCTGGGCTTTCTCGTCAGTGCCGGCAACATGGACTCCATGGTCAACCACTATTCGGTGACCAAGCACCGCCGCCACACCGACGCCTACACTCCCGGTGGCGAGGAGGGGCACCGTCCCAACCGAGCTGTCACGGTCTACGGCAACCTCATCCGCCAGACGTTCAAGGACGCCCCCATCATCATCGGCGGCATCGAGGAGAACCGCCGGGCGAATCGAGGCTAGCCTGCGCCGCCTGGCCCACTACGACTACTGGCAGGACAAGCTCAAGCGCTCGGTACTGCTCGACTCGGGCGCCGACATCCTCATCTACGGCATGGGCGAGCACGCGATCGTCGAGATCGCCGACGCGCTCGACGCGGGACTGCCCGTCGATCAGATCACCTATATCAACGGCACCGTCTACCGCACAGGCTCGCTCGACGAGGTCTACGACTACGATCTGCTGCCCAGCTGGGACGACCTTACCGCCGACAAGCTCAACTACGCGCGCAGCTTTAACGTGCAGCAACAGAATATGGACCCCATCACCGGGCATCGCCTGGTAGAGCCCTACCCCAACAGCGTCTATGTGGTGCAAAACCCGCCGTCGGCGACGCTCACTACCGATGAGATGGACGAGGTGGCCGAACTCCCCTACGCACGCGACTGGCATCCCGATTACGACGCGGCGGGCGGCGTGCCGGCCTTTGCTGAGATCAAGTTTTCCATAAGCTCCAACCGCGGCTGTTTTGGTGAGTGCTCGTTTTGCGCCCTCACCTTCCACCAGGGCCGCGTGTTGCAGATGCGCAGCCACGACTCGATCATGCGCGAGGCCGAGCTGCTCACGCGCGATCCCGAGTTTAAGGGCTACATCAACGACGTGGGCGGACCGACGGCAAACTTTAGCCGCCCTGCCTGCGACAAACAGCTCGAGCACGGCGTGTGCAAGAACAAGCGCTGCCTGTGGCCGAGCGTGTGCAAGAACATGGTGGTCGACGAGAGCGGCTACACGCAGCTGCTGCGCGACCTGCGCCAGCTGCCGGGCGTCAAGAAGGTCTTCGTGCGCAGCGGCATCCGCTTTGACTACACCATGGCCGATGCCTCGGACGAGTTTTTGCGCGAGCTGTTGGAACATCACGTCTCGGGCCAGCTGCGCGTAGCGCCCGAGCACGTGAGCGACGCGGTGCTGTCCGTGATGGGCAAGCCGAGCCGAGCCGTCTACGAGGCGTTCTGCCGTAAATTTGAACGCTTGAACCGCGAATACGGACTCAAGCAGTACGTAGTGCCGTATCTGATCTCGAGCCACCCCGGTTCAACGATGAAGGAAGCAGTGGACCTTGCCGAGGCCGTGCGCGACATGGGCTACATGCCCGAACAGGTGCAGGACTTCTACCCCACCCCGTCCACCATGTCGACGTGCATGTACTACACCGGCGTGGACCCGCGCACCATGGAGCCGATCTATGTGGCGCGCGACCCGCACGAAAAGGCCATGCAGCGCGCGCTCATCCAGTATCGCAAGCCCGAGAACTACAAGCTCGTGCGTGAGGCGTTGGAAAAAGCCGGCCGCCGCGATCTGATTGGCTACACCAAGCATTGCCTGATTCGTCCCGTGCCCCCGCACCCGGGCGAGACATCGGCCAGCGGTGGGCATGGCACCGGCAAGAAGGGCGGCAAACCGCATGACGGCGGCGCTGGCAAGGGACCCAAAGGCAGCAAGGGGCACGGCGGCATGTCGCGCGCACAGAACACTGCCGGTCGCAATCGCGCGGCCCAGGGACGGCAGGGCGCCAACGGGGGCGGACGTCGCAACTAGGGCAGCGGTGCGCTCGCTACGTCCATCCCACACGCGTGGCGCAGCGAGCTCATCGCCTCTACCAGCACAAAGCCGGCGATAGCGACCGTAATTGCCACGCCGAACGGCGTGTCCACAAACCACAGCAGCCCCATGAGATACGACCCGGCATTAAAGGCAAAGTGCAGCAGGATCGTGTAGCGGAGCTTTCCGGTCGTCACGAGTACCCAACCAAAGATGAGGCCGGCGGCACCCGCGTAGCAACCCTGCACCCAATTCATGTGCATAAAACCGAAGACCGCCGCCTGCAGCACGATTGCCGCGGCGATACCCCACGTGTTTGGGGCCGCCCAGGGCACCATGGCACCGTCCTGCGCGCTCACACGACGCCGGCGCTTCCAAAGTGGACGGCACTGCGGATTAAACGCTCGGAGCGAAAACTCAAAAATAATGCCGCGCACCAGCAGCTCTTCACAAAATGGGGCGCCGAGCACCGTAGTCAGGACGGCGAGATAGCTGGTGTCGCCCATGCCTGTTTCCTCGACAAGCTCGTTGTAGTCGGCCGCGGCATCGGGCAACAGCGACAGCGCGGCGTCGGTCACGTAGCCAACAACCACCTGCAGGGCCAGGCCGATCACGATAACGCAGGCGATGCGTTTCCACGCCCCACGCGCTCCCCCGCCGAGCGGGTGCTCGCTTTGCCGGCGTGCCATAAACGAACGCGGCCGCAGATAACGCCACCACAGCAGCGCCATCAAAAACGATGCTGTCTGCGCGACGGCCTGAAGCAATTGAATGTTGAGGTCATCGATCGAAAAACCCATGAACACCGATGCGACGCCAAGGGCGGAAAACAAAACGACGCTCAGGGCAATATCGGCAGCGACGACGCCAAAACAGGCAAGCGCCCAAATCATCGCATTGAGCATGCCAACCTCCTCAAAACCCGGCACTTGGGGACGTTCCTTAACTGCCGGCAGAAAAGGAACGTCCCCAAGTGCCGGCAGTTTGGGACAGTCATTGTTGATGAGAATCGGGCGCAGTGCCAAAAGCCCCGCTCGGCGAGATGTCGAACGGGAAGGTGCCGCAGCGATTGAACGCGGCGATAAACATGCGGATGGCGTTGGACGGCGTGGTGCCCACGAGCTGGGTTGCCGCCGCGAAGGCCGCCTTTTCCTCGGGCAAGACCTTCGCGACAACCGGGGTCATGTGTTCTGCCATGGCGCTTCCTTTTTGAAACGACGGTGGTGCGGATAGATACGGGCCACGCGGCTGGGCAACGGGCCGTGAAGGCAACCCGATTGGCCCGCATCCGGAGTTTGTTTCTACGGCGTTGGTATTACTTGGTATTCCTAAGTATTACCCCGCAGATAGAATACCATACCCGGCCCTATGGAGACGGAGAAAAACGGATCATTTTGTTGCTGGGTAAGTATTTAGAGCGTGATGATGTCCGAGATATTGAGGGCCCGAGCGTCAGCGGAATCGTGCGTGGCAAGCAACAGCATACGGCCGTCGAGCAAGTCGAGCACGGCCTCGGCGCATGCGTCGCGCGCAGCGGTATCTAGACCGGTAAAGGGCTCGTCCAGAATCACCGCGTCGCCTGGGCACAGCAGGGCTCGGGCAATCTCGACGCGACGGCGCTGCCCGCCCGAGAGCTCGGCCACACGAGCATGTACATCGACCCCCGGCACCAGCAGGCGCAACAGGGCTGCGGCACTCGAGGCATCCACGCGCGCGTCGGCGCACACCAGCACGTTATCCAAAGCCGAGGCGCCCTCTACCAGACGCGCGTCCTGAAACACCATCGAGCACGGTGCGCACTCCCCCGCTGCCAACGAAAGCAGCGTCGACTTGCCCACGCCCGAAGCGCCCATCACGCAGGTGCGCCCACCAGCAGAAACGCGAAGTACCAGTCCATCGAGCGCCGGCGCCCAGGGCGCTCGGTCGCCCACGGCGAGCGCAAGCTCCGCAGCAGCCCTGCCGCCAGCAGAGCCGCCCGCACGTCCGCGACTACCACACCCATGCGCCCGCACGGCAGCGCGCCACGCTACGGGCCCCGAAACCCGCAGCAGCCACACCAGCACACGCTCGCACGCCCACGAGGCGGCAACGACCAGCACGGTCCACGCCAGCAGGTCAGCCGTCTCGATGAGCAGCTTCGCCTGATGGATGCGTTCGCCCACGGTGCCCGTCGCCATGCCGATGAGCTCCGCCGCCACGCCGGCCTTCCAGCTCATGCCAATCACGGCGCGGGAACACGAAAGCACAAACGGCAGGACCTCGCGCCAGGTGTGGGCGCAAAACAGACGCCAACCCCGCACGCCATGCAGACGAAACATCTGCTCCAGTGGCTTATCCGCTTGCGTCAAACCCTCAACCAGCGAAAAATACACGCCCGGCAGCGCCATCAAAAAGACCGCCGCAATGCTCACGCGCGCCGACCCCAACCAAATGAGCAGCAGGACCACCACGCAGGCAACCGGTGTCGCCTTAACAAACGAAAGCGCCGGCGCCACCAGGTGGGCAAACGTCCGCGAGTGCGACGAGACTCCGGCGAGCACGCCGCCGCATACCGCGGCAAGCGCCAGCCCACCCAGTATCCGCGCGCCCGCGCCCGCCAAAATCGCCCAGGCACCGCCATCGCACACCAGCCGCAGCAACGCCACCACGACAGCGCCCGGCCCCGGCAAAATCAACGGCTGCGCCACCAGCGCCGCCGCGAAGACCCACACGGCAAGCCAAAAGGCGGCAACGGCACCTGCTGCCGCCACCGCCTTCATACGCTCTGCCATTTGTCGAGCAAACGCACGCACGGGCTACTCCATGTAGTAGAAATCGTCAGCCGGGAGCTTTCCGCCCACGGCGCTCGCGTCCGCATCGGCCAGCACCTGCAGGTACCCACCGAGCGCCGCCTTCATATCCTTCCCCGTCTGGCACACGAGCATGCACCCGGGAATCGCCTTTTCGGCAATCGCGGCGTTATCGACGATACCCGCATCGACCACGGCCTGAGCCCAGTCCGCCGGCGCCGCGTTCACGGCCTCAACGCTCGCAACATGGCAGCTCAGGAATTCCGCCACGACCTCGGGATGCTCCTCGGCAAAGGCACGGCGCACCACGGTCACGCCCGTCAGCAGGCGCGAACCCGTGTCACCTGCCAGCTCATCCCACACATCGGTCAGACTTACCGGAGCCGACAGCCTGCCTTCGCTCTTTGCGATGGCAGCGGTCTTGAACGGCTCGGGCAGCACGCCCACGGCAGAAGGATCGGCAAGCAGGGCCGACAGCACCTCGGTGGGCTCGCTCTTAAACTCAAGCGCCACCTGGCCGGCCAGGCCCGCGCGCCCCAGCAGGTAGTTCATGACGTACTCCGGCGTGGTGCCCTTGCCCGTCATATAGACGGTATGGCCCGCCAAATCGCCAAACGAGGTCACACTCGCGTCGCCCGTCACAACGTTCAGCACGCCCAGCGTGTTGATGTCGATGACCTGCACCGCGCCCTCAGTCTTGTTATAGAGCACGCTCGCCACGTTGGCGGGCACCAGGGCAATGTCGATATCGCCCTGAATGACCTTGGGCACAATCTCATCGGCGGCAGTATTGATCGCAAAGTCGAACTCATTGTCCGTCTCGCCATCGACTGCCCGGTCCATAAACTGCACCAGACCAATCGAGGTCGGCCCCTCGAGCGAGGCGACGCGCACCTCGACCGGCTCTGCAGC
>UQZD01000003.1:0-92907 GCA_900545485.1 uncultured Collinsella sp. | reverse complement strand
CGCGATCGCCATAGCCACCACGGTTGCCGCCAAAGCCGCCGCGACCGCCACGGTCGCCGCCACGGTCACCAAAGCCGCCACGGCCGCCACGATCGCCACCGCGACCGCCACGGTCACCGCCACGGCCACCGCGATCGCCAAAGCCGCCGCGACCGCCACGGTCGCCGCCACGGCCACCGCGGTCGTCACGGCCGCCGCGAGGACCGCGGTCCTCGTCCAGGCCCATGGCGACGAGCGGAGCGATAACCTTATCGAGAGCGGCCATCAGCTCGGTGGCCTCCTCGTAAGAAAGCTCGGGCAGGAGCTTCTCCTTCTTGTTGGCAAGCTCGACCAGGCCCTCAGCGGCATCCTCGGCAGCGAAGACAACGATCTTGCGCATATCGCCCTCGGCGTCGTCGATGCGGCCGACCAGATCGGCAGCCTCGGCCTCGGCCATCAGGCCATCGAGCTCACGAAGGCGCATGCCCAGCAGGTCGGACATTTCCTTCTGCTCCATCTTGGGCTTGAGGTCAAGAAGCTTGATGGCGCGCTCGATGTTCGCCATGCGCTCGGCCTTGGCCTCCTCCTCCTTGGAAATAGCAAAGCGACGGCTACGCAGCAGGCGGGCGGCCTTCTGCATCTTGTCCATCAGCTCTTCGTCATCGTAATCAACGGCGGCCTCGACAACCTCGGCCTCCTCCTCGGCGGAAACCTCGTCAGCAGCCTCAACCTCGGCAGCTTCGGTCTCCACGGTCTCGACTGCCTCAACCTCGGCAGCCATGGTCTCGTTCTCGGTCTCGTTCATGATCTCTTCGCTCTCAGACATGAGACTCCTTCTTGGCCCTCTCGGGCATCATCGCCCCATTCGCGGGGCCCGTCGCGCACTCTTTGCGCTTTAAACATTCATGCCTCTCGGCAAACGCCCATTAGTTTATGGTGTCGCCTTCCAATCTAGCTGCAGAATCTATGTGCACACATTAATGCGACATGTGCGACTCGCGATGAGCGTACACCAGCGACGCCACGAACCCGACCACGGCAATCACAGCCGCCACACGCACCGCAGTTGCAAATCCAATCGCCTGGGCAACGTCGGTCGCAACGCCAGCCGCGCCGGCAGTCGCCGCAGAACTCGAGAGCAGGCCGATAAACAGCGACGGGCCAAACGATGCGGCAATCATGTTCCACGTGTTAAGCAATGCCGTTCCGTGAGAATGTTCAGCGGCAGGCAGCGTCTCCAAGCCGGCCGTTTGCGAGGGGCTCAGCACCAAACCGACTCCGGCATACACCACAACGGTCAGCGCCACGACGACGCCGATGTTCATGCTTGCCGCCGTCATCGAGATTGCAGTCTGCCCCACGGCAATCAGGGCAAAGCCGACCGGCAGCAGCGGCCATGCGCCACGGGCATCCATCACGCGTCCGCCCACAATCGAGGTCACGGCGTTGCAGGCAATCGCCGGCAAAATGAGCAGGCCCGCAACAAGTGCGGTCATGCCGTAGGCACCTTCAAAATAGAGCGGCAACAAAACACTCATCGAGAACGTCGTCATCATCGACACCACCACAAGCAGGCACGCAGGCCAAAAGCGAACGCTCGCCATGGGACGCACGTTAAGCACCGGATGCTCGAGCTTGAGCTGACGGGCCGCAAACAGGCCGAGCAGCACAACGGCAGCGAAAAGCGCCACGACACCGGCAATCAGATTGGTCGAGAACTCACCCACGGAATACACAAACGCCGTAATGCCGGCAGCGAGCAAAACAACCGACAGAATGTCAAGCGTGGTGTTCGAGCGCTCTCCGACATTCTGGACATGCTTTACGCCCGCCGCAGCGACCGCAATGCCGCCCACCAGCGGCACTACGAACACCGCCCTCCAGCCAAATAACGTGCACATAAGACCGCTAATCACGGGTCCAAACGCCGGTCCTAGCGTAATGCATGCGCCGCCCAGGCTCAGATACAGACCGAGCTTCTCGCGCGGGGCGCAAGACAGCACCACGTTCATCATGAGCGGGAACAAGATGCCCGATCCCGCAGCCTGCAAAATACGACTTGGCAGCAAAACGCTAAACGACGGAGCGACCAGGCACAGGACTTCGCCGGCGACCATGCATCCGCATGCGAAAAACAGCAGCTTGCGCGTCGAGAAACGGCCGGACAGGAAGGCCATGATGGCCGTAAAAATCGACGTCACGATCATGTAGCCCGAGACGAGCCACTGTGCCGTGGTGGCACTCACCGAAAAGGCTGCCATAATGTCGTGCAACGCCACGTTAATGATGTTCTCGTTAAACGCGGCAACAAAGGCTGCAATATACATTACGACGAGAATCGCCGCAGAGGCCGATGGCGTTACTTGAACTTGTTGCTGAGATTTGCTCCCCATGCATTTCCTTCCTCTTGGAACGACAGTCGCATCGCCCCAGAGGAACGGTCCAGGGCGAAAAATGAGCCCTAGACTTACGCCAGACGCCGTACACGACGAATCTGGCAACATGGTCCAACATCGAAAGATTGTAACGCGGACGCATGGCTTTCCTTCCGCGCTATTATTAAAAGTCCACGAAAGCATAAGACATGAGGAGCCCGCCATGATTAAACCCATCATGAAGTCCGAGTTCTTTTTACGCCTGCCCTCCGAAGACGCCGGCCTCGAAGACGCCGCGACCGGGCAGGATCTCCTAGATACACTCCACGAGCATGAGCGCGAGTGCGTGGGCCTCGCCGCCAACATGATCGGCGTGCGCAAACGCATCATCTGCGTAAAGGACGGCAACAGGACACTCCTGATGTACAACCCTCAAATTCTTGAGCAGGTCAATGCCTATCAGACGAGCGAAGGATGCCTCTCGCTGATCGGCGAGCGTCCCTGTACCCGCTATCGCCGCATTAAGGTTGAGTATTTGGACGAGAACTTCGTTCACCGCATCAAAAACTTCTCGGGCTACACCGCCGAGATCATCCAGCACGAAATCGACCACTGCAATGGCGTCGTGGTTTAGGCCACCTGCCAAAATGAGGGTACCGGAGGCCTCCCTATGGATATCAGCCGCTTTGGCGAATTCGCCATCTTAGCGCAGTCACGCACGTTTCTTGATGCGGCGGAACTGCTTTTCATGTCGCAATCAACCCTCTCCAAGCACATCATGGCAATGGAGCACGAACTCGGCTGCAAGCTCATCGATCGAAGCCAGCGCCACGTAACACTCACCGCGCAAGGTGAAGCGCTCCTCCCCTATGCGCAAAAAATTGCGACGCTTCAGCACCGCTATCTTGCCGCCATTCAAATAGGCGCAGGTGAGCCGCTCGAGCACCTCACCGTAGGTTCTATCCCCATTATGGCCCCTTATGGGATCACGGACGCCGTCATCGATTTTCAGCAGGCGAACCCCTCATATTCTGTTGAGCTCATCGAGGGCGAGGGCGACACACTCAAGCGCATGCTCCTGCACGAGGACATTGACCTGGCCTTCATCCGTGACGGCGGCGCCATCGAGCCGGAGTTCAAAAAGATTCCCTTTACGACCGACCGGCTCGTGGCCGTCCTTCCACTCGACCATCCGCTCGCCGAACGTGACACCGTCGAGATAGGCGACCTTATCGACGAGAATTTCCTCATGCTTCCCCAAGGCTCGTTCGTAAGCGAGCTCGTCCTTTCCCTTTGTCGCGAAGCTGGATTTGGCCCACGTGTTACGTTCACCGGCAAACGAGCCGAGAACATCATCTCCCTTGTCGCGCGCGGCGCCGGCGTCTCATTCCTCATGCGCAAGCCGACGGAATCGCTCGCCAGCGGAAAGGTAGCCCTGGTGCCGCTCGAGCCCGCGACGACCTCCGAGGTCAGGCTCTACCTCAAGCGAAACGCCGCGCACTCGCAGGCGGTCGTCTCGTTCATTGGCTTCCTCCCCTACCGTCAGCTCCTGCAGGGCGACCGTGCGTCTTCCATCGCGGCACGACCGTCATAATCCCCGCTGCTCCACAACCGCAGACTTGTGACCGCAAACACGATGACAGCGGCACGAAACACAAATATGCCTCGGGCAGCACGTCGCCGTCCGAGGCATATTTAATCAAAGTGCGCAGAAAGACTAGTCCACCGAGATGTTGAGTGCCTTACCGCCCTCGTCCTTCTTGGTACCGATCACCATAGCGGCGACAAGAGCCAGAACGAAAGCGACCACACCGGAGATGACAAGGCCGATAAAGCCCGTGTCGATGCCGGCAGGGTTAATAAAGCTCGGGAAACCGAGCGGGCCGGAGGCGCCGAAGGCATAGAGCTTGGCACCCATGAGGCCGGCAATGGCGCCGCCTACACCAGCGGAAATAAAGGTTGCCCACATAAGGCGCTTACGCGGCAGCAAGATGGCGTAAAGCGCAGGCTCGTTGACACCGAAAATCGAAGAGACAAGGGCGGGAATGTTGACGGCAGCATTTTCCTCGGAGTCCTTGGTTCGGATGATCATGCCAAGCACAGCGCCGGCGATGGCACAACCGCCTGCATACACGAGCGGGTTAATGAGGTCATAGCCGTAGGTTGCGACATCGAGGAACCACAGCGGGATGATACCCCAGTGCAGGCCGAACATGACGAGCAGGCTCCAGAACGTGCCGATGACGAAGCCGGCGATGGCGGGTTGGAAGTTGATGAGCATCAGAATGATCTGGGCAACGATGTTGGAGAGGACCGTCATGACCGGACCGACCACAAGCAGGCCAAGGATGCCGCAAATGAGGAGCGTCAGGATGTTGGAGAAGAACGAGCTCACAAGCGCGGGCAGCGCGTTAGAAAGGGCCTTGTGTACCTTGGAGGCAATCCAGACGATAAAGATCGCAGGCAGAATCGTCGATGAGTAATTCTGCATGATCAGCGGGATGCCAAAAATATCACCGTAGACATTGGACTCGAAGACCGTGCCGGCGCCGAGCGTGTAGAGCGGATCTCCGCCCATAAGGCCAACGAGCGTCGGGTAGACGAGGATACCACCGAGCGCCATTCCCATAACGGGCTTAAGTCCGAACTTCTTGGCCGACGTCCAGCCAATGATTAGCGGAAAGTAATAGAAGACCGAATCTCCGATTGCCGAGAGCGTCACATAGGTATTGCTGTCCTTGGCAAGCCAACCGGCAACCGTGCAGAGCGCGAGCATCGACTTGATAAAGCCACCGGCCATAAGCACGCCAAGAACCGGCTGCAGAATCTCGGAAATGATGGCGAGCAGGCGCGAGAACGGATCGCCCTTCTTGACATTGTCGCCCTCATCGATATCGAGCGCGGGCTTGGTGTCGAACCCGCCAATCTGAACAAGGTCGTTGTAGACAGCCTCGACAGTGGCACCAATCACGACCTGATACTGTCCGCCAGCCTGGATGACGTCAACGACGCCCTTCGTCGCCTTAAGTTCATTGGTCTGGGCAAGTGATTCATCCTTGAGGTGGAAGCGGAGACGCGTAATGCAGTGGCTCACGTCTAACACATTGTCTCGACCACCGACCTTTGTGATGATTTCATCGCAAAGCTTCTGGTATTTCATGGAATTCTCCTTTTTCTGAGCGGGGTATAGCATCGATTTCAGGCCTCCGTAGTCGACGTGGGAGGGCAAGGAACCCGCTTCCCCCTTTGAAATCCGCGGACGCACGTACGCCCGGGATGGGAAACGGCAGAGAAGATGGAAGATGCCGATCACATGGCAGGGAGCCTCATTGGCCCATGTCACGCAATCAGGTCTACAGACGCGAATCTGCTGCACCGAGAAGTCTCGTCGTCTGGCAGAACTTGTCACACAGACGTTCCGGTTCGCCCTGGGGAATCTGAGTACGCTCGGTCTCAAAGGAGAGGCCGTACTCGCGTGCCGGAAGGAAATACTCGAAATAGCCGTTGGTGTAACCGCAAACTATTCCCTCGACCGGGCATTCGCGCTTCATGCGAATACCCAGGTCGCTGCCGAGCTCACTCGGGAACACAAAGAGATGCAGGCCGCCCAAACTGATGACGGCACACTTAAGCGTGAGTGAAAAGTCGTCATGGGCAACGGTGTGATAGAACGTCTGAGGCTCAATGCGATCGAGAATGACCTCGCGATCGAGCTTAATCTGGGAAATCGCCTCGGCAAGACCGGTCGAAACACGCTCGACCTCGGGAATGCCGCGTCCCTGGCGAAAATTGCGGTCGCTACAGTCGCCAGCAGCACCGACGACCATGGCCGGATAGTAACCAAGACTCTGAGCGAGCTTTTTACCGGTAAGGCCGGCAAGCTCACTCGTGAGCTCCGTGCAGTCGGGTCCGACGCAAGCGGAATGCACCGCCCAGTTCATAAAGCCCGCAAATGGCTTGCCTTCGGTATCGAAGAACGATACGACAATGACCTCATTGTCGGCGAGTTCACCTGGGATGATGCGGTTGTCGTAGAAACCGGTGATG
The DNA here is from genome assembly GCA_900545485.1 of uncultured Collinsella sp. Classification (GTDB taxonomy): domain Bacteria; phylum Actinomycetota; class Coriobacteriia; order Coriobacteriales; family Coriobacteriaceae; genus Collinsella. Next base: position 86,506 of record UQZD01000003.1, on the reverse strand, counting down.
ACCTGCTTGCCCAAGCGACAAATCGCGGGCTGTGCGTTGGCACGGCACTCCTCAAAGCATTGGCAAATGGTATCGAGGAACCAGCGGTAGTAGTTCTCGTCGAATTTTCCCGTCCACCAGCTGCGGTGGTAAGCGACGATTGAAGTATGGTCGTGCGTCGCCGAGAGCAGGACGCAATCACGGTCAATGCCGTAGCGCTCGGCGAGCATTGTCTTGACTTCCTCGGCCATGCTTTCCTCGAACTCGAGGACATCGGCATTAAAGAGAAACACTTCACGTTCGCCTTGCTGGAAGAGAATGGCGTTGGCGAAGACGTCGTCATGGACGCCCGTCGCAGGTTCAAGACGGTTGGGAAGATTGCGGTAGCCAATCAGGTAGATGTCGCCCTGTGGGGTGATTTTGCGGCGCGCGTGTCCAATGTTCATGCACGTTCTCCTTCTGTGTCACGCCGCATTCAAGGCGGCAATGATGATTTCGACGAGGCGCTCATGGGATCCGGCGGCAAAACCGGAGTTCATAGCCTCATAGGTGATTTTTTCGTACGCGTCGGGAGCCGGTAGGTACTTCTGTCCGCCGTTGACAAGCGTGGCAAAGAGCACGGGGCAGAATCGGGCGGCGCGCACGGCGGCGCCAAATGAGCTCGAAACCTCGGGTTGTACGCCGACAAGCTCGACGTTTCCCAGCCGGAGCAGATAGACCCTCGTGCGCTGCTCGCCAGCGGCATGAAACTCATACGTTCGGTGCGGAGCCAAAGAGTGAAAATCGGCGCGTGTCTGAGCGGGCAGGAGAACGTCGACCGTGCGGGCATCGATGCCGGTAGCGTCATCCTCACGCGCCATGCGAGCGGCCTCGATCAAAGCATCGCCCAAGGCCTGCCCCTGCTGGTGCAGCATGCGGTATCCGTCCTCATGGGCATCGACCGTCTGCTTAACGCCGGCCGCATCGAACATGACGTTCATGGCGCGCTCCGCCGGACCTTGGTCGCCCGCGGCGCCTGGCAGCAACAGGGCAACGCCGCCCAGCTCGCGCTCGAGTGACATGGCGGCAAAACCAAAGAGGTCTCCGCTCGCCATGCGCCTCCCCTCGGAGTCGCGCGACCCGTCGAGCACGGAGGACTGAACGTCCGCCGTCGCGAGCACGGCAACATACTCGCCCCCGGCATCCCTTATGGCGAGTACGGGCATCGTGTGGTCGGCAAACCCCCTGGGATTCGAGCCCAACCACCAGCCGGCAGGCGTCTCAATGTCGCGATTAACGTTCACGGGGCATTCGCCCTCCACAGTGGCGAGCGTGGCAGAGCGAATGCCCGCAACAGCGCGCTCGACAGCCGTGCGGGCGGCAGCGACGAGTGCTGCGCGATAGCGCTCGTTGCGATTGCGGGTAGCATCGTCGGCAAGATGCCCGGGAGTGCGGACGTGAGGCATGGAAAACGTGTGGGTAGGAACCACCCAAGAATAAGCACCGCTGCAATTGGCGGCATCCTCAACAATCTCACGCAGATCGGCGAGTAGAGCCGGAGCGATCGAGGTGACCTCAAGCGAAAGGACGCAGGCGCGTCGCCCCGTCCCCTCGATGATAAGGGCACGGGCGAAGACCTCATGACGGAGTTCGTCGAAACCGTCGAACGGCAACACGTCCCCAAGATCGATGGCCACACGAGCGGCCCCAGCCCTCATCTCTCCTTCGTCCATGGCAGATACTCCCCTCTGATTGCCGCTCACTCGACACCGTACAGTTGCTGCGCTGTACCGCCAAGCACAAGGTCGCTGTCTGTATCGCTCAGATTTGCAGCGCGAACGCAGGCGACACCCTCGGTGAGCCACTCGCGTTTAACGGGATAGCTCGTGCCAAAAACAATATGGTCTGCACCCAGCACGTCAACCGCACAGGCGAGGAGTGTCTTGCCCCAAGGCTGAGCATGGGACATGTCGAAATAGATGTTGTTCTCGAGGTGCCTGGAAACGGTCTCGGTATCGACCTGAAAACGGCCAGAAGCATCAGGGCGCTTGGGGCCATGAGGCAGCAGCATCTCCTTGAACGCAAAGTATGCGCCGCCGAGCATGGAGTGGACCATCTTGATATTGGGGTAGCGCTCAAAGAAATCACCAAAGATCTCTCGGCCGATCGCCGTAGTTTGGTCGACGCAGCGGCCATAAGAGCGGCGAAGGTTGTCGTACGCGAGAAGCGACTCGTTCTCGACCGGCACGGGAACATGGTGCACGTAAACGGTGACATGGCGTTCGTTCAGGTGCTCGAAAAAGCTCGAGAAGACCTGGTCGTCGAGATAGCGCTTGCCGTAGTGAGCGCAGAGCTGCACACCCGCAAAACCATCGTCGAGCCTGCGGTCGAGCTCCTCCAAATTCGCTTTGGTGCCAAAGGGCGGCACAGCGACAAGCGGAATCAGACGGCCACTTGACGCCTTCGCGTCAGCAGCCATACCGTCGTTGAAACGCCGGCACATCTCGAGCGACATCCACTCGTGACAGCCGGGGAGCTTGAGGATCGCCTTGTCGACCCCCGCCTCATCCATATCGGCCAAGCGCTTCTCGAGGGTGTAGTCGCCCTCAATGTAGTTAAGACCCGGAGAACCGGCGGGCATCTCGATCACGATCTGTCGTTTGCCGGCGGAATTCATGGTCAGATAGCCTTCGGTGTCATAGGCGCGGGGTACCTCGGCCAAAAACTGTTCGCAGAGCGTCTCGTCATGAAAGATGCGCTCGTCGAACCAGTAGGAATTTGCATCGATAATCATTGGTTGGAACCGCCTTTCATCTTGTTGAAAACATTCTAGAAAAGCAGGTACCCGGACATCAATTCCAGCTTAAGCCCATTGTATTCCATTTTGGAATAGAACTAGCCGCTCACGCGCGAACCTCGCCCGCTCAACGAGACAAGCGCTAACAGCACGGGCTTAGACAGAAAACGGTCGGCCCGCATCCGTTGCGGGCCGACCGTTTCATTACAGGCTACCTTTGCCGTTACGCCTGGCGGTAATGGTCAAAGAAGTCGGCGAGGTCTTCGAGGGACTCTTTGAGTACTTCCATGCGCGGCAGGTACACGATACGGAAGTGGTCGGGCTCAGCCCAGTTGAAGCCGCCGCCGCGCGTGATCAGGATCTTCTTCTCGTGCAGCAGGTCAAGGGCGAACTGCTCGTCATCGGTGATGTTGAACTTCTTCACATCCATCTTGGGGAAGATGTAGAACGCCGCGCGCGGCTTAACCACCGAGATGCCGTCAATCTTGTTGAGCGCCTCATACACAAAGTTGCGCTGCTCGTAGACACGGCCGCCAGGACGGATGTAGTCGTTAACGGACTGATGACCACCGAGTGCCGTCTGAACGATCGACTGAGCCGGCACGTTGGAGCACAGGCGCATGTTGGAGAGCATGTTGATACCCATGATGAAGTCGCTCATGCAGCGCTGGTTGCCCGAAAGCACCATCCAGCCAATACGATAGCCCGCAATCATGTGCGACTTGGAAAGGCCGCTAAAGGTGACACAGGGCAGATCGGGAGCGAGCGAGGCAATCGAGACGTGCTCATAGCCGTCCATGCACAGGCGGTCGTAAATCTCGTCTGCAAAAATCATGAGCTGGTGCCTGCGCGCAACCTCAACGATGCCCTCGAGCACCTCACGCGGATAGACGGAACCCGTGGGGTTGTTAGGGTTGATGATGACGAGGGCTTTGGTCGCGCTCGTGATCTTGGACTCCATATCCTCCAGGTCGGGATACCAATCCGCCTGCTCATCACACAAATAATGTACGGGATGACCGCCGGCAAGGGTTGCGCACGCCGTCCAGAGCGGATAGTCAGGGCTGGGGATCAGAATCTCGTCGCCATTGTCGAGCAGCGCGTTCATCGAAAGCTGAATGAGCTCGGACACGCCGTTGCCCGTGTAGATATGCTCCATCTGAACGTTGGGCAGGCCCTTGATCTGCGAATACTGCATGATCGCCTTGCGCGCGGAGAACAAGCCGCGCGAGTTGGAATAGCCTTCGCAGTCGGGCAGCTGCTGGCGCATGTCCTTGATGACCTCGTCGGGCGTGCGGAAACCGAAGGGCGCCGGGTTGCCGATATTGAGCTTGAGGATGCGCTCGCCCTCGTCCTCCATACGGGCAGCCTCGTCGACGACGGGACCGCGCACGTCATACAGGACGTTATCGAGCTTGGTGGATTTAGAAAAAGTGCGCATGGTGGTGCTCCTTGCAATTTGAGCTGAGGGATGGGGTTCGGGCTTGGAATCGTTGCGGGGTGATGATGCCTCGCCTTGATCGGCGTCGCCGGCAAGCAGCCAGGTAACATCGACCTCCAAAATACGGGCGAGCAGCTCAGCCGCATCGCGCCGCGGGATCGTCTTGCCGCTCACATATTGGCTCATCTGACTCTTGCCGAGTTTTTTGCCGAGCATCTCCGATGCGCGGATCACGTCCGACTGGCGAACGTCGCGATCGGACATAGCCTGTCGCAGGCGATTGCTAAACGTCTCTTGGGCCACTAGAACCTCCTTGCTGGCAAAGTTCAATTTATAGAACACGAATTGAACCAGGGTTCAATTTAGCAAGCAGTATAGCGCCGTACCTCATTCGAAAGTTCAATTTCATAAGAAAATGTATCGGACTCCGAGATTTGCCCAAAGCGAACAATGGTGTGTACACGTTTAGAGGTATTCGAGGAAACGGGCGGCGGCAAGCGAAACATCGGCCGTTCGATATATGGCGTTGATCTGCCGATGGGGATGTCCCTCGAGCGAACGCACGGCAACATCGAACTGACAACGGCGCAAGATGAGCGCGGGAAGAATGCTCACACCCAGGCCGTCCTCAACCATGGCCATAATCGCATAGTCATCCCAGGTCGACAGCTTGGAGCACACCGTCAGTCCCGCCCGACGGAACAGCGGCGTAATCTCGTCATCGGTGCCGCGTTCTAGCAGAATAAACTGCTCGTTGGCTAAATCGGCAAGAGAAACGACCTCCGCCGTGGCAAGCAAAGAGTCTGCCGGTACTACCGCCATCAACTCGTCGCGCACCAAAGACCGCGATGCCATGCCGTTTTCTCGGGGCTCACGCGGGATAAAGCCCAGGTCACAACGACCCTCAGCCACCCATTGTTCAATCTCTGAGTAATCGCCCATCAGCAGCTCGTAATCGACATCCGGATGATCGGCGCGAAAGCGCGCGATCACCGGCGGCAGTACATGAGTCGCCACACTCGAAAACGTACCGATACAGATCTTGCCGCGCATGAGCCCTCGCATCTCGTCCACGCGTCGCTGCAGGCGGCCAAACTCTTCGCATAACGCCTCGACTGCCGGCATGACCTGCCGCCCGTCGGCAGAAAGCACCACGCCCTCGCGGCTGCGATCAAGCACCTTAAAACCCCAGTCTGCCTCAAGGTCGCCCACCATGCGGCTCACGCCCGACTGCGAATAGCTCAGCCGCTCTGCAGCACGCGTAAAGCTGCCGGCACGCACCGTCTCGAGCAGCACTTGCATCTTTTGGATATTGGTCTCCACGGCACGTCCCCACCCTTGCATGAGTTTTTGTCATGTTAGCCATGCATTATATTCGCTTTTCTTCTAAAGCCAGTTCACCCATAGTGAACATGTTCAGATATAAAGGGGATGTCAGCACATGAACAACGGACTGTTTACGTACTTAGCAGCATTGCTATTGTTTGGCTCCAACGGCATCATCGCCGCTGCCATCGCGCTGCCGAGCTCCGATATCGTGCTACTACGCACGTTTTTGGGCGCCCTTACCCTTGCCGCCATCCTCTTCATAACCAGGCGCCATAACCTGCAGGCACCATCTCGTCCCCGCGAAGCCGCAGCACTCCTTCTCTCGGGAGCCGCGCTGGGCGCCAGCTGGATTTTCCTGTTCCGCGCCTATCAGACGATCGGCGTCGGCGTATCCTCGCTGCTGTACTACTGCGGCCCCATCATTGTCATGGCCCTCTCCCCGCTCATTTTTGGCGAAAAACTGACCGGCGGCAAAATCGCCGGGTTTATCGCCGTCGCCTGCGGTGCTTTTCTCATTGCAGCACAAGGTCTAGGCGGCAATATGCCCATTGCGGGTATCGTCTGCGGTATCGCCTCGGCCTTCTGCTATGCATTGATGGTCATCGCTAGCAAGGGTGCGCCACACATCGAAGGCCTCGAAAACTCCACGCTCCAGGTGAGCGCCGCCTTTGTGACCGCACTGGCCCTCACGCTCATCACGCAGGGCGCCCCCTCATTCCTGTCCGCCGGCGTCGCCGCCAGTATTGATTGGCGCGCCGTCGCTATGCTCGGCGTCGTCAACACCGGCATTGGTTGCCTACTCTACTTTAGCGCCGTCGCCAAGCTGCCCGTCCAGACCGTCGCCGTCGTCGGCTACCTCGAGCCGCTTTCGGCGGTCGTGTTCTCGGCCGTCCTTTTGGGAGAAGCCATAACACCGGTCCGCCTGATGGGTGCCACGCTTATCATCGGCGGCGCGCTCTTTTGCGAACTCGCCGGCAAACGCGCAAACGCCAAGGCTGGCATCGCCCAGACAGCACGTGCTTAAAAGCCCCTGCTTTGAAATGCTACCTGCGGACGTGAATAATCCCCAGCTGGGGATTATTGTCTACAATAACCCGATGTGCCAAACTGCTCTTGTATGTATAAAGACGGCATAAAGGTTATCTGTCCTACTGTCCTAGACAGATAACCGGATGTCTAAGGGAGTCCACGTGGCACACAACAAACTGGAGGCAAACCTCCAAGACCAGCGCGGGCAAGGCGGGCACGGAGCCATCCCCCTCTCCGCTGGCATGCTGCTCGTAACGCTCGGCGTCGTCTATGGCGACATCGGCACGAGCCCCATGTACACCATGAAATCAATCGTCGCCAACAACGGCGGCATCGGTACCGTCAGCGAGGACATGATCCTGGGCGCGCTCTCGCTCGTCATCTGGACCATGACGCTCGTGACCACGGTCAAGTACGTGGTAATCGCCATGAAGGCCGACAACCACAACGAAGGCGGAATCTTCGCCCTGTTCAGTCTCGTGCGCAAGGTGGCGCCATGGCTGATTCTCCCCGCCATGATCGGCGGCGCGGCGCTGCTTGCCGACGGCATCCTCACCCCCGCGGTCACGGTTACCACAGCCATCGAGGGTCTGCGCACCATCGAATGGGGCCATGCGCTTTTGGGTGACGGGCAAACCAATGTGATCATCATCACCATCATCATTATCTGCGGGCTGTTTGCCATGCAGCGCGCCGGCACCTCGTCAATCGGCAAGCTGTTCGGCCCGCTCATGACGCTGTGGTTCCTGTTCCTGGCAGGCGCCGGCCTGTTCAACATGCTCGGCAACCTGTCCATCCTGCGCGCGCTCAACCCCATCCGCGGCATCATGTTCCTGTTCTCGCCCATCAACCACTCGGGTATTATGGTGCTCGGCTTTGTCTTCCTGTCGACAACCGGTGCCGAGGCGCTCTACTCGGACATGGGCCACGTGGGCAAGGCAAACATCTATGCATCCTGGCCGTTTGTTAAGGCGGCCCTTATCCTCAACTATCTGGGTCAAGGCGCTTGGCTGCTCGCCAATAACTCCAACCCCCAGATGCTCGCGATGGATATCGTCAACCCGTTCTATATGATGCTCCCTGAGCCCCTGCGCCCTTTTGCCATCGTGCTTTCGGCCGTGGCGGCCATCATCGCCTCGCAGGCGCTTATCACCGGCTCGTTCTCGCTGGTATCCGAGGCCACGCGTCTCAACCTTATGCCGCATCTGCGCATCCACTACCCCAGCGACACCAAGGGTCAGCTCTATATTCCACTCGTCAACAACATCATGTGGGTCGGCTGCATCTTCATCGTGCTGCTGTTCCAGAACTCCGAGCGCATGGAGAGCGCCTATGGCCTCGCCATTACCGTGACCATGCTCATGACCACGACGCTTTTGACGAGCTACATCGCCGGCATCCTCAAGCACAAGCTGGGTGCCTGCGTCTTCGCCCTGCTCTTTGGTGCCATTGAGCTGTGCTTCTTCGCTTCGTGCCTCACCATGTTCTTTGACGGCGGCTACGTCATGATCTTCCTGGCCGCACTGCTGTTCGGCCTTATGTATGTGTGGCGTCGCGGCACCGCCATCGAGCGCACACAGACGATTCTGCTGCCCGTCTCCAAGTACATCGACCAGCTCAATCGCCTGCGCAATGACGAGACCTATCCCGTGCTCGCTGACAATCTGGTATTTCTCACCAACAGCCCCGACCCGCTCACGCTCGACCGCGACGTGCTCTATTCCATCTTGGACAAGCATCCCAAGCGCGCCAAGGCATATTGGTTCATCAACGTACACGTTACCGACGAGCCCTATACGCACGAGTATTCCGTTGAGACCTTTGGCACAGACTTCCTGTTCCGCGTGCGCTTGGACCTGGGCTTTAAGGTCAATCAGCGCATCAACGCCTACCTGCGCCAGATCGTTGGCGACCTGATGGCCTCGGGTGAGTTGCCGCCGCAGCACCACACCTACTCCATCTACGAGACGCGCGGCAACGTGGGCGACTTCCGTTTTTGCATGCTGCGCAAGATGCTTGCCCCCGAAACGGACATCAACCGCAATGACCACCGCGTGATGGCCATCAAGTACGCCGTCCGCCGCGCTTGCGGAAGCCCGGCGCGCTGGTACGGTCTCGAGAACTCTGCCATCATCATCGAGTACGTGCCGCTGTTTGCCCGCATGCGCCCGGCCGTTAAGCTCGTGCGCACCCAGGTGCCGCTCGAGGTTCAGATTGAAGAGGCCGAGGAAATGGAAGTCGACATCTTCTCGGACGACTTGGTCAACGGCAACGAGGCCGGTAGGGACATGAACGTCGATCCCACCGAGCTGCTCGAGAGCGTCGCCGATACGCCCGAGCAACAGCAACTCGACGGACTCGAGAGCACCCAGCTCAACGACGCCAACTTCTAACACGCCACCAGCCATTGACGACAACGGCTCCGCATCTCATAAAAGGTGCGGAGCCGTTTTATGTCGCAACGGACCGGTGAGCTACGAACGACGCGGCTCGGGAACCACGAGCCTATCGGGGCTCGCGCCCTCGGCATCCATCAGGCTCACGTAGCGAATCGACGGATCCTCATACATCGCGTAGTAATAATTGCCCGTGCGCGCGCTAAAGCATCCGGTGTAGATAGTCTTCTCGAACTTGCCATCGCCCATCCTGGACGCCCCCTCAGTCATCACCACGCCCTCGAGTGAACGGAACATGCGGACGACGTTTTCGGCCTCGCTCTCCTTTTGCGGGTAATTGGCATTGAGGTACGCCGCCTTTACAAAGCGGCTCGGCGAATAGCAGTCACCCGGAATACCGCGCATGCCGGCGCCCGCGCCATAGGGCTTGAGCTCGGCGCCACGCCATGTCGCCGTCTGCGGAAAATCGCTTGTGGCGGTGATATAGGTGCGCAGGTTTTCCATGTGCCACGGGAAGGTCGGCTGGTTGGCAAGGGTGTCGACCGGATCGTCGTATACATGCAGGCCGTCAGCCATCATCTCGACCACGATGCTGCGCTGGCTGTCGCCGATAATCCAATGGAGCAGCGACACGCCCAGCCCCTCTCCGGCAGATTTGGCGACAATCACCGTGTCGCGCAGCGCGGCCTCGACCTCATCGACCGTCGAGAACGTCGCTGCCACCCACAGGGGAAACTCATAGGCCGCAATATTGGTCTTGCCGCCGACAGGGTCCTCGGCATACTCGGCATAACCCGGGAAATTGAGACCCGCCACGGCGAGGCCCGCATCGTTGCCACAGTCGAAGAACATAGGATAGTTCTTGTAATCGATGCACATGCCGATTACCGCATGCGCGGCCGTCGCGTCGTCGATAAACGAATACGGAATGTGGAATCCGCGCGGCATCACGCGAACCTGTTGGCCGTAGTCAAAGCTCCAGTCGAGGTTGCGGCCCAGATACATATGGCCAGAATTATCGGTAAATCGAATGCTCGTACACATAGCGCCTCCTAGCTTTACGTTCTTGCTAAAGTTATTGTCACCAAACAAAAAGGCGCTAAACACAAAAGCCCGGACATGACAACAATGTCATGCCCGGGCTATTCAAGCAGGATAAACTCAACCAAGTTAACCCCGCAGGTCGTCTAAGGGGTCAAAGTGCCGCAGATTGCCACGAAAGAGGAGCGAAGCGTGCTTAAGGTACGCGAGCGACGATTGAGCGGCAAGGTGCGGTGCTTTGGTCCCCTTAGACCAACTTTCCAAGACAGTGATCGATCATATGCTGGATCATCTGCGCCTCAAAGCCCGCGTAGTCGCGGCGGCACTCCTTCATCTTGCCGTCGACAATCTGATCAAAGGCAACCTTGCACTTGATATAGCGCGTGGACTTGGTGACCCCCTCGTGCGTCAGGCAGCTCTCCTCCATCTTGCTGGCGCCCAGGCCAAACACCAGACGGGGGTTGTAGAGCACGTGGGGCTCGCCGGCATCGTCCAGGTAGACGCAAACCTTCTTGGTAACGCCAATCTGGTTAGCGGCAAGGCAGCCGGCATCGTCGAGCGACTTGATGGTATCGATCAGATCCTGAGCAACCGACTCGTCCTCGACGGTCGCAACCTCGCAACGCTGGGACAGGATAGCCTCGTCGTGGCAAAGCTCTTTAATCATACGTTCCTCCATAGGGGTCGTTGTAACCGCTTAAGTATACGGTACCCACACATTTTCATGCGAAAAATACCGTCCGTCTGCTACAAAGCGCCGAACATCAACATGCGAGGAACAACAGCGTCGTAAAGGGGCTATAGTGGGAGCGTTCGTGTCAATCGGCCTAAACTCGGGGCCGAACAAGGAAAGGGTATGCATGGACGAACTTTTTCACGTCAGTGAGCGCAAGTCCACAATCGGGACCGAACTTCGCGCTGGACTGACAACATTCCTGGCGATGGCCTACATCATCGCCGTCAACCCCGCGGTGCTCTCGGGCGCTGGCATCGATGCGGGAGCGCTCGCCTGCGCCACCTGCCTGGGCGCCGGCATCATGACCATCTGCATGGGCATCTTCGCCAACCGCCCGCTCGCCTGCGCGTCGGGCTTAGGCGTCAACGCGATGATCGCTGGAATCACCACCACCGTCTGCGGCGGTGACTGGCACGTGGCCATGAGCGTCATCTTCCTTGAGGGCGTCGTCATCTTGCTGCTCGTGCTTTGTGGCCTGCGCGAGGCCATCATGGACGCCATCCCGGTTGTCCTGCGTCACGCCATCTCGGTGGGTCTGGGCCTGTTCATCGCCATGATTGGCCTGTGCGATGCCGGCATTATCACCGCTGGCGCCGGTACACTCGTCGGTCTGGGCGACATCACCTCCCCCACCTTCATCGTCGGCATCATCTCCATCCTGGTGACAGTCGCCCTCGCCTGCCGCAACGTCCCCGGCTCGCTGCTCATCGGCATCGTCGTCGCCGTCATCGCCGGTATCCCCCTAGGTGTGACCCATGCTCCGACCGGTATCATCGCCCCGCTCGACTTCTCGAGCATCGGTGGCCCCATCGCCGACGCCGGCGGCGTGCCCGCCATCGTCAAGGTCCTTACCGACCCCACGCTCCTCGTCATCTCGTTCTCGCTGCTCATGAGTGACTTCTTCGACACCATGGGCACCGCGATGGCCGTGGCCAAGCAGGGCGAGTTCCTCACCGACGACGGCAACGTCGAGAATATCAAGGAGATCCTGATCGTCGACTCCGCCGCCGCTGCTGTGGGCGGTTTCATGGGCGTCTCCTCCATCACCACCTTCGTCGAGTCCACTTCCGGCGCCGCCGACGGTGGCCGCACGGGCCTCACCTCCGTCACCACCGGCGTGCTGTTCATTCTCGCCGCGTTCTTCTCCCCCATCGTCACCATCGTTTCCAGCGCCGCCACCTGCGGTGCTCTGGTCTACGTCGGCTACCTCATGATGAGCGAAGCCTCCGAGATCGACTGGTCCGACGTGTCGCAGGGTTTCCCGGCGTTCATGATCGTCGCCGGCGTGCCCTTCACCTACTCCATCTCTGCCGGCATTGGCCTGGGCTTTATCGCCTACGTGATCGTCGCGCTCTTTAAGGGCGAGGCCTCCAAGATCAAGCCGCTCATGTGGATCGCAGCCCTTGCCTTCCTCGTCTACTTCTTCGTGGCGTAGCGGCATAGTCTGCCAAAGCAAAACAACAAGGCGCGGAGTCGCATCGAGCGGCTCCGCGCCTTTCTTTTAGCGTCTGCCCCCGTGCCAGCGTGCGACAATTGAGGCTGTCAATATCACAACACCGAGAGAAGCCTGCCTTGGAAGCGCATCATAAGCAGATAACCGTTTATTCAGAGTGTGTGGAAGGCGCGCCCGTCATCTACCTCCCCGTGGTTATGGGCGACGGTAGTGAAGTCTACAAGCGCTGCCGAGAGCTCGACTGCCCGCCATTCACCCTTGTCGCCATTGGAGGGCTCGATTGGAATCGCGAGCTGAGCCCCTGGGAATGTGAGGGAACTATACGAGATGCCGAGCCCTTTGGCGGACAGGCTGCTGGTTTTCTTGACGAGTTGTTGAAGCAGATAATCCCAGAGGCCGAATCATCACTTCCCTGCCCGCCCACCTGGCGCGGCATTGCCGGCTACTCGTTGGCGGGTCTTTTTTCACTGTGGGCACTTTGGCAAACAGATGTCTTTGAGCGCGCGGCAAGTGCATCGGGGTCGCTGTGGTTCCCCGGCTTTATCGACTACGCGCGCGAGCGCACGATGACAGCCACGCCCGACGCCGCCTATCTGTCGCTCGGTAAAAAGGAAACCAAGACGCCCAACCGCATGATGCGGCACGTACTCGACGATACGCGTGCGATGGAAGAGCTGTTTATCGAGCGCGACATTCCAACAACACTGGAGCTCAACCCCGGCAATCACTTTGCCCAAACTGACCTGCGCATGGCGCGCGGCATCCACTGGATACTGACGCATTAAAAATGGCGTCCACGCGTACATACGCATGGACGCCATTTTTAATTTGGCTGAACGCAGCTACTATTCAGCAGTCTCCTCAAGCTCGGAAGTATCGAACTCAAAGTCATTACCGGGCAGGATGGCGTTGAGCACAATGCCCACCAGCGAGCCCACGGCAAGGCCCGAAAGCGAAATCGTCACGCCGCCCAGCTCCAACACGATGGCGCCGGCGGCACTGTAGGCAATGCCGAGCGAAAGCACGAGCACCAGAGCCGCCACCAGCACGTTGCGGTTGTTCTGGAAATCAACCTGATTCTCGATGAGGTTACGCACGCCAACGGCGCTGATCATGCCGTAGAGCACGAGTGACACACCGCCGATAACGCATGCCGGCATAGCAGCGATCACCGCAGCAAACTTGGGGCAGAACGAAAGCACGATGGCGCAGCAGGCGGCAATGCGAATCACGCGCGGGTCAAACACGCGCGTCAGGGCAAGCACGCCGGTGTTCTCGCCATACGTGGTGTTGGCCGGAGCGCCAAAGAGCGACGCCAAGATGGTCGCCAGGCCATCGCCGAGCAGGGTACGGTGCAGACCGGGATCGGCAATGTAATTGCGTTCGCAGGTAGAGCCAATGGCGGAGATATCGCCAATGTGCTCAATCATGGTCGCAAAGGCCAGCGGCATGATGGTGATGATGGCCGTCGTGGCAAGACCGCTATCGAACTGCGGGCCAAAGAGCGCAAACACGGTGTTGTCCCACACGATGGGCAGACCGACCCACGGAGCGGCGGCAACGCCCGAAAAATCGACCTCACTCAACGCAGCCGCAACGGCATAGCTCACCACAACGCCCAGCAAAATCGGCACGATCTTGACCATGCCGCGGCCCCAAATATTGCAGATGATGATGACGGCCACAGCGACAGCGGCGACAAGCCAGTTGGTCTGGCAGTTGGCAATGGCAGAGCTCGCCAGGATCAGGCCGATGGAAATGACGATGGGGCCGGTCACCACCGGCGGAAAGAAGCGCATGACGCGCTTGGCGCCAAAGGCGCGGAACAGGGCCGCAAGCACCGGATAGAGCAGGCCGGCGCAGGCAACGCCCAGGCAGGCGTAGGGCAAAAGCCCGGCCTCGCCATTGGGCGCGATGGCGGCATAACCCGCGATAAAGGCAAACGACGAGCCCAGGAACGCGGGCACCCTACCGCGCGATAGAAAATGAAACAGCAGCGTGCCGATGCCGGCGAACAGAAGCGTCGCCGAAACGGAAAGGCCGGTGAGCACGGGCACGAGCACCGTGGCTCCGAACATCGCAAACATGTGCTGCAAACCCAACACGAACATGCGCGGGCGGCCGAGCGACGATGCATCGTAGATGGCATCGGTGACGGCGGGCGTCGAGGATTGGGACATGGAAGTCCTTTCATGATGGAAGGGCGATCAGGCATATCGGATAACCTGCCCGAACGATACGATCCGAACCATTGTACGTGATACGCCATGTCTCGCACACGCCGTCACCTGCAAACGGTAGCGTTACTTCCAAACGCGCTCGGAAATGCGCTTGACCAGCGCGATCTTTGCCCACTGTTCGTCCTCGGTCAGTTTGTTGCCAATCTCGCAGCTGGCAAAGCCGCACTGGGGCGACAGGTACAGGTTCTCGAGCGGCACATACTTTGCGGCCTCGTGGATACGTTCGACGATAACGTCCTCGTCCTCAAGCTCAGCCGCCTTTGTAGTGATCAGTCCCAGCACCACCTTCTTGCCGGGGGCAACGTACTTGAGCGGCTCAAAACCACCGGCGCGGGGCGTGTCGAACTCCAGATAGAACGCATCGACGTTCTCATGTGCGAACAGGTACGGCGCGATGGGGTCGTAGCCACCCTCAAAAGCATAGGTGGAGTGATAGTTGCCGCGGCACACGTGCGTGTTGATAACCAGATCGTCGGGCTTGCCCGCGATGGCGGCATTGTTGAGCGCCACACCTAGCTCGGACACCTTTTGCAGGTCAACCGGACTCATGCCGGTCTTGGACACAAAGTCGGTATCGCAATAGATGCCCCAGGTGCAGTCATCAAATTGGATGTTGCGGCAGCCCGCGGCATACAGGTCAGCAATCACGGTGCGGTATGCTGCGGCAATGGCATCGGCGAGCTCTTCGTCGGTCTTATAGACAGCGCGCAGGCTCTCCTGCTGGCCGTCGCAGCGATCGAGCGTGACCTCAGAGAACGTCTGGATCGGCGCCGGAATGGTCTGGCGTGCGACCTGGCCCTCCCCCTCAAGCGCCTTGACGAACTTAAAATGCTCGACGAACGGGTGGTTCTCGCCGCTAATGGGACCAGTAACCACGGCGGTGTCGGCCGTCGTCTCCTCGTCATGGAACATATAACCCGTGCGTGAGGTGCGGCGCTCAATGCCGTTAAGGCCCCACATAAAATCGAGGTGCCAGTAGCTGCGGCGGAACTCGCCATCGGTGATCACCTGCAGGCCGGCGGCCTTCTGCTTGGCCACCAAATCGCGAATGGCATCGTCCTCGACGGCCTTAAGGCCGGAAGCGTCGAGTTTACCCGCGACATAGGCGGCACGGGCGTCCTTTACAGCCTGCGGACGAAGAAAGCTGCCGACAATATCGGCGCGAAACGGCGCGTTCGGTTGAATCGAAGTACTCATAGATATCTCCCTTTGCATTGGTTGCTTTACTGGGACAGAGTATGAGCGCTCATATGACCATCGTAAAATATACGTTTATAACAGTTTGATATAGATGCTTCCTATATCAGTCTGGACTGTCATAAAGAGACTTGAACCGTGCGGAGCACAGCAGCCTAGATATGCTGACGAATCGCGTCGATATAGGCCCGACCGTAGCGCGTGAGCGTCGTGTTCTTGCGCGTGATGATGCCAATCTCCATGTACTCGTCCACGTCGAGCGGAATCGAGATAATGCCGGGGCCGTTGAGCTCGTGGCTGATCACGCCCGAGCATACCGTGTAGCCGTTGAGGCCCATGGCCAAATTGAACAACGTCGCACGGTCGCGCACGCGGATATTTTTGCGACGCTCGAACGTCGAGGTCAGCTCCTCGGAATAGTAAAACGAGTTGTAGCTGCCCTGCTCATAGGACAGGAACGGGTAGTCTTCCAGATCCTCGAGCGTCACGCTGGAGCGGCCCGCCAGCGGATGGTCGGCGCAGACGAAGACATGCGGCGTGGCGCAGAAGAGCCCTTCGAACACGAGCTCGTTGGCGGCAAGCATGCGCTCGATGACCTCGCGATTGTGCTCCGACAGATACAGGATGCCGAGTTCGCTTTTCATATGCGCGACATCCTCGATAATTTCGTGGGTCTGCTCCTCGCGCAGGGTAAAGTCGTAGCGCGCGGCATCGAACTCGCGGATCACATCGACAAACGCATTAACGGCAAAGGAATAATGCTGGCAGCTCACACTAAAGTGCGGCACCTGCTCGGACGTACCTTTGTACTTGCCCTCGAGCAGGTCGGCCTGGTCGAGCACCTGGCGCGCGTACCCCAAGAAGGTCTCGCCTTCCTCGGACACAATGACACCCTTGTTGGTGCGCTCAAAGATATGCACACCCATCTCGTTTTCGAGATCGCGGATCGACGCGGTAATCGAAGGCTGCGACACAAAGAGCCGGCGCGAGGCCTCGGTGATGCTGCCGCATTCGGCAACTTTGACGACATATCTGAGTTGCTGGAGCTTCATGGCTTTCTCCCTAGACGTTTGTGACGTCGAAACCCGCCGTGTCCATTTGGCTCATAAACGACGGCATCTCCCCCGTCGCGGCGCAGGCGGCAATCTGATGCAGAGCCCCGGCAACCGCATCATCTGCCGCAGCGCCGATATGCCAGCGTGCGGCAGCCGTGACGGCCTCGTTGGCATTGGCGACTGCAACGGAGTTGGGAACGGCATCGATCATGGACAAATCGTTATCGGAATCGCCGAATACGGCCACCTCGTCGGGCATCAGGCCCAAAGCACGCGCCAGATCCAGCGCAGCGCAGCCCTTGTCCCAACCATCCGGAAGGATGTCGAACAGGCGCACTCGGTTGTTGGGAAACACAAGCGAGAGTTCCGGCACCTCAACGGCAACGCGCTCGCGTAGCTCCGCGAGCTCCTCACGCGAACGGGCACTCCAGATATTCGCCTTAAACACCGGCGCGCCATCGACGACGGGACGACACGGGGCCTCTTCGCCTTTGAGCCACGCATTGCCGCCCGACTCCATAGCGCGACGCACACGCTCGGGATTGCTCGTCACGCAATAGGCATCGTTGCCCCAAAAGTCATCGCCCAGGCTGTAGACTTTTAGAAATGTATCGTCGGTCTCTTGCTCCAGATAGTCAGCCAAACGCATCAGAGCATCGTTGTCGATTGCGCGCGAAGCGACTACTTCGCCGTCGACAAACATCACCTGGCCGTTACAGAACGCACCGGTCGAAAAACACTCGGAACGGTTTTTGAACATCCAGCCCATCGCGGACGGCTGACGACCCGAAACCGGCCCAAAGTGCAGACCCGCCGCCTGCATGGCATGAATACCCTCAATGGCGTAGTCGCTGGCGCCGTCATGCCCGGCTGGAATCAGCGTATCGTCCATATCGGTCAGCACAAGTTTAATCATAAGGCCCCCATTCGTATCGGTCCTACCTATTGTAACGACCTGCCAAAATAAACCTGTCCCTTTTTGGCAGGTGCGCTAGTATAGGGAACAACAGATTCGATGCGGGAGTGCCGGCGGTGCAAACCACAAGGCTGAGAGGGCATGGGGCCCAATCCTTTGAACCTGTCAGTTAATGCTGGCGTAGGGAGCATGCCGCCTTTACAGGGGCGCTGTCTATGCACAGCGCCCCTTTTCTATGCCAAGGAGGCATGTGCAGTGATTGATTCGGAACAGCTTAAGCAACATATGGTCAAGGCCGTAGAGGAAATTCGCGCCACCAATCCGATGGCCGGCTCCATCACCAACACGGTGACGATCGACTTTGTCGCCAACGCACAGCTCGCCGTGGGCGGATCGGCCGCCATGGTCTATCTGCCCGACGAGGGCGAAGCGCTCGTTGCCGGCGGCGGCGCCATCTATCTCAACATGGGCACGCTCTTCCCCATCTACGAGCAGACAATTCCCCGCGCGGCCAAGGCGGCACACGACGCCGGCAAGCCCTGGGTGCTCGATCCGGTGGGCCTGGGCATCGGTAGCCTGCGCACCCAGTTGGTAAACGAACTCAAGCAGTACAAGCCCGCCATCGTGCGCGGCAACGCCTCCGAGATCATCGCGCTCGCCGGCCTGTGGGGTCTTGAGGGCGAGGCGGCCGATCTGAGCCGCGTGCGCGGTGTCGATACCACCGACACGGTAGACGCTGCCCGCGATGCCGCCGTGGCGCTCGCCCGCTACACCGGCGGCGCCGTTGTGGTCTCGGGCGAAGTCGACCTGATTACCGATGGCACAACCGTGGCCAAGTCCCACGGCGGCAGCCCGCTCATGTCCAAGATCACCGGTTGCGGCTGCTCGCAGGGCGGCGTGCTGGCCGTGTATGCCTGCGCCGCCGACCCGTTTACGGCAGCCATCTGCGGCACCGCGGTCTACAACGTTGCCGGCACGCGTGCCGCCGCTGTCGCCGACGCCCCGGCAAGCTTTAAGGTCGCCTTTATCGACGAGCTCTACCGCGCGAGCGCCCAGGACATCGCCAACAACCAGCTCGAGCTCGAGGAGGCGTAAGCCATGTCCGAGCCCGCAACCAATGCCGGAATGAACACGCTCATCGCCGTGGCCATCGCCCCGTGCGGCACCGGCGACGAGCTGTCCGCCGAGGTCGCCGAGGTCGTGCGCGTCATACGCGAGAGCGGCCTTCCCAACCGCACCACCTCGATGTTCACCGAGATCGAGGGCGACTGGGACGAGGTCATGCAGGTCGTGCGCGACGCAACCTTTGTGTTGGCGAGCAAGGGAATCCGCACCGAAGTCGTGCTCAAAGCCGATATTCGGCCCGGATTTACCGACACCATGACCGGCAAGCTCGAGCGCATGGAAGCACAGATCAAGAAGCAGGAGGAAGCACGATGAGCATCCGCGACAACCTTGATATCTCGGCCTATCTGGTACTCGGCCCCGAAAACACCCTCGGGCGCCCCGTGGGCGATGTGGTGGCCCAGGCGCTCGACGCAGGCTTTACCTGTATCCAGGTGCGCTCCAAGGTGGCAAGCGCCCGCGAGATCATTGCACTGACCGGCGACGCCGCGCAGGCAATCGCACAGGCTGGCAAGACCGGTCAGGTCGCCCTGTTAATCGACGACCGTCTGGACTGTGTACTCGCCGCGCGCGAGCAGGGCATTGCCGTCGACGGCGTGCACGTAGGCCAGAGCGACATTCCCGTCGAGGTCTGCCGCAAGCTGCTGGGCCCCGATGCCATTGTGGGCCTTTCGGCCCGTTGCGAGGAGATGCTCGAGTACGTCAAGACCGCCGACATGAGCCTGGTCGACTACCTGGGCATCGGCCCGCTCCACGAGACCGAGACCAAGCGCGACTGCGGACGCGCGGCCGACGGCTCTATCATCACCAAGAGCTTTGAGGACCTGGCCGCACTCCACGCGGCAAGCCCCGTGCCCATCGTGGTGGGCGGCGGCGTCAAGACGGCCGACCTGCCGCAGCTCAAGGCCACCGGCGTCGACGGCTTCTTTGTGGTGAGTGCCGTCTGCAGCGCCGATGACCCCTACGCCGCGGCCAAGGAGCTCGTCGACACTTGGCAGCAGGCATAGGCATAAGCCGAGCAGCTGATCCGCAGCCTCACATCTTCAGCAATGGAAAGCGCATCCCAGTTTGGACCTCCATTCCGGGATGCGCTTTCCGCCGAGATGGCGGCAGCGGCCTCTACCCTGCCAGATATGTCTCCAGTGCCGGCAAGGTCGCCTCAGCATCGCGACGACCAATCTGATAGATGCGCTCGAGCTCATCGGGCTCGCGGCACAGCGACGGCACTTTCACCGATTCGCTCGGACGCACCACAAAGATATCGCCGGCGGCCTCACGACGTGCCAAATCATCGAGCGTGGCATTGTAGACCTCATGCCGATGCTCAAGCGCTGCGACAAACTCCGGATAGTGACGGAACACGCGACGCAGCATAGGCATCACGCTGTTGGGCCGCTTCACAAAGCCCGCCGGCTGCGTGAGCACCACGATATTGCGGTCATACCCCTGAGCAAACAGCCATGCACTGGGAATAGAATCAGCCACGCCGCCATCCAGGTACTTGCGGCCCTCAATGGCGACAGGACGCGTCGCCACGGGAATTGCCGACGACGCCCGGATCCACTCGATATCGCGCTCGTCGCCATACGGCAGGTCGTGGTAGACGGCCTTGCCCGTCTCGATATCGGTACACACGCACGTAAATCGCATGGGGCAGGCGCGATACGCCTCCAAGTCGATGGGATCGCGCTCGATAGGCACCTCGTGATAAGCAAAGTCGGCATTGAACATATCGCCGGTTCGCAGCCAGCTGGTCACGCTCGCATAGCGCTTGTCGGCGCAATAGGCCTTGTTATAGCGAATGGCGCGGCCGATCTGGCGCGATTTAAAGTTGTAGCCAAATGCCGCGCCCGCCGAGACGCCCACCATATGGTCGCAGGTCAAACCGTGCTCCATCCAAACGTCGAGCACGCCCGCCGTATACATACCGCGGTAGCCGCCTCCCTCGAGCGCCAGCCCCACCGTGCGCGTCATATTTGACTGTGCCATGCGACCATCTCCGTTCCTGCGTTTTAAACCGGGACAAGTATACCCGTCAACATATATCGTCCCAGTCGCATTTTTATCGAACATCGCATCGTCGCGCTACCGCCTGTCGAATAATAGCCGCCCACAGCATGTGCACCCATATCCCCGCACTCGAGGAAAGCGGCTTTATGGTGACGCTCGACAAGCACATTTGGCAGATTGTGCCCACCGACCGCGATCAAGGCCGCAGCACGCAAATCATTTCATCGATGCTCGAAATGGCGCAGTCGCTCCATCTGCCCGTCGTGGTCGAAGGCGTCGAGACAAATGAGCAGGCGAACATGCTACGACAAATGGGCGCCCGCTACGCTCAGGGCTTCCTCTACTACCGCCCCATGCCGGCGAAGGATTTTGAGGCATTGCTCGATGGTGGCAATAACAACTGATACGCTCGCGCGCAAAACGCCACCGTCGAAGGGGACATTTGTCTCCATTAGCTAACTTATATCCCCAATTCAAACCGAATTGGGGATATGATACAAACCGTTGTTCCGCCCAAGGAGGTTATCCATCATGAACGAGTCATATCGCCTGGGCGAGCAATCGATTATTGCCTATCTTCAGCGACTTGCGAACGGCGTCTCGACCGCTGAACTCGATGTTGCCGCGCTGCCTGCTGAGCTACGCGCCGTTGGTGAGCAACTGCAAAAGACGCATGCCATCCTGCAACAAGAGCGCCAGCTGCTTGAGCGCAACGCCTATATCGATCCGCTCACCAACTTGGGCAACCGCAACGGATTCGACCGTCACGTCGAGCAACTCTGGCGCAAAGGCGACCCCTTCACATGCGCCTATATTGACATCGACCATCTCAAGCATTGCAACGATAGGTTTGGCCACGCCGAAGGCAATCGCTATATTCTGAGCATCTGCCGCACGCTCTCCGAAACCATGAAGCACGATGAGATGCTGTTCCGTATCGGTGGAGACGAGTTTGTGCTCATCTCGCCCTCCGCAAACGAGATTGAACTCGAGCAGCGCTTGGAGCAGGTGCGTACCAGGCTGATCGAGGCGAGCTCAGGTGGCAAGGCGCCCATGATCGGCAGCTTTAGCTTTGGCTGCTCGCGCGTCGATCCACTTGCTGGCGACACGCGTCGCCAGATGACGATGGATGCCGATCGCAAGATGTATCGCTATAAGCTTATGCATCGTGTGCAGCAACCGAAAGACGATGACGCGCCGCAACGCCCAATCGTCGATCAGCTTCCCTGCAACGACCGGGTGTTCCAAGCGATCTCCATGAGCTCCGAGACGCGCTATCCGTTTATCCTCAATCTCGATACGGGAGAATCGCAATGGTCGGTTAACGCCGTGCGCGATTTTGACCTGCCCTCCCAGCACCCTTTTAACTCACTCGACATGTGGCTCGCCCGCGTTCATCCCGAGGACCGCGACAACGTACGTGCCGAGCTCGACATGGTGATAAACGGCACATGGCACTTCCACTACATGCAGTATCGCGTAATGGATGCCACCGGAAAATACGTGCTTTGCGACTGCACGGGCTACCGCTTGGACGGCACCGATACCGAGCCCGGCATGTATGTGGGCATTATCATCAACCGAAGCTTGGCAGATACGACCGATTCGGTAACCGGCTTGGGCGATATTCACGCCCTGGTCAACGCCATTGGCGAAATGCGTCGCGTGGCGCGCAAGGCTGGTTTGATCGCCATCAAAATCGACGATATCGCTCAGGTCAATGCCCGCTTTGGCTTTGATGCGGGCGACCGCGTTTTGGCAGAAAGCGCCGCCTGCCTCATGGAATGCTCGCGCGGCAAGGGTCGCCTGTTCCGCTCGACGGGGCCGACGTTCGCGGCGCTTTTCGACGACTTTGATCCCGAAGAGACCGACGCGATCGCAGAAGAAATCGAGCGGTTCCTGGGTTCTCCCGTGCTCATCGGCTCGCTTGAATATCAGCCACCCATTCGTGTGGCGACACTTCATCTGGACGCTGTCGATCGACAGCCCGTTTCCATTTTGAACGAGCTCAAAGCGCGGCTTAAAGAGGCGCCGCAAGTACCGGGCACCAAGCTGGACTAGCGTTGTGGGGCGCGATGTGAAACACGAGCCGTTTCACATCGCGCCCCACGCCATCTACCCTCTCGTGCGATAATCCTCCGCAGAAGTCACCGACAGCAGAGGGAGTTTGTGATGAAGGTTCTTTTGGTCAATGGCAGTCCCAAGGCAAACGGCAACACCGCCCGCGCACTCGCCGAGGTCGCCGAGCAGCTCAATGCCGAAGGCATTGATACCGAGGTGTTTCAGCTGGGCGCCAAGCCCATTCGCGACTGCATCGGCTGCGGTCAGTGCGGCAAACTTGGCGGTCGCTGTACCTTTGACGACGACGTGGTGAACGAGCTCATCGCTGCCGCCGAGCAGGCCGACGGTTTTGTCTTTGGCTCGCCCGTCTACTACGCGCACCCCAGCGGCCGCATCCTTTCGGCCCTCGATCGCGCCTTCTATGCAGGCGGGCATGCCTTTGAGCACAAACCCGGCGCCGCAGTCGCCGTCGCCCGTCGCGGCGGCACGTCGACCACCTTCGATGTGCTCAACAAGTACTTCACCATTAAGCAAATGCCCGTGGTTGCTTCCACCTACTGGAACAACGTGTTTGGCCGCGTGCCCGGTGACGCCGATGGGGACGCCGAGGGCCTTGCCACCATGCGAAACATCGGCAAGAACATGGCCTGGCTCCTGCGCTGCATCGAGGCAGGTCAGGCCGCCGGTATCAACGCGCCCGAAGCCGATCGCGCAACAACCAACTTCATTCGATAGAGCGGCGGAACATACTATGAACGTGCAAATCTTCGGCACCAAGAAGTCCTTCGATACCAAGAAGGCCCAGCGCTATTTCAAGGAGCGCCGCATTAAGGTGCAGTTTATCGACCTAAAGGAAAAGGAGATGAGCAAGGGCGAGCTCACGAGCGTGATGCAGGCAGTTGGCGGCATCGACAAGCTGCTCAACCCCAAAGCCAAGGACGAGGAGACGCTCGCGCTCATTCAGCACCTCACCCCTAGTCAGCGCTTCGACAAGCTGCTCGAGAACCAGCAGGTCTTGGCCGAGCCCATCGTGCGCAACGGCAAAAAGGCCACCGTCGGTTATTGCCCCGATGTTTGGGGAGCCTGGGAGTAGCTTGTGTTATTTGCCGGCGCGTGGGTATAAGAGCAGGCGTTTGGCATAAGATTCAACTGTAAGCCATGTCTAACAAAGGAGGGCACATGCCCAACAAACCCGTGAAGATCATCATGCTTACCGGATACCTCGGTGCCGGCAAGACCACGCTGCTCAACCACATCCTCGCTAACGACGGCGGCATCCGCGCCGCCGTGATCGTCAACGATATCGGCGAGATCAACGTCGACGCCAGCCTCATCGCCGACGGCGGCCTTTCCGAGACCGATGACCTCATCCCGCTCACCAACGGCTGCATCTGCTGCACGCTTTCGGACGACCTGGCCAACCAGCTGCAGGGCATCGCCGATTCGGGCAACTTCGATTACATCATCATCGAGGCCTCGGGCATTTGCGAGCCTATCCCCATCGCCTACACCATCTCGAGCTTCTGCGACGAGGCCAAGGTGGGCGGCGAGCCCAAGCTTGCGCTCGACAACATCGTGGCTGTGGTCGATTGCGCCCGCATGTACGACGAGTTCAACGGCGGCCGCGACCTGCTGGCCGAGGATATCGACGAGGACGACATCGAGAGCCTGCTCATCCAGCAGATTGAATTCTGCTCCACGCTCATCCTCAACAAGACCGATACCGTAACGCCCGAGCAGATCGCCGAGCTCAAGGCCATCGTGCGCAGTCTTCAGAAGGACGCCGTGATCGTCGAGGCCCAAAACGGCGAGGTTCCCATGGAGGAACTGCTCGACACCGACCGCTTCGACTTTATGCGCGCCTACAACTCCGCCGCCTGGATCGAGGCCATGGAGCATCCCGAAGAGCACGACGATCCCGAGGTGCTCGAGTACGACATCGAGACCTTTGTGTACTCACGCCGCAAGCCGTTTGACCTGCAGAAGTTCACCGATTTTGTTGAGCAGGAGTGGCCCGACGAGGTCATCCGCGTCAAGGGTCCGCTGTGGCAGGCCAGCAATCCGGACATGTGCTACATGTTCGAGCAGGCCGGCCACCAGATGCGCCTGATGGAGAACGGCCTGTTTGTCGACTCGGCGCCCGAGGGCGAGAAGCAGAAGATCATCGACGAGAACCCCGAGATCATGCAAATTTGGGACGACGAGACGGGCGACCGCATGACGAGTCTGTGCATCATCGGCCGTCACATGGACAAAGATGCGCTCATCGCCTCCCTCGATGCTTGCCTGACCGACTGGCACCGCGCCTAGGTTTATCCAAGCGGGCATTTGTCCGCCTACGTAACCGCCAAACCACCACGAAGGTGCCCTTCGTGGTGGTTTTTCGTTCTGAGCCAAGGAGATTCATGTTCAACATTGTGCTGTATGCGCCCGAGATTCCGGCCAATACGGGCAATATCGGCCGCACCTGCGTGGTCACCGGCGCCCGCCTGCATCTGGTGGAGCCGCTGGGGTTTTCGCTCGACGACAAGACGGTGCGTCGCGCCGGCCTGGGCTACTGGCAAAACTTGGACGTGACGACCTATGCCAGCTGGGAGGATTTCCTTGCGCGCAACGGTCTCTCTCCTGCCGACGAGCGCCTGCATCTGCTGACCAAAAAGGCGCGCCGCACCTATGCGCAAAGCACCTACCGCGACGGCGACTACTTAGTCTTTGGCAGCGAGAGCTCGGGCATTCCCGAGAAGCTGCTCGCCGCGGCGCCCGAGCGCTGCGAGCGCATCCCCATGCTGCGCGATTGCGACTCACTCGACAACGCCGAGGCTTGGGAAGCTCACGAGGAATCGCTGGGGCATACCGAGGACAGCCACGAGGCCATCCTTCAACAGGATATCTGCGGCAACTTCGTCAACCCCGACGACTACCGCATCAGCGCCCTCAACCTCTCCAACAGCGCCGCCATCGTCCTCTACGAAGCCCTGCGCCAAACAGGCTTTGCCGGCATGTGACAAAGGAACTGTCCCTTTGTCACATTCAAGCGCCACGCCGACGGCACACACGCCTAATTGATGCTCTAGATAAAGAGCCCTCACTTTTAATCAGAATTAACTAAAGTAAAATGAAGTTAAACGGCGGTGTGAAAGGAGAGTCTTGTGAAATATCTCGAGAACCCGTTTACCCCCAGTTTTGGTGAGGTTCCTGCCCATCTCGCTGGCAGACAACAGATTATTCGGGATTTGGACCGTGCCTTCTTGAGCCAGCGCAGGCGCCCAGAATTGACCTCGATCTTCTCAGGCGCGCGTGGAACCGGTAAAACCGCTCTCATGTCGTCGCTCGCGACAAGGGCGGAATCCCACGGCTGGATTGCCGTAAAGACAACCGCGCTCCCGGGAATGCTTGAGGAAATCGAGTTCGGGGCGAAACGTGCTGCCGGCCATCTTATCGACCCGTCTAAGAACTTCGAAGTCACCGGTCTCGGAATTGCACCGCTCGGCAGTATCGAGGTCAATCGCGTTCACGATGCCTCAACCTGGCGTTATCGCATGAGCGACATCATCGACCAGCTCAACGAGGCGGGCACCGGTCTGCTCGTCACGGTTGACGAGGTAGACCCGACACTCGACGAGATGATTCAGCTCGCAGCGACGTATCAGCACTTTGTGACCGATGGGAAACGCGTCGCGCTGCTCATGGCGGGGCTTCCCAACAACGTCTCGACGTTGCTGAACCACAAGACGGTCTCGTTCCTTCGCCGCGCCCAACAATATCATCTGGGTCGCATTGCCGACTATGACGTACGCGAGGCCTTGATTCGCACAATCCAGGAAAACGATCGCCTGGCAGATGCTGAGGGAATCGATAGAGCCGTTCGCTCGATCTCTGGTTTTCCCTTCCTATTGCAACTCGTAGGCTACCGTGCCTGGGATCTCACAAGCGATTCGAAGGAAATCTCGTCACGCGACTTTGACCTGGGAATCAAAATCGCGCGCGACGAGATGGACGACCGAATCCTCGCGGCAACCTATCGGGAACTCACTGCAGAGGACAAGCGATTCCTCATCGCCATGCTCGATGACGAGGAAGAGTCCACCACCGCTGACCTTGTCGAGCGCCTTAAGCGTTCGCCGCAGCAGGTCTCCCGCTACCGACGCCGCATGATAGATGCCGGCATCATCGGGGAACGAGGACGAGGGCTCGTCGCATTTGAATTGCCATTCTTCCGCGACTATCTCGCCGCTCAATGCGTGAAATAAGCATCAATGAGGCAAAGGGGCTGTCCCTTTGCCTCATTGTCTATAGGTAGCGGCCGGTAATGCTCTTGGAGCAGGCTGCGATGTCGCTCGGCGTGCCAGCACAGACGATTTGCCCGCCCGCGTCGCCACCGCCCGGACCCATGTCGATCACGTAATCGGCGTTACGGATAAGGTCGAGATCGTGTTCGATCACGATAACCGTGGCGCCCTTGGCAACGAGGCCGTCGAACACACTCAGCAACACCTGAACATCGAGCGGATGCAGGCCGATCGTGGGCTCGTCGAATACGAATACGGCATCATCCTGCACGCGACCCATCTCGCTCGCAAGCTTAAGACGCTGCGCCTCGCCGCCCGAGAGCGCCGGTGTGGGCTCACCGAGTGTGAGATAGCCCAGGCCCAGGTCGTGCAAGGTCTGCAAGCGCGCCTGAACCTTCTTGAGTCCCACCGTGGCGTCGAGGGCCTCGTCCACACTCATGTCCATGAGCTGCGGCAACGTAAGCAGACTCCCGTCCTTGCCCTCGCGATGGATATGCGAAGCCGCGTCTGCATAACGCGAGCCGCGACATGCCGGGCAGACGATCTCGACGTCGGGCAAAAACTGCACGTCGAGCGATATCGAGCCCGTGCCGTCACACGTAGGGCAGCGCAAGGCGCCAGTGTTGTAACTGAAGGCGCCCGCCTTGTAGCCGGCTGCCTTGGCTTCGGGCGTACGGGCGAAGGCGCGACGCAGCTCATCATGGATGTCGGCATAAGTCGCCACCGTCGAGCGCACGTTGGCGCCGATGGGAGTGGCGTCAATCAGGTTGGCGCGGGCAATGCCTTCGGCATCGACCCAGCGCACGTGTCTTGGCAGACGCTCGCCATCTGCCTGCGCCTTGAGTGCCGGAATGAGCGTCTCAAGCACCAGCGTCGTCTTGCCCGAACCAGAAACGCCCGTCACCGCAACGAGACGGCCGCGCGGGATATCGACTTCGAGCGGTTTGACGGTATGGATGGTATCGGTTGCCATACGGATGTGGCCCTGGTCGAACATTTCCTCGTCAGTCACCTGCGGACGCAAGCGCTTGGGCTCGGCGCGCAAAAACGGGGCGATGCGGCTGCCCTGCGATTGCTCGACCTCGTCTACCGTGCCAGCGGCAATCACATTACCACCACCCGCTCCGGCAACGGGGCCCATCTCGACCAGATAGTCGGCTTCCACCAGTACGCGCGTATCGTGGTCGACAACAACCACGGTGTTGCCGTCATCCACCAGATCGCGCATCACGCCCACCAAGCCGTCGACATTGGCGGGATGAAAGCCGATCGAAGGCTCGTCCAGCACATAGAGCACGCCCGTCGATCGGTTGCGCACCACGCGGGCGAGTTGCACGCGCTGGCGCTCACCCGTGGAGAGCGTGGCACCAGCGCGGTCGAGTGAAAGGTAATCGAGACCCAAGTCGACCAGGCGACGGGCCGCGCCCAAAAATGAATCGCAGATATCCATCGCCATGGGCCGCATCTCGACCGGCAAGGATGAGGGCACCCCGCGCACCCACTCGACCGCATCACCAAGCGTCATGGCCCCGGCCTGTGCCAGATTGATACCGCGCACCTGAGGCTGGCGCGCAGCCTCGGAGAGACGCGTGCCGCCGCAATCGCGGCATGCCCCCTCGCGCAAAAAGCGTGCAACGCGTTTGAGGCCCTTGTCGTCCTTAACCTTGGCGAGCGCATTCTCAACGGTATAGACGGCGTTGTAATAGGTAAAGTCGAGCGGCGTGGCGCCCTCGCCGTTTTTGGGAACGTAGAGAATGTGCTTCTTAACCGCCGGACCGTGGAACACGATGTCGCGCTCTTGAGGCGTGAGCTGGTTAAACGGCACGTCGGTGCGTACGCCCATCTCGCCGGCGACCTGCTTCATCAAATCCCACATGAGCGTACCCCAGGGAAGCACCGCACCTTCGTTGATGGTCTTTGACTCGTCGGGCACCAGGCTCGCCTCGTCCACCTCGCGCATGACACCGGTGCCGCCACAGGTGGGGCATGCACCGCCACTGTTAAAGGCAAGGTCCTCGGCGCTCGGAGCGTAGAACTCGCGGTCGCACGTCGGACACGTGAGCGACAGGCCAGCCGCTACGTTGAGGCTTGGCTCCACACGCGCCCCGCAATGCGGGCACACGTGATGGGCGCAACGGCTAAAGAGCAGACGCAGGCTGTTGTTGAGCTCGGTCATGGTGCCAAAGGTGGAGCGCACGCCCGGCACGCTCGGACGCTGGTGCAGCGCGAGCGCCGCCGGTACGTGCAATACCTCATCCACCTGAGCGTGCTCGGCCTGCGTCAAACGACGGCGGGTATAAGTGCTGAGTGCTTCCAAGTAGCGACGCGAGCCCTCGGCATAAAGAACCCCCAGCGCCAGCGAACTCTTGCCCGAACCCGATACGCCGGCAATGCCCACGAGCTTTCCCAGCGGAATATCGATATCGATGTCCTTGAGGTTGTGTACGCGCGCGCCGCGCACCTCGATAGCCTGCGGGCTCATCTTCTGTTCCGTCACCTTTATCACCCTACTCATGCCATAAAATGCGGTCGCGGATATACTCGCCCAGCATGGGCACGGTAAATCGGACGAGGCCGTATCCGGCAGCCTCGATGACGCGCTCGCGAATCAGGCTTGCGCGATATTTACTCGCCCAGCTCTGGGTGCGATCGCAGCGCTCAATGATATCCGCCATGCGCGTCGGTTTACCCTCGTCAGCAGCCATGGCCTCGATAAAGAGGCGTTGTGGACTGCGCAGCCCGTAATACAGAGGCGCGTCAACCGCTTCGTAGAACTCGGAGACGGCATCCGCATGGCCATCCTCGACATCGCGTTCTTCAATGACCCGCGAGTCACGCCGGACAGCAGCCCGCCACATGTAATATCCCACCAGCTGGACCATATAGGGATGCCCCATGCTCCTGCGCGCCGCAAGGTCCGCCGTCCCCGCATCAACGCAAAGACCAGCGCCTTTGACCGTCTGGATATATGAATCGCGCACCTTGGGCAAAGAAATCGCCCCCAGCGTACGCTGCTGGGCGCGCCGCAAAAACGTCACGCTCGGCTCTTCGAGCAAGTCATCAACCATGCTGGGCAAACCGGCGAACACTAGCGCAAGGCCGCGCTGGTCGCTATCGGACAAGCCCGTGGCATCCTGGTCTCCGAGCACCTGCTGATAGAGAACGGCAAGAGCCGCCAGCTCCTCGATAGACGCAGATTGAGCCTCGTCAATCGCAAACAGTATGCCCTTGCCTGGACCGAGCTTCTTGAGACGCTCGTTGACCAGCCCTCGCAACGTCTCGCCCTTTGCCCGCGCCGCCTCGACCGACATCCGGCCAAACGACGGCCCGAATTCCATTGACGTCACAACGGGTTTATTCGAGCGAAGCGCGTCGGCCAGGCGGTCGCACAAGCCAAGCGAAGCGGAATCGGAGACAACCGCCCATCCGCGCTCGCTGGCTAGACGTTGCAGCTCCCGCAGGAGAACCGTCTTGCCGCAGCCGCGATTTCCCGTAATGAGCATGAGCCTGCCCGGCGCTCCGGCGCCGTTGTCGAGTCCTTCCTCAAAATCTTCGATGACCGACTCTCGACCGATGAGCATCGGAGGCCGCTTGCCTGCCGTTGGCTTAAAGGGATTTGGATTCATGTCGGCCTCCTCGGATCGGTAAACCCTGGTAACAGTTATACCAACTTATACCGAGTTATACCAATTAAATGCGGCAAAGAGTCTGACCCTCTATCACCTATGGCCGAAAAACTCGGCGTCTGCTGCTCGCCAGGAGCGGAAGGTGGTGGGATCGACCTTTACATGAGCTGCGGCGGGTACGTCGTACCATTTGACCGTGTAGCCGGCGCCGTGAGAGCAAAAGACCGAGTCGGGCGTGTTGGGCAGATCGGCCTCGGGCTCATAGGCGGCCGTCTCGATTACGCACTCGGCATCATGGCAAGGCGCATAGCCGGCGAACTCCAGGTACAGATGCCCACGACCACTCGTGTAGGCAGCCACCTCCAGCGCGTAATCCTGCACCTCAGATGCCGGCACGCGACCCACAAGCTTCGCCCGGTCTCCCGCCATCGTCGGAGGCTCGTACTCGGCACCCATGCGCGTGACGTCTGACAACGCCCGGCCCACGCACTCCCCCGGCACCTCGAGCTCAAAGCGATACCACGGCTCCAACAGCACCGCCGCGCCGGCCTCACGCGCCTGCATGAGCCCCTGGCGAATCGCGCGGTACGTGGCCTGGCGAAAATCGCCGCCCTCGGTGTGTTTGGCATGCGCGCGGCCACCCGTGAGTGTAATGCGCACATCGGTGATGGGCGAGCCGGTCAGCGCGCCCAGATGATCGCGCTCCATGGCGTTGGTGAGTGCCAGACGCTGCCAGTTAAGATCGAGCTCGTCGGTCGAGGTCACGGTGCCAAACTGCACGCCCGAACCCGCCGGCAACGGTTCCAGGCACAGATGCACCTCGGCATAGTGGCGCAGTGGCTCAAAGTGGCCCACGCCCTCGACCGGCTGCGAAATAGTCTCCTTATAGAGAATGCCGCCAGACTCAAACGCAACCGAAAGGCCAAAGCGATCGGCCAACACCCGCTGCACGACCTCGAGCTGCACCGCCCCCATGAGCTGCAGATGTATTTGTTCAAGATGCGTATTCCAGCTTACGCCGAGCATGGGATCTTCGTCCGCCAGCTCAGTCAGTGCTTTGAACACCGCATGGACATCGTGTTCGCCCGGAAGCACCGTATAGGTGAGAACTGGCGCAATGACGGGCGCATCGCACGCGGATTCCGCGCCCAAGGCGTCCCCTGGGCGAACGTGCGCAAGACCCGTCACGGCACAAATACCGCCAGCAGCAACTTCTTGGGCAAGCTCATACTTCTCGCCGTTATAGATGCGGACCTGATCGACCTTCTGCTCCCATGTCTCGGCACCGGAACGTCCGTCAATCATCTGCTTGGCATGCAGCGTGCCGCCGGTCACTTTAACCCAAGCCAAGCGCTCGCCGCGATCCCCGCGGCTGACACGATAGACGCGCGCGGCAAACTCCGGGAGCCACGTCTGTTCACGCATCAGTGTACACATGCCATCTAGCAGCTCGTCCACGCCTTGGTCCTTGAGCGCCGACCCGGCAAAACAGGGAAAGAGCTTGCGCTCGGCAACCATGCGCGACAGCGTTGCGACGGAAAGCTCACCCGCCTCAAGAAACTCCTCGAGCGCAGCCTCGTCCAACGCAGCAGCGTCCACCTGAACGGTGCCGCCCGCCAACAATTCGTTGGCATCCAGGCAGCCTTCGGAAAGACGCTGCCCAAGCTGTGCCAGCAAAACATCGCAGCCGGGATTCTCCAAATCGATTTTGTTGATATAGACGAACGTCGGGATGTCATAGCGCGCAAGCAGGCGCCACAGGGTTTCGGTGTGCCCCTGCACGCCGTCGTTGGCACCCACAACCAAAATCGCATAGTCGAGCGCGCGCAGCGTGCGCTCCGCCTCGGCCGAAAAATCGACATGCCCCGGTGCATCCACGAGCATGACATGGGTATCGCCATGGTCGAGCACGGCCTGCGACGAGAAGATCGTAATGCCGCGCTCGCGCTCGATCGCGTTAGTGTCCAGGTGCGAATCGCCATCGTCAACGCGGCCGCGCTTGCGAATGCGACCCGCGTTGAACAGCATGGCCTCGGCCAACGTGGTCTTGCCGGCATCGACATGCGCCAAGATTCCAACGACCGCTTGCTTCGACATGGCTCTCCTCTTATTACAAGCCCATCGCACGCGGCAACGGGCGTCCTCGTTCCACACTGGATGATACAATTTACGAGCCGGCGGGCGAAGCGGGCCCTATCCCCCGACCGAGCTCATCGCCCCGCGTTGCCGCGCGGCGATTTTCGTAGGTTCGCGCCTTGCGACAGCCGGCACCTCCCCTTTTTGTCTGCCTGGGCTCATCTGGGGCAGTAACAACGCGAGGCCCACAACTGCGAGGAGCCACCATGAAGGCATTGCTCAACGAGTTCAAGGAATTCATCAATCGCGGCAACGTGATGGACATGGCCGTCGGCGTGATTATCGGCGGCGCATTTACCTCTATCGTGACCTCACTTACCGATAACATCATCAACCCGCTTATCTCCGTGATTGCCGGCGGTAGCGCCACCGAGATCTCGGGGTTGGTGGTGCCGGGCACCAATATCGACTTTGGCGCCTTTATCGGTGCATGCATCAACTTTTTGATTGTGGCGGCGATCGTCTTTGCCATCGTCAAGGCCTTCAACAAGGCGCAGGAGATTGGCGACAGGCTCGCCGGTGCCACCACCGAGGAAGCCGCACCGGCGCCCGTCTGCCCGTATTGTCTGGAAGAGGTGCACGAAGGCGCGACCAAGTGTTGCCACTGTGGAAGCGAGCTGCCCAGGGAATAGTCGCGTAGGCGTAGCACTATCAACCACACGGCAAGCACCCCAGGCGCCGCAATCAACTAAATTTGGCCCCGTTTGGGGCCATTTGTCGTTCGAGTGAATTGTTGCCATGAGGCCCGGCTTTTACGCCTCGCGCAGCCAATCGAACGCAACACGCAGCGTGCCGTCTGACACATACACGATGCCGGCGCGCTCAAATCCGGCCTTGAGGCTCGCACCCTGCATGGGCAGGTTATCCTGATGCGTGTCGATGCGCAGGTGATCGGCACGTTCTTTGGCAAAGGCAAACATCGCAGCCGCGATACCGTGCACGGTGCCGTCGGATGCCACACGGTGCAGCACGGCGTACGGAGTGTCGCTACGCCATTGACCGTCCTCAATGACGTCATAGCACTCGTCCGGGCCCGGTAAAAAGGCAAACGTCGCCACCACGCGGCCGTCGACTTCGCACACATAGCTGCCACCGGCGGCGATATCGGCAGCCAGCTGCTCGGCAGAAGGCGTGCCCTCGGGCCACTGCGTGGCGTTGCCATGCGCACGCATAAAGGCGCGGGCCGCGTCATAGATAGCCATGACGGCGGGAATGTCGGTATCGAGGGTTTTTCTGATCATCACGCGGCGACCTCACGTTTATTGGTATCACTTTGATTGAGCAATGATACCAGCGTTTGAAGAGGGGCGCGAAGCAGATGGGGAGCAAAAAGCGAGCCGCCTGGTCAAAGGCCAAAAGCGAGTTTTTGGGCGCTGCTACGGGCGGCGACATGAGCGACCTGTTTGCGCGCGAGGATGAGCGCCGCGACGCCCTGGACGCCGAGCGCGATGAAGCCTGGCGCTACAAGTCGTGCGAACGCAAAAACCGTTACGACACGCGTGCCGAGGCCGAGGCAGTCATGGCCGACTGCGAAAACCATGGGCGGCGTGGTTTGGCCTGCTACAAATGCGAATACTGCGGCGGCTGGCACCTGACGTCGCACCCTTGGAAATAGGCGCCGCATCGGTACGGCACTGACGGAGTGCCAGCCATCGCACGCAAGTTACGGGCGCGGCGGCACTAAAACATCGTAACGAACTGCCTTGCCCGCAAGTTGATAGCTCGGCTTAACGCCGGCAAGCAGCGGCCCCTTCACCGGCCGCTTGATAACGACCTTGCGCGGATGCACCGCAAGCGCCGCCTCGACCAGCGTCTCCTCATCGGCGCACGGCTGTTCCAGATGATGTAGGAGCTGGAACTTCTTTTTGACCGCCGCACTTTTAGTACGCTCGGGAAACATGGGGTCCAGATACACCACGTCGGGAGCCGCGAGCTCGCCCTGCCCGATCGGCTCAGCTGTATGGCGAAGGCCGGTAATACTGTCCTCGCCCGCATGTAAGCGCATGCGCGCCACGGCTGTCGCAAGCGCCGGATCATCTGCCGCGCGATCCAAAGCATCCTTGAGGAGTGCCGCGATCACGCAATCCTGCTCATACAGATCGACGGTAAAGCCCGCGGCCGCCAACAGCAGCGAATCCTCGCCAAAGCCTGCCGTGGCATCAATCGCCCATGGGCGCTCGATACCTTTTGTGCGCGCAGCCTTTACCAGCAGCTCTTGCTGCAAACGGCCCTGCTTGAGCCGCGGATGCATGCGGGTGAAATCGGCGCGCAGCTCCATCGTGCCGTCGGTGAGCGTGAGTCCCTCGGACTTCCCGGTCAGCTCAAGCCCCGCGGCCCGAGCAACAGAAAAGGGATCGACTACACCCATGGGTACTCCTTAGCAAGCAAAACGAATACGTGAGCGCCGTTTGTGTCGGCACCCCACCGTCCGCTATTGTCCCACATGCGACATGGCCCACAGCATCCCAATGCAAAGCACCGCCATCAATCCCGTGCACACGGCAGCGATCACGGAATCACCCATGCGCCTTCCCAACGACCGCGGCTCACACACTTGCCCTGCTCCGTACATCATGGCTTCTCCTTCGGTCCAGCTCTTACCATGGCCCCATCATCGCAGCGCCGCGCATACGCTGCCATCGATTTGACTTACGCCCAGCTTTCTTTTTTGAAAGGTTGGACCGTGCGGGCAAGAGACGCTTTCAAACGCATGCATCGCCCCGTTGAACTACAATGTGCTTCACGATATGTGCAGTACATTGGGTGCGCCAAGTTGGCGTACTCGTATCGAAAGGACCAGCCATGAGCTTCACTCGCAAGACTCTCAAAATCCTTGCTCTCATCTACTTTGTTTTGGGCATCGCCAGCCTCGTCACCGCCGGCGTCGGTATCGCCACGGGCGGTCTCGATTCCACGTACGGTTCGTACGCCACGCTCGCAGCGGTCGTGCTTATCGCCAAGGGTCTCGTCAACCTTGCCGCAGGCGTCGCCGGTATCAAGGGCGCCAACAAGCCTTCGCAGGTGGACGGCGCGTTTAAGCTCGGTATTGTTGCCGCGGTCGCCACGCTTGCCCAAGCGGTGCTCACGCTTCCCGCGTTTGGCGGCGACGCCATCAACTTTGGCGCCTTTGTCATCGTGGTGTACGACCTGTTCTTTGTTCAGCAGGCACACGCCGTTAAGGCCGAGAACAAGGACCGCCTATAAGCGCTCGCTTCTCATAACCTCTGCAGCCAAGCAACTAAAAAGGGCCGATCGCGCATCTCCGCGGTCGGCCCTTTACGTTTGTCCAGATAAAACCTACCAAAATAAACCTGTCCCTTTTTGGCAGGTTGTTAGCTGTGGCGGTACTCGGCGATGATGAAGTCGATGTCAGTCTGAAGGGTATCGAGGTTTGCCAGGCGCTCTTTGTCGGCGGGGCGCGTGCGGTAGTAGTACGGCGTCATCTGGAACACCGCCTCGATATCGGCCTGGGTCTGAAGCGTAATATTCGCGGACACCTGCTGCGTTCCAACCAGCTTGAGCTCCGTTGTTTGTGGCAGCTTCTCATCGTTAAGGTACGGCGTGTCGTAGAGCACCTCCTTAAGCCCAAAGAGATGACGGGCGCCCGGCACCACGGTGTAGAGCGAGCCCTCTGGCGCCAGCACGCGGGCAAATTCGCGCTCGTTAAAGGGAGCAAAGAGCTCGGTCACCATATCGAAGGCGCCATCGGCCACGGGGATATCCTTCATGTTGGCTACGAAATAGGCTGCATCGCCGCGCTTGGCGGCCAGGCGAACCATCTCTTTGCCCAAGTCGAAACCGTAAGCATCCACGCCCGGCACCGCGCCCATGGCGCTGGTGTAGTAGCCCTCACCGCAGCAAATATCGAGCAGCGTCATGGGATCTTTCGTAAACGCGGCGCGCCCAGACACCTGCTTGCGCACCAGCTCAACCATCGCATCGCGCAACGGCGCATAGTATCCACGGTTCAGAAAGTCACGACGGCTGCGTGCCTGCGACTTGGGATCGCCCATGGAGTCGCCGCTCTTGGACGAACGTAGTAGATATAGATAGCCCTCGCGAGCTCGGTCAAACCGGTGTCCGCCCGCACATGCAGCACCACGCTCGTCGTCCACCAACGGCTCATGGCAAACGGGACACAACAACATGGCAACTCCTTAGCGCGAACAACACAACGCCCACCATTGTCGCACGCCTTCCCCGCCTAGTCATTGGGGACGTTCTTGAATGACTAGTTAGAAGAGATAAGGAGTGTCCCCAGCTGCCGGCAGAAAAGGAACGTCCCTACGTGCCGACTGGTTGCATTAGGAGTATCATCATCTGCGCAAATAAGCACGAAAGAGCATATTAGAGATTGAGAGCGTATGGCTGATACCGCATCTAAGCACATTGACATGACAACCGGCTCGCTGTGGCGCAATATTCCCCTGTTCGCCTTCCCCGTGGCCGCCACGAGCATCTTGGAGCAGCTGTCGAACCTCATCGCCACGGTCATCATCGGTAACTTCTCGGGCGACCAGGGAACCCTCGCCATGGCGGCGGTCGGCTCCAATGTTCCGCTTACCAGCCTTATGCTCAACCTGTTTATTGGCATGTCACTTGGCTCCAACGTGGTCATCGCCAACGCTATCGGCCGCAACGATCAGAACATGGTCAAACGCGCCGTCCATACCTCAATTTTAATGGCACTCGTGGGCTTTGTCGTCATCGCACTGGGCGAGATCTTTGCCGAGCCCATGCTCGCCGCGCTCAACGTTCCCGCCGAGACCATGCCGCTCGCCTCACTCTATCTGCGCGTCTTTTTGCTCAGCATGCCCTCAATCTTGCTCTACAACTTTGAGGCCGCGATCTTCCGCTCCGTCGGAATCACCCGCATGCCGCTGCAGGCGCTTGCCGTGTCCACCGTCCTCAACATTGGCCTGGACCTCATCTTTGTCCCAATACTCCACTGGGGCGTCGCGGGCGTCGCCATCGCCACCGCCATCGCCTACACCGTCAGCGCCGCTACGCTCTTTATCCGCCTTCTCAAGACCGACTCCGTCGTCCGCGTCACCCTACGCGACCTAGCTATCGACCCCGTCGCCCTCAAGCGCATCGTCAAGATCGGCCTGCCCGCCGGCATCCAAAGCGCCGTCTTTGCTGTCGCCAACATCATCATCCAGTCTGCCATCAACAGCTTGGGCACCGAGGTCATGGCGGCATCGAGCGCCGCCATGAGTCTGGAGTACGTGTGCTACAACCTGCTCAACAGCTTTAGCCAGGCTTGCACCACCTTTGTGGGACAAAACCACGGCGCCCGCCAGATCGATCGCTGCACCAAAACGCTCAAGGTCTGCCTAGTCGAGGGCGGTATCGTCGCGCTCACCACAATTATCGTTATTGTCGGCCTGGGGCGCGAGATCTTGTCGCTGTTCAACAGCGATCCCAACATTGTCTCAATCGGCTATATCCGCGTGTGTTCGATCTTCCCGGCGTACGCCTTTAGCATGTTCTACGAAAACATGTCAGGCTACCTGCGCGGCTTTGGCATCTCGCTCACGCCCGCCCTCATCACCATGATCTGCGTCTGCGGCATCCGCTTCTACTGGGTGTTCTGCGTGTTCCCGCACTTCCGCACCTTTGCAAACATCATGATGGTCTACCCCATCAGCCTGGGCACCACGGCGTTCTTTATGGTCGTGGCGGTGCTACTCTGCCACCCGGCACGCACCTATCGCGCCACCCAAGCCAAAGCGACAGCCCGCTAAACACCGCACTCAACGCCACGCCAGTCATTAATTGACAATATGCGAGCTCATATAGTCGATAAAGTGCCTCGTGGCGATGGGCATGGTGTCCCAGCTGCGCCAGGCGGCCACCACGTCGCGCGAGGGGGCATGCACGATAGGACGTACGCGAATATCGGCCTGCATGCCCTCAACGGTACGGCGATACAGCATGCTCACGCCTAGGCCCTCCTCCACCATCGCCATGATGGTGTAGTCGTCGGTCACTTCACTCGTCACGTGCGGCGACAGGCCATGCGCCGCAAATGCATCGAGCACCAGACTCTGTTCGCCCTCATCCAACAGCACAAACGGCTCGGACGCCAGGTCGACGAGTGTCACCTTTTCCTTTGCCGCCAGCGGATGCGCGGCCGGCAGCAATGCTACCAACTCGTCGTGATAGACCACGCGCTTCTCGAGCCCAGCGGTAAATCCGCGTGCCGTAAAACAAAAATCAACCACGCCATCGTGCACCCACTGGGCGTTGCGCGTGTAATCGCCCTGCTTGAGGGTAAAGCGCACGCCCGGGTGCAGCGCCCCAAAGTCGCGGATCACACGCGGCAACACGGTTCGACTCACGTTGGTAAACGTCGCGATACGAATATCGGTCGACGAAAGGCCCAGCAGTTCCTGGCGCTTGCCCTCGAGCTCGGCCTCGGCAGTTACGATTTGGCGCAGATACGGCAGGTACTGCTTGCCGTCGCGCGTAAGCGACACACCCTGCTTACCGCGCTCGATAAGCGTGGTGCCCAGCTCGCGCTCGAGCGCTTTGACGGCCTGGCTCACCGCACTTTGCGTATAGCCCAACTCGTCGGCCGCGGCCTTAAGACTGCCGCGATCGACCACCATACAAACAATCTGATACCGCGATGCCATCGTGCCTCCACATCAATGCAGCCGTAAAATATTTTGCCAGGGCTTTTTCTGCCAACATTAGCATTTCTTAATCATACTGAAGATACATTCGCTTTACTACATCCACATATGGGAGCAGAATCCTTTGTACGAAACCGTTCTGTAACAAAAGGAGTCCCATGGATCGCAAAAAAGCAATCGCGCTCTCATTTTCCGTTCCCGTCGCATGGGGCTTTTCGTACCCCCTCATGAAGATCGGCATGGACAGCATGAACGCCACGAGCATCGTCGCACTGCGCTGCCTCATCGCCTTTGCAGCTTGCCTGCTGCTCTTCCACAAGCACGCGTTCCGCATTAACCGCGACCTGATGGTCCGCGCCGCCATTATCGGCGCCATCATGGCAACCGAGCTCACCTGCATGTGCCTGGGCTCCAGCCTCACGTCCGCCTCCACCGCCGGCTTTTTGCAGAGCCTGACGGTCGTAATCGTGCCGTTTGCCAACGCTGCCCTGCTGCGTCGCGCCCCCGAGCGCAAGGTGCTCATCGGCACTGCCATTGTCACCTGCGGTATGCTGCTGCTTTCGGGCGCCGACTTTACCAGCCTGAACCCCGGCGCGCTCATTATGCTGCTCTCCGCCTTTGTCTATGCCGGCCACATCATCGTCGCCAAGCGTTTTGTCGAAGAAGTCGACCCGCTGTCCCTGGGCGTTTGGCAACTGGGCTTTGGCGGCCTGTTCTCGGGCATTGCCGCATGCGTCTTTGGCGGTTTCACACTTCCCAGTACGCCCAGCGAGATCGTGGTTGTCGTGGCGCTCGCACTCATTTGCTCTGCCTACGGCTTTATCACCCAGACGCTCGTGCAGCCCCACGTGCCCGCCGAGACCACCGGCTTCGCCTTCTCGCTCGAGCCAGTCTGCTCCGCCGTCTTTTCGTTCTTCTTGGTCGGCGAGGTCCTAGGCCCCATCGCCTTCTTTGGCGCCGCCCTCATCCTCACCGGCGTCATGGTGGCAACCGTCGAGCTTCCGCGCCTCCGCGCACATGGACAGGCTCGCATGGCAGGAGCGCCCGAGCGCGTCTCGTAGACCCCACTCCTTATACTGCCGCGGCATAAAGGCAACCGGTGCGCCTTTACAATAGACGCCAACAGAGCATCTGCCATAAAGGAGCCCCATGGACACCGCAACTCGCGACCGCAACATAGCAACTTGGTTGGGAGATGCGCCGCAGCCGGTACGTGACACCACGAACCAGCTGCTCGAGCGCATCGCCCTTTTGCGTGCCGAGCAGACTATCTACCCGGCACAAGACGACATCCTCAATGCCCTCGCCTACACGCCGGCCGACAAGGTCAAGGTTGTCATCTTGGGTCAAGATCCTTATCACGGACCCAACCAGGCCATGGGGCTGTCGTTTTCGGTCCCCGCGACGCAAACCAAGTTGCCGCCAAGCCTGCGCAACATCTATAAGGAACTCAAAGCCGATCTGGGCTGCCCTATTCCCGCCACGGGAGATCTAACACCATGGGCACAACAGGGCGTCCTGCTTCTCAACACTACGCTCACCGTGCGCGAGCATGCCGCGAACTCACACGCCAAGCTGGGCTGGAGTACCCTGACCGACTACGTTATCGAACGCTGCTGCCAGCTGCCCCAACCGGTAGTCTTTTTGGCATGGGGCCGCTTTGCCCAACAGATGGTCGAAGGCAAGCTCGCCGCGACCGGCGTGGGCAAGGCAACCGGCAAGTTCTGCCTGGCCTCCACGCACCCCTCACCGCTTTCGGCCAACCGTGCCACGGCAGAACTCCCCGCCTTTATGGGGTCGCGTCCCTTCTCCGCCGCCAATCGGCTACTCGAACAGCACGGCTCGATCCCCGTCAACTGGACTTGCCTCGGCTAAAAATCGATACACCAAAAACGCGCCCGACGGCTTTCCATCGGGCGCGTTTCCTATTCGGGCCAAATAAATTGTGTGCGGCCGGCCTCGCCGCCATCGATCAGCAGGCTCTGCCCGGTCATAAACCGATTGGTCACGCCCACAAAGTAGATCCACTCGGCGATCTCTTGGGCAGTGGCCCAGCGCTTAAGCGGCGTGAGCTCCATGATCTGGTTCCACAGGCACTCGTCTTCCATCACGCAACGGTTGAGCGGCGTGATAACGCCGCCCGGGTCCACACTGTTGGCGATGGCCTGCGGTGCCAGGCGGTTTGCAAGGTTCTTGGTGTAGGCGATAACGCCGCCCTTGCTGGCGGCATAGGCGGGAAACTCCGACCCCGTATGCCCACTCGCCGACCCCACATTGACCACGGATTTGATAGCCGGCGCCGGCTTGGCAGCAAGCCCCTCCCCCACAAAGGCGTAACGCTCGGTCACGTTGATGGTGCCACACAGGTTGGCGGCGATGTCATCGGCCGAATCCTGCGTACCGGCAACGTTCACGATTACCTGGGGTTCAAGATCGTCTGGAAACAAGTCCGGTTCGCGTACATCAACGATCAGATGGCGGTAGCGCTCGTGTTCGATCGCCGCCGGCAGCAGATCAAAGCCCACGACCTCGTGGCCCTCGTCCAAAAAGCGCTGCACGCACGCGGCTCCGATACCGCCCGAAGCGCCCGTGATCAAAACCCGCATACTTGCTCCTTAGGCGGTTGCGTGGCGCTCGAGGTACTCGGCGCCCACGTTCTCGCGCTCCCAGCCGCGCACGACCTTGTAGCCCACGGGGCTCAGGAAGACCTCGCACAGCAGCTCGGCGATAGCGCCGGTCAGCGAGCACATAAGGACCTGCACCCAGGTCCAACCAAAGAACGTGTGGCTCACCACAATGGCAAAGACCAGGTTGTCGATAAACTGGCCAACACCCGTGGACACATAGGAGCGGAAGGCAAAGCTCGCAAAGTTATTCTTTTTGAGCATACGACCGAGCGACTGGTTGAGCGTGGAGTTAACCACGGCAGAAACGAGCATTGCCAGCGAAGAGCCCAGCACCACGTACCAGGTGCCGCCGATAGTGGCGTTAAGGGCAGTGTTGACCTCGATCATGCCCGTGTCGTAGTAGGCGCCCCACATGCCCGGCGTGAGCGAGCATGCCCAAAAGCACAGGCTCACGGCCAGGTTGACCAGCAGCGCGAGGATAGAGATTTTGATGGATGCCTTGGCGCCAAAGCGCTTGCAGATCATGTCCTGGCACAAAAACGAAACCCAGCTCACCACAAAGCCGCAATCGAGTGCCAGATACGGCAGGCTGATAAGCTCTTTGTTGGCCAGCAGGTTCATCATGATGACGCTCACGAAAAACAGCGAAACCGTTGCCGCGGGAATGCTCCGCAACAGGACTTTATAGTCCTCCATGACCTTCTTGATCATTATGTACTCCTTTGGTTTTAGGTTTAACGAGCAGGATATCGGACCCGAACTGCTCGGACGCCCCGGTCTTGAGACGACGGTGGGTATGATAGCCGCTCGCGTGGCATAAGGCAAACAAACGGCGCGGCAGCCCCACAGGACCACCGCGCCAATGCGTTAAAAGGCTACGTTGCCAAACTCCGACAGGATCAGGTCGGGGTTGTGGTCGGTTGCCCAATCCACGTTCCACGGGCTCGTGAACAGCAGCAGCTTACCGCCGCGCATGTCCTCGACGCGCAGCGTGTCGCGCGTGAGCGAAAGGCCCGGGATATCGATGGTGTCGGGGTCGTTCTGGATCCAGCGGATGTCCGTATAGGGCAGCGGCTGGCGACGAACCTCAACACGGTACTCGGCCTTGAGGCGGCGCTCGAGTACCTCAAACTGCAGCACGCCGACCACGCCCACGATGACGCTCTCCATGCCGGCACCCAGTTCGCGGAAGATCTGGATGGCGCCCTCCTGGGCAAGCTCCTCCATGCCTTTGACAAACTGCTTGCGCTTGAGCGTGTCGACCTGCGTAATGCGAGCGAACATCTCGGGGGCAAATGTCGGGATCTGCGGATACTGCACGTGGCGCTTGCCGGAGCACACGGTGTCGCCGATGCTAAAGATACCCGGGTCGAACAGGCCCACGATATCGCCCGCGTACGCCTCGTCCACGATGGCGCGATCGTCGGCCATCATCGACGTGCCCGTGGCGAGCTTAAGCTTGCGGTTGCCCTGCACGTGAAAGGCATCCATGCCGCGCTCGAACTTGCCCGAGCAAATGCGCACAAAGGCGATGCGGTCGCGGTGGTTCTTGTCCATGTTGGCCTGGATCTTAAACACAAAGCCGCTAAAGTCGTCGCGGCAGGGATCGACCGGTTCGCTGGTGAGCGTATCGGTATAGGCGCGCGGCGTCGGGGCCAGACGCAGGAACTCCTTCAGGAAAGGCTCCACGCCAAAGTTGGTAAGCGCCGAGCCAAAGAACGCCGGGCTCAGCTTGCCGCAGGCCACGGCATCCAAATCGAGCTCGTCGCCGGCACCATCGAGCAGCTCGATATCGTCCATCAGGTTCTTATGGTTTTCTTCGCCGATGAGCTCGTCCATGGAAGGATCGCCCAGTTCGGCCTCGACCTCAGCGACCTTCTTGGTGGCGTTGGCGTGGCCGTCGCCCTCAAAGGCGATAACGCGACGGGTCTGACGGTCGAACACGCCACGGAAATTGCGGCCGCTGCCGATCGGCCAGTTCATGGGATACGTATTGATACCCAGGACGTTCT
Source organism: uncultured Collinsella sp. (assembly GCA_900545485.1). GTDB lineage: Bacteria > Actinomycetota > Coriobacteriia > Coriobacteriales > Coriobacteriaceae > Collinsella. Next base: position 42,391 of record UQZD01000003.1, on the reverse strand, counting down.
CGATCTCTTCCATGAGCTCAAACGGATCGCGAGCCTCGTGGTCGAGCTTGTTCACAAAGGTGAAGATGGGAATGTGGCGCAGCGTACAGACCTTAAAGAGCTTTTTGGTCTGGGCCTCAACGCCCTTGGCGCCGTCGATGACCATAACAGCAGCGTCGGCGGCCATAAGGGTACGGTAAGTATCCTCCGAGAAGTCCTGGTGGCCGGGGGTATCGAGGATGTTGACGCAGGCGCCGTTGTAGGTAAACTGCAGCACCGAGGAGGTGACGGAGATGCCGCGCTCCTTCTCGATGTCCATCCAGTCCGAGACGGCGTGCTTGGCCGAGCTCTTGCCCTTGACCGAGCCAGCAGTCTGGATGCTGCCGGTATAGAGCAGCAGCTTCTCGGTAAGCGTGGTCTTACCGGCGTCCGGGTGGCTGATGATCGCGAATGTGCGGCGCGACGAGATTTCATCCGACAGGCTTGCCATGCGGATCCTTTCTTGCATTGAGTGCATTACGTCGATGTAACCGCCCTATTGTAGCCGCGAAATCCCGCTCTAGGGCACCTATCAGGACAAATTCATCAGTTGGGGCCTGGGCAACCGGCCCAATCCGCATTTGCCTCTTGCAGAACTGTGCATAGTGTATATATACTGTGCTTACCGGTTATATACACGTGTAGCCCAACAGCTAAGGAGCCGCTGTGGACATCATCCTATCCAATTCGAGCGACAAGCCCATCTACGAGCAGATAACCTCACAAGTCAAAGCTCAGATCTTATCGGGCACGCTCGCTGCGGGCGCCAAACTCCCCAGCATCCGTGCACTCGCGAGCGATCTTGGCGTGAGCGTCATCACCACCAAGCGCGCCTACGCCGACCTGGAGCAGCTCGGGTTTATCTGCACCGTGCAGGGCAAGGGCTGTTTTGTCGCCGAGGGCAACCAGGAGCTTTTGCGCGAAAACCAGCTCTGTCATATCGAAGAGCTGCTTGCGAAAGCGGCAAGCCAAGCCGAAGCCTTGGGCGTCACGCGCGACAAACTGCACGAGATGCTCGACCTGGTAGCCCCCGAAACCATGCAGTAGCCATCTGCAAGAAAGGATATACCATGCAAAACTTGCTTGAACTCAAAGGCATCTCACGCACTGTAAGCGACCGCTTTTCGCTGCGCGACGTCACGCTTGCCGTGGAGCCTGGCCAGATCGTCGGCTTTGTTGGTGCCAACGGTGCTGGCAAAACAACGGCGATTCGAGCTGCTCTCGGGCTTATAAAGCTCGATGCCGGCGAAGTGCACCTGTTTGGGCAGCGCTGTGGCGCCGACGCGCCCGATGAGTCGCAACGCCATCTACGCTCCCGCGTCGGTCTTGTCCTGGACACGTGCCCCTTCCCCTCCACGCTCAAAGTGGGCCAGATCGAGGCGCTCGTAGGCCCGGCGTACCCCACGTGGGACCGCGAAACGTTCGCCGGATTCATCAACCGATTTGGCCTCGATCCCAAGACAAAGGTCAAGGACCTCTCCCGCGGCATGGGTATGAAGCTGCAGCTCGCCTGCGCGCTCAGCCACGATGCCAAGCTGCTCGTTTTGGACGAAGCCACCGCGGGCCTCGATCCCATGGCACGCGAGGAACTGCTCGATGAGCTGCTCGCCTTTGTCGCCGACGGCCAGCGCAGCGTGCTGCTCTCGAGCCACATTACGTCTGATCTCGATCGTGCTGCCGACCGCGTCATCTGCATCGATAACGGCTCGATTGTGTTTGACCTGCCACGCGAGGACATTACCGACCGCGCCGGCATCGCCCACTGCACCCAGGCACAGGCCGCCGAGCTCATGGCTTGCGTCGAAGGCACCCGCGCCGCCCGCCACGCCTACAGCGTGGACGTGCTCGTGCCCAACCACCGCGAAGTGCTCGAGGCCTTCCCCGAGATTCCCTGCGATCGGGCAACCATTGATGACTATCTTCGCTTCATGCTGAAAGGGGCTTTGAAATGAAACGCGCCATTATGTCCGAGCTTGCCATCGTTCGCACGCTCGTCCCGAGCATCGCAGGTGTCGGCCTGTTCATCTTCGTCGTGCTGACCGCCGTCAGGGCATCGAATGGTGATTCCGATATGAGCGCCGCCGGCGCCTTCGCGATCAGTGCCATGTCGCCTATCATGGCCATGACGTCGCTGGCCGGGCTCGACAACCAAAACGGATGGGAGCGCTATCGGGCAACGCTGCCCATCTCACGCAAAGACATCGTCAGCGCACGCTACCTGTGCATCACTATTTTCTCGGTCATCATGACGTGCGCGGCCGTGCTGTTGAGTATCGTCGCCATCCCGATCTTAAACAGCGTGGGTATCCCCTCCACGGGAGAGACCGTCTTTGAGACCGCAATCGCCTCGGCAATATCGATGCTTTTCTCCCTCATGGCGGTGTTTTTGGTACTGCCTCTGTTCTTTCGATTTGAACACATGAAGGCGCAACGCCTATCCGTTGGTCTATACGCCCTATACATGTGCCTTATCATGGTCACGCTAAACTCATTCAACCCCATCAGCAACCAGCTCATGTCGATGATTGCCGGGGCGAATCCCGATCCTTCCGTTCTTGGCTTCCTGTGCGCAGGAATTGCCGCGCTGGCAACGGTCGTCCTTGGCGCTGTCAGCTGCGCCATCAGCACCAAGGTCTACCGGGCACGCAACCTATAGGCAAGCGCGGTATCATTGGACATGCGCCATAGATCTGGCGTGGTCTTTTTTGAGGAGGCGCTCAACCCGTGTCGTGGGTCGTCGCAGCATTTGCGTCAGCATTCTTTGCCGGCATCACATCCATCTTGGCCAAATGCGGCATCAAGCAGACCGACTCCGATGTCGCGACGGCCATTCGCACCTGCGTGGTGCTCGTTTTCGCCTGGGCAATGGCGGGCATTTCTGGATCCATTGGAACCATTGGCAGCATCGAACCCAGATCCTGGCTCTTTCTCGTCCTCTCGGGACTCGCTACCGGCGCTTCGTGGATCTGTTACTTTAAGGCGTTGAGCATCGGAGACGTCAATAAGGTCGTACCGGTCGACAAGATGAGCACCGTGCTCGCCGCGCTGATCGCCATCGTGCTTTTTGGCGAGACGAGCAACCTTGCGGTTAAGCTCGTGGGAACCGCCGTCATTACCCTCGGCACGTTTTTAATGACCGAGAAGCAGCAATCCGCCGGACCCGAGCAGCAGCAAGACCGGACCTGGCTCGCTTACGCCCTCGGCGCCGCCATGTTCGCAGCACTCACCTCCGTCCTCGCTAAGATCGGCATCGAAGGCGTCGAGTCAAACCTGGCCACGGCAATCCGCACCTGCGTGGTACTGGTTATGGCATGGGCAATCGTGGCAGCTAAAGGCAAGATGGGCCAAGCCGTGCACGTAGACCGCTACGAGCTCGTATTTCTCGCGGCATCGGGCATCGCGACCGGAGCATCGTGGCTGCTCTATTACTATGCCATCGCCGCAGGCCAGGTGAGCGTCGTGGTGCAGATCGACAAACTATCGATTGTCGTATCGGTACTATTTGCGCGCTTGGCATTCAGCGAAAAGGTCTCGCGGCGCAGCGCCATCGGTCTCGCCCTCATCGTACTGGGCACTGCGGCGCTCGCGGTTTGGAAGTAGCGCGGCCAGCAGCCGCTACATCCTCACACCTGGCTTGGGATGCCTGTACTGACCGTGGGATGCCGTGCGCTTACCGTGGGAGATGGCAAATTTGGGACAACGGTGCAGGCAACGAAGGCAGGCTGCGCACTCCGGCTTTGTCCAGACGGGAAGGCCGTCGCGCATCTCAATCGCCGCCATGGGGCAGCGCTTGGCACACAGGCCGCAGCCGATGCAGCGATCGGCATCGACGGCAAACTTGCTCGTCTGTTGCATGCGCGGCAGCCCAATTGCGTGATACGCGCACGATGCAAACAGAGGCACGCGATGGCGCATCATGTTGCCCGTGCGGCGTGCCTGCACCGCCTCGATCACGGCATCAATCTGCGCCTCGGCAGCTCTATTGATACCCTCAACCTTTTGAGGGTCAGACAGGTCGAAAACAGGCGTCCAGGTATCGGGCATCTTGACGCTCATCGCCGCATCTAACTCGAGCCCACGCTCGTGCAGCAGGTCGCGGGCAAACTTGGCAGATTGGCCGGTCGTCGAACCGTACGTCGAAACATAGAACGTATAGGGGCGCTCGCCGCCCTTTGCACCGGCAGCAATCGACAGGTCGGCAGTCTTCAAAAACTCGATCATCGGTGTCGGCAGACCCCAGGCATACACCGGAGCAACAAATCCCAGCTGGCAGGGGCCTTCCGTCGCAACAAGGCGAAGGGCTTCGACATCAAAACGCTCAATCGACACAACCTTGTCGTCTGTCGCCGCTGCAATGCGACGCGCCACATGCTCGCTGTTCCCTGTCGCGCTAAAGTACAGGATCATCTCGTACCCCTGGAATTGACTCGTGAAAAACCGCGCTACTTGCGCAGCGGCTTGGGCAGTGGAATGCCGGCGGCGATGACGGCCGCGATGATCATGCAGACGATACCCTTGAGTGGGAAGCACATGAGCAGCAGGCCCACGACCATGACCGGCTGACGCATGACCGCACCCATCGTCGATGCCGTGCAGACGGCGACGCAAAAGACCGGATCTGCGCCGGTGAGGATGGCAAGGCCATAGCCCAGGCTTACGCCCGAGAAGATAACCGGGAAGAAGTGACCGCCGCGCCAACCAAGGTTGATGAGGGCGGGCGTCAGCATGGCCTTGACCAGACCGGTCAAAATAAGCACGCCGGCGGGGATGGTCAGATAGGTTTCCATGAGCACGTCGGCCTGGGTCTCACCGGCAAACATGGTGTAGGGCAGGACCGTGCCGCAGATGGCGAGCGCCAGACCGGCCAGCATGGCTTTGACGACAGGACGCTCCCCTATTGCATGGGACAGTGCCTCGCTTGCATGCTCAGAGACAAAGTACAGCCAGCCGCAGACGGTGCCGATCAACGACAGAGGGACGAGCCAGGTAAGCTCTAGGTTGCCCACCTCGGCGGACTCGAACCTGGGCATGCCCATGCCGCCGCCCACAAGCTGTCCAAGCAGCAGGTAGGTGCCCAGACCGCCGGCAATCGCAATACCGTAGACCACCGTCTTTTGCGCCTTGGGCAGCTTGATGGTGATCTTGCCGGACGCGGACTCATCGTCGGTGTCTTCACCCTGGCCGTCGGTGCTACCGGCAAGCGGCGCCACAAAGCCAAAGACGGGCGCGGTAAAGAGCGCCGTCAGGGCAGCCTGGGTGCCCAGCAACGTGAGCTCCCTAAACTCGGCGCCAAAGCGACGCATGCGGTCGCCGACCCAGCTGCACAGACCGGCGATAACGCCGGTCAGGCCGGCCTCCGGTCCAATGCTTCCGCCAAACAGCAGCGGCAGCAATGCCGCGAGCGAAAGCTTGCCCAGGTTGTCGTACGGGTAGCGCCCGTCTTGCTTAACCTTAGCCATCACCTGGTTGAGGTCATCGGTCTTGGTGCCTGTCATCTTTTCGTACAGACCGATTAACAGGCCGCCCAGCAGGCAGACAAAAAACGGGTACGGCAGAAAGCCAAACGGGCCGCTGGCAAGCTCGGGCGAAGCGACGCCCAGCGCGTGCGGAATCTCGGTCCATAGATAGTCGATACCGTGCTCCATCGCAAAAAAGAACAGCCAGACTGCGGCACCCGCGAGTGCACCGGTCACGGCAACGCTGACCAAAAACAGCGCTCGGTTCGTGGGTTTGGCAAGGTTATCCATCGGGTCCTCCCGCGGTCAAAGTCGACATAGATACGTTTTATTGTAGAGCGAGCGTTGCCCGAACGAGCCAACCACCTGCGCCGCAAACGGCACCATTGGGAGCCATAGTGGGGCAGGCTCAAGACTTATCCGTTGATAATCGAGGCAATCTCGCGCAAATCGTCGGCAAAGTAGATGCCGTGCTGGCGTCTCGGGCTCGAAAGCCCCTTATCAATCATGTGCCCGAGCAACGCCTTGAGGTCGTTGTAGTAACCGTCCAGGTTATACAGGATGCACGGAGAGCTCAGGTGCCCCAACGACACCGCGGACATAACCTCGGCAATCTCCTCGAGCGTGCCCGTGCCGCCCGGAAATGCGATGAACGCATCACCGAGCTCGATCATCTTGGCTTTGCGCTCGGCCATGTCGCTCGTCACGATAAGGTCGTCGATTCCGTCGTGTTGAAACTCTGCCTCGATAAAAAAGCTCGGCTCCACACCCGTCACATGTCCGCCTGCCTCGAGTACGCTATCGGCGAGCGCGCCCATCAGTCCCGATTTGGACCCGCCGTATACGAGCGCGTGTCCGTTGGCGCCAATCCAATTGCCCAGCTCCTGCACCGCGGGCAGAAACGCCGGGTCGTTGCCGACGCTCGCGCCCAGGTACACCGTGATGTTCATATGCAATCCCCCTCGTCGTGACGCGCGGCACCCGTTCTATCGTTGCCGGCGACGGTATTCGCGCACGCGGCGCGACAAATCGGCGAGCTCATCGCGGTCGAGTTCTTCCAAATGCTCAAGATCGTCCATAAAGCGCGCCATGGTGTCCTTTTGGCGCAGCTTGATAAGCGTATTGCAGTAGTTCACCGCCACGCCCGTAAGCATGGCGATATAGAAGATACTGATGACGCTTAGGATAACGGTAATGCCGCGGGCAACCGGCGTTTCAGCGGGGATATCGCCAAAGCCAATCGTCGAGACCGTCTCAAAGCTAAACCAGAGACCATCGCCAAACGTGAGGGTCGTGGGCTCGGACAGCCAGACAGCCGTCGAGCAAAGCAGATAGAAAATAAGAAACAGGCCCGTAATGCGTGCAAAGCCAGCCTGTCGCAGCACATCGGCAAGCGTCCTGAGCTTTTTCATCGCGACCCCTTCCACGGACAACCAATCACGTTCGCTCGGTATTGTCCCACGCCTCCTCAGCAAACGGAACTAGTCATTGGGGACGTTCTTAAATGACCAGTCAAACAAGAACGTCCCCAATGACTAGTCGTTTAAGAACGTCCCCGATGACTGCCGGGCGGGAGCGTTTAGCGGTACAGCTGCCGACTGGGCAGGCTGAGCTGGTATCCTTATGCGGTATTGTCTTGATTCGTTAGGATTGCATGTGAGAGCTGCCACTGTCCTTCGTTCAGTTATATGTCGCGCCCTGGCCATTGTGCTTGCCGCGCTTGCCGCACTGAGTTCCATCGCGCCTGTCCAGGCTTTTGCCGATGACTCTAGTCAGCCAGTCAAGACGGTCCGCGTCGGCTGGCTCGTCAACAACGAGGGCTTCCAGAACGGCACCCCCGGCGAGCGTCTCTCGGGATGGGGTTACGAGTACCTCCAGACCCTGTCGTACTACACGCCCGGCTGGCGGTACGAATACGTCTCCGGCACCTTCACCGAGCTTATGGACATGCTCGAGGCAGGCGAGATCGACCTCATGCCCAACATCTCCTACTCCGAGGAACGCGCCCAAAAGCTGCTCTTTTCCTCGAACCCCGAGGGCACCGAGCGCTACTACATCTACGCCAGGCCCGACCGTGACGACCTGGCCAAGGGTGACCCTCAAGCACTCCAGGGTCTCACCATCGGTTACAACTCCGGTGTTATGCAAACCATCGTCGGCCAGCAGTGGCTCGCCAACGAGGGAATCGCCTGCACATACAGGGAGTATGACGGAGGCTCCATTCTCTTTGACGCGCTCGCAAACGGCGAGGTCGACGCCATCATCATGAACGACACCATTTCGTCGCCCGAGGCGTCGCCCATGTTCTACGTCGGTTCGAGCGACTACTACTTTGCCGTTCCCAAAAGCCGCCCCGACCTGATGGACAACATCAACTCCGCAATGGCGGCAATCAGCCGCGTCAACCCCCGCTATAACGACGAGGTCAAATCGAACTATTCAGCGCAAAACAGCGGATCATCCTCGCTCACCGGCGATGAGCGCGCCTGGCTCAAGGCGAACAACAACACCATCACGCTCGGCTACATTACGGGCAAACTCCCCTACTGCAACGAAGACGAAGACGGCAAAATGGAAGGCTCGCTCGCATCGCTTGCGACGACGTTGCACGATAAATTTGGCATTACGGTCGAAACCGTCGCCTTTGATAGCTACAAGATGATGTCAAAGGCCCTGTCAAAGGGAAGCATAGACGTCGCGCTGCCGGTATACCGAGATTACTGGTTTGCCGAGCAATCAGGCGTTGTGCAGTCGGTATCGTTGGGGACCATATCCCTCACCGCCATCCACAGCGGAAGCAACCTGAACAAAGATCTTCAGAACATCGCCTGTACCAAATCATCGTTTATCAACCGAAACGTACTTGAAAGTCTGTTCCCCACAGCGACCGTGACCGAATACCGATCCGACGATGAAGCGTTCGACGCCCTCAGGAGGGGAACGGCGCGCTGCGTCGTCGCTCCCAGTTCACGCGTAAAAACCCTCGGCGATCGTTATGATCTCGAGGACTGCGAGACGGTCGAGCTCCCTGACACCTGCGAGCTCTCGTGCTGGATTTCGCGCGGAAAGCCCGAGCTGTTGGGAATCATCAACAAGGGCATCATCAATGCCGGAGAATCGCTCTCCGCAAGCAATTTCTCCTCCACGTCGTACACGGCCCAGGAATCCAACACGCTTCAATTCCTTTATCGCAACCGCACCGCCATTGCAGCTACCCTCATCGGTATGTTGTCGGTCGGCATCGTCCTGCTCATCTGGGCGCTCGTGCGCGCTCGAACCGAGCGCAAAAAAGCCGATGCCGCCAACGCCGCTAAGACGGCATTCCTCACGCGCATGAGCCACGACATCCGTACGCCGCTCAACGGTATCCTGGGCCTTATCGAGATCGAGGAATTGAAGGAAGGCGATATGCAAGTCGCCCGCGAGAGCCGTGCCAAGGCGCGCGTTGCCGCCAATCACCTGCTCTCGCTGATCAACGACATCCTCGAGATGGGCAAAATCGAAGACCGCAAGCTAACACTGGAGCATGCGCCTTTTAACCTCAAAGAGCTCTGTGACGATACGCTAGTGCTGTGCAAGCTCCGCGCGTCCAGTAACGGCATCACAATGCAGGACAATAGTCTGCCGTACGCCACGGGGCCATACATGATCGGCAGTCCCACCCATATCCGACAGATTATGATCAACCTGTTAGACAACAGCATTAAGTACAACAAGCACGGCGGCTCCGTCACCTTTAGCTCAAAGACCAAGCCACTCGATAACGGGCGCGCGCTCTTTTGCTTTAGCGTTTCGGATACCGGCATTGGCATGGCTCCCGAGTTTTTAAAGCATATCTATGAGCCGTTTGCCCAAGAAGGTGACGATGCGCGCAGCAAGTTCCAAGGAACCGGCATGGGCATGCCAATCGTCAAGTCGCTTATTGAACTGATGGGCGGCACCATCGAAGTCACCAGCAAACTCCATGTGGGCACCACGTTCTACGTGGAAATTCCGCTCGATATCGACAAGAACCCCCGAGCGCGGGCGAATACGGTCGAGAGGGCGCTCGACTGCTCACTCGCCGACATGAACGTGCTGCTCGCCGAAGACAACGAATTGAATGCCGAGATTGCCCAGACGCTGCTAGAATCCGAGGGCGTCGTGGTCACCCGCGCCGTCAACGGCAACGAAGTCGTCGATCTGTACCTGTCTCATCCCGCCGGCAGCTTCGATGCGATCCTGATGGACATTATGATGCCGGACATGGACGGTTACGAGGCAACCCGCGCGATTCGTCTGAGCGAGAAGGTCGATGCAGCCGATATCCCCATCATCGCGCTCACCGCCAATGCCTTTGCCGAAGACGCCAAGGCGGCACACGACGCCGGCATGAACGCCCATCTGTCCAAACCGCTCGACTTTAACAAGCTCAAAAACATACTCGCCCGCATCAAGAAAAACGGATCCGTTTCGCTATAGTTTGTGCTCAACCACCACGCACGACCAGAAAGGAAGCCAACGATGTTTAGGCCCTTACGTCGAAAGAAACGCGCCATCACCGACGAGGAAGCGCGCGAACTGCTCGCTACCTGCAAGCGCGGCGTCTTTGCCGTCAACGGCGACGACGGCTACCCGTACGCCATTCCCGTCAACTACTTCTTTGACACCGAGCACGACAAGATTTATTTCCATGGCGCCAAAGCTGGCCACAAGGTCGACGCACTCAAGCGCGATGACAAGGTCTGCTTTACCGTTTACGGCAACGAGTGGTACCAGGACGGTGACTGGGCTCCCTACGTTATGAGTACCGTGGTCTTTGGCCGCTGTCGCCTGGCGAATGACACCCCCGCGTTTATCGAAGACAAAGTCCGCCAGCTCGCCCTTAAGTACTACCCTTCCGCCGAGGAAGTCGAAGAGGAAATCGCCAAGGACATTAAGGGCGTCCAGCTCTACGAGATTACGATTGAGCATCTTTGCGGCAAGCAGATTCAAGAAAAGTAAGCCTCAAAAGCAAAACTCACAAATAGCAATATGGCCCGGTTCCAACCCACCTTGGAACCGGGCCATATGCTTATGAAGCGTCGGCAGCTATGTGCGCAAGCGCCTCAACGAGCTCCTGCGAGCTCACGGGTTTACTCAGGTGCGCGTCCATGCCCGCCTCGCGCGAAAGTCTGCGGTCGTCGGCAAAGGCGTTGGCACTCACAGCGATAATCGGCGTGGTCGCGGCATCCTCGCGATCGAGTGCTCGAATCCGACGCGTGGCCTCAAGGCCATCGATGCCAGGCATCATGATGTCCATCAACACCACGTCGTACTCGTGCGGTGCGCTCGCGGCAAACGCCTCAACGGCAGACTCGCCATCCTTAGCATGCGTCACGACGGCACCGGCACGGCTGAGCGTAAACTGCGCGATCTCGGCATTCAGATCGTTATCCTCTACGAGCAAAACGTGCAAGCCCTGGAGCGCATCGCCATCGCCCGCATCCGCGCGAACTGCCTGAGGAATCTCGGAGCGCTTGCATTTCTCAAACGGCAGGCGGATGGTAAACGTCGTCCCCTGCCCCAAGACGCTCGTAAAACTCATGGTTCCGCCCATAAGCTCGACTAACTGTTTTGCGATAGGCGCGCCCAGGCCAGTTCCCGATGAGGCGCCTTCCACCTGTTGCTCCTCGCGGCAAAACGGCTCGTAGAGGTGCTGTTGGAACTCCTCGCTCATGCCAATACCGTTGTCGGCGATCGTGTATTCATAGACGGGGGCGCCATCCGCTGGCTCCACCTCGCGGCACACCAGGCGAACGTATCCGCCCTGGCGGTTGTACTTGACGGCATTGCCGGCAATATTGAGCAACAGGCGCTTGAGGTGCGTCACGCTCACCCGAGCATAGGGATGATTAAGGGTCTGCTGGTCGCAGATAATTGTCACCAGACGCTCCTCGGCCTGGCGCTCCAGAATATCGCGCACCTCGTGGTTGAGGGTCGCCAAGTTTGTGGAAACAGGCTCCAGGTCGACCTGCCCGCTCTCCAGGCGACTCATATCCAGGGCCTCGTTGGCAAGGTCGAGCAGCAGTCCCGATGCTGTCCAGATTTTTGAGCGGCACTCGGTCTGCTTTTGCAGATCGTCCGCATTGGCATCGCCGACCTCGACCATGCCGCGAATGCCGTTGATGGGCGTGCGCAGATCGTGGCTCATGCGACGCAGAAACTCCGTCTTTGCCGAGTTGGCAGACGAGGCCTCACGCGCCGCCTTTGCCAGCTTGTCGCCATAGTCGCGCTCCTGCTGCAGCAAGTCCGTCAAACGTCGACGATCAGCGCGGCGACGCACCGTCACAACAACGGCTATAACACCGCCGTAGAGCACCAGCACGCCGGCGGCAACAGCCGCGGCGACCTCAAAGTAGCGCTGCGCCGAGGCATAGGTGTACACATAGAATTTGTGCGCTTTTCCAAATGTGCCCAAATACCACTCGCCGTCGGCGTTAACCAATCTGACCTTACCAGCCAGGCATCGATCCTTAATACCGTCGACAATGAAGACATCCGTCGCAGGCAGATCGAACACGCCCAATACGGTGGGTTCAACGGCATTGGTCGCAACGACCTTGCCGTCGCTTTCGATCACGATATTGCCGCTATCGATGGTTTCATAGCCATCAAGCAAGCTCTGCAGTTTGAGCGTATTGCTTGCAACTGCCTTCGCGCTCTGATGCCTTACTGCGACAACGATGCCCTGGTCATCCTGCCGGGTTACGCAGCCAATGTCTGCGACCGAATCATCCGAAAGCGTAATGCGGGCGGTATAGGACTTAAGCGGATGGGCTGCCACCTCCAGCACGGGTGCTTCCTTGAGATACGTAGCGAGCGACTCGTAGCCCACGCCATCCGTCGAGGACTCGGACACCAAATTGCCCGATGCGTCCGTCACGATCAGTGCACTCACGTTGAACTGGTCAGCATATTGCTCCAACATGGCGTTATCCACCGAACCGTCGCGCTCCATATCGCGCGCCGTCTCTCCTGCGATCTCCATAACGCGAATCAGGTTTTTGGTCGTATAGGCGCTATTGAATGCATCGTAGAAAAGGCTCTGCGTCGCCACGTAATCGACAACGTCGGCAAAGCGCTGCTCGGCTTGGGCCGTCGCGTAACCGTAGCTCATCATGCCGGCAACAACCGAGAGCGCTATCCCCAGCAGAGCGACAAGGAGCCATACCCCTGCCGAACGATTGCCCCGCTCCTCTACGGCGTGGTCAGGCGCATCGATCATGACAGACCCTCCACATTCAAAAATGGCGAAGGGTCATCGAAGTACTTTGACACCAGGCGTTCCATGGTGCCATCGGCAAGCATTTCTTGGTAGGCATGAGTGAGCTTGACGTCGATGCCGCGCATATCGTTGATATCGAAAGCGGTGCCCAAACCAACCTCTAGCAGCGGCTCATCCAAAATGCGATACGTTACGCCATAGTCTTTTTCGTAGGTGAGCAGCAAGGACTCATGCGCGGCGATGGCGTCGACCAGGCCTTCGACGAGCGCCGGGTTCAGGCATGAACGGTCCGAAAAGCAGTAGAGTTCCTTGATCTGCGGAACGCTTTCATTTGTGCGATTGAGCAAAATGCCCTCGGGCTTGGTGGTGGACTGAACCGCCACGATCTTATCCTCAAGATCGGCAAGCGTGTAGATATCGCTCTGGGGATCGACCGCGACCACCTGGCGGCTCGCAAGGTACGGGCCGGCCCAACGATACTCGTTTTCGCGACCCGTCATGCTAAAGCTACCCATAACACAATCGAGCTCGCCGCTCGCCAGCAGTTCTTTCTTCTTTTCCCAGTCGATCAGCTGGTATTTTGGCTTGTAACCAATGCGGGCCAACGCCTCGGTCAATATCTCGACATCCAGGCCAACAATATCGCCGTACTCGTCGGTATACACAAACGGTGGGTAGAGGTCGCTTCCGACGTTGAGCGTCTTAAGGTCGTCGTCTTTGGCCTGCGAGGCATCCAGACCTTCTAATGCAGACGTCGAGGCTCCGTCATTCGACCCGGAACAGCCGGCTATCGCTACGGCAAAGGCGCACGCCACCGCAAGCGCGACAAACAACGAAATGGCAACCGAGCGACGGGGTCTTTTCATCGAGCTCCAGACGATCCTGTTTACAGACTGAAATGGTTAAAGATAATAGCAAACGAAACCACTCGAGTGCCCAATGGTTACAGACGTTCTACCATGCGGGGCCTTCTAGCCGACTTGGCAGAAGGCCCCGCATGCAGCGCACACTTACCGTGCATTAAAAACGTAGCGGTCCAGGCGGTCGCACGCTTCCCTCACGCGCGAAAGCGGCAGCGCCAGATTCACGCGAATGTGGCAGGGTCCATGGAACGGGCGGCCGTCCTGATACCCCACGCCCACGCGCGCCCCCTCGTCGAGCAGCCACTGAATATCGCGGCCATGCTCGCGGCACCACTCGGTGCAGTCAATAAACACCATGTACGTGCCCTGCGGACGTGAAAACGCGACGCCCTTCCAGTGTTTTTCTGCATACGTGCAGAAGTACTCGATATTGCCGGCAAGCACCTGGTTGAGCTCGTCCACCCACTCGTAGCCCTGCGGCTGGTAGGCACCGATAAGCGCATGCATGGAGAGGACATTCATTTCGTTGTAGTGGGTCTTGTTGGACACGGTGCACATGCGGTCGTGCAGCGTCTCGTTGTAGATAATGTGGTAGCTGCCGACCAGACCCGCCAGGTTGAACGTCTTGCTCGGCGCATAGAGGGCAACCGTGCGCATGCGGGCATCCTCGCTCACCGACTGCGTCGGGATGTGCTTGTGCCCCGGCAGGATGATATCGGACCAAATCTCGTCCGAGATCACCACGCAATCGTGCTGGCGATAGATGTCCATGGCGCGCTCAATCTCGTCGCGCTCCCATACGCGGCCGCAGGGATTGTGCGGCGAGCAGAACACCGCGGCATGGATGTGGTTTTGGGCGAGCTTGTGCTCCATGTCCTCAAAGTCCATACGCCACACGCCCTGGTCGTCGAACTTAAGCGGGCTGTGGACAATGCGATAGCCCGCGGCCTCAATGGACTTGGTAAAGCCGATGTAGGTAGGGCTGTGGACCAGCACCGCATCGCCTGGTTGGACATACGCGCGCAGCGTCGACACGACACCGCCCAGCACGCCGTTTTCGTAGCCGATATGCTCAGGTGCCAAGCCCTCAACGCCGTTGCGGCGGCTCTGCCATTCGATGATGCGGTCGAAATACTCGGGGCGCGGATTGAAATAGCCAAACATGGGGTGCTGGGCACGCTGAATGATGTGCTCCTGGACCGTGGGCACCGTGGCAAAATTCATATCGGCCACCCACATGGGAATGCGGTCGAAGCCCTCGTCGGGTGCATTCGGAGCCATACCGGGGATCTCACCCCAAGAGTCAACGGCGATGGAGTCCATGCCGTGGCGGTCGATAAGCGAGCTAAAGTCGTATTTCATGCTGAGCCCCCGTGCAAAGTGATTGTTTTGGCAGGCGTTATTGTCCACCAGCGTGGGCGGTTTTGGCGCGGAGTTTGGCGCTTAATTTGACGGGTGCGGACGAATGGCTGGTTAGTCTTGCGCGTCGTTGACGGCGACTACGGTTAGCTGGGTTTCGTCGACCGTAAACGATATGTCGAGCCCGGCGTAGGCCAGATGATAGACGCGGTTTGGCTCGTGCTTGCTGCCCGCGCGGCGCGGATCTTGGCGTAGAACCTCGACCAAGCCAGAAATCTTTGCGGGCGGGACCATATCCTGCAGAGCTTGCGGGAACTCAACATCGAGCTCTTGCCACGGAGCATCCTCAATCCAGCCGCCGGTCGCATCCGGGTGGCAGTCCGCAAACGGGATGTAGGGCTTAATGTCGTAGATGGGCGTGCCGTCACGCAGGTCGGCCCCCAGCACATGGATGATGGGGCCATCGTCGGTGAACTCGACACGATCGAGCTTGACACAGGTGAGACCGATGGGATTAGGGCGAAACGGGCTGCGCGTGGCAAAGACGCCCACACGCTCGGCTCCACCCAGGCGCGGCGGACGCACGGTCTTCGACCATTTTGCGTTGGTGCCGGACCTGTCCTGCGTTTTGGCATCGGCGGCTATGTCCTTAGCCGTGCCACCGGGCGTTCCGTTTTCGAAGCGCCACAACAGCCACAGGTGAGAGAAGGAGTCCAGACCCTCAACCGCTGCATTGGAGGCAAATTCCGGCTCAAAAACGATGCGTCCCTGCAGATGAGGCGCCAAAAAGCTGTTGCGCGGAATGCCGAACTTCTGCGGCAGGTCGGTATGTATGTGTGCAATAGGTTCCATGCCGGTCATTGTACGGCATGGAGGCGTGGGGCGTTGCGCGCAATTCTTCGCCGCGGACTCCTGTCATGCAACCAACGGTTGCTTGGAAGGGCGCCTGCCGCCGCGTATGCTTAAGCCATCAACCAGCAGAAAGGAGCCGCTATGGCCTTTGCAGAAAAGCTCATTGCCATCCGTCGTGCCCATCACCTTACCCAAGAGCAGCTCGCCGCCAAACTCTTTGTCACGCGCCAAGCCGTCAGCCGTTGGGAGCGCGACGAGGTCACCCCGGGCATCGACATGATGAAGCTCATTGCCGCCGTAACCGGAGAGCCGTTGTCCCACCTGCTCGAAATGCCCGAGCATTATTGCCAGAGCTGCGGCATGATACTCACGCCCGACGACTGCGGCACCGATGCCACGGGCGCCACGACCGACCATTACTGCAAGTGGTGCTACGACCACGGCAAGTACACCTACGACACCACCATGGAGGCGATGATCGAGGATTGCGCTCCGCGGCTGGCGCAAAACACCGGCATGTCGCTCGACGAAGCCGTCTCGCTCATGGGCGCCGTCCTGCCGCAACTGGAGCGCTGGCGCACCGTGCAGGAAAACGAGGAGCGCTACGGCGCCGAGGCTCGGAAGCGCTACGGCGACGAGGCGATCGACGCAGCAAACGAAGCACTGCTGGACATGGACCCCGAGACATGGAACGACATGAAGGAACTTGAACGCGCTATTCTGGGCCAACTCTCGATTGCCATGGGCGATGGCGATGCGAATGGAAGCGAGGCTCGCAAGCTTGTCGCGATGCATCGTCGTTGGATTGGTCTCAACTGGGGACGCGAACCCCAGAACGAAGCGGACCTGGGCCTCGCCCACGGCTATCTTGCCGACCAGCGCTTTATCGACTACTACGACAAGCCCTGCGGCACCGGAGCTACGGCGTTTCTGGTCCAGGCCATCGAGTCGTCTTTGGCGCGTGCATAGACCGCGGCGGCTTTGGGTATTTCAATCGAAACCTCAACCGATTGGAGACCCATGGCTACTAATCATGAGCTCACGCTGTACGTTATGACCGGCTGCCCGTATTGCATAAAGGTCAAGCGCTTTTTGGCCGATAGCAGCGTGACCATTCCCGAACGCAATATCTCGACCGATACCGAAGCCGAGCAGACACTCATCGCCGTCGGCGGAAAACGCCAGGTTCCCTGCTTGTTCATCGACGGCAAGCCGCTCTACGAGTCAAGCGACATCATCGCATGGGTACAGGAGAACCTGCTCTAGTGCAACAGAGTCGTTGGGGACGTTCTTAAATGACTAGTCGTTAAAGAACGTCCCCAATGACTAGCTAGCTGTGGAAGCGGGCTATGGGCGCAAGTGGCTGCTCGCGAAAGACGCGATCGACGGCGGCGCGGTATTCGTCGACCTTTTTAGTCTTACGCACGAGCTTGTGGACGGTAGCGGGGTCGGCGAAGGCGCATTTGGCGTAGAACCACCACTCCTTCATGCGAAAGACCGCATTACCGCCAATCTCTTCTGCATATGCCGCAAACAGCGTGTCGTGGAAGCGCTGCAGCTCAGCAGCCGTTGCAGCAGGGCCGCCCTTGACCATGCGAGCCAGCGCGGGGTTCGCAAGCAAGCCACGCCCCAGCATCACATGGCGCGTAGCAGGATAGGCCTCCACCAGCGCATCCATATCCTCAAGATCAAAAATGTCGCCGTTGTATGCCACGGGGAACGGCGCACGCTCCAGCGTCTCGCCATAAAACTCTTTGCGCGGCGAACCCGTATAGCGGTCCTTTTGCACGCGCGGATGCACAATGAGCTCTGCCAACGGCATGCGGCAATACAGATCGAGCACGCGCTCGTATTCGTCGTCATTCTCCAGCCCCAGCCTGGTCTTTACCGACACCGGCAACGGCGACCGCTCGCACACATCGCTTAAGAACGCCTCGAGCTCGTCGAGATTGCGCAAGAAACCCGAGCCCTTGCCCTTGGCGACAACCGTTCCCGAAGGGCAACCCAGGTTGAGATTGACCTCGCGGTAGCCCATGTCGGCGAGCACCTGTGCCGCCCACACAAACTCGTCCGCGTTCTTGGACATCAGCTGAGGCACCACGTTGAGCCCCTGGTTATTGGCAGGATCGATCTCCTTAAACGCCTTGCCGCCAAAGCGGTTTCCCACCCGCGGCGGCGGCAAAAACGGCGTGTAATAGCAATCGAGCGCACCGAAGCACTCCGCATGCACGCGACGGAACACATGCCCGGTAATCCCCTCCATGGGGGCCAGCGAAAGGATCATCTACTCTTCTCTCATATCAACACAACAAAGGGGCCGTCCCTTTGTCACATGCATTATGCCTTGCGCTTCAGGCGATTCACAAGGAAGAGGTAGCTACTGAACGATGACCACCCTCCAGCCGCACCCCATACAACGAGGTCTAATACTTTTCCCGAGAAGTGAACGAGTGAAAACGGGCCCCCGAAGCATCGGCACTTTCGAGATGCAATTTCCTGCGGTTTTGCCAGCCAAATCCTGCGGGTTTGACGTCTAAAAATGTCGATGCTTCGGAGGCCCAAGTATGGCCGTTCACTTCTCGGAAAAGTATTAGACCTCGATTTACATGCCACTCAATGTGACAAAGTGGCTGTTCCTTTGTCACATTCGATGAAAAGGGGCACCGATGTTAGTCGATGCCCCAAAGCGGCTGCAGGTTAAGCCCTACAGCGTATGTCTAAGACGAATCGAACTATTCGTCCCAGGAGAGGTTCTTACCAGTCTTTTTTGCCAGCAGCAAGAACAGGCCGATAATAACGTTGCATGCGATGCAGAAGATGAAGACGCCCTGGAAGGAGCCGACAAGCTCATAGACCTTCATCATAACGGGCATGCCAAAGGCGCCGACGATATAGCCCACGGAGCAGATCAGCGCGAAGATGCGACCGAAATCGCGGGAGCCAAAGACATCCATAACCAAAACGGTCAGGGCAGTGCCAGCGATGACGTACATTACGTCGTTCACGCCTGCTGCGAGGATGCTGAGCGTCGAGTTGCCGCTGCTCATCATGAGCATGACAAAGGAGAGGATGGAGACAGCGAGCCAGCCCAGAATGGCCTTCGTGCTGCCGAACCTATCGCAAGTGGTGCCGACGATCGGGTTGAGGAACAGATCGAAGAGCGATGCAGCGGATACCATGAAGCCGCCCACCATGGGGCTAAAACCAACCTCGGAAGCATACGTCGGGAAGAGCTGGTTCATGCAGCAAGTGAGCTGAACGAGACAGAGGAAGCCGATGCAGAAGAAGAAGGCAGGCGACTTAATGGCGCGCGCATAGCTAACGCCACGCGTGCTATCCTCGGTCGTCTCCTCGGTCTCGGTGACCGTCTCGCCCTCGACGTAGCCATAGGGCAGCATGCCCTTGTCCTGAGGCTTATAGCGGATAATCAGGACGGAAGCGGGGAGAATGAGCACGGCGGAGACGCCAGCGAGCACCAGATAGCCAGTCCTCCAGCCAGCGGCCTCGATGACAGAGGTGATGACGGGGCTCATGATGAGCATGTAAATCGAGTTCACTGCCCAAGCGAGACCGATTGCCAGGCCACCAGATTTTTTGAACCACTGGTCAATAACGTCGGACATGGCGACGCCGGTGGTGAAGGCGAAGCAAACGCCAATCAGGGCGCCAGCGGCGATGAACATCCAGACTTCGGTGTAGAAGGCCATGCCTGCGCCGGCGGCGAGCAGAATAAGCTCGACGACGGGGAGCCAAACCTTGCCAACAACCTTGGGGATGAGTTTTCCGACAAACGGAAGCGCCGCCGCAAGACCGATGAGCGTCGCGGTAAAGT
Organism: uncultured Collinsella sp.; assembly: GCA_900545485.1. Classification (GTDB taxonomy): domain Bacteria; phylum Actinomycetota; class Coriobacteriia; order Coriobacteriales; family Coriobacteriaceae; genus Collinsella. Next base: position 22,765 of record UQZD01000003.1, on the reverse strand, counting down.
AATACGAGAAGATTGAATAGTCAAACCCGAACTCCTCGCACACGGGCGCGACGAAGGAGCCGGCGATTACGCTATAGGATCCAGTCGTACCAGCAGACATGAGGCCAAGCGCGATTACGAGAACCCATGCGTAGACCTTGCTGCTCTTTAACTTTGCATTTTCCATTGATACAACTCCTAGAGACCCAGAAGAGCACACATAACGGCCTTGATGGTGTGCTGACGGTTCTCTGCCTCACGGAAGATGACCGAAGCGTTGGCCTCAAAGCACTCGTCGGCAATCTCGAAACCCTCGGTGATGATCTCGCGATGGAGGTCGTTCTTGCACTGGTCGAGGAGCATCTTGCCAACACGGTGATCTGCGTTGTGGACAGAGGGAAGCTCATGCATGCAGAAGATGTCGGGATTGTTGGTGCGCTTGCACAGCTCGCTGGTGACGCGATAGGGGTACAGGGACTCGGCATCGCCCAGCCAGGAGTTGTAGTCGTCGGGATCCAGAACCTCTTCGCCGCACTCGGGGTTGATGTAGCGCCACTCCTCGGTAACGATAACGTCAACGCCATCCAGGGCATCGAGGTCAGAGGTGATGGTAAAGGTCCTATTGGGAGCGTACTTGGCGTAGCAGGCCTCCACCTCTTCGATCATTTCCTTGCACATCTGATGACGGAGGTCGTCGGGGCCGATGGCGAGGAAGTCCATGTCGAGCATAGCGCACAGGCGGCCATACCACACCGGGGCGCCGGCGCAGTTGCCAACGAAAGCCATCTTCTTGCCGCGGCTCGTACGCAGACCGCCCCATTGCTCTTCCATCGTAAGAGCGTCAGCGAGCATCTGAGTCGGGTGATCGCCGAGAGTAAGGGCATTGATGACCGGGATGTCAACCAGGTCGGCGACGTCATAGAGGAACTGCTCGTCCTTCTGTGCGCGGTAGACAATGAGATCATACATGCCGTTAAAGACGCGCATGGCATCCTTGACGGTCTCGCAGTCACCCATGTGGGAGTTGGTCAGATAAGTGAAGCCCATGCCCAAATCGTTGCAGGAGGTCTCGAATGCGCAACGAGTACGGGTCGAGCCCCACTCAAAGTTGGCGAGGACGTTTTTGCCGGGGAAGTAGCGCTGGTCGACACCAGACTTCTTCTGAGCCTTAAGGTTCCAGGCAAGATCGATGAGATAGCGGAAATCCTCGGAGGAGAGATCATGGATGTTGATGTAGTCGCGACCGCGGAGGCTGTTGTTCATGCCTATTTCCTTTCCATTTAGTGATAGATGAATGTCGAATGTGTCCCCGAGGGAGACACGGATATCCCTCGGGGAGCAGTAAGTGTGGCGCCTAAATCAGACAGTGCAGGCTCAAAGGCTCGCTAGCAGCTGGCTGCCACGTCCTTGGTCCAGCAGTGCACGCCGCCGCCGGACAGGTTAAGCGCGAGAGAGTCAATCATGATGACTTTGCGATCGGGGAAGCAGCTCTCAAGAACGGCTTTGGCCTGCTCGTCCTTCTCCTTCACAACTTCGTTCATGCCCTCGTGGTAATAACGCTGACCAAGAACGACGCCATTGCAGATGAGGAAGTTGCAGTAGCTCGCTGCTGCGTAGAAGTGGACGGGGCCCTCGGGCCAGGGAGTGCCATCCATAAACTTGCCGCCCATTTCGTCGATGAAGCCCTTATAGAGCTCGTAATCCTCATCGCCAGGGGCGATAACGACTTCAATCGGCTCGGCGGTGGGCATACGAACGATCTCGAAGGGCTTACCCTCCCAGTCCGTTTCGTTGCTCAGGATCTCGTAGGCCGCCTCAATGCGGCGACGAGACTCTGCGCCAGCCTTGCTCGAGGCTGCCTCTTCATCGGACACCTCGGCAAGAAGAATCTTGTTCGGAGTGATAAAGCGACACATCTCATCAATGTGAGCTGCAAAGCTCATGCCAAAGATGGGAGTTCCGTCTTCCTTCTCGTCGAGGATGCCCAGTCGATAGTCGTCGTCCTCGAGCATAGGCTGCGGAAGCCAGATAACCTTGTTGAGGTTGTAGATGCGTTTATACTCGGCCTCTACTTCCTCTTTCGTGAACTCGGGATTACGCTTGCGGCATTCCGTGTCCTCGATGGCGATTAGAGTGCCGTGACCGTCAAACTCGCGGTCGCCGCCCTCCGAAACCATTTCGGAATTGACAATATCGAAGCAACCGAGCGCAACCGCCATGTGAACGGCTGCCTTACGTGCGGACTGGCACTCCGGGGAGTTCTTGTCCCACACGCCGTAATAGGTCCAAGCGGGGTTGACCATATAAGAATGGCCTTTATCGTCGACCATGATGCTGGGGCCGTTGTCGCGGACATAGAAGTTGGAGTCTTCGAACTGCGTAATCTCAATGCGATCGAGATCAACCCCCTCCTCCTTCAGGCGCGAGCAAGCCTCCTCATAGGAGCCGGGGGTGCCGCAATTGAGGTTGACCGTAACGTCGCCATACTCGAGCAGAGCCTTAATCACGTCAACGCAGGGCTGGCGGTTATCGTAGCCCTCTGCACGGATGTAATCGGGAAGCCATGTCACATAGACGTTGGAGCGCTTCTCGAACTCGCCCGGCATACGATAATTCTCGTACATGGTTGGTCCTTCCGTCGGGTTTCCCGCGATGCTGTCCGGCCGCGACAATAGCGGGGTTTCACCTGCTATAGTACTACTATACCTACCGTTCGGTAGATAGTTTTGAATGTTTGCCGCTCGCCTACTGATACATACCGTTCACCGTATATAGTGGTCATGTTTGGACACGAATTGATGTTCCGTTGCCATCCTTAATAATGTTGGTAGTGCGGAAGTGATTTGCAATGGAGAAATGCAGCGTGAGCACAAGAAAAAAAATATTGGACGCAATGTACGATCTTGTGGCAGAAGTCGGTTATGACAAAGCGTCTATCGGAAAGATTTGCGACCTTGTCGGTATATCCAAGCCGTCGGTGTACTACTACTTTCCCTCTAAAGAGGAGATTTTCACTACGCTCTTGGACAGCATGTTTCCGACCATCGACTATCAGCGCGACTACTCGCTAATAGTCGATGGGGACGGGTTCAAGGCCGCGCTTATCGAGCTCGGCAATTCAGTTATAGGTGGCTATCGAAGCGATGAAAAGCGCCGGCGCGTGCTGGCCGAGGTTAGCGTTCAATCAAATCGAATTCCTGCAGTTCAGGAACGTCAAGCGACGGCGACCAAACGAACCATGGATGCGCTTAAAGACATCCTTCTTCATGGTGTAGAGATTGGCGCGTTTTCCGATAGCGCCGACGTGATGCTCTACGTACAAATTCTTTATACCGTTCTGGAGGGAGCGAGCAATACGGTCGCTCAAGGTGAGGATATTGATGAAAAAGCGGTTTGGGCGGGAATAGTCGAGCTTATGTTCAAATAGACCAGCCAAGCTGAAACGCATGTTGGCACCCACGGTGCCTGCGGGCAACCTTTAAAACGAAAACAGGGGTCGACTCCAGTCTGGCTTGGAGTCGACCCCTGTTGCGTGGCAATCTATGCCGATGCAATCGGCGCTTATTACTTTTCAGCAGCCTTACTGAGAAAGCCGGAAACGATAGCAAACGCAGCAATCATAAGGTTGCAGGCAATGCAGAAGATAAATACTCCCTGGAATGACCCTGCCATGCCGTAAACCTTCATCATGACCGGCATTCCAAAAGCACCGACGACATAGCCCGCTGAGCAAACGATCGAATAGATCCTTCCAAAATCGCGTGATCCAAAAAGCGAGAGGAGAAGCATCGGCATTGCGGTTCCAACGATGGCGAACATGACATCGTTTACACCAGCTGCAATGATGGAAACGGTCTCATTGCTTCCGCCAATGATAAGAAGCAGGAATGAAAGAATGCTGACACCTGTCCATGCGACCGTTGCTTTAATAGCGCCAAGCTTGTCGCATGTTTTGCCCACGAAGGGATTTAGTAAGATATCGGAGAGTGAAGCTGCCGAGACCATTAAGCTTCCTACGATAGGATTGAAACCGACCTCGCTTGCATAGGTTGGAAACAGCTGGTTCATGCAGCAGGTGAGCTGCGCCACGCAAAGCAAAAGGGCACAGAGAATAAAAGACGGCGTTTTCGCGGCATCGCGGAGTGCCATGCCCGAAAGGACATCTTCCTGCTCATCGGCGCTGCAGCTCTCATGGGTTTCGGAGGCGGTCTCTCCGTACGGAAGCATGTTGCGATCAGAGGGGTTAAGGCGAATGATAAATACGCTTGCAGGCAAAATCATAGCTGCAGAAACGGCCGCAAGCACGATGTATCCCGTACGCCAGCCTTGCTGCTCGATGACCAGCGTAACGACAGGACTCAATAACAGCGTGCAGAGAGAATTAACGCCCCAAGCGAGGCCGATGGCAAGACCGGACGATTTGCTGAACCATTGGTCAATGACATCGGACATGCAGACGCCCGTTGTAAACGAAAAGCAGATGCCGATCACTGCGGCGGAGACGGTGAACATCCAGACCTCGGTGTAGAACGCCATTGCGGCGCCGGCAGCAATAAGGACGAGTTCAATGCAAATATGCCATGGTTTGCCGATTACTTTTGGAATGAAGCGACTCAAAAGCGGAAGCCCAAGCGCAAGGCCAAGAAGAATCGCGGTGAAATAGAAAGAAAAAGAAGTGTAATCAAAGCCCAGATCTTCACATACTGGAGCAACGAATGAGCCGGCAATAATGCTATATGTGCCAGTTGTTCCGGCGGACATTAAGCCGAGCGCAATAACGACGACCCAAGCAAATGCGCCGCTTTCACGGAGACAATCTTTTTTGGCTGGTGTGGTGAGAGTCATGGTTGCTCCATTTCTATCGGCAATACATCCTATATGCCTACCGATAGGTATATAAACCAGAGGACTCTTCGTCAAGCATTAAGCGGGGAGAGGGAGTTCTTAACCTGCCGAACGGTAATTAGACCCCGATTTCGCAAGGGTCTCAATGCGACAAAGGGACTGTCCCTTTGTCGCATTATTCGGAGCGCAAGGCTTCCACGGGGTCTTTTTTGGATGCGCTGCGGGCAGGCAGTAGACCGGCGACGACCGTTAGCAGCACCGAAATCGCAATGAGCACCAGCGCATCCTGCACGGGCAGACTCATTAGGTTGGGGACCTGTTTGACCGCAAGCGCCCAAGCATTGACCGGGAAGCTCACGGCCACCACGACGACAACAGCAAAGACGCCGGCGATGAGGCCCTCGATAAAGGTCTCGGCGTTAAACACGTTGGCCACGTTGCGCTTTGACGCGCCGATCGCGCGCAGGATGCCAATCTCCTTTTTGCGCTCCAGCACGCTGATATAGGTGATGATGCCGATCATGATGGAGCTCACCACCAGGCTGATACTCACGAATGCGATGAGCACCAAGCTGATGGTGTTCACAATGTCGGTCACCGAACCCATGATGATGCCCATGTAGTCGGTGTACGAAATTGCCCGATCATCGTGGCCAGCGGCTTTGACCTGCTTGTTGTACGCATCGATGTGATCGAGTACGCGCTCCTTGGCCTCAAAGTCGCGCGGGAAAATCTTGACCGAGATGGGGTCCGCCTCGTCCGCATAACCCAACGTGGTCAGATTGTTGTCGTAGGTGAGCTTCGAAGCCTTGGCATAGCTCATCATGAGCGAACTCAGGTCCTCGGCGTCCATGTTGAAATGGATGGCACGAGCAAAGGCGCTCGCATCCACGTGCATGGCGCTCGCCAGGTTGGCAAAACTCGAAGACATCTGCGTCGCCATCTGGTCCATAAGCCCCGCTGTGCCCGCCTTGAGCTGGGACGATACCGTCGACGCTATCTGCTCGCTGATTACCTTCATCACCTGATCCATAGCCTGCTGCAGATACGGAGCCAGCTGCTTTTGCACATAGTCGGTCATCGCCTGTTGCAGGCGCTCGGCCAGGGCATCGCCGCCGAGCGCTTTGAGCTGAGCCAGGCATTGCTGCGCTGCGGCATCATTCTCAAGATACGCCGAGAATGCATCGGCGAACTTTGACGCGTCCTTAAGATCATCGGGTGTCAGCGCCTTAAACTGATCAGACCGTAAAAAGCCCTCAAACAGTTGGTTGGCAAGAGTTCCCACCTGCTGCATTTGCTCGGGCGTGAGCTCCAGACCGTCAAAGATGCCCGAGAAATCTGGAGCCGGTGCTTGTGCCATGATGTCGCTGAAGTCGATGTCCTTGCCAACGTCCGAGAGGTCAATGTCCAACCCGGATAAGTCGATACCAGAAAGGTCCATACCGCCGGCCGCACCCGAGAGTGCAGACGCATCAAACGAGAACGCGCTCTTGAGCGCCGCCTCGTCCACGCTGAACATGCTGCTCAGATCCACGCCTTGTTTGGCCTCGCCTTGCAGTTCATCGAAAGACTTGCCCGTAAAGACATCCGTCTCGGGGTGGGCGAGTTGTTCCTGCACAATCTGCGAATCGGCAGCGCGCTCCATAAGCTGGCGAGTCAGCGCATGCGTATAGGCAATGCCCGGGGACAACGCGCTCGCGTTGGCCGTCTCGTTGGGTCGCACCACGCCCACAATGTGCACGTCGATACCGTCAGCAACCTTGGCTGCCATAAAGTCGGCGTCGCCAGACATGTCAGTCCACATGCCGGTCTCTTCGTTTTTGCGATACGCATCAGCCGGCGACAGCACCTTAAACGTGGTAGACAGCGCATCGTCGTAGGTAAAGTCGGTGCCGGTCTCGGGCGTTTCGACCCCACCGTCAGCCGTCATAGCGCTGTTTACCAGATCGTTGAGCTCATCGATATCCAGCGCACCGATGCTATAGAGCGTATAGTCGCCCACCGTGCCGCGGCTCGAAAGCACCATCACGGCTTCGTTGGCAGACGTGGGCCAATGACCGGCGACGACATCGTACTGGCTGTCGAGCAGGCTCTGGTCGTCAATCATCTCGTTAAAGACCGAGGTTCCCATGGATTCCATGCTCACCGTTGCCGCCGAGCTCGCGCCTCCGCTCATGGCCTCGGTCATGGCGTTGGGAACAAGCCGAACGGGCTTCTTGTCGCCCTTACCCGCACGATAGACAACCGGCGATACACCGTAGCCGTACTGAATGGCGTTGACCTCTTTATCGATGCCGTCGCCACCGGCATCGAGCCATGCCTTAAAGCTCGTCATGTCGTTGGACTTAACACTTGCAAACATATCTTTTACGGCCGTGACCACGGGAATCTTATCGGTTCCCTTAGCCTTGCCGCCGACACTGTCGTCGGACGAATCCACGCTTTCAGACGAGCCATCATCCGCGGCCCCCTGTCCGCCCATCATGGACGACAGGTCGTAGTCCTGCTTGGAGATCGTAAGCGGGTAACTCGAGAGCGTATCCTCCTCGACCTTTTTGATGTAGCCGTTTACGCCATTGGACAGCGCCAGAATCGCCGCGATACCGATAATGCCAATCGAGACCGCAAAGGCAGTCATGGCCGTGCGGCCCTTCTTGGTCATGAGGTTTCGGGCAGAAAGCCCCAGCGCCGTCACAAAGCTCATCGAGGTTTTGCGCGTAGGCTTTGCCTCGCGACGCGCGGCCTTGGCAGCATCAAAGGGGTCGGAATCGTCGGTGATCTTGCCGTCCGCCAGATTGACGATACGCGTGGCGTACTGATACGCCAGCTCGGGATTGTGCGTGACCATGATAACCAGGCGGTCGCGCGCAACGTCTTTGAGCAAATCCATAACCTGTACGGATGTCGTTGAATCCAAAGCGCCGGTCGGCTCGTCGGCCAGCACAATCTCGGGATCATTGATCAGAGCACGGGCGATGGCCACGCGCTGCATCTGCCCGCCCGAAAGCTGGCTCGGGCGCTTGTTAACGTGCTCGCCCAGGCCGACTTTCTCCAACGCCTCGCGCGCACGTTGGCGGCGCTCGGCATGCCCCACGCCCGTGAGCGTGAGCGCCAGCTCCACGTTTTCCAAGATGGTCTGGTGCGGAATGAGGTTATAGCTCTGGAACACAAAGCCGATGCGGTTGTTGCGATAGGCATCCCAATCGCGATCGCGAAAATCCTTGGTCGAGATGCCGTCGATGAGCAGGTCGCCGGAATCGAAATGATCAAGTCCACCGATAACGTTGAGCATCGTGGTTTTACCCGAGCCCGAGGGGCCCAGAATGGCCACGAACTCGTTATCCCGAAAAGACAGGCTTACGCTGTCGAGCGCCACCTGGGTAAACGACTGCGTAACGTACCTTTTGCAAATTCCTTTGAGCTCCAACATGGACGGCAACCTCTCCCACGCGGGCGCACTCGCCCACTCTCCCCCGCCGTTCGTATTCGACGCGTTTGTCCTACTCTATCCCCATTTTTTACCGGCGCCAGTGAGGAATGTAATGAACCGCGCCAAAAAACGAACGGGACGGCGCCCAAAAGAAGAGGTCCCGAGCGGGACCTCTATTTGGTGGAGATTATCTTGAAAGGCAGCGAACTACTCCGCACAGCGGCGCGCGATCCTCGCCATGCTTTACGCGTTTTCTACTGCTCGCTATTCGCAATCGCCTGGTCGATAAGCTTGTCGAGCGCTGCGCGCTGCTCGGCGGAGCTGATGGCTCCCACGATTGGATCCCCTACGATGTTGCCATTCTGATCGATAACATACGTTGTCGGGAACGAGAACAAATTTGACGTAAACTTACCGGCCTCGCTATCCGACTTGAACCAGATGTTCTTATACGTCACGCCCTTCTTGCTCAGCACGTCCTTGGCATCTGCAATCTCGCCCTTGTTGCCGTCGAGCGTAAAGGAATTGACGCCCACGACCTGACCGCCCTTCTTGGCAAGCTCCTGATTCAGTTTCTCAAGATCGCCCAACTCGCCCACGCACGGCTTGCAAGTGGTGAACCAGAAGTTCATGACGGTGACCTTGTTCTTAGAGAACAGCTCGTCGCTACTCACGTCGTTGCCATCCAGGTCCTTGCCCGTAAAGCTGGGGAACTTCGTCGCCTCGCTCGAAGCATTGGCACCAGCCGTCATGCCAGCGGTCGAAGCGTCGACGCTCTCGCCTGCACTCGGCGTGCTTCCACAGCCGGGGAACTCCTTCTCCAAGCTCTCGAGCTTGTCCTCGATCTCCTTGATCTGCTGTGCACCGGCCTTGAGCGTCTTAAGCTCATCCGCCGTAAACTCATCCTTGGCGCCGTCGATGGTCTTGAGCAGGAAATCGCCGTAATTGCTGCCGTCCTCAATCATTGCCGAGTCTTTATTTGCCGCATTGAATACCTTTTCCCACAGCGCGTTATCACTCGAAAAGATATCGTTCTCCTTCTGCATGAGTTTTGCATACAACTCGGCAGCCTCGTCGGCATTGGTCGGCTTCTGCGCAGTGAGTTCCGCGATCTTAGGATCGGAGCCCGCAGATTCGCTCGCATTGCCACCAGGTGCCGAGCACGCCACAAGACACAAGGCCAGTACCGGCACCATAAACAGGGCCGCAATCTTAGAAAGCTTCATGGTCATTCCTCCGTTTTGTCGAAGCTTGTTTACTTTTTATCGGCGGTCAAGGGAAGCTTTTCCGCCGACACATCCAAGCCATAGCGATAGCTGATGGCATCGACGGGACAGGTCCCGATGCACTTTCCGCACCGGATACATTCGGCATGATTGGGCGCGCGGACCACATCAACGTCCATCTGACAAACCCTTGAACACTTGCCGCACGAGACGCATTTGCACGCGTCAACCTGAATCCCCAACAAGGACACCTTATTCGTGAGCGCATAGAATGCGCCGAGTGGACAAATCCATTTGCAGAAAGGGCGGTAGAACAAAACACTCAGCACTACCACGGCAATGAGAACGACAAGTTTCCAAGTAAAGAGATGTCCCAACGCAGATCGAATGCCGGCGTTGGCAATGGCCAGCGGAATGGCGCCCTCGAGCACGCCCTGCGGACAGACGTATTTGCAAAAGAACGGATCTCCCATCCCCAGGTCGTTGACCACCAGCACAGGCAGCAATACCACAGCAAACAGCAGCACGAAGTATTTGATATACGTAAGCGCCTTGAGCTTTTTTGTCGATAGCTTTTTGCCGGGGATCTTATGAAGCAGCTCCTGCAGCCAGCCAAACGGGCACAGAAAGCCGCATACAAAGCGTCCCAGCAGCACGCCGAGCAAAATGAGCGTACCGGTAACATAGTAAGAAAAGTTGAACCTGGATGAACCTACCACCGACTGGAACGACCCGATGGGGCACGCACCCGATGCCGCGGGACACGAATAGCAATTAAGTCCAGGTACGCAGACTGTTTTTCCCGCGCCCTGATAGATGCCGCCTTTGGCAAAGTTTGGCAGGTGGATATTGGTGGCGAGCGTTGCCGCCGCCTGAATGAATCCGCGAAATCGAGCCAAAACATGCGACGCAGTGTTTTCTCTTTTATCCAATTCCGATACACTCCAAGCACAGCCTAATCGCTTTGGCCAGCACGGCATCCGCCTCGCCACGCATAACGCCAAAGCACACCATGGCAATTCCGACGATCAACAAAGCGACCTGTACCACGGGTTTTACCGCTTTGAACAACCTGACCACTCCTTTCGTTACGCGACCATTGGACCATATCGGCTATAAAATCCGTGTTAAGCGCGATTTGAAATGTGCAAGGAGACTGTTATGCGTATTTTGATCGTCGAAGACGAGCGGGCGCTGTGTGACGCAATCGCGCGCAGCTTGCGAAACTTGGCATACAGCGTCGACTGCTGTCACGACGGACAGGAGGCGCTCGACCTACTGGACGTTGAGGCCTTCGACCTCGTGGTACTCGACCTCAACCTTCCCCGCATCGACGGCATGACCGTACTCAGGGAACTTAGGAAAACTGACTGCGAGACCAAGGTGCTGATTCTGTCCGCACGCGGCGAAGTATCCGATAAAGTCGCCGGACTCGATGCCGGCGCCAACGATTACCTCACCAAGCCGTTTCATCTGGACGAGCTTGCGGCAAGGATCCGCAGCCTTACCCTCAGACGCTTTACACAAAGCGACATAGTTTTAACCTGCGGAAAGCTCCGCTTTGACACCAAGGCGCGCATCGCCTCCGTGGACAGTGAGGCTCTATCTCTTACACGCAAGGAAACGGGAATCTTGGAATATCTGATGCTTAATCAGGGGCGTCCGGTAAGCCAAGAGGAGCTTATCGAGCACGTTTGGGATAGCAGCGTGAACAGCTTTAGCAACGCAATCCGCGTTCATATCTCGTCACTCCGCAAAAAGCTACGCATCGATTTGGGATACGACCCGATTCGCAATCGGATTGGAGAGGGCTACGTTATGGAGGATGGAGAATGAAAGAGCTTTCGCTGCAATGGCGCATAACGATCATGACGGCACTGCTCACGTGCGCAGCATGCGTGCTGACGAACTGCCTGGTCGGCTATACGGGCATGCGCTACATGGATGCCATCGGCAGCGACATCTCGGCCTTTAACGCTGCCGGCACGGATTCGCCCCAGGTGTTCGACCCAACGAAAACGGCCCTCGATGACAAGGTCACAATCGTCGTAAACGACGCACAAGAGTCTTTTGGCACGACAGCCTGGTACATCACGGCTGGAGTCACACTCCTTGGCGGCGCGCTGGCATACTTTGTGAGCGGCCGTGCGCTCAAACCGCTACGGGCTTTTGCAGCCCAGGTTGAGCGTGTGCAGCCTGACAACCTAAGCGAAATCAGGCTCAGTGAAGATGTGCCCACCGAGCTACAACGATGCAGCGCCTCTTTCAACGACATGATCGCCCGTCTTGGCGAAGGGTTCTCTGCACAGCGTCAGTTTATCGGCAACGCCGCACACGAGCTGCGCACCCCGCTCGCCCTTATGCAAGCACAGATTGAGCTATTCATCTCCGAGCACTCCGGTTTGCAACCCGAAACAGCCGAGCTGCTCGGCTTGCTACAAGAACAAACCGAGCGCATGTCTCGAATGACCAAGGTATTGCTCGAGATGAGTGAGCTCCGCAGCGTTCCTTGCGAGGACGATGTTGAACTTGGCCCCTTGTCCGAAGAGGTCCTCACCGACCTTGCGCCACTTGCCGAGAATAAGGGCATAGCCCTCAATTGTGCTGGAGACGCTTTAGTAATCGGGAGCGACACGCTCCTCTATCGGCTGGTGTTTAATCTGGTCGAAAACGCCATCCGTTACTGCCGCTCCGGCTCGACTGTCAACGTCTCCATCAGCGACAGCGACAGCCATGTGCTCCTGCGAGTCAAAGATGAGGGCCCGGGAATACCCAAGCAGTACCGTGAGAGCATCTTCCAACCGTTCTTTCGCCTAGACAAATCCCGCAGCAGGGCATACGGCGGCGCGGGACTCGGACTAGCGCTCGTTTGGGAGATTGCAGCGCTTCATGGTGGCACGGTAGAGGTCGAAGCAAGTTCCGAGAACGGGACCACCATGCTCGTAAGCCTTCCAAAACGATCCGCAGCGTCAACCAAACAGTAAAACGAAAGGGGTCCCGAGCAACAGGAGTACAATTGCTGCTATTGTTGCCAGCTGTTGGGAGATGGAAGATGGACTGCGATGGCTACCCATGCGTTCCCATGCCGTTGATGTGCACTGCCTTTGTGCCGGGGCAGATTGACACTGCGGTTGCAGGCATTTCCGACCCCGATTCACGCACCATCGCCACGGCAGAAGCGCTGTACTTTCGCGGACAGGCCGCCCTCGCTGCCAAGACGGCGCGCCCCTATCTTGACGCCACCGACCCCGCACTGCGCTATTCCGCATGCTTTATCTGCGGATATGCCAGTCTGTCGCTCAACCGTATCGCCGACGCCCGCCGTTGTCTTGCGGGCATCCTCGATACGCCCACCAACGAAGAATCGCTCGCCGTCCATGCCATGCGTATCCTGTTCGCCTCGGCCGCAAGCGTCCTGCTACACTTGCCTTCCCCGTATTCTGCCGAAGAGTTTTATCCGCTTGCGGCGCATCTACCCGAAGGCCTGCGCCTGTTCGCCAGCTACGTGATGGCGCATGCCCTGTACCTGCGCGGCGAATATGGCCGCAGTCTGGGCATGGCGGAAAACGCCCTGATCATGAAACAGGGAAGCTATCCGATCTCGGAACTGTTCCTTCACCTGGCAGCTTCCATGGCATGCATGAGCCTCAAGGACATCGACGCCGCAAAAACGCACTTCGGAATTGCTTGGAACATTGCGCGTCCCGACGGCCTTATTGAGCTCATTGGCGAGCATCACGGCCTTTTACAGGGGCTTATCGAGGCGTGCCTAAAAACGCAATACCCTGACGACTTCGCGCGCATCATCGAGATCACGTACCGCTTCAGCTACGGCTGGCGGCGCATCCACAACCCCGATTCGGGCGAGGACGTGGCCGACGATCTAACGACCACGGAATTCACCATGGCCATGCTCGCCTGTCGTGGGTGGACCAACGCCGAAATCGCACGCCATATGGGAGTATCGCCGGGCACCGTCAAAAACCGCCTATCCGGCGTATACGCAAAGCTTGGCATCGGCACACGCGCCGAGCTGGTCGCGCATATGTTGCGTTAGCGACCGGACTGCCAAGCGCATCGAAAGCGCTCCGGAACCCCGGCGCTTCGCTCAATCAATTTGGACATTTTGACCCTTGAACGGCACTACCGCCACGAGGCGCCTTCTAGCAAAATTGGATTATTTCCACCGATATTTGCGGAATGGGAGTCCAAGATGCTTGATCGCCGTTCGTTACTTGTTGCCGGAGCGTCCTCGTTAGCGAGCATTATGTTGCCGCGCGTGCCGGGAAGCGCAAACGCCTTCATATTGCCGTTCGCGCCCACCGAAGCCCGTGCCGACGAAAAAGACCCCTTCAGGGTGCTCGTTCTCTCGCGCACCATGTTCGGTGTGGTCGTGGTCGACGTCGCCAACAAGAATACGCCCATCACGGGTGCCCAGGTCACGCTCATATCGCGCTATGCCGCAGACAAGCAGCTCACCGCCACTACCGACGACGAAGGCACGGCCATCTTTGAGGTCGCGCCGCTTTCGGAAGGCTACGTGGACGAGGCGACGCTTCTCGACGCGTACGACTTTAACGGCGGCATCTCCATTAGCATGGCGGGCTACCGCGATGTCGAGATTCCCCTCGCGCGTGTCCAAGGCGGCACCGCCATTACCGCACCCACACGTCCGCTCTCCGATGGCGAGCCGTACTTTCGCCAGCTCACATTCGACGAATGGGACATCCAGTACGCCGACGCCACGTTTATGGCAATGCCAGCGGACGAAGCAGCAAACGATCAGCCCGACACGCACGCTTTTACTGTGCAGGCCCATCTGCCGCAGGGCGGGCAGGCAACGTTGCATATCAATAAAGTGATGCCCGCTGCGGGCAGCTCATCCGAAACCGTCACGCAGATTGGCCAAGTCAAGGCCAGCGCATCGGGCGCGGATAATCTGGCGACGTTCACGCTCGAAGACAAGTTCCTCGATGCAGCTTCGAGCCTTCTGGAAGAAGGATGCAAGCTGCGCTTTGTCCTCGACTACCAGGGCAAAACCTACACGCTCTCCTCCCCCATGGCCGTTGTTACCGCGCCGGCGGCAAAGGCGGAATCCGGATCGACCACTATCGTCCCCACCACCATGGACCAAGAGATCACTCCGTTTGATTTCCCCGCGGCGTTTCCCGGCATCGGCGGCAATAAGTTCACGTGTTGGATACCCACATTTCCGATCCTCTTCGATTTCTCGTTTGCTGGATACGTGCTGTTTGGCGGAGGATACAAACCAGCCAGCTATATGAACGATTCGGGCAACCCTGATCCGGAATACTGGAAGAAATCGCCGCGTGAGTCGGGCGCCAAGCAGGCAAACCGCTACCTCGACGAGATGGAGGGGAAGTGGAATCAGTACAAGAGTATGAGTGCCGGTTCGGGCACCGATCCAAGAAACACCAAGCTCCTTCGCCACCATTGCACGCCGCTGTTCACGATGGATATCGCCACACAGCTGTACGGCTCGCTCGCCTACGATTGGGTGGGCAAAACCTGGGGTAACAACAACGACCCCGCATACGGCAATATTAAGGCCCTCTTCCAGGTAAGAACCGACCTCAATTGGACCGAGCAGTTTACCCTAGGACCAGTGCCGTTTTTCCTAAACGTCAACCCCTGGGTGCTGGCGAAGCTGGCGCTCGCCGTGGGTGCCCACACGCACGGCAGCGGCGCGGCGTTTTTTAAAAACATTTCGCTCGACTATTCAAACACGTCGGGCTCGTTCACCATCCAGATCGGGCTTGCCGTCACCTTTGGCGCCGGCGTTGCAGGCGTCGCTTCGTCTGCCGTACGCGGCGCCGCATCCCTCACGCTGTTCATTGGGTACGAGAAGGCAGATGGACACCAGCTTCCGCGGCTGCGCGTAGGTGCAGACGTCGATGTCGATGTGATACTCCAGTTCGTAATGTTCAAGTGGACCACCAAGGCTTGGTCGGGGTCGTGGCCCACACTCCTCGATTCGTGGAATATGTCGGTGAACAATGGCAGCCAGTATGTGCTCCAGCGCTCTGAGCTCGCATTGGGTGGAGATACGCCTTACACGTTGGATGCCTGCTTCGGCACGCCCGGCAACATCGAGGCGGGCGGCGTGCCGCAATTTATCGCATCGGCCACCATCGTCACCAACGCCGAACTGCTCGCACGCGCCGAGGTTAAGGCCACTGCCGTAAACGCCGCGCCTGTCGTGCGCGATTGGGATCAAGCGGTCACGCGCATTGAGCTCGAGGCGGATGCAGAAAGCGACGACACGGGACGGATTGAGCATTTCGTCCACGCACTGATAGAGAACGACGAAAACGCCGCGCCGATGTATGAGTACACCTACATCGGTCAGGCAACGAACGCCGTTGCTGACCCGAACGCCAATTCTGCCGGCGTGTCGGAAGACGAGCGCGGCGGCATCAAGCCCTCGAGCGACAACGTGCTGTTTGCTGGCGTGCTCAGCGAAGCTCACATGAAGCTGGCAATGATTGCCGGCGTGGAGTGCCTGTTCCGTATCGCCTCGGTGCGCTACGGCGAGAATGGTCGTTCGCGCCTGGTGGTGCATACAAAGACGAACGGCACGTGGTCCGCTCCCACGCCCGTGGACTTCCCCCTTGGGTTTGGCGAGGGCGATGTGGAGCGCAACGGCATATTCGATTACGACTTCGACGTGGTGGAATATACAGACGGGAGGGGAAACCAGGACGCCTACGTGCTGCTGGTCTCGGGCGAGCGCCCCGCCGGCGACAACACCCTTTTCGATACGGCGAGCACATCCGGCATACTGTCCGTTGTGCGCCTGCGCATAAGTAGTGACGAGACCCGCGTGATATCGCACACGTCGTGGCGCAGTATCTCGCGCGGCCGCCTTCAGGAGGATGGCTACCATTGCCTGCAGTGCCCGCGTATCACGGTGGGCAAGACACTTGTCGACGGGCGCCTGTCGGGCGCCTACCTCCACCGCCGCGGAACCACCGCAGAAAAGACGCTCGGCAGCGAGGCCGAGGTTGCGCTGGAGTGCTTTACCCTGTGGTCGGACGTTTCGGGCGACAGTCTCACGTTCCGTCAGGTCCTCCGCTTTCCGCAGGCACCGTCGAGCATCGAGCTCGGCGCGCCCGAGAATATCAACGGCAAAATGGTGGTGCCCGTTGCATACGAGACCGCAGGCGGTTGTGGCTGTGCATCGTACGCCGTGATCGGCCAGTCCATTGCGGGCTGGGGCGTTATGTCGCCAGATGCCACAGTACCCCACGCGGTGCCGTGGCCGCAGCACACAGGCTTTTTGGCAACCGTCAACGAGCAACTGCAGCATATTGCTTGGACGCGAGGCGCATCGGCATTTGCAACGCAGCCCGTGGGTGCCGCAGGCTGTGGCCCGGCATCGTTTAGCGTAAGCAACAACGGCAGGTGCGTGCTCTATGTAGAGAACACCGATGGCAAGGTGGGACAAACCTACGACGAAGAAGGCAACCCGGTAGCAGTGATGGGCAAGCACTTCCGCATCTTCGCCAGCACCTTGGCAGGCGATCTATTCACGGAGCCGTTCGTGATGTGTGAGCTGGACCATCCCGTCGATCAGGTAACAACATTTTTGACGTCGGGGGGCATGCTCTCCGCGCTCGCCACGCACATTGTGAGTGCAGAGAAGAGCGAGGCAGAGCTACACGGCATCGAAGTGCCTCTGGTGGCATGCGCGACGCCGACGGGCGCGGTAGCCACCTCGGGCGCGGTGGTGCCCGGAGCAGCAGGCGAATCCTTCATGGTCACGGTGCGAAACGACGGCAACACCTTGCTGACCGCCGGCACGATCGATCTGTACCGAGAGGGCTCCAGCCAGCCGTTCTCCAGCGCATCCATCGGATTCGGAGTGAACGCACGCATGGCTTCGATCTACGATCCGGAGCTTGCCAAGGACGCTTCGGCCAACGATATGGCACACGTGAAGTACGCGCTCGAGACGTTGGGTGCACGTTTTGCAACGCACCCGCTGGTAGCCGACAGCGGCAACGCCGTGCTGGCACCGGGTTGCACGGCACAGTTCCGCATGAGCTTCGCCATCCCCGAGAGCTGGAGCGACGAGGTGGGCAAACGCGTAACGCTATATGCGAAGGCGCGTAATCTGGTGGCGCTCGATCCCGTAACGCTCGAGGAAATTCGACCGGGCGCAAACTCAGCGCTGGGTGCCGTACTGCACGAACTTCATGTGCCCGACGCGGCATGCGAACGCTCAGAAGTTCAGGTCGGCGTATGCGACAGCGCGGATACGACAGGACTTCACGACGCCCCGATGACAGCAGACGGCGGTGGCGGCTCGAGTGGCGGCGGTACTGACAAGGGCGGCGGCTCCGGCGGAAGCAGCTCCAGCAGTGGCAAGGACCACGGCAATAACAAGCGCTCCGGAAAAGCGGGAGCGCTTGCAGGCACGGGCGATGCCAGCGCTCCCCTTACGGCAGCCGCTGCAGCACTCGCCGCGGCAGGCGCAGGCCTCATCGCCTACAGCGCCCGCCGCACGGCGCTCGAAAAAGACACCGCCGATGAGGTCAATTCTGATAAGCCTCACTAGCTCTCAGTTACCTTTGCGAGAGACGCCGACTCGGCTCATCGACCATCAAAATGGGCTGGTTCTGGATACCCAGAGCCAGCCCATTACGCATTAGATATCGTCAGAGGAGTCGAGTTCTGCCTCGAGCTTGGCACACCGTCTTTTCGCCAACAATCCGCACGACACGTCTTCGACAGCGTATCCAACCGCAAACGCAGCAGGACGCATTCGATTCGCTATTCAAACTTACTCGGACAGAGCCGACTCGGTTTTGTCCGAGTAAACGAATCTCCATCGAACTCCGAACGATTGTTCGATGGATTTCGTGTTGGTGGAATCGCCTATGGGCTGGGCTATGCTACCTTGACTATCTATATGACTTAAACGCAGCAAAGGAGCACCGAGAGAGCGAGTATGGCAAAAAACACCGCAAATTATGGTAACGACAGTATCCGCCAGCTC
The DNA here is from genome assembly GCA_900545485.1 of uncultured Collinsella sp. GTDB lineage: Bacteria > Actinomycetota > Coriobacteriia > Coriobacteriales > Coriobacteriaceae > Collinsella. The sequence goes on along the minus strand of UQZD01000003.1, from coordinate 4,263 downwards.
AAGGACGAGGAGCGCGTACGCCTGCGCCCCGCCGTCATCTTTGGCTCGGACGGGCTCGACGGCTGCGCGCATGCCGCCTTCGAGATCCTGTCCAACGCCGTTGACGAGGCGCGCCAGGGCTACGGCAAGCTCATCACCCTTACCGCCTTTCGCGATGGCTCTATCCAGGTAGAGGACAATGGCCGTGGCTGCCCGCTCGACTGGAACCCCTCCGAGAAGCGCTTTAACTGGGAGCTCGTCTTTTGCGAGCTCTACGCCGGCGGCAAATACAATAACAACCAGGGCGGCGACTACGACTTCTCGCTCGGTACCAACGGCCTGGGCTCGTGCGCGACCCAGTACGCCTCCGAGTACATGGACGTCACGGTTTGGCGCGATGGCAACAAGTACTCCCTGCACTTTAAGAAGGGCAAGGTTGTCGGCGCCAAGAAGAAGGCACTCGAGATTGAGCCCAGCGACGAGAACCGCACCGGCACCACCATCAAGTGGCGCCCCGATCTTGAGGTCTTTACCTCGATCAGCATTCCCCACGACTGGTATCGCGAGACCATGCGCCGCCAGGCCGTGGTCAACGCCAACGTGACCTTCCGCCTGCGCATCGAGGGCGACGATGGCGAGTTTTCCGAAGAGGATTTTTGCTATCCCAAGGGCATCGAAGACTACGTGCTCGAGAAGGTCGGTACCGACTACCTCACCGAGCCTTTCTTTATCGAGGCCGACCGTCGAGGTCGCGACCGCGAGGACCTGCCCGACTACAACGTGAAGATTACCGCGTGCATGTGCTTCTCGCGCACCTTCATGATGCAGGAGTACTACCACAACTCATCGTGGCTCGAGAATGGCGGCTCGCCCGAGAAGGCCGCCCGCAGCGCTCTGACCAGTGCCATCGATGCTTACATTAAGCAACAGGGCAAGTACAACAAAAACGAGAGCGGCATCAAATGGCAGGACGTCCAGGACTGCCTGGTGCTGGTGACCAACTGTTTCTCCACCCAAACGTCCTATGAAAACCAGACTAAGAAGGCCATCAACAACCGCTTTATCCAGCAGGCCATGACGGCCTTCTTTAAGGAACGCCTCTCGACCTACCTGATCGAGAACAAAGACGCCGCCAACAAGATCATGGAGCAGGTGCTCATCAACAAGCGTTCGCGCGAGAACGCCGAGAAGACGCGTCAAAGCATCAAGACCAACCTGCAGCAGAAGACCGACATGGCCAACCGCGTGCAGAAGTTCATCGACTGCCGCTCCAAGGACAAGAACCGTCGCGAGATCTACATCGTAGAGGGCGACTCGGCAGCAGGCGCCATTCGCACCTCGCGCGATGCCGAGTTCCAAGGCGTTATGCCCGTCCGCGGTAAGATCCTCAACTGCCTGAAAGAGGACTACCCGCGCATCTTTAAGTCCGACATCATCATGGACCTCATGCGCGTGCTGGGCTGCGGCGTGGAGATCAAAGACAAGCGCATCAAGAACCTTGGTGCCTTTGACCTGGACAACCTCAACTGGAACAAGGTCATCATCTGTACGGACGCCGACGTCGACGGTTATCACATCCGTACGCTCGTGCTCACCATGCTCTACCGCCTGGTGCCCACACTTATCGACGAGGGTTACGTGTATATCGCCGAGTCGCCGCTCTACGAGATCAACTGCAAAGAGAAGACCTACTTTGCCTACACCGAGCTCGAGAAGAACGGCATCCTTAAGGAGATCGGCGACCAAAAGTGCTCCATCAACCGCTCCAAGGGTCTTGGTGAGAACGATCCGGACATGATGTGGCTCACCACCATGAACCCCGAGACGCGTCGCCTGATCAAGGTGGAGCCCGAGGACGTCGCCAAGATGGAAACTATGTTCAACCTTTTGCTGGGCAACGACGAGGCAGGCCGCAAGCGCCATATCTCCGAGCACGGCAAGGAATACCTGGACCAGCTGGACCTGCAGTAGCAGTAAATCGATAACGACGGCCCATAAGAAGTTCAAGAGGATATCGTGGCAAAGAAGAAGACGAAGAACCAGCCAAAGAAAAAGCAGGTTAACGCCGAGAACGTCATCGGCCTGCACTCCGAGGTCACCGACCAGCCGATCACGCAGACGCTCGAGGTCAACTACATGCCCTACGCCATGAGCGTCAACGTCTCGCGTGCGTTCCCCGAGATCGACGGCTTTAAGCCCTCGCACCGCAAGCTGCTCTACACCATGTACAAGATGGGTCTGCTCAAGGGCGAGCGCCAGAAGAGCGCCAACATCGTGGGCCAGACCATGAAGCTCAACCCGCACGGCGATGCCGCGATCTACGAGACGATGGTGCGTCTGGCAACCGGCAACGAGGCACTTCTTGCCCCCTTCGTGGAGTCGAAGGGCAACTTTGGCAAGTACTATTCGGGCGATCTGAGCTACGCCGCCTCGCGTTATACCGAGGCCAAGCTCTCCCCCATCAGCGCCGAGATTTTTAAGGACATCGACAAGGACCCGGTGGACTTCGTCGACAGCTACGACGGCGCCATGAAGGAGCCGCGCCTGCTGCCCACCACGTTCCCCAACATCCTCGTCTCGGCCAACAAGGGCATCGGCGTCGCCATGGCGTCCGACATCTGCGGTTTTAACCTCAACGAGGTCTGCACCGCCACCATGCACTACCTGCAGGATCCCGACTGCGACCTGCTCGAGTACATGCCCATGCCCGACTTCTCGACCGGCGGCGAGATTATCTACCGTCGCGAGGAGATGGAGAAGATCATCGAGACCGGCCTTGGCAGCTTCCAGATTCGCTCCCGCTGGCGTTGGATTCCCGAAGAGCGCATCATCGAGGTCTACGAGATTCCCTACACCACTAAGACCGATGTCATCATCGAGCGCATCGTCAAGCTCTCCAAGGAGGGCAAGGTCAAAGAGATCGCCGACATCCGCGACGAGACCGACCTCTCGGGCTTGCGCATCGCCATCGACCTTAAGCGCGGCGTCGACCCCGACAAGCTCATGGCCAAGCTCTATCGCTCGACCACACTGCAGGATTCGTTCTCGTGCAACTTCAACGTGCTGGTCGATGGTTACCCTCGCGTTATGGGCGTGCGCCAGATCCTGCACGAGTGGGTCAAGTGGCGTATTGAGTCCACGCGTCGCCGCATTAACTTTGACCTGGGCAAAAAGTCTGAGCGCCTGCACCTGCTGCACGGCCTCGAGGCGATTCTGCTCGACATCGACAAGGCCATCGCCATCATCCGCGGCACCAAGCTCGAGGCCGAGGTCGTGCCCAACCTTATGCGCGGCTTCGACATCGACGAGACCCAAGCCGAATTTGTTGCCGAGCTCAAGCTCCGCAACATCAACGAGGAGTACATCCTCAACCGCACCAAGGACATTGCCAAGCTTGAGGGCGAGATTGCCGAGCTTGAGGAGATCCTTTCCAGCGAGGAGAACATCAAGAAGGTCATCAGCAACGAGCTGGCCGCGGTCAACAAGAAGTACGTGGTGCCGCGCCGCACGGGCAGGATCGAGCCCCACGAGGTCATCGAGGTAAGCCTGGAGCCCGAGGTCGAGGAGTACCCGGTGACCATCATGCTCTCACGCGATGGCTACCTTAAGAAGATGACGGACCGCGTGCTCAAGAAGGCCACCACGCTCAAGTACAAGGACGGCGACAAACCCTTTATCGAGTTCCCGTCCTCCAACACCCACGAGCTGCTGGTCTTTACCAACAAGAGCCAGGTGTACAAGTGCAAGGTTGCGACGTTTGAGGACACCAAGTCGGCCCAGCTGGGCTCGTACCTGCCGACCGATCTTGAGATGGAATCCGACGAGAGTGTCATCTGGGTCATCGACCCCGAGGACTACAAGGCCGACGTGCTGTTCGTCTTTGAGAACGGCCGCGTGGTGCGCGTCGCGCTTTCTGGATACGTCACCAAGACCAACCGCAAGCGCCTCAAGAACGCCATCTACGGCGGCAGCAAGCTGCTGTATGCCCAGGTGCTCAAGGAAGATCGCGACATCGCGCTGGTCTCGAGCGACTATCGTTTGATGAACTTCAACACGTCGCTGCTCAAGACCAAGACGACCACCAACACGCAGGGCGTCCAAGCTTTCACGGCCAAGAAGGGCCGCTCGGTCACCACTGTCGGCACAACCGAAGAGATCCTTGGCGCCGGCGTCTCAGCCGAGAAGTTCACCGCGCAGAGCCTCCCCTCTGCCGGTGCCCTCATGAAAGAAAACGACATGCCGAGCTTGTTTGACTAGGACGACGGCAGAACCGCCATAAGCTAT
>UQZD01000002.1:0-110336 GCA_900545485.1 uncultured Collinsella sp. | reverse complement strand
CTGGTGATTGGGGCTAAGTCGTAACAAGGTAGCCGTACCGGAAGGTGCGGCTGGATCACCTCCTTTCTAGGGAGATAAATCTTCTAGAGAGAAAACACTTTAACTCGAATGGAGGGCAGGAGCCCGTCCGGTAGATGTCCCGCCAGGATAAGTCCCCGCAGCACCCGGTCCCCGGGGTCGCACCCGCGTACCTTGAGAGCCGCATAGCGATAGGAGAGAGATGGAAGAGTATCCTCTTCCAGACTCGATTCTTTTCTGCGATTAAATCAAGAATGATAGCAATCATTCATCCGATCCAAACAAGAAGAATTCACTTATATATGAGTGAGGAGCATCTGATCGCGAGCACAGTGAAGACACTGTGCCGCGGTATGAGATACCCGAATTGCGACATACGAGCGCTATTCATGATATCGATTAATTAGATTAATTAGCGACACGTGGATATCCCGCGGGCCCGATGCGGTCCCGCAAGATACCACGGGCGCACGGCGGATGCCTTGGCACAGGGAGCCGATGAAGGACGCGGCAAGCTGCGATAATCCCCGGCGAGGAGCACACATCCTTCGACCCGGGGGTCTCCGAATGGGCGAACCCATGCACAGCAGTGTGCATATCCCCCCGCTGAACACATAGGCGGGGGGAGGACAACCCGGGGAACTGAAACATCTAAGTACCCGGAGGAGAGGAAATCAATCTCGAGACTCCCCGAGTAGCGGCGAGCGAAAGGGGACCGATGGCCAAACCGTCGAGCGGGCATACCCGGCAGGGGTTCCGCCGACGGGGTTGCAGGGCCGCGCATCCGGGGGCTGCCGCCCCCGGGCGCAGGTCCGGCTGGGGAGCGGAACGGCATGGGAGGGCCGGCCGCAGCGGGTGACAGCCCCGTACGCGAACCCAGACCGGACGGCGCGACGCGGTCCCTGAGTAGGGCCGGGCACGTGAAACCCGGTCCGAACCTGGGTGGACCACCATCCAAGCCTGAGTACTACCCTGTGACCGATAGCGCACCAGTACCGTGAGGGAAAGGTGAAAAGCACCCCGGGAGGGGAGTGAAACAGTACCTGAAACCGTGCGCCCACGAGCAGTCGGAGCACCTTTTAAGGTGTGACGGCGTGCCTTTTGTAGAATGAGCCAGCGAGTCGCTGGCGCGGGGCGAGGTTAACCGAAAGGGAGCCGAAGCGAAAGCGAGCCTTAACAGGGCGACTTGAGTCCCGCGCCGCGGACGCGAAGCCGGGTGAGCTATCCGTGGGCAGGCTGAAGCGGGGGTAAGACCCCGTGGAGGGCCGAACGCACGTCGGTTGAAAACGGCGGCGATGACCTGCGGATAGGGGTGAAAGGCCAATCAAACCCGGAGATATCTCGTTCTCCCCGAAATAGCTTTAGGGCTAGCGTCGCGCGTTCACCGCCGGAGGTAGAGCACCGGATGGACGAGGGGGCTTCGCCGCCTACCGAATCCAACCGAACTCCGAATGCCGGCGGCCCAGAGCGCGGCAGTCAGAGCATGTGGGCTAAGCTGTGTGCTCGAGAGGGAAACAGCCCGGACCGCCCGCTAAGGTCCCCAAGTTCCAGCCGAGTGGCAAAGGATGTGCGTCCGCCCAGACAACCAGGATGTTGGCTTAGAAGCAGCCATCCATTCAAAGAGTGCGTAACAGCTCACTGGTCGAGTGGACATGCGCCGACAATACACGGGGCTAAGCTGGACACCGAAGCGGCGGGATTTTGATTTTCAGAATCGGTAGGGGAGCTTCCCATGGGCGGAGAAGCCGGAGGGCGACCGACGGTGGAGCGCATGGGAGTGAGAATGCTGGCATGAGTAGCGAGAGACGAGAGAGTAACTCGTCCGCCGTGAACCCGAGGTTTCCTGGGCAAGGCTAATCCTCCCAGGGTCAGTCGGGGGCTAAGGCGAGGCCGGTAGGCGTAGCCGACGCGCAGCAGGCAGACATTCCTGCACCGCGCACGCGGCGCTACGACCGACGGGGCGACGGATGGGGGTGGCTCGGCGGGGTTCTGGACGTCCCCGTGATGGAGCGCGGCCCGCGGACCAGGGAAATCCGGTCCGCACACAGGGCGAGGCTCCGGACGAAGCGACTGAGCGAAGCGAGTGAGCCCGAGGTCCCTAGAAAAACCCCTAGGCAGGCGCGTGCGCGCCCGTACCGCAAACCGACACAGGTGGGTGGGTAGAACATACCGAGGCGATCGGGTCAACCATGGTCAAGGAACTCGGCACAATGGCCCCGTAACTTCGGGAGAAGGGGTGCCCGCGCGTACGTGAACCGGCTTGCCCGGGGAGCGGAGGCGGGCCGCAGTGGAGAGGCCCAAGCGACTGTTTACCAAAAACACAGGACTCTGCAGAAGCCGCAAGGCGACGTATAGGGTCTGACGCCTGCCCGGTGCCGGAAGGTCACGCGGAGGAGTTAGCTTTCGAGCGAAGCCCCGAAGCCAAGCCCCGGTAAACGGCGGCCGTAACTATAACGGTCCTAAGGTAGCGAAATTCCTTGTCGGGTAAGTTCCGACCTGCACGAATGGCGTAACGATTTGGGCGCTGTCTCGACCATGGACCCGGTGAAATTGCACTGGTCGTGAAGATGCGACTTACCCGCGGAAGGACGGAAAGACCCCGTGAACCTTCACTGCAGCTTGGCATTGGCCGCTGGTCCCGCGTGTAGAGGATAGGCAGGAGGCACAGATCCGGAGGCGCCAGCCCCCGGGGAGCCGCCCTTGGAATACTGCCCTCGCGCGACCGGCGTCCTAACCCGAGGCCGTCAACCGGCTCGGGGACCGTGCCAGGCGGGCAGTTTGACTGGGGCGGTCGCCTCCTAAAGGGTAACGGAGGCGCGCGAAGGTCCGCTCGGGACGGTCGGCAACCGTCCTTTTGAATGCAAGAGTACAAGCGGGCTTGACTGCGAGGCCCACAAGCCGAGCAGGTGCGAAAGCAGGCTCTAGTGATCCGGCGGCCCCGAGTGGGTGGGCCGTCGCTCAACGGATAAAAGGTACTCCGGGGATAACAGGCTGATCTTGCCCAAGAGTCCACATCGACGGCAAGGTTTGGCACCTCGATGTCGGCTCATCGCATCCTGGGGCTGGAGCAGGTCCCAAGGGTACGGCTGTTCGCCGTTTAAAGCGGTACGCGAGCTGGGTTCAGAACGTCGTGAGACAGTTCGGTCCCTATCCTCCGTGGGCGCAGGAGAATCGATGGAGGCTGCCCCCAGTACGAGAGGACCGGGGTGGACGCACCTCCGGTGAACCGGTTGTCGACCAACGGCACGGCCGGGTAGCCGCGTGCGGCGCGGATAACCGCTGAAGGCATCTAAGCGGGAAGCCGTTCCAGGGATTAGTTCTCCTTCCGGTAAGGGCCCAGGTAGACTACCTGGTCGATAGACGGCAGGTGCAAGGACGGCGACGTCCTCAGCCGAGCCGCACTAATCGCCCGAGCTCTTCCGGAACCGCACCTCGCGGCCCGCGGGACATGCGCTCAGAAGCGCGGTCCGGGCACGAGGATGCCCCCGAGTCACCTTTCCTATGCGCCATGCGGCCCCCAGGGCACGTGAGTAGACACCGGACACCGTAACGGTGGGCGCCGCCCACCGGTCAGCGGCCAGAGCATGGGGGGCACGCCCGGTCCCGTTCCGAACCCGGAAGCTAAGCCCCATCGCGCCGAGAGTACTGCGGGGTCAGCCCGTGGGAGGCCAGGGCGCCGCTGACCGGTGGACGGCACCGAGCCGTACGCTTGAACTGAGAAGGGGGAGGCCTCGCGGCCTCCCCCTTTTTTGCGTTTACGGGGCGTAAATGACTCTATTACACCAGACGATCTTATCGTTTTTGGTATTGAGCCTTTATTTAAAGAAGATAAATCGAATAACAAGGGCAACTGCTATGACCGCAATGATCAAAAGCAGGATTGTCAGTCGATGCTGCTTGCGTCGTTTACTTGTCGAAACGAAGATTGATTTTCCCTGTTTTGGCGTTTCGAGATAGCGAGCCGAATGCGTCAAGGTTTGCTTTGGTCGAGGACCTCTTTGTCGATGAGTGGCGGATGCTTTCATCGGCTCATCACTAGCTGCGCTGTTTTTAGATAATGGTGCGTCTTTCAGATATACAGGGTCTCCCGAGGCGACGCCCATATGTTTACGTCCCGTTTGGGCATCCTCGAGCGTTTGATATCGATTTCTCGTCACATACTCGGGCTCCGGATCATTAATGGGCTCTTGCGAGATGTGGGGGCGATGGAACCGCGGCGGCTGCGTGGAAGTATCTTCCCCCTGCGTCGGCATAAACATTTTGTTCTGGTTTTGGTCGTCCATGATGCCCTTTAGCTCGTTACCAACAACGTGTACGCGCTCATTGTAAGCCCCTTGCTATTTGTAGCTGTGAACATACTTGTTATTTAAGCTCTGGTTCAAAGAACCTTAACCTTATTAAAACCTGAGTCAAACACACTTAGATATGCTTATAGTACTAGACTCAAAAAACTTTATAGTCGATGTATATATGAGCACTGGGTGGGCATATATAAGAGCGTCAAAAGAAGTCCCAGTCACCTAGAAGATGACTCGGCAGTCCTTAAAAGGAGTGGTAAACATGGCAAGCATGGTTCCTTATCGTTCGGTTTTTGGCGTTCGTCCTTCTGCTAGCTCGCTGTTCGATCTGTTTGATGATATGACTGACCTTGCAAACAACTCGATTGCTTCCAAGGCGTTTCCCGTTGACGTTGAGGATAAGGGCGACGGCTATGAGGTCAAGGCTTATCTGACCGGCGTCGCCAAGGACGATATCGATGTCGAGCTTAACGAGGGTCGTCTGTCCATTAGCGTGAATGTCGAGGAAGACGAGGAGAACGAGGGCAAGAACTTCCTGCAGAAGGAGTTCAGCTCGTACAGCGCGACGCGTGGCGTGTATCTAAAGGACGCTTCGAGCGAGGGCCTCTCGGCTAAGTACGCTGACGGCATCCTGACCGTTACGGTCCCCAAGATCGTCGAGAAGAAGAACGTTACGAAGATCTCCATCGACTAACTTCGTTGGTGTTCTGCGCTATTAAAAGACAGCAAAAGGGGCTGGGAAGCGATTCTCGGCCCCTTTTGCTGTCTAGGACAGTCTATTGAATGGTTACTGGCCGATGCTGGCTTGCGGGGCGTATCGAGAGTTTTCGCGATCCTTGGAGAAGGGTTGCGGAGCTGCCGACCTCGTCATCCAGGGTTGCGGTCAGAGCTTTGGCATAGCTTTTGACGGTAAGGCTCGGACGATTGTTATCTTGGCTGATATGCATGGCAATGAGCTGTTCGGTGCGTTCGGTAACAAGTTCGCGCGCGGCTTCGGCGGCTTGGCCATTGGAGAGGTGTCCCCTTGCAGATAGGATGCGCTCCTGAAGAAAGCGGGGATATTCTCCCTCGCGCAGCATGGTCACATCGTGGTTGCTTTCGAGTGCGAGGACTCGACAATCTTCGAGGGTGTTCATGGCTTGGCTCGATAGCTCTCCGGTGTCGGTGGCAAAACCGATGGAATCATCGAGGGTGTCGAATCGATAGCCGACTGGATTGATGACATCGTGTGACGTTGAGTAGGTTTGCACGTGGATGCCGGCAATGGATAGGGTGTCACCGGGATCGAATTCCTCGACAGGCAGATGAGAAAGATTTTCTTTGTTCGAAAGAGTGCCCCTGCTGGCAAAGAGGGGGCCGTGCCAGTGCTTGCACCAGACATCGAGGCCCTTGATGTGATCGCTATGCTCATGAGTAATGAGAAGAGCCGAGACGTTGTCTGTCGAGAGCCCCAGTTCTGCCATGCGCTTTAATGTCTCGCGGCGAGACAGTCCGTCATCGACCATAATGAGCCCCTGCGGGCCCTCGATGAGTGCGCAGTTGCCTTTAGAGCCACTGCCGAGGATATGAAGGTGCAGGCAAGACATAAGATTCCAAAGGATACAATGGGTGCGGACGAATAGAGGAGGAAGCGAATGCCAACGGTATCACAGCATTACGGACACCATGCCGTGCCTGGGGCAGTCGATGAGACCCGGACGAGGCAGCAGGCAGCTCCTGTCGTGCTCATGGTATCAGGCGGCGCGGACTCGACGGCACTGCTTCTTATGGCGTGCACATCAAAGCTGGATATCCAAGACGGACGCGGTGTTGCCCCCATTGCTCGCGAGCGCCTGCATGTGCTGCATGTAAACCATCATCTGCGCGGCAAGGCGTCCGATGGCGACGAGGCCTTTGTGCGTGAGCTTTGCGCGAAATATGGTTTACCGCTGTGCGTGGAGCACGCTTATTTTGATGGGGAGTCGGGCAATATTGAGGCCGCAGCCCGCGAGGTGCGCTATGCCGCGGCGCGGAGGTATGTTCGCGAGCTCTGCGCCCAGACGGGGGCACCGCGAACGGCGGCTCGTATCTGCACCGCGCACACGTCTTCGGATCGCGCGGAAACGTTTTTGATGAACGCGATTAAGGGTTCGGGGCCCGCTGGCCTATCGAGCATTCCTCGCCGGAGGAATATCGTGGTGCGTCCCTTGCTCGACCTAACTCATGGCGAGCTCGTGGGCTATCTACAGGTACATGGTCAGCCGTGGCGTGAAGACGAGAGCAATGAGGATATCTCGTATCTGCGAAACTACGTGCGCCATCGAGTGATGCCGGTGGTGGCGCAGCGCAACGCGAGCGTCTGCAAGACGATTGGCGCCGCCTGCGAGATCTTAGGCGATGAGGACGCGTTTTTGTCTCAGCTTTCGGCACAGGCGTTTCGAAGCTGCCTGCGTAAGGAGGCGGCGGGCGCGCTGGTGCTCGATGCCAGGCGCCTTGCTGCGGCCGAGGTGGTAATCGCGCGGCGCATCGTGCGACTGGCGATTAAGCGCATCGATCCGGACGCTCGTCCAGAGATGCGACATGTGGAGCGAGTCCTTTCCTGCGTTGCCGAGGGCGCCGGCTCGGTCACGCTTCCGGCGGGGATTGACGCACGCATTGAGTTTGGCATGCTGGCGTTCAAGGCGCCGGCGGCTCGCGAGGGCCTGGTCGCGGACTGGGTTACCGTACCCGGTCGTTTGCCGTTGGGCGGGGGACGTATGCTGGTCACAGAACCGATGGCCGTTGAGCCGGGATGCGATATCGTGCGCCGCGCCCGTGAGCTTGCAGCTGCCGGGGAAGTGACAGCTTTGGTAGACGCGGCTGCCCTGGGTTTTGCCGACAGCGATAGTGAGCGGATCCTGGCGGGCTCGCGTGGCGAGATCCCTGCCGAGGCGCGATTGGCGCGCCTGTGGGTGGACGGTCCTGCACCGGGAGACGTGATGTGCCCGTTAGGGATGAGTGGTCGAAGCAAGAAAGTATCCGACTTGCTAGGTGAGGCTCGCATTCCCGTTTCCGAGCGCGCCGGCGTGCCCATGGTGAGGACGGCGCCGGGGGGTGCCGTGGTGTGGGTCGCCGGAGTTCGCGCGGACGAGCGTTTTAAGTGCACGGCTGCAACGCGCGTGGCATATCTGCTCCGCGTGGTCGATGCGGAATAGCGTCCCACGCCTGCTATTCTGTGCGACGTTGACGGTATTCCCGCGCTGATGGCGCACGGGCTGGTAAATTTACCCCGTGCGCTGCTAGAATGTGTAGTTCGCGTCCATACGGCGGTGTGTGGGCGATAAGCACAAGAAAGGGTTGTCATGGCTTCTCAACATCCGGATATCGAGAAGGTTCTGTTCACGCAGGAGGATATCGACGGTATCGTCTCTCGCCTAGGCGAGCAGATTACTCGCGACTACGCGGGTAAGGATCTGGTGCTGATTGCGGTCCTGCGCGGCGCCGTGGTCTTTATGGGCGACCTGATGCGTAAGATCGAGCTGCCGACCAACATCGATTTCATGGCTGTTTCGAGCTATGGCGACGGTGTGAAGTCCTCGGGTATCGTGCGTATCATTAAGGACCTGGATATCGACATCCGCGGTCGCGACGTGCTGATCGTCGAGGACATTCTGGACTCGGGCCTGACGCTCAAGTATCTGATGAAGAACCTCGAGAGCCGCAAGCCCGCTTCTCTGGAGGTCGCCGCCTTCCTGTGGAAGGACGTTGAGGACCGCGTCTCGGCCATCACGCCCAAGTATGTTGGAACCCATTGCCCCGATGCCTTTGTGGTGGGCTACGGCCTCGACTATGCCGAGCGCTATCGTAACCTTCCGTATCTGGGCATTTTGAAACCGGAGGTTTATTCGTAAGATGCCCGACGACCGTAACGATAACAATTCCCAGACTCCCCGGGACCCAAAGATCCCGGGGATGCCCGGAGGCAAGAAGCCCACGCGTACGGGCTGGCTGTATTTTATTTTGGCTTGCGCGCTTCTGGGCTACGCCTTCTTTAACATGGGCTCCGGCTTTGCCAATTCCAGCAATACCGTTAAGCTCGCGACGAGCGAGATGGTGAGCGCCATCAAGCAGGATCGCGTCGAAGATCTGACCTATACGGTTCAAGACGGAAGCGTGACGGGTCATTACTGGAAGACGAAGAAGGACAAGGGCGATACGAGCGAGCTCAAGAGCTTCTCTTCGACCTATGTCGGCTCCGATTCGCTTGCCGAGCTCATGGCGGAGCACCCCGATACCAAGTACATCGTCAACACCAACGATCCCGATTTTTGGGGCGACTTGGCGATGAGTGTGCTTCCGACGATCGCCCTTATCGCCATCATGTTCTACTTTATGCGCCAGATGATGGGCGCCAACAACAGGAACATGCAGTTTGGCAAGACCAACGCCAAGACCAACGAGGCCACACGCCCCAAGGTCAAGTTTGAAGACGTTGCCGGCGTGGACGAGGCAGTCGAGGAGCTCGAGGAGATCCGTGACTTTTTGAGCGATCCTGATCGCTATCGCAAGCTGGGCGCCAAGATCCCGCGTGGCGTGTTGCTGGTTGGCCCTCCGGGCACCGGTAAAACGCTGCTGGCCAAGGCTGTTGCCGGCGAGGCGGGCGTGCCGTTCTTTAGCATCTCGGGTTCCGACTTTGTCGAGATGTTCGTAGGTGTCGGCGCCAGCCGTGTGCGTGACCTCTTTAAGGAGGCCAAGTCCCAGGCCCCGTCGATCATCTTCATCGATGAGATCGATGCCGTGGGACGTCAGCGCGGAGCTGGCTTGGGCGGCGGTCACGACGAGCGCGAGCAGACGCTCAACCAGCTGCTGGTCGAGATGGACGGCTTTGAGGAAAGCGAGTCGGTCATCCTGATCGCTGCGACCAACCGTCCTGACATCCTAGATCCGGCATTGCTGCGTCCCGGCCGTTTTGACCGTCAGGTTACGGTCGACCGTCCGGATGTGAAGGGCCGCGAGCAGATCTTGCGCGTGCATGCCGAGAACAAGCCGATGGACGAGGACGTTAAGTTTGAGAAGCTCGCCCAGATGACCGTTGGCTTTACTGGTGCCGATTTGGCGAACCTGCTCAACGAGTCTGCGTTGCTGGCCGCTCGCCGTCATCGTTCCGTGATCTCGATGGACGAGGTCGAGGAATCGATGGAGCGCGTGATTGCCGGACCGCAGCGCAAGGGTCGCGTGATGACCGAGGCCGAGCGCACCACGATTGCCTACCACGAGAGCGGTCACGCCCTGGTGGGCCACATCCTGGAGCACTCCGATCCGGTCCACAAGATCTCGATCGTCAGCCGCGGTCAGGCTCTGGGCTACACGCTGCAGCTTCCGCAGGAGGACCACTTCCTCAAGACCAAGAACGAGATGCTCGACGAGCTCGCCGTGTTCTTGGGCGGTCGCGTTGCCGAGGAGCTCATGTGCGATGACATTACGTCGGGCGCGAGCAACGATCTGGAGCGCGCAACCAAGATGGCGCGCGAGATGGTCACGCGCCTGGGCATGAGCGAGGAGCTGGGCACGCAAGTGTTTGGCGAGGCGCAACATCAGGTGTTCCTTGGTCGCGATTACGCCGATCACCAGGATTACTCCGAGGAGACGGCGCGCCGTATCGATATCGAGGTTCAGCGCATCATGCGCGAAGCCCATCGTCGTGCGGTCGAGATTTTGGATGCCCGTCGCGATCAACTCGATCTGATGGCGAAGGTGCTGCTTGAGCGCGAGACCGTCGAAGGCGACGCCGTGAACGCCCTGCTCGACAACGAGTGGAATGCCTACCTTGAGCGCGAGGGCGATATCCTGGCGGCCAAGGAGGAGCGCAATGCCAAGGCGGCCGGCATGCCGACCAAGAAGCGCGCGCCTCGCATGAGCGAGGAGGAGCTGGCGGCTGATGCCGCGGCCTTTGCGCAGGCGGCCATGCAGGAGGATGCCGAAGCCGCATCCGATGATGCTGACGATGACCATGCCGTCGTCGGTGCCGATGCCGACACCGACGCCGACAAATAGTCTCTGTGGCAAAAGCCTCCGCGGGGAAACCTGCGGAGGCTTTTTCTTTTGAGCGATATGGGGCCGTCTGTTGATTGGGGACAGACTAAAATGAGCGTTTTCACGCATTTAAGTCTGTCCCCAATCAACATTGCTGCGGCACTTTGCTCGGCTAAAGCGTACAATAGCGCCTATGCGAAAGGGGAACAGATGATCAACGAAACGATGTATGCTCGCGGTGCGGAAAGCTCCATCATCCGCGAGATTTTTAGCTATGGCCTTGAGCGCAAGGCGCAGATCGGTGCGGAAAACGTATTCGATTTTTCGCTGGGCAATCCGAGCGTTCCGGCGCCCGCTGCTGTGGCTGAGTCGATTAAGAAGGCTCTGGAGCTGCCGAGTGACCAGTTGCACGGCTACACGCCCGCACCGGGCCTGCCGCAATGTCGAGCAGCCGTCGCCGAATCGCTCAACCGCCGCTTTGGAACGAACTATGAGGGTAAGGACGTCTTTATGACGGTGGGTGCCGCGGCTTCGCTCACCTGCACGCTCAACGCCGTTACGAACCCGGGCGACGAGGTTATTGTTATCGCCCCGTACTTTCCGGAGTATCGCGTTTGGATTGAGAAGGCCGGCTGTACGTGTGTTGAGGCGCTCGCCGATGAAGATACGTTCCAGCTGAGCGTGGACAACGTGCTCAAGGCGATCAGCGATAAGACGGCGGCCGTCATCATCGACTCGCCCAACAATCCGACTGGTGCCGTATATACACGCAATACGCTGACGCGACTGGCCAATGTTCTGCGCGAGGCCAACGCTCAGCGCGATTCCGAGAATCCAATTATGCTCATCTCGGATGAGCCGTACCGCGAGATCGTGTACGGTGCCGAGGTGCCTTGGGTGCCCTCGATCTACGAGCACACCATCGTGTGCTACTCGTATTCCAAGTCGCTGTCGCTGCCGGGTGAGCGCGTGGGATGGATCCTTGTTCCCAATACGAATCCTCAGGCAGATCGTCTAATGCCCGCCGTTGCCGGTGCCGCCCGTACGCTGGGCTTCGTGTGCGCGCCGGCGCTCTTTCAGCGCGTAATTATCGACTGCATCGATGAGCCGAGTGACGTTGAGGCCTATGCTCGCAACCGCACGGCGCTTACCGACGCACTGGCGGAGTATGGCTACACCTATGTTGAGCCGGATGGCGCGTTCTACCTATGGGTGAAAGCGTTGGAACCCGATGCGAATGCGTTTTGCGAGCACGCAAAGAAGTATGAGTTGCTTGCGGTCCCCTCGGACAGCTTTGGTATGCCGGGCTGGTTCCGCCTGGGCTACTGCGTGAGTTACGAGACGATTATCAATTCGCTACCCGCTTGGAAACAGTTGGCGGACGAGTATCGTTAAAAGTAAAGCGCTCTGCCTACAATGTTTTACGTGAAACGGGGTTTGGTGTTAAGCCGGACCCCGTTGTCATGGACGTTGTGTCTTTGGGATGGAGTGGTTTTACGACTATCGAAGGCTATGCGTACAATGAATATAAGCGACGGCCGTGCCAGATAAGGAGACCTGATGCCCTACCTGCTTTCTTGTGACATTCATACCCATACGATGTTCTCTGCGCATGCATATTCGACCATTGAGGAGAATGTGTACTGGGCGGCAGAGCGTGGTCTGCAGGTGCTCGGATCTGCCGACCATCTGAGCTCTATGGTTACGGCTTGCCCCAATGACCTGCGCAGTTACCAATTCTTTATCAACCAGGATATCTGGCCGCGCATTTGGAGCGGCGTGTTGGTGCTGCGTGGTGCCGAGGCCGATATCGTTTCGCTGGACGGAAGCCTGTTTGGCGAGGACACTCCTGTCACGTTCGATATCGCCGGCGATTCGTACGGCCGTCAGCATTCACTGTTCGATTTGGTTACGCGTAATTTGGATTATTTGGTTGCAAGCGTGCATAATCCGCAGATTGCTGAGGGCGCGACGCTGGCCCAGACGACCGGGATGTATATCAATGCCCTGGAGCACCCCAAGGTGTTCATGCTGGGCCACACGGGGCGTTCGGGCGTGCCGTTCGATATCGACGAGGTGCTGTTGGCAGCTAAGGCCAAGCACAAGATTATCGAGATCAACAACCATAGTCTTGAACGCGGTGTCGACACTGAGCATTGGGCTGTATGCCGCAAGATCGCCGAGCGCTGCGCCGAACTGGGCGTGGGCATTGGCGTGTCGACCGATGCCCACATTGGCATGGCCATTGGCAAGCTCGATCACGCGCGCAAGATGCTCGACGAGATTCACTTCCCGCTGGATTTGATCGTGACGCGCGACCGCGAGACGCTGCTGTGCGAGATGGCGGCAGCCGGCGTGTGCAATCTGCGCAATGGGATGTAGCGGAGTTTATAAACCAAGCGAAGGGGGCGGCCCAGACGGGTCGCCCCCTTTCTTGTCCCAAAAATCTACTGAGGTTGGTTAGCGGCGTTCGAGGACCGCTACGGTTTCGGTGTGGTCGGTGTGAGGGAACATGTCGACGGGCGTGATCTTGAGCAGGCGATAGCCTCCGTCGAGGAGCTGATGCAGGTCGCGCTCTTGAGTTACGGGGTTGCAGCTGATATAGGTGATGCGGCGCGGCTTAAGCGCGCAGGCAGCTTCGAGGAACTCGGGCGTGGAGCCGGCGCGCGGCGGATCGATGGAAAGGACATCGACTCGCTCGTTGTTGTCGGCGGCATCTAGGATGTAGTCGGTGGCATCGTCGGCCATAAACCAAGCGCTGCGGGTGAGGCCGTTGAGCTCGGCATTACGACGTGCGTCGGCAATGCCGGCGTGGTTACGCTCCACGCCAAGCAGCATAATGCCGACGCCCTTGTCCTGGGCGGCTTTGGCTGCGCACAGGCCGATAGTTCCGCTACCGCAATAGGCATCCATGAGTACGTCGCCCTGCTGCAGGTCCATGCCGTCAATCGCGAGCTGATAGAGCAGCTCGGTCTGCTGCGGGTTGGTCTGGTAGAACGCGGTGGGGGAGATATCGAATTCGCAGCCGAGCAGCTGGTCGCGCATGCACTCGGCGCCATATACAATGCGGGTTTCCTCGCCGAGGATGGCGTTGCCGGGACGTCCGTTGATGTTTTGGGCGACGGTGACGATGCGCGGATTGAGTGCGGCGACAGCCTCAAAGAACTCCTGCGCATGCGGCAAGTCGCGCTGAGCGGTCACGAGCGTGACCATGACCTGGTCGGTACGCCAACCGCAGCGGACGACGGCATAGCGAAGCAAGCCAAGATGCTTGTCCTCATTAAAGGCGGGAATATGCAGCCGCTCAGCTTCGCGTGCGATGCCGTTGAGAATCTGACGGGCGCCCGGTGCCTCGACGGGGCATTCGGGTACGGCAACGATCTTGTGCGTGCCGCGCTCAAAGAAACCGCAACGGACGGCGCCCTCCTTACCGGGAGCAAAGGGAGTGGCAGCCTTATGACGAAAGCCACGCGGCGCAGGATATTTGCCCGGGTCGCCCAGGGTGACACCCATGCCACGAATAGGATCTACAGCAATGCCCTCACGCTCACAAAGCGAAGCAAAAAGCTCCTCCATAGCAGCCTGCTTGGCGGCGAGCTGCTTCTTATAAGGACGATTGAGCGCCGTACATCCACCGCAAGCTTTCATGATGGAACAAGGAGACTTGGGATCAACGGCCTTGCGCGCAGACGAAACCTGATCTTTATGCGAGCGCTTGGAGCGAGTCTGAGATGCCTTGACCTCGCTCCGACGAGAGTCAGAACGCTTGGTCTTAGCCCTGTTCTTGGTCGATTTGCTTTTTGCAGCTTTAGAAGACTTGGATTTCGTAGAAGATTTCTCCTCCTTCGACCCCTCAGCCGCCTCGATCAAAGCACGACGAGCCTTACGCTCCGCACGAGATTCTGCCATCAATAACTCCACTAATTCATGAATTAAAGCTGCAAGTATTGTACCGTGCCAAGCCAGCAGACGATATACAAGCGGTTTAATCGTGTCGGTGATAAGCCCAACGACGGTTGCCCGCCGCGTGAGGGGTGTGGGGGTTAAGTTTATCGCGAGTTCCGCACGAACAGGAGGCCACTTAATGTGGCCTCCGTCGTGAGCAGGACTGTAGAGCAGGAAACTTAACCCCCACACCCCTCACGCGGCGGGCAAACTCGCCTTGTGCTCTATCACGCTAAAGTGTATGATGCTGAACGTTACACGATTCACTTTACTTAACTAAAGTACCATCAAGGGGGATACCATGAATACCGATATGTCTCGTCGTCAGTTTGTTGGTCTAGCCGGCTCGCTCGCCACGGTGCTTGGCCTTGGTCTTGTCGGTTGCGGCGGTGGTGCCGGCAAGGGCTCCGCTGCCGGTTCTGCCGCAGCCAAGGATGTGAAGGGCGCTGCGGAGTCCAAGAAGCTCGTGGTGGGCTTTGATAAGTCCTATCCTCCGTACGGCTTTGTGGGCGATGACGGTGAGTACACGGGCTTTGACCTCGACCTTGCCAAGGCCGTTGCCGATAAGCAGGGCTGGGAAGTCGATTACGAGGCCATCGATTGGGATGCCAAGGACACGCTGCTCAACTCCGGCGCCATCAACTGCATCTGGAACGGCTTTACCATGGAGGGCCGCGAGGACGACTACACGTTCTCCGAGCCGTACATGCTCAACGAGCAGGTGCTGGTGGTAAAGAAGGATGCAGGCATCAAGAGCTGGGACGATCTTGCCGGCAAGACCGTGATTACCCAGACCGATTCCGCTGCGCAGGATGTGCTTGAGGGTGACCAGAAGGATCTGGCGGCGACGTTTGCCACGCTCGACACCATCGGTGAGTACAACACGGCGTTTATGCAGCTCGAGAGCGGCGCGGTCGATGCCGTGGCTTGCGACCTTTCGATTGCCCAGTATCAGCTTGCCGCCAAGCCTGATGCTTATACGCAGCTTGATGAGCCGCTGTCCAGCGAGCACTACGCCGTCGGCTTTAAGAAGGGCGACACCAAGTCGGCCGACGCCGTGACCGAGTCGCTCAAGGCGCTCTACGAGGACGGCACAGTCAAGGACCTGTGCGACAAGTATTCAAGCTATGGTCTATCTTTCGATAATTGGGTGCTCAAGTAATGTCTATTCAGGTCATGATGCAGATGCTTGGCCAGGGATTCTTGGTCAGTTTGCAGTTGTTTGTGCTGACGCTGCTGGGGTCGATTCCGCTGGGAATCCCCGTGGCGTTTATGCGCATGAGCAAAATCGCGCCGCTTCGCTGGATTGCGCGCATCTACATTTCGGTCATGCGCGGTACGCCGCTCATGCTGCAGATGTTTGCCATCTACTTTGCCCCGTACTACGTGTTTGGCATTTCGCTCACGCCCGATTCCAAGTGGACGGCGTGCGTCGTGGCGTTCATCATCAACTACGCCGGCTATTTTGCCGAGATCTATCGATCGGGCCTGCAGTCCATTCCGCGCGGTCAATATGAGGCCGCCGAGGTGCTGGGCTACTCGCGCATGCAAACGTTTCTGTATATCGTGATGCCGCAGGTCGCCAAGCGTATTCTGCCGGCGATGGGCAACGAGATCATCACACTGGTCAAGGACACGTCGCTGGCGTTTGCCATTGGCGTGGGTGAGATGTTCTCGACGGCCAAGGCGCTGGTCGCCTCGCAGGTGAGCATGGTGCCGTTTGCAATCGCGGCGCTGATCTACTGGGTCTTTAACTTCGTCGTCGAGATGCTGCTGGGCGCTGCCGAGAAAAAATTGGATTACTACCATGATTAATTCGGTAATGAATATATCGAACGCGCGTAAGGCGTTTGGCGGCAATGAGGTGCTCAAGGATATCTCGCTTGAGGTGAAGCGTGGCGAGGTCGTGGCGATTATCGGACCTTCGGGTGGCGGCAAGTCCACGCTGCTGCGGTGTGCCACGCTGCTCGAGACACTCGACGGAGGCTCGCTCTCGTTTGGAGACCTTGCCGTTGCGACGGATGCGGGTTCGGGCGCGGTCTATGCGAAGGGCGATGTGCCCAAGCAAGCGCGCTCGCGGTTTGGCCTGGTGTTTCAGAACTACAATCTGTTCCCGCACTATACCGTGATGAAAAACATCATCGATGCGCCGATTCGTGTGCTTAAGCGTCCGCGCGAGCAGGCGGAAGCCCGCGCTCACGAGCTGATTGCGCAAATGGGGCTGACGGGCAACGAGAACAAGGTGCCGTGTGAGCTTTCGGGCGGTCAGCAGCAGCGCGTGAGTATTGCCCGCGCCCTAGCGCTCGATCCGGAAATCTTATTCTTTGACGAGCCGACCTCGGCGCTCGATCCCGAGCTGACGGCCGAGGTGCTGCGTGTCATTAAAGACCTTGCCGCGCAGAATATGACGATGGTGATCGTGACCCACGCAATGCAGTTTGCGCGCGATGTTGCCGACCGCGTGGTCTTTATGGATGGCGGTCGTATTGTCGAGGAGGGTCCTGCCGAGCAGGTCATCGACCATCCGCGCGAGCAGCGCACCCGTGAGTTCTTGAGCCGTATCGAGGGGTAGGCTCAGCTATTTGCTCAACTGTTTATTGAGGTGAAACCGCCGCAGGTCTTATCATCTGCGGCGGTTTTTTGCATCCGCGGGGTTCAATAATCGCCTTGCAAGCTCGCCCCCTCCTCTCGCCGCCTGTATCCATACGCGTGCCGAAAGGTCTGCATGGACAGGCGGCTGCAAGGGTAGGGTGGTGGCATAGGACATTTGGAGGGTGAGTCGGCTCGGCTGCCGACCATGCTGCTCCCGGGACGGCATCGACCGCGAACTCTCCCCGTTGGCGTCGCGCATTGCGCGCGGCCCTGCAAGGAGGTCATCATGGGTGCTCCCAAGACCGGCAATGTAAGGAACGTGGTGCTCGTAGGCCAAGGCGGGGTGGGCAAGACTTCACTCGCCGAGGCCATGCTCCACCTTTCCGGCAAGACCGCCCGCCTGGGCGGCCACGACGGCACCAAGCCCACGCTCGACTATGACCCTGAAGAGGTCAAGCGTTCATTCTCCATCTCGACGACCATCGCGCCGATCGACTGGAAGGGCGCCCGCATCAACGTGCTCGATGCCCCGTGCTACCCCGATTTTATCGGTGACGCCTTTGCCGCTATGAGCGTTTGCGAGACGGCTCTGTTTGTGGTCGACGCCGAGGCCGGTCCGCAGCCTACGACCGTTAAGCTTTGGTATGCGGCGGAGGACCTGCGTCTGGCGCGTGCGGTGTTCGTGAACCGCCTGTCGCGTTCCGAGGCCAGCTTTACGACCACGATGGACCTGCTGCAGGAGCGTTTTGGTACGCGTTTGGGCGCCGTGACCCTTCCCTGGGGCGAGGGCGAGGACTTTAACGGCATTATCGACCTGGTGCGCATGAAGGCGCGCCATTGCAACGGCACCGAAGCCGTTGAGTCGGAGATTCCCGAGGAGTATCGTGCCCAGGCCGAGGAGGCTCACGACCATCTGTGCGAGCTGGTGGCCGAGGCTGACGACGAGCTGATGATGAAGTACCTGGAAGGCGAGGAGACGCTGACGCAGGAGGAGCTTGAAGGCCTGCTGTCGAAGGCGATCGCCGAGCGCATCTTTGTGCCGGTCTTTGCGGGCGATTGCATTAAAGAGCAGGGCGTCAACTCGCTGATGGATGACATCGCGACGTACTTCCCGGCGCCGACCGACTATGGCGAGATGCCGCTCATTGACGGCGATTCGCTCAAGATTTCGAGCGACGATGACCGCCCGGTGGCGTTTGTGTTTAAGACGCTGGCCGATCCGCAGCAGGGCCGCATCAGCTTTATCAAGGTGCTGACGGGCACGCTTGAGCCGGGCCTTGAGCTGATCAACGCGCGCACCCGCAAGAGCGATCGTCTGGCTCACCTGTATGTGATGTGCGGCCGCGACATGACCGAGGTCGGTCACGCCTATGCCGGCGACATTATCGTGGCGCCCAAGCTGGCGGCAGAGACGGGTGACACGCTCTCCATTACCGGCAAGGTCGAGGCGGCGGCGTTTAAGTTCCCCAACTCGCAGTACCGCATTGCCATCGAGGCCGAGAACCGCGGTGACGAAGAGAAGCTCTACACGTTTATTGAGAAGGCGTGCAAGGCCGACCCGACCATGAGTATCGATCGTGATGAGGAGACCGGCCAGACCATCATTTCGGCGGTGGGCGAGGCGCAGGTTTCGGTGCTGCTCAACCGTCTGGAGGACCGTACTAAGGTCGTGGCCAAAAGCGTGCCGATCCGCATTCCGTATCGCGAGACCATCCGCCGCACGGCGAGCGCACAGGGCCGCCACAAGAAGCAGACTGGCGGTGCCGGCCAGTATGGCGACTGCTGGCTGCGCGTTGAGCCGCTCATTGGGCCCGACGGTACGAGCGACGGCTACGAGTTTGTAGACGAGGTCGTGGGCGGTCGCATTCCGCGCTCGCTGATTCCCGCCGTGGACAAGGGTGTCCAGGAGACCATGAAAGACGGCATCATTGCCGGCTACCCGCTCACGGGCATTCGCGTGGCTGTGTACGACGGCTCGTATCACAGCGTCGACTCCAACGAGATGGCGTTCCGCGCGGCGGCTCGCATCGGCCTGCGCAAGGCATGCGCCGATGCCGATCCGGTGGTGCTGGAGCCCATCGAGGAAGTCACGGTGACTATCCCCGAGAGCTACGCTGGTGCCGTGATGGGTGACATCTCGGCCTCGCGCGGTCGCGTGACGGGCATGGAGACCGATGAGCGCGGAGACACCGTGGTTATCGCGCAGGCACCTCTCGCCGAGCTGACGGATTATTCGACGCGTCTGCGCTCTATCACGCGTGGCACGGGCGACTTTACCATGAAGCCCGCCGGCTACGAGCAGGTTCCCTATGACGTTCAGGCCAAGCTAGTCGAGCGCTATGAGGAGGGCCGCGCCAAGTAACGAGCAGGCTTAGCCACAATATCCATGTCAACCAATGGGCCGCCTTGGGCAATCCGGGGCGGTCCATTTTGATCCGTATGCGACGGAGGAAAACGGATCATTTTGGTTTTTGGGATGATGCGGCGACTCTAGTCCCCCAAGGCCTGGTTGCGGCCGGTGGCGTAGTCGATCTGAACATGCGGCTGCAGGTTGTAGCAATATACGTGGAAGCACAGCGTCTTGCCGTGGTCCTCGACCGATTGCGCCTCAAGGCGCACGCCACGGCAGACAAGTTCCTCTTCGTTGTACATGGGCGTGACGCGATAGAGCACATGGTTACCCGTATCGTGAATATAGTTGAGAATCTGTTCTTCAAACGGCAGCATGCCCGTCTCGTTGAGATAGCGCGTACCGGTGAGGAGATTCTTGCGGTTGGCGTTTTCGCCGCAGAGCGACCAGGCGATAAGGTGGCAGCGGTTGTAGAGGCTCTGGCCCGGAATAAAGTCGTAGCGCTGCTGGTGCCATCCGGCGGGGTGGATGCGCGAGATATCGCCGCGCTTGCCTTGACCGAGCGATTCGGGGCCCACGCAGGCGAGCGCTTTGCGGGTGCGGCCCAGGCTGTCGAGCTTGGAGAACTTCTTAAAGCAGCCCTCTTCTGTAGCACGCTCGTATTCATCGAGTGTGAATGACGGTGTGCCGAGCGGGTGTGTGCTATCGGCGCGCAGGGCAACATAGGGGTTACCCGCGTAGTCGGGAATACTGCTGAGATATACGCCGCGGGCGCGGTCGAGATCGGGGTTTTCGACCTCGTCGATGGGGGTGGCGGCGCTGTCCGCGGAAACGTCGCCACCGGTGTCGGGTGCGGCGGAATCGGAACCATCGCCAGAGTCTTGGCTATTTTGAGAGTCCGAGGAGCTCGCTGTTCCCGATTCGAGTCGGGCAACCAGGTCTGCCTCGTCGTCGGTGCGGCTGGGACTCTCGTTTTGTTTTTCGGCCAGGGCTGCCGCCTGCTCATCGCTTTGCGGCGACAACAGCTTGGGCGCTCCGTCGAGCGACCCTGTGAACAGCGCAAACCCCAGCACCACGGCGGTGCCGATGGAAAGTACTTGCTTGTAGGCGGACTTGCGCGACATTGAGGCTCCTGGATGGACGGTTGGGAGTCTACCAGTCTAGCAGGAGCCGGCAGGGGCCGTTCTGTCGAACAAATACTCAAGATTTGGGGCAAACGCCACTGATTCATTTGCCTCATATGGAGCTGCGGTGGTTGGGCGTGTGGGGCCATTTGACATTTTCCCAGATAAAACCTGCCAAAATAAACCTGTCCCTTATTGGCAGGTCAGTTAACGCAGTGCAGGTTGAGCATATGCGAGCGAGCGGGCTCCGGGTGCGGTAAGGTGACGTGAAACAAGCGGGCGCTGACCTTTTGGTCGCGCCCGTGAAGTTGAACGTCAGATTGCCGTGTCCGGAGCCCGCGCAGCGCCGAGCAGTTACGCCGTTTGTAAAACGGCGTAACCTAAAGGTTCATGTTGCCGTGAATGTAGGGGGTGACCTCGGGGGAGATGTGGCCGCAGCCCAGCTCGCGCAGCGCGGACTCGATGGCGACGGGCAGCGGGGTCTTGCCCTCGGCATCGACGGCGGTGCCGCCGAGGGCGGCAATCTTGGTGACATCTGCGGGGGCGGCCTCGATATGCATGCAGTCGCCGATCAAGCGCGCGCGTACCTGTGCCAGATCAAGATCGTGCAGGTAATCCTCGCAGGCGCGGATTAAATCGACCTTCTCGCGCGTAAGCTCCTCGCCCGTGGGGACGCGCGTGGCAAGGCAGGCTCCCGCCGGCAGGTTCCAAACGGGATAGCCCCATGCGCGCAGCAGCTCGCGCTCTTCGTCCTTGGTAAAGCCGACCTCCATAAGGGGTGAGCGTACGCCGAGCTCTTCTGCCGCACGCATGCCGGGGCGGTAGTCACCGCGATCGCTTGCATTGCTGCCATCGATGACGGTGGGAAAGCCGAGCGACTTGGCGTGGTTGACGATGGCGGTAAAGCCAGCGTGCTTGCAGTGGTAGCAGCGATTGGCATCGTTGCAGGCTACTTGGGGGAGCTGCAGCTGATCGACCGAAAGATTGAGCACGGGGAGCTTAAAATGCGCCCCTTCATTGGCTTGTCCATCAACGGACCGCTCAAACGAGGCCTGTTCGGGCGTGCCGATGAGCGGCGTGGTGAGATGGACGAGGAGGGTATTGGTAGGCATGATGCGGGCGCATACGGCGGCCAAAAAGCTGCTGTCGACGCCACCGGAAAACCCGATAGCCACGCGCCCGTATGCCAAAAGCAGCTGTTCGAGCGCCGATAGCTTGTCTTGAAGCTCCTCTGCGGGTGCCGTGGTGTCTAAAATCATGAAACGATCCTTACCATTGAGTACTCGGTCGAAAACTATAATCCTAATGCGTTACTTGCCATAAGTCTTCTATCTATGTAACGAAAGTGCAATATGCTATATACGTTATATACAAGTTTGTAAGTGCGGTAGAGTGGTAGTAACACAATCCGGTGAGGGGGCCGATATGATCAAGGCTGTTATTTTTGACATGGATGGAACGCTGGTCGATACCGAGCGTTTGGGGATTAAGGCCTGGAAGGCAGGCGCCGCTGAGCTGGGGCTCGCGATTGATGAAGCGCTGATCCATCAGTTTATCGGCCGCACGCTGCCCGATGTTATGGACATCCTTGATAGGCATTACGGCAGCCATGAAACCACCGAGGCGATCTATCGTCGCCACAAGGAGATTCGCGACGAGATGGTCAAGACCGAACTGGAACTTAAGGCCGGTGCCGCCGAGTGCCTAGACGAGCTGCTGGCTGCGGGCTATCACGTGGGTCTAGCGACGTCGTCGCGCCTCGTTACGGCCGAGCGCAACCTTAAGATGGTCGGTCTTTTTGACAAGTTTGAAACGGTAACGTGTGGCGAGGACGTCGTGCACGGCAAGCCCGACCCCGAGATGTATCTGCTCGCCTGCGAGCGCGCGGGCTTTGCTCCCGAGGAATGTGCCGTGGTCGAGGATTCGCGCAACGGCTGCGTCTCGGGCATCACGGCCGGATGCCATGTCTTCGCCGTCCCCGATATCGTGCCGCTGCCGCAGGACGTGGTGGATGGCTGCGAGGCCGTGCTCGATACGCTGTTCGATCTGGCGGCGGCGGTCAAGGCCGTGCGCTAGACAATTGCGGCGTTGAAACGAGCAATTGCCCACGTTTGCACTCAAGCAAAAGGGGTCCGGCAATGGTCGGGCCCCTTTTGCTTGAGCGGCGACTTAGCATACTTGCGGGCGTGCTATAGATACGCACCGAGGTTGATGGCCGTGGCGTCGGTCTGGCTGCTTGCCTGGGTGCTGGCGCGTTCCAGCAGGAACGGCCGCACGAGTTCTTGGCGGTTGATGTCCTCGATGGCCGTGACCGCGGTGACGGTGCGCGCGGCAGAGCCGATGTGGACGTGCTTGGTCTTTGCCGGGGCCTTGTTCTCAATTTGCTCCATGAGCAATTGAACGCCCTTGCGGCCAATCTCGTAGCCCGGGGGCGCTACCGTAGTGAGCGGGACCGATCCGCTCCAAGCGAGTGGGTTGCCATCGCAACCTGCTACGCGTACTTGCCCGGGGACGGCGATGCCTTTGTCGACCAGCGCCGAGATGACGCCCGAGGCCAACACATCGGTCAGGCCGACGACAAAATCGGGACGTTCGTCCGCGGGGCGCTCGGCGATTTGGGCACCGATGCCGTAGCCGTCGGCAGCGGTATTCCATTCGCCGGCGTCGATGACTTCGATCTTGATATCGGGGTGTAGAGCGAGCGCTTTATGAATGCCAAGGACGCGCAGGGTGAGTTGCATAAATGCTGCTCGGCCGACGACGACAATATGGTGCGCGCCGCGGGCGATGGCAAGTTCGGCAATGATGCGACCCTGGGCCTCGTTGTCGGCCGCTACGTAGTAGCCGGGCTCGGAGCAATGGATGTCCAGATGGACGATCGGCACGGGCATCTTGGTCATGGCGGGGTGCCAGTCGGGGGATGCCATGGGCTGAACCATGACGCCGGACATCTGGGTGCCCATAAAGTAGCGCAGGTAATGGTCCTCGAGAATATCGTCGTTATCGGCGTTGGCGATGAGCAAGTCGTAGCCGTGCTTGCGGGCCTCGTTGTGGGCGCCGCTGGCGATTTGGAGCGAAAAGCCGTGATCGAGACGGGGGAGCACCAGGCCAAAGGACTTGGTGGCGCCGCCCGCGAGCTGACGGGCGCTTTGATTGGGCAGGTAGCCAAGGCGATTGATGGTCTCGTTAATGAGCTTGAGGGTCTCGGGGCGCAGCTTTTCGGGGTGGTTGAGCGCGTTGGAGACCGTGCCCAACGAAACCCCGGCCTCGCGCGCGACGTCGCTGATTTTTACCTTTGCCATAGCGGCCCCTTTGATGCGTTTCAAGTACAAGCCAGATTGTAGCATCCCAAACCTACCAAAAAGGGACAGGTTTATTTTGGCAGGTTTATCTGGGGAAACGCCGTTGCCAGCGCGACCATCACGAAGGAGACAGGTACCTTTGTGGTGGTTTGGACCGGCTGAACGTGTGTGCATCGGGTGGTATCTAAGTTGAGATACCACTTCTAGTATATCAGCTTGCGTTTGCGTGAGTACAATACTCGAACGTTGTACGTCTCAGCGCCCCTTGTGCGTGGACGTCTTGCAGTCACGCGAACGAAGGGATTTATCTTATGTGCGGAATCGTCGGCTACACCGGCTCTGATATTGCAAAGAACATCCTGGTCACGGGCCTCAAGCGTATGGAGTATCGCGGCTATGACTCCTCGGGCGTCGCGCTCGAGGTGGGCGAGGGCGCCGCGGCGCACCTCGACGTCATCCGCCGCGTGGGCAAGGTCGCGGGCCTGGAGAGCGAGCTTTCCAACATCGACAGCGACGCTACCTGCGGTATCGGCCACACCCGTTGGGCCACCCACGGCAAGCCCTCCGTCGTTAACGCTCACCCCCACACCAGCTGCGACGGTCGTATCGCCATCGTCCACAACGGCATCATCGAGAACTTCGCCGAGCTGCGCGAAGAGCTGGAGGGCCGCGGCCACCACTTTAAGAGCGAGACCGATACCGAGGTCTTCGCGCATCTGATCGAAGAGGCTTATGCCGAGACGCACGACCTGATGGCCTCCGTGCGCGAGGCTTGCACCCACGTGGTCGGTGCCTATGGTCTGGCCGCCGTGTGCGCTGACGAGCCCGGCGTGATCGCCGTGGCCCGCAAGGATTCCCCGATCGTAGTCGGCGCGGGCGAGACCGGCGCCTATGTCGCCTCCGACGTCATCGCGCTCATCGACGCAACCCGCGACGTCGTGGTGCTCGAGGACGGTCAGTTTGCCAAGCTCACGCCCGCAGGCGTCGAGTACACCGACGAGGCCGGCAACGTTATCGAGCCCAAGGTCACCCACATCGACTGGGACCTGGACATGGCAGAAAAGGGCGGTTATCCCGACTTTATGCTCAAGGAGATTCACGAGCAGCCGCGCGTCGTGCGCGATACGCTGGTCGGTCGTATGACGCCGGCCGGCGAGCTCGACATCGACGAGCTGGGCCTTTCGCTCGAGGAGCTCAACGACATCGACCGCGTCTACGTGATCGCTTGCGGCACCAGCTATCACGCTGGCCTCATTGCTAAGAATCTCATCGAGGGCTGGGCTCGCATCCCCACCGAGGTGGAGGCGGCCAGCGAGTTCCGTTATCGCAATCCCATCATTACGCCGACGACGCTTGTCGTTGCCGTATCCCAGTCGGGCGAGACGGCCGATACCCTTGCCGCCATTCGAGACGCGCGCATTAAGGGTGCCAAGGTCTTCGGCATCACCAACGTGGTGGGCAGCCCCGTGGCGCGTGAGAGTGACGGCGTCATCTACACCAAGGCCAACAAGGAGATCGCGGTCGCCTCGACCAAGAGCTTCATCGGCCAGGTCGTGAGCCTCACGCTGCTGGCTTTGCTGTTGGCGCAGGTCAAGTACCGTCTGACCACCAAGCAGGCGCGCATGCTGTTCCGTGAGCTTTCCGATACGGCCGAGCAGATCCAGTGGATTTTGGATACCCAAACCGAGGCCGTGCATGAGGCCGCCCTGCTGTGCAAGGACGCGCAGTCCGCACTGTTCGTGGGTCGCGGCATGGGCGCCGCTATTTCCTACGAAGGTGCGCTCAAGCTCAAGGAGGTCAGCTACCTGCACGCCGAGGCCTACGCCGCCGGTGAGATGAAGCACGGCCCCATTGCCCTGATCGACCCGGGCTTCCCTGTCATCGCTGTGGCCACCAAGAGTGCCACCTACGACAAGACCGTGTCGAACCTCATGGAGTGCAAGGCGCGCGGCGCCAAGGTCATCGTCGTTGCCACCGAGGGCGACGAGGAGATCAACAAAATCGCCGACTGCATCATCCGCGTGCCAGCAGTCCGCGACGTGTTCAGCCCCATCACGGCGAGCGTCCCGCTGCAGCTGCTCGCCCGCGAGGTCGCCATCCTGCGCGGCTGCGATGTCGATCAGCCCCGAAACCTCGCCAAGAGCGTGACCGTGGAATAGTTGGTTCCGCCGTTCTAGCGACTAAGGCCCGGCTCCGCATCAAGACGGAGCCGGGCCTTTTCTGCATTTGCCCAGATAAAACCTGCCAAAATGAACCTGTCCCTTTTTGGCAGGTTAGCGGAGCTTGCTGGTCTCGAAGTACTCGGGGAACTGGTCCAGAACCTCGGTCTGGTTGCGGAACATCATGTGCAGGTGCTTGCTGACCAAAAAGCTCGCTTCGATGGGGTCGCGACCGGCGATAGCGCGGCGAATCTGCTTGTGCTCGTTCACGATGTCCTGATTGTCGAGAACCTGCGTGGCGGCGCGCAGCCAGCGGAAGCGCTCCAGGTCGGCATTGGTCTCTTCGAGCCACGACCACACGGTGCTGCGACATGCGATGCTAAAAATCATGTGATGCATGAGGTTGTCGCTCAAAAAGAAGCCGATGCGATCCTCTTCGGCCATGGCCTTTTCCTGCAGCGCGATGGCGCGGTCGAGCTGCTCGATGCCGGCCGACGTGGCGCGCGCACAACACTCCACAATCACCTGCTTTTCCAGATGCTCGCGGATGTAACAGGCACTCTCGGCAAGGGTGAGGTTGATGGGTGAGACGTAGGTGCCGCTCTGGGGCACGGTGCGCACCAGGCCTTCCTGCGCCAAGCGAACCAAAGCCTCGCGCACGGGCGTGCGACCCATATCCAGGTCGTCGCAAAGTTGCTTGACGCCCAGCTTTTCGCCCGGCTTGTAGTCCAGGTAGACGATTTTGCGTCGAATGGTGTGGTAGGACTGGTCCTGTAGGCTCGTTTCCTGCTCGCCGACGTGCATCGATTCTTCCATAGCGCCTCGCAACTGTTCTATCAAACTCATATGTCAGTTGTTAATTATGCCGCGAATCAGCTCTCCGCGGTGGGTAATTCGGCTGTTGCCTGAGAACTATCGCGGCATCTTAGTCTGTGTTTGCGCAAGGCTGTGCTCAATGTTGCCGTATCATAAGCCGTCGCAAACGTGAAATAGAAAGAAGGAATCCCATATGCAACTGGCAAATATCGTACGCGAGCGCTGGAAAGGCGTCTTGTTCTGCCTGATCATCGCCATTCCCGCGACGTTGCTCGGCAAACAGGTTGAGGTGGTCGGCGGTCCGGTATTCGCCATCCTCTTTGGCATGGTCCTGGCGCTCGTCTTTCCCAAGAATCGTCGCGAACAGCTCGCCGCCGGCGTCACCTATACGTCCAAAAAAGTCTTGCAGTACGCGGTTATCCTGCTTGGCTTTGGCATGAACCTCTCCCAGATTCTGTCCAAGGGCGCCCAGTCGCTGCCGATTATCGTGGCGACAATCTCGACCTCGCTTGTCATCGCCTTTGTGCTCTGCCGCGTTATGAACGTGCCGGGCAAGATCGCGACGCTTGTGGGTGTGGGTTCGTCGATTTGCGGCGGTTCTGCCATCGCTGCGACCGCACCCGTCATCGATGCCGACGATCGCGAGATTGCCCAGGCTATTTCGGTCATCTTCCTGTTTAACGTTATCGCGGCGCTCGTGTTTCCGACGCTCGGCGGCATGCTCGGGCTGACCAACGAGGGCTTTGGCCTGTTTGCCGGTACCGCCATCAACGACACCTCGTCCGTAACGGCTGCGGCGAGCGCCTGGGACAGCATGCACCCCGGCGCCAATGTGCTCGAGAGCGCCACAGTGGTCAAGCTCACCAGGACGCTGGCCATTATTCCCATCACGTTGGTTCTCGCATGCTGGCAGATGCATCTGGCGCGCAAGGCCGGCGGTGACGCCAAAAGCACGTTCTCGCTTAAACGCGCGTTTCCCATGTTCGTGCTGTTCTTTGTGCTGGCGAGCGTGATCACCACGGTGCTTCAGCTTTCCGCGTCCTTTACGGCGCCCATCAAGGAGCTGTCGAAATTCTTTATTGTGATGGCCATGGCGGCTATTGGCTTTAATACCGATATCGTCGAGCTGGTCAAAAAGGGCGGCAAGCCCATCGCATTGGGCTTTTGCTGCTGGATTGGCATTGCGTGCATGAGTTTGGGAATGCAACACGTACTGGGAATCTGGTAGAGAAGTAGCTTGTTTGCGTGCTGGTTGCTGGTGAGCGCATCCTCACGGTGGAGCGATAGGAGCTCTTGCGGGTATGGCTTGTCCGCAGGTTTATAAGTCCCGAAGAGCTCTTATCGCCCCGCCAGGATGGCGATGCGGGGCAACACCTATACTCGCAGGACGGCGCTTTCTGCCCTATAGTGTTTGGTGAGCAATATCGTTCAATTTTGAAACACTCGGTCGTGCGACCGTCGGCGGCTGCATGTCGCCGCGGACAGGGGCAAATCATGGATAGCGATGCCAAGCTGAACATCTTGACCGAGGCCCTGGCTGCTGCCGGGGCCTCGGCATTGGCAATCGATGCGCGTGGGGGCGTCGCGATCTCGACCATGAATGACGCGGCGCTTGAGCGGGATGTGGCGGCTTTTGTAGCTGAGCGCCTCGACCGTATAGGAGACGGCGCGCGTCTGGTTATGGGGCGTGCGGGTGCGCGCCTGGGCCTGACCGTTCGCCCCACCGACAAAGAGGGCGGGGGGCTTTGGGTCGTCGTGGTCCGCGAGGTGCGCGGTGCCGCGGCGCATGCGGGCATCGAGTGGCTCAACGCCGACGAAGTTGAGGCCCGCTACGAATCGAGCGCGTACGGCATCGTTGAGGGGGCGGCCTCGGTGGCTGCGCCGGTTGCAGAGAGTTACGCGCGCGGTGTGCCTCTTATGCTCGAGGGCGAGCTGGGAGCGGGTCAGGTCGAGATTGCCAAGCGCCTCTATCTGGACGGTCCTTTTGCCGATCAGCCCTTTGTTTCCGTTGCGCTCGATGAGCTCACCGAGCGCGGTTGGCGCCATGTACTCAAAAGCGTCGAATCGCCGTTGTTCCAAATGGGGCTGACCCTTTGCATTGAGGGCTGGAACGCGGTTGGCCCCCAGCGCCTCCGCGAGCTGGTCTCCACGATGACCGACACCGCGTTGGCGACGCGCTGCCATGTGGTGCTGACGGCGAATGACATGCCGGGCGGCGGCGAAAGTGATCAAGCCGCCTTTGTGACCGAGCGCTTCGCCTGTGCGGTGAGCGTCGCGCCGGCAATCGCCGAGCAGGGAGCCGCGTCGACGAAGGTCGCGCGCTATTTGGAATATCTCGCTGATGCATTTGGGACGGCAGCGCCCACGCTGTCTGCCGCGGCGACGAAGACGCTCGATGCTTACCGCTGGCCGCGCAACTATCTGCAGCTCCGCGAGGTCTCGGAACGACTGTATATATTGGTGGGGGCGGGCACGGTGGACCGCGCTGTAGCGGAGGAAGTGCTCGCCCAAGAGGATGTGATTAAGACCGCAACCTTTGGCGCCCCGACGCTCGAAAGTGACCTGTATATCCTGCGACCGCTGGCCGATACCGAGCGAGATATCGCGCATCTGGTTGTAGACCATCTCCACGGCAACCGAACCCGTGCGGCGGAGGTGCTGGGCATAAGCCGTACAACGCTGTGGCGCTTGCTGAAAGACGATGACCGTTGAGCGAGGCGCCCGTGACCGCGCGCGACGCGTGTGCTACAGTCCAAAGCGTTATTGTTTCGATTTGGTTACGGCGTGCGAGGGCATATGGCTGAGACTTCAAAACCGAGCCGCAGAAGGCGGAGCGCCGCGCCGGTTAACCGACGCACGACATCGGTGACGTGGGGCAAACACGCCTCGGGGTTTGATGGCTCGTTCAAGCGCACTAAATACGGCTATCCTTCGGCAAGCGCCCGCTTGGCAATGCAGGCAGAGTCCTCGCTGTGGGGCCGCAAACGCGTGGTGGGCTCAAAGCTCAAGCACGACGGAACGCTCGGTTACATCAGCCGCGGGGCGGCTCGCCGCAGCGGGCTCAATCCCGCCGGCTGGCATCGCTACGTGCCGATCGTGGCCGCCGTTGCAGTGATCGTCATCGCGCTCGCTGCGCTCGGATATGCCGGCGGTGGCGCCAACTTGGACGCAGTGTTTAAATCGCCCGAGCTCGCGCATGCAGGCACAGAAGTTATCGAGGGCGCTCAGACCCAGACGGGTGTCGCGCCCCAGCGCGGTATCGTCGCGGCGGCCTCCACCATCGCCGATGCGCAAAAGGACGAGGACGAACAAGGCAGCGAAGCCGAAACGACCCAGACGAACGAAACGACGACAACTCAAATATCAACATAGCTTGCCGGCAGAAGGGGACGTTCCTTTTCTGCCGGCAGTTTGGGACACTCCTGCGCTACTTGACGTATACCACGTTGTCGCGGCGGGGTTTGGGCTCGGGTAGCGTGTCCTCGGCATAGCCCAGAATGCAGTGACCGACGCCGCGCAGACTGCCGTCGGCGGGCAGGCCCCAGCTGGCCAGCAGCTCCAGGCCCTCGCCCGAGTCAAAGACCTCATGCGCGCGGTGAATCCAGCACGAATCGACACCCAGCGCATAAGCGGCGTTGAGCAAGTTGCCCATGGCGAGCGAGCCGTCTTCCAGATGTGTGGGCACGCTGCGGTCAACCAGCACCACCACAACGGTCTTGGCGCCATAGAAGGGGTCGCTGTTGCTGCCCATGACTTGCGCGTTGAGCTGCGAGAGACGCTCGACGGTCGCGGGGTCGGTGACGGCGACAAACGTCACCGGCTGGCGGCCCATGCCGCTCGGTGCATATTGGCCGGCTTCGATAATACGTGCAAGCTTTTCGGCCTCGACGGGACGATCGCTGTAGTTGCGGCAGCTGCGGCGGTGAATGAGTGCTTCGATAGTCTCCATGGTGTCTCCTTGCGGTGGCGTTGCAGATGCCCCGTTCATACCCGTCGGGCTCAAACGATAGACGGTCAATTGCCCGGCCAAAAGGATAGATTCCAATTGGGAAAGTAGGTTTGCATAAAAGTACCTTCAGAATGTGACAAACAAATGGGATGGTTAAACGTTTTATCCCGTCTACCCTGCGGTTTTTTACCACTTGCCTAAATGACGAACGCATAACCTCTGATAAAGGTTTTACTAAAGGAGTACCAACGTTTATCAATGCGCCGTGGTGGCGCCGGGCCAGGAGGTAACATCATGTTCCAGGCTGGAGATGTCGTCGAGACCGATTTCGAAGGATTTCTGAAGCTGCTGCGTTCCAAGACGCGCGCTTTCGTGTCGATCAACGATCACGAGTACTACATCACGCACACCGATGGCTATTGGCGTGTTCAGGATTGCGAGGCCCTCAACGACAAGGGCCACTTTACTGACTGTTCTGAGTTGGTCAACACGGTCTGCGAGGTCGTCGAGCTGCCGTGGATTGCCGGCAAGAGCCTGCATGACAGCTTCTCGGGCGCTACGGTCTATGAGGCCGTCGCCGCTTAACAGGCAATAAAACCCGATTTTCACGTGACCGCTGGCGCCGCCCCCGCGCCGGCGGTCTTTTTCTGTCGATAGGCCATAAAAGTGCACGCATTTGCGGAGAGGCTGTTGACGATAGTCAAAACTCGGACTAATCTAGAGACATAAAATTGGTCAAAAATCGGACAATCGAATGGTGGGATAGATGAATGGTGCGGTTAAACTGGTCGACTTCGACCGGTTGCTCAATGGACTCGACCATATCTATTCGGAGTTCTCGCGTGCCTGCGGCCTTTCGGACTGCGCTTACTGGATGCTCGTCGATACCAGCACGGCGGGCGGCAGTATTGCCGTAAGCCGTCTGACAAGCGAATGGTTCTACAGCAAGCAGACCATCAATTCGGCAATTAAAACCTTGACGGCGCGGGGCTTCGCAACGTTGGAGTTTGCCGAAGGCAGTCGTAAGAACAAGGTTGTGAGCCTGACCGAAGAGGGCAGGCGATTTGCCGAGCGTTATGCGCTGCCGGCACTCAAGGCCGAGCAGCGAGCCTTTGGCGCGCTTGAGCCATGTGAGCAGCGCGAGATTATGCGCTTGATCGGCAAATTCTCTCAGGTGCTCGGCGACGAGTGCGAGACATTTAAACAGCAGGTGGCAGCCGCAAGCCAGATGCAAGATCGACGTGAGGGGGAGTCGTGCGACTGTTAATGAGGTTTTTGAAGCCATATCGAGGGCTTGTCGCAGTGACACTGCTGGTGCTGCTGGTGGATAACGTCGGTACGCTGTTGGTTCCCACGATGCTGGCGAACATGGTCAACACCGGTATTACCACGGGCGATGTCGACTACATTTTACGCAACGGCCTATACATGTTTATCGCGACCAGCATGGCTAGCGGCGGCACGGTGCTGGGCTGCTATCTTTCGGCGCGCCTGGCCGCCAACGTGGCTTGCGATATCCGCAATGCCGTGTACGACAAATCGCTCGAGCTCGCGGCCAGCGATTTTGAGCGCTTTGGCACCGGATCGATGATCACGCGCTCGCTCAACGACATCAACGTGATTCAGCAGGCGATTCTGCAGACCATTCAGCTGGTGCTGCCGGTGCCGTTCTTGGCTGTGGCGGGCATCATCTTCGCCTGGTTTATCGATCCTGCCATGGGCACACTTCTGGGCGTAGTCGTTGCGATTGTGCTGGTGGCGGCGGTCTTTACGGTTGCCAACGCGGCTCCGATCTTTATGCGCTTGCAGAGCTTTATCGACCGCATGAACGTGGTGCTGCGCGAAAACATCGTGGGCGTGCGCGTCATCCGCGCGTTTAACAAGGAGCGCCATGAGGAGCAGCGCCTAGACGAGGTGTTTAGCGATTACGCGGCCAACGCCATTAAGGTCAACCACCTGTTTGTGGGGCTCGACAGTTCCAGCTTCTTTTTGATGAACATCGCCGAGGTGGCGGTGCTGTGGGTGGGCGGCAACCGCGTAGGCGCCCACGCCATGCAGATTGCGAGCATCTCTGCGGTGCTGGAGTATGCAATTCTGATCCTGTTCTTTGTGATGATGGCCCAGATGGTGGTGCTGACGCTTCCGCGTGCTGCCGCGTGCCTGAACCGTGCGCAGCAGGTGTTGGAGATTGAGCCGAGCATCGTCGATGGCGAGCGCACGCTGGATGACGGGGCGCGCGAGCCCCAAGACGAAGCCGATGCGGTGGCCGTGTTCGACCACATGTCGTTTCGCTTTGACGATGCCGACGAGGACACCCTGTGCGACCTGAGCTTTGCCTGCCGTCGCGGTCAGACGACTGCGATCGTTGGCTCGACAGGCTCGGGCAAATCGACGGTGGCAAAGCTTCTGCTGCGCTTCCACGATGCCACCAAGGGCTCCATTCGCCTGAATGGTGTGGACCTGCGCGAGCTTACGCAAGACGAAATCCGCGGGCGCATTGCCTATGTGCCGCAGAAGGCGTGGCTGTTCTCGGGCACGGTGGCGAGCAACCTTCGCTTTGGTAACGAAGGCGCGACCGAGGGCGACATGCTTCACGCGCTTGAGGTTGCCCAGAGCACCTTTATACTCGACCAGCCGCAGGGGCTCGATACCCCGGTTGCCCAGGGCGGTACGAACTTCTCGGGTGGTCAGCGCCAGCGTTTGGCAATCGCCCGTGCGCTCATGAAGCATGCCGATCTATATATCTTCGATGACAGTTTTTCGGCCCTGGACTTTAAGACCGATGCCGCCCTGCGTCATGCGTTGCAAGACGAGACGCGTGACGCTGCGGTGCTCATCATCGCGCAGCGCATCTCGACGATCTTGCACGCCGACCAGATCGTCGTGCTCAAGGATGGCGAGGTTGTGGGTCTGGGCACGCATGGCGAGCTTATGGAAACCTGCGAGGTGTACCGTGCCATCGCGGAATCGCAGATGAAGGGAGGTGAGTAGCATGACCGAGGAGCTCAAGAAGCAGGGCGGCGTTGATGACGCCGTTGCCGCGGGACTGGTCGAGGAAACGGCTGCCGCGTCGACCGAGCTGGATGACGCCGCCAAGGCTGCGGCCGAGCGCGAGGCTCGCCGCCAAGCGCTCTACGAGGAAAACGAACGTGCCGAGGACGAGCGCGCCCGCGCCGAGGCAGAGCGTATGCGCGACGTGGACGACGAAGACGAGGACGAGACGCCTCGGGATACCTGGGCGACGGTGCGCCGCCTGTGGAGTGAGGCTGCCGGCGACCATTGGCGCTTCTATATCGTGTTCGCGAGCATTGTGTTCTATGTCATCTTTAACACTGCCGCGCCGGCATATAGCGCCCGCGTGATCGATGAGCTGTGGGGCCACATTCAGGTAGCGTTTGTCAACAACGCCACCTTCAGCATCACCTGGGAGAACTGTGGCAGGACTATCTTCATCTACTTTTTGATTTGGACGGCCGCCGCTTCGTTCTACGCGCTCCAGAGCTTTTTGATGTCGAGCGTGGCCGAACGCCTCAATCTACGCCTGCGCAACCGCATCGCGCAAAAGCTCAACCGTCTGCCGCTCGCCTATTTTGACGCGCATCGTCCCGGCGAGGTCGTCAGCCGTGCGACCAACGACCTGGACAAGATGTCCGAGAGCATGCAGCGCGGATTGCTGCAGCTGCTCGTGTCGATCGGTACGGTTGTTGGTGCTGTGAGCGTGATGTTCGTGTTCAGCGTGCAGCTTACGCTCGTCTTTCTGTTCTTTACGGCACTGTCGCTGCTGGTGACGAAGGTCGTCTCGCGCCGCACACACGATGTGACGGGCGAGCGCCAGGAGTGGGTGTCCAAGATTACGAGTGCGGTCGAGGAAGGCTATTCGGGCCGTCTGGTGATCCGCGCGTTTAACCGCGAACGTCAGAGCTCCGCTGAGGTGCACGAGGCTTCGAAGGAACTGGCTCGTGTGAGCACCAAGGCCGACTTTATGATCAATGCTGTCGGCCCCGCAGTGCGCTTTATCGGCCGTTTGGCGCAGATCGTTATTGCGCTTGTGGGCTGCAGCATGCTGGTTGCCGGTCACATGACCGTCGGCGTGTTCCAGGCGTTCTTCCAGTTTATCTACGAGGCGTCCGAGCCCATGACGCAGTTGTCGTTTACCTTCAACTCGCTGCAGAGCGCGCTGGCGAGTGCAGAGCGCGTGTTCGACCTGCTCGATGAGCCCGAGATGGAGGCCGATCCGCTGCCGGACAAGGCCGCCAAGCTGCCGGGTCGCGTGGAGGGCCGCGTCTCCTTTGAGCATGTGCGCTTTGGTTATTCGCCCGACAAGCCGCTTATGCGCGACGTGTCGTTTACCGCCGAGCCGGGCCAGAAGATTGCCGTGGTGGGAACCACGGGCGCAGGCAAGACGACGCTCATCAACCTGCTCATGCGCTTCTACGAGATTGACGGCGGGCGTATTACGCTCGACGGCGTGGATACGAGCCGCATGGACCGCGGCGAGCTACGGCAGCAGTTTGGCATGGTGCTGCAGGACGCCTGGCTGTTCGACGGCACGATTGCCGAGAATATCGCCTACGGCTGCCCCGAGGCGACGCGCGACGAGATCGTGGCGGCTGCGCGCGCCGCGCAGGTCGACTTCTTTGTGCGCACCATGCCGCAGGGCTACGACACGCGCGTGGCCAACGATGCCGAGAGCATCAGCCAGGGCCAGCGTCAGCTGCTGACCATCGCTCGCGTGCTGCTCAACAACCCGGCGATTCTCATTCTGGACGAGGCGACCTCAAGCGTGGACACGCGTACCGAGCTTGCTATCGGCCGCGCCATGGACGCGCTCATGCGCGGGCGCACGAGCTTTGTGATCGCGCATCGCCTGTCGACGATCGTGGACGCCGACCTGATCTTGGTCATGGATCACGGCAACATTATCGAGCAGGGCACGCATAAGGAGCTGCTGGCTGCCGAGGGTGCCTACGCCGACCTCTATTTGAGCCAGTTCGCCTAATGTGACAAAGGGACAGTCCCACATGTCACATCAAAAAGAAAGGCGCGCCGGGGATGAATTCCCTGGCGCGCCTTCTTGCGTTGATGCCGATGTCGTTTTGTACCGCTTGCGTTCCTAGCGTTCGTCCACGAGCTTTGCGACGAGGGCTTTGAGCTCGGCCACCTCTCGCTCGAGTTCTTTGACGCGGCGGGCGTTCTCGGTGATGCCTTGGCGGTTGAGGGCACTCTGCTCGGCGGCGTCATCGGGCATGTACTCGCGATGCTGCTTGGCATCGAAGCTCTCCTCGAACACGCGGCAGCCGTTGCGCTTGATGATGCGTCCCGGCACGCCCACGACGGTGCAGTTGTCGGGCACGTCCTTAACGACGACCGAGTTGCCGCCGATCTTGACGTTGTTGCCGATGCGGATGTTGCCGAGCACCTTGGCGCCCGTGCCCACGGTGACGTTGTTGCCGAGCGTTGGGTGGCGTTTGCCGGTCTCGTTGCCGGTACCGCCGAGCGTGACGCCCTGGTAGAGCACGCAGTTGTCGCCCACGACGGTGGTCTCGCCGATGACGACGCCCATGGCGTGGTCGATAAAGAAATGCTTGCCGATCTGTGCGGCGGGATGAATCTCGACGCCGGTGATGTGGCGGGTGATTTGCGAGAGCACGCGGGCGAGCGAGCGATGACCGTGCTCCCAGAGCCAGTGCTCGGGCACGTGGTTCCACTTGGCGTGCAGGCCAGGATAGGAAAGGAAGATGACTAGACCGTTTTGCGCGGCGGGATCCTGCGCTTGGACGGTCTTGATGTCCTCGCGAATGGTATTGATAAAGCTCACCGGCCGCCCTCCCTTAGCGCCATGGCAATGCGATTCAATA
The DNA here is from genome assembly GCA_900545485.1 of uncultured Collinsella sp. Lineage (GTDB taxonomy): Bacteria > Actinomycetota > Coriobacteriia > Coriobacteriales > Coriobacteriaceae > Collinsella. The sequence goes on along the minus strand of UQZD01000002.1, from coordinate 73,934 downwards.
AAGTATAGCGATTCGCTAGGGATTAGGAAGGATAATCTTGACGGTATTGCACGACAGGTGTCAGTTATGCAAACTTGCTGGTAATGGGGTCATGCTTTTGTGGGGTTGCGCACGAGGGGGCGCCGCAACCGTATACTGGTCAACTTGGACGTATCCGCGCCCACAACTGAGAGGTTTTACTTCATGGGTTTCATCAATTTTATTGCCGAGCTGCTTAAGGACCCGCGCACCGCGATCGCCAGCTGGATCGCCGCCGGCCCGCTTATGGCCTACGGCTGCGTGTTCCTGATCATCTTTATCGAGACGGGCGTGGTGTTCTTCCCGTTCCTTCCCGGTGATTCGCTGCTGTTCGCCTCGGGTTTCTTTGCCCACAACGGCGGCTTTAACATCGTGGCGCTTCTGGCCACCGCATGGGCCGCTGCCATTTTGGGCGATCAGTGCAACTTTATGATCGGTCACTTCTTTGGCCGCAAGATCATCGCTTCGGGCAAGGTCAAGGCCATGACGCCCGAGCGCATCAAAAAGTCCGAGGACTTCTTGGACAAGTGGGGTCACCTGGCCATCTTCCTGGGTCGCTTCTTCCCGTTTATCCGCACCTTTGTGCCCTTTATCGCTGGCATGGGCGGCATGCACTGGCGCAACTTTGTCGTCTTTAACGTGCTGGGCGGCATTACCTGGTCGACGGTCTTTACGCTGCTGGGCTACTTCTTTGGCGGCATTCCCTTTGTGCAGGAGCACTTTGAGCTGCTGATTATCGGCATCGTTGCCGTGTCGATCATCCCGACCGTGGTCGGTCTGGTTAAGGCCAAGCTGGGCAAATAGAACGCCTAGCTCGAGCCAGCGCGCAGACCGTACAGTTGAGGCCCGTCACCGCTTACGGTGGCGGGCCTTTTTGCTTCGGTCAAATGAAAATACTTTAGTTAGTTAAAGAAAAACGTTTTATCCGACGCGCGTGCGGAGTACAATCTCGTGCATGCGAATCGACGTGCCATCGGCTTTGATGCCGTTTGCGTGTCCCGTCCGGCTCTACGCTCCGGGCGTGTGACGTTGCGACGCGGTCGGCCTCGGTCCTTGCGTGCGGGTTCGCGAGTTTGCAACTGTGTATATAAGGAGCGACATATGACTGTCGAGAAGAAGGATATCGATTGGGGTAGCCTCGGCTTTGGCTACATGAAGACCGATTACAGCTACGAGGCCCATTGGAAGGACGGCGAGTGGGACGAGGGTGGCCTGACCACCGACCACACCCTGCACGTCTCCGAGTGCGGCGGCATCTTCCATTACTGCCAGGAGGTCTTTGAGGGCCTGAAGGCCTACACCGCCGAGGACGGCAGCATCGTCTGCTTCCGTCCCGACATGAACGCCGAGCGCATGTACAACTCTGCGCAGCGCCTCGAGATGCCCCCGTTCCCCAAGGACAAGTTCGTTGAGGCCGTCAAGCAGGTCGTTTCTGCCAACGCCGCCTGGGTTCCGCCCTTCGGTTCCGGCGCGACCCTGTACGTGCGTCCGTTTATGATCGGCTCCGGTGACGTGATCGGCGTGGCTCCCGCTCCTGAGTACACGTTCCGCATTCTCGTGACCCCGGTCGGTCCGTACTTTAAGGGTGGCCTCAAGCCCGTCAAGCTGCGCGTTTCCGAGTATGACCGTGCAGCACCGCATGGCACCGGCAACATCAAGGCCGGCCTGAACTACGCCATGTCCCTCAAGCCCACGATGGAGGCTCACCGCGAGGGCTATGCCGAGAACCTGTATCTCGATTCCGAGTCCCGCACCTATGTCGAGGAGACCGGTGGCGCTAACGTCCTATTCGTGAAGGAGGACGGCACCCTCGTCGTTCCGCAGTCCCACACCGACTCCATTCTGCCTTCCATCACCCGCCGTTCGCTCGTTCAGGTTGCTCAGGACCTGGGCATGACCGTTGACCAGCGTCCCGTCGAGTGGGCCGAGGTCAAGGCCGGCACCTTTGTCGAGTGCGGCCTGTGCGGCACCGCTGCCGTCATCTCCCCGGTTGGCGAGATCGACAACAAGGTTTACGGTGCCGACGAGACCGTGACCTTCCCGGCTGGCTACACCGAGATCGGCCCTGTGATGAAGAAGCTCCGCGAGACCCTGACCGGCATCCAGTCTGGTGCTGTCGAGGACAAGCACAACTGGGTTTACACCGTCGCGTAATTTGTCTTACCTATCCGGGCGGAGAGCAAGTCCCCTCCCGGCGCGTCCTCGGACATGCAAGAAGCCCTCGCTGCGCACTTCGTGCGGCGAGGGCTTCTTGCGTCCTGCGGAGTGTGCCTAAAAGTAAACTGATGGCGGGCCCTGCGATGTCCGGTCTTCGGCGGATTACTGCTGGGGGAATAATGGCGCGCTTCGCGCGTTTGGAAAGGGCTTCGTGCTGCGGAATGCATTCGGAGGGAAACCCATCGGGTCCCTTCGTCCTCGGTCTTCGGGGATTAAAGCTGATGAAAAAAAGTGCGCTTCGCGCGTTTTGGATGGGGTTTATCTCGGTGGCGCATTTGGCGCTTCTCGCCTTATGACTGTTGCGGCCGCGGTCCCGTTTGGGATCGCGGCCGTTTTGTTGTGGGTCAAATATGAACGTTGTGTTAACGACTCGGTGGACGGTGGTGTTTTTCGGTGAGCGGCGTATCCTTCCAACGGTTTATCTAGTGTGTCAGTTGAAAGGAAGAGGGCGCTCGTCATTGTTTGAATGTGAACTACCGTTTGACCATAAGACGTTGCATCTAGAGCTCGAGGATAAGAACTTCGCGGGTGTGATGGAAGGTCATCAAAACGAGTTTAAGACTACAAAATCGCAGGAAGAGCTGGTAGAGGAGTCGCTTGCCAACCCTTATGGCTCACCTTCGCTCGAGGAGCTTTGTGCTGGCAAGAAGGATATCGTCATCATTAGCTCCGACCATACGCGCCCCGTTCCCTCGCGTGTGACGATGCCTATTCTGCTGCATCACATCCACTCCGCTGCGCCTGAGGCACGCGTTCGCATTCTGGTTGCTACGGGTATGCATCGTCCGTCGACGCACGAGGAGCTCGTCAACAAGTATGGCGAGGAGATCGTTGCCAACGAGGAAATCGTTATGCACGTCGCGACTGACGACCGCATGATGAAAAAGATCGGCACCCTGCCTTCTGGCGGCGAGTGCATCATCAACAAGATTGCCGCCGATTGCGATCTGCTGCTTGCCGAGGGCTTTATTGAGCCGCACTTCTTTGCCGGTTTCTCTGGTAGCCGCAAGTCCGTGCTGCCCGGCATTGCCAGCTACAAGACCATCATGTACAACCACAACGGTCAGTTTGTGAACGATTCCCATTCGCGTGCCGGCAACCTGTGCCACAACCACGTGAACGAGGATATGTTTGCCGCTGCCGAGATGGCTCACCTTGCCTTTGTGCTTAACGTGGTGCTCAACGGCAAGCACGAGGTCATCGGCTCCTTTGCCGGCGACATTCACAAGGCGCACGAGGCCGGCTGCGAGTTCGTGAAGAGCCTTGCCGGCGTTGAGCCCGTCGAGTGCGAGATTGCCATCACCACCAACGGCGGTTACCCGATCGACCAGAACATCTATCAGGCCGTGAAGGGCATGTGCGCTGCCGAGGCCACGCTTCCCGAGGGTGGCGTGATTATCGATGTCGCCGGTTGTGCCGACGGTCACGGCGGCGAGGGCTTCTATCACAACATCGCCGACAACGACCCGGCGGAGTTTGAGCGTGCCTGCATCGATCGCCCCAAGGACGAGACCCTGCCCGACCAGTGGACGAGCCAGATTTTTGCCCGCATCCTGGCGCATCACCCTGTGATCATGGTCACCGACCTGTGCGATCACCAGATGCTCAAGGATATGCACATGACGCCGGTCAACACTATCGAGGAGGCGCTCAAGCTCGCCTTTGAGATGAAGGGTGCCGATGCCAAGGTTGCCGTTATTCCCGATGGCCTGGGCGTTGTCGTCGCGCAGCACTAGTGCGTGGCCCAAACGAATCGTTTATAACCGACAAGAAAGATAAGGTTTTATGCTTACCAAACTCCTCTGTGAATTCGGCGCAACGGCCCTCATGATCATCTTTGGCGTGGGCGTGCACTGCGATACCGTGCTCAAGGGCACCAAGTACCAGGGCTCCGGCCATATGTTTGCCATCACCACTTGGTCTTTTGGCATCTCGGTCTGCCTGTTCGTCTTTGGCGGTGCCGTGTGCATGAACCCCGCCATGGTGCTTGCCCAGTGCATCGTCGGCCTGGTGCCGTGGAGCAGCTGCATCCCCTTCATGATTGCCGATATGCTCGGCGGTTTTGTGGGCGCCGTAATCGCGTGGTTGATGTATGCCGATGAGTTTAAGGCTTCCGATGGTGTCGTCGATCCCATTGCCCAGCGCAATATCTTCTCGACCAACCCCACCACCGAGGGCACGAACTATGCTCGTAACTTCTTCTGCGAGGCTATCTGCACCTTTGTGTTCATCAGCGCCATCCTTGCTGCCGCTAACCGCGCCGGCGAGAACGTTCTGATGCTCGCTATCTGCGTCGGTCTGCTCGTTTGGGCTGTTGGCATGGGCATGGGCGGCATCACCGGCTTCGCCATGAACCAGGCTCGTGACCTTGGTCCTCGCATGGCCTATCAGGTGCTGCCGATCAAGAACAAGGCTGACAACAACTGGAAGTACGGCCTGCTTGTTCCTGGCATCGCTCCGTTTGTCGGCGCCGCTCTGGCCGCACTGTTTGTGCACGGTTTCTTGGGCATGTTCTAGTCTGAGGCTACATAGTTGTCCGCTGGCCGCATGGGGTAACTTCCCAGCGCGTCCTCGGACATGCAAAAAGGCTCGCTGCGCACTTCGTGCGGCGAGCCTTTTTGCGTCCTGCGGAATGCGCTGGGGAGTTACCCCATGCGGTCAGCTGCGGGGTCTTTGTTGCGTTCGTACAAGCAACCCAACATATATATCTGAATTTGGATGGGAGGGGCTTGTTGCTGGTAGGGGCGTTGGGCTGTTGTCGATACTTTGGGATGATTGTGCTTTGGGTTGGGGCGGAACTTTGGGATGAGGGGTTTACTTAGTTGAAGAGGGGTTTTATGGCTGAGAGGTAGTCTTTGGCTACGTCGGCTTTGTTTGCTTGGAAGTTGTGCCAGGCCCACCATTGGACCATTCCTACGAAGCTTGAGGCTATGTGGTGTAGTAGGAAACTGCGGTCCATGGTGCCGGCGGGGCCTGCGGGGCCGACGGGGACGGTTTCGGCTGCGCGCGACATGATGGTCTTGCGGAGACAGTCGGCGAAGACGCGTGAGCCGGCACCGGCTACGAGGGCTCGAACGCCCTGACGGCGCTCCCAGAGGTTGTTGAGGATATGCTCGACCTGTACGAGTGGGTCATCGAGGGGCGCACCGTCATCGTCGAGGGCATGGGTGCAGATATCGCGCACGAGCTCAGCGAGCAGGTCATCTTTGCTTTTGAAGAGGCCGTAGAACGTGGCCCGACCCACATGGGCGCGAGCGATGATGTCGCCGACGGTGATCTTGCCGTAATCTTCCTCGCACAGGAGCTCGGAGAACGCCGCAACGATGGCGGCACGGCTTTTTGCCTTGCGAGCATCCATGGCTATGCGTCCGCGTGAACGAGCAGGCAGCGGAGCGCACCGGAGCAACCCTCGTAGGGGCGCTTGCCGGCGCCGTAGCCGACGGCTTCGATACGGTAGCGTGAGGGCAGTTGGTCGGACGTGCGCAGCGCGGTGACGATGGCGGCTCCCGTGGGCGTCACGAGCTCGCCGGCGACCGGTGCAGGCGTGAGGGCGATATTGCCCGCCTGGCACAGGTTGGCGACAGCGGGGACGGGAATGGGCATGAGGCCGTGGGCGCAGCGGATGGTTCCGTGGCCCTCGGAGAGCGACTCGACCACGATATCCTCAATACCCAGGTCGTCGAGGCAGATGGCGACCGAGCAGACGTCGACGATGGAGTCGACGGCGCCCACTTCGTGGAACATGACGGTCTCGGGCGTTTTGCCGTGAGCTTTAGCCTCAGCTGCAGCGAGTGCGGTAAAGATGGCGAGGGCACGACGCTTGGCACCATCGCTCAGCTGCGAGCCATCGATGATGGCAGTGACGTCCGCCAAAGAACGGTGGTGATGGTGGTGGGCGTGATGATGGTCCTCGTGGCCATGCTCGTGGCAGTGCTCGTGTTCGTGCTCGACATGGTCATGATGGTGGTGCTCATGCTCGTGCGTGTGCTCGGTAGCTGCTTCGTTGCCGTAGAGCCAGGCCATATCGTGGTCGTGGTTCTCTAGCTCCTCTGCCAGCTGAACGTCAAAGTCGCAGGCGTCGATGCCATGCTTGTTTACGCGTGTAACGGCAATCTCAAAGCCGTCGACCGGCAGCGTGGCGAGCTGTTCGCGCAGGTGCTCCTCGCTGGCGCCCAAGTCGAGCAGGGCCGCGACGGTCATGTCGCCGCTGATGCCCGAGGTGCCGTCGATGATAAGCGTGTGCTGATGGTTGGACATGAAATGCTCCTTAACGGGCGCGAGGCGTGCCGGCGCTCAGATGATTGATAAGACTTGCCTGGTAGGCGGCGCCAAAGCCGTTGTCGATATTGACGACCGAAACGCCGCTGGCGCAGGAGTTGAGCATGGCGAGCAGCGCGGCTACGCCACCAAAGCTCGCGCCGTAACCCACGCTGGTGGGAACGGCGATGACCGGACAGCTCACCAGGCCGCCGACAACGCTCGCCAGTGCGCCCTCCATGCCGGCAATGGCGATGACCACCTGTGCCTGGGCAAGCTCCTCGGCATGCGCAAGCAGACGGTGCAGGCCGGCGACACCCACGTCGTAGAGGCGGTCGACCTCGTTGCCATAGAATTCGGCCGTCAATGCGGCTTCCTCGGCGACGGGCAGGTCGCTCGTACCGGCGCAGGCGACAACGATGCGTCCGTTGCCGGTAGGGGAGGGCTTGCCGCCCACGAGGGCGAGCTGGGCGTCCGGGACATATCCCAGGTCGATGCCGTTGCCGAGGAGCTCCGAGGTGTGGGCTGCTTTTTCGGCGTTCAGGCGTGTGACCAGGATGCGCTCCTGGCCGGCATCGCGCAGCGCTTCGATAATGGCGGCAACCTGCTCGGCGGTTTTACCGGCGCCGTAGACAACCTCGCCGGCTCCCTGGCGCACCCCGCGCGAAAGATCGAGCTGCGCAAAACCCAGATCGGCGGTCGGCGCCGTCTGGATGCGCGTAAGGGCGACAGCCGGGGTGACTGCTCCGCCGGCAACATCGCTCAGCAACTGCTCAAGATCTCGCTTATCCATATATGTTCCTTTCGACGGTGCAAAGTCTAGCACGAGAAAGATAGTTTCCGAACATTAGAACAAAATCGTTCGGAAACTAGATATAGCGGAGTTGATTTGATTGTTGGGCGAACTTACTAGTCGCGCAGGATGATGTCCATGGCGAGCATCAGGTTGCGCTCGTCGATGGCAAACGGGGCGGCTTCGCGCGTCTTGGGCTTGGCGCAAAACGCGATGCCCGTGCCCGCGGCCTGAATCATGGGGATGTCGTTGGCGCCGTCGCCGATCGCGACGGTGTGGGCCATGTCGACACCGCACTCAACCGCCCAATCCAGCAGCTGGATGAGCTTGGACTCCTTGGTCACAATGTCTGCCGCCAGCTTACCCGTGAGCTTGCCGTCTGCGACTTCCAGGCGGTTGGCCAGGCAAAAATCGATGCCCGCGGCGGTCACGATCTTGTCGGCGACCTCGTGGAAGCCACCGCTTACCACGCCGACCTTCCAGCCCTTGCTGTGTGCCGATCGCACAAGCTCCAGCGCGCCGGGGGTAAACGTCACGCGCGCAAAGGTGCGCTCGAACACGCTCTCATCCAAGCCGGCAAGCAGCCCCACGCGCTCCTCGAGCGCCTGCTTAAAGTCAAGCTCGCCGCGCATGGCGCGTTCGGTGATCTGTGCAACTTGCTCGCCTACGCCGGCCTCCTCGCCCAACAGGTCGATGACTTCCTGGTTGATGAGCGTGGAGTCGATATCCATAACGATGAGGCGTGCGGTCATGACGGGCCTTTCCGAGTGCGGTTGTATTGGGGCACATTGTCGCACGCGGCGCGCCTTGGCGACGGCCAGGCCGCGTCAATTGTTTCGTCTCCGTCAAGTCTTTGGGCAAGAGCTACTTTTTCGCGGCACATCGACGCGGGTGCGATAAGATAGAACGCCATGTCTGGCTGCGCGGTTTACGCAGGCTGGGCAAATCTGTACGACGCCGCCCGGAACGACACGGGGCGGCACAGATCCATAAAGGAGGATCACTGGTATGAGCCAGACCCGTCCCATCGATGAGCATTCCATGCACACCCGTACCTGCGGCGAGCTTCGCTTCGAGAACGTGGGCGAAGAGGTCACCCTCACCGGTTGGGTGAGCCGTCGCCGCGACCACGGCGGCCTTATCTTCTGCGACCTTCGCGACCGCGAGGGCATCACGCAGCTCACCTTCGACCCCGAGCACTCCGACGGCGACGCCTTTAAGATCGCCGAGACCATGCGTCCCGAGTGGCCCATCAAGATTCACGGCGTCGTGCGCGCCCGTGGCGAGGAGACCACCAACACCAAGCTCGCGACCGGCGAGATCGAGGTCCTGACCGACCACGCCGAGGTGCTCAACACGTCCGTCACCCCGCCGTTCCAGATTGAGGACGGCATCGAGACCAGCGAGGACACCCGCCTGCGCTATCGCTATCTGGACCTCCGCCGTCCCGAGATGATGGCCAACCTCAAGCTGCGCTCCGACTTCACCTTTGCCATTCGCGAGGCGCTGCACAACCGTGAGTTCATGGAGGTCGAGACGCCCTCCCTGTTCAAGTCCACGCCCGAGGGCGCCCGCGACTTCATCGTTCCCAGCCGTATCCAGCCGGGCAACTTCTACGCCCTGCCGCAGTCCCCGCAGCTCCTGAAGCAGCTGCTTATGGTCGGTGGCGTCGAGCGCTACTATCAGGTTGCCAAGTGCTTCCGCGACGAGGACCTGCGTGCCGACCGTCAGCCCGAGTTCACTCAGGTCGATATCGAGATGTCCTTCGTGGACCAGAACGACGTTATGAGCGCGCTCGAAGAGGTCCTGGCCGATGCCTTCGGCCGCATGGGTGTCGAGATGCCCACGCCGCTGCGTCGCATGAACTACTGGGAGGCCATGGACACCTATGGCTCCGACAAGCCCGATACCCGCTATGGCATGCACCTGGTCGACCTAACCGACATCTTTGCCAACTCCAAGTTCAAGGTCTTTGCGACTGCCGCAAACGAGGAAGGCTCTGTCGTCAAGGCCATTAACGCCAAGGGCGCCGGTGCCTGGGCACGTGCCAAGATCGATAAGCTCGCCGGCGTGGCCTCCACGTTTGGCGCCAAGGGCCTGGCCTGGATCGCCTTCCGCGAGGACGGCTCCATCAACAGCCCCATCGTCAAGTTCTTCTCGGACGAGGAGATGGCCGCTCTGCGCGAGCGCATGGACGTCGAGCCCGGCGACCTTGTGATGTTCGCCGCCGGCCCACGCCTGCTCTCTGACGAGATCCTGGGCGGCATGCGTTCCCACATGGCCAATGCGCTCGAGATCAAGCGCGAGGGCCACGACTTCCTGTGGGTCGTCAACTTCCCGTTGTTCCACTGGGATGAGGACCGCAAGGCCTATGCTGCCGAGCACCAGCCGTTTACTCTGCCGACCGAGACCGACATCGCCAAGATCGAGGCCGACCCGTTGGCAGCCGGTTCCTGTACCTACGACTTTGTCATGGACGGCTTTGAGGCCGGCGGCGGTGGTATGCGAATCCACAACGCCGAGATGCAGATGTCCATGCTCAAGCTCCTGGGCTTTACCGAGGAGCGCGCCGAGTCGCAGTTCGGCTTCCTCATGGAGGCCCTCAAGTTTGGTGCGCCCCCGATGGGCGGTTTCGCTCTGGGTCTGGACCGCGTGTGCATGCTGCTCACCGGTTCCGATTCCATCCGCGACGTCATGGCGTTCCCCAAGACGGCCAGTGGCTCCGACCTTATGTCGGGCGCTCCGAGTGCCGTTTCCGGCGCCCAGCTCAAGGACGTCAGTCTGCGCCTGATGTAGGCAAGCGGCTACATATTGCCTGTAACGAGGGAAGGACGCGTGCCTTCCCTCGTTTTTTATGCGCGGGCGTTGCGAGGACATAGGGTGACCGGACGTCGCGGAAACTGCGACCCAGAATCCAGCCAAATAACGGGTCGCACTTTCCGGTTGAGCTTCTGGCGGAAAGTACATCCCAGAATCGGCGTTCGGAATGGGCCGGGCTTTCCGCTAAAGCAGCCTAGCGGAAAGCCCGGCCCAGTTTCCTACAGTGAGTCTCTCTGAACGAGCTGCATGTGCATGACGGTGGTGGTGGGTACGGCGCCATTGATCATATCGAGCGCAATGCCTGCGGCCATGCGGCCTTCCTCGCGAAGCGGCTGGCGGACGGCCGTCAACGCCGGGACGCCGCGGGCCGCGCCCTCGGGGGCATCGGATAACCCCACCGAAACGTCTTTGGGTACGCTAATTCCTGCTTCGTTGAATGCGGCGATAACGCCGGTTGCGATACGGTCCGATCCGCATAGCACGCCGTCGGCACGTATTCCGCGCGCGAGCAACCGCCGCGTGGCTTGGTAGCCGTCTCCGCTGCTCCATCCGGTATAGATGACATTTTCATCCGGAAGGCTTTCGCCCAAAATTGCACGGTAGCCGCGAAGGCGGTCGATGACGGCGGGGTTATCCTGCGGCCCCAGCACGGCAACGATGTCCTTGCGTCCGCGATCTTTCATAGCGAGCGCCGCAAAGCGTCCGCCCTCTTCGTCGTCGGAGTAGACCGTCGAGAACACGTCGCGATAGGGATGGCCCTCGAGCTGGCCGCATAACACAGTGGGTACGCCCAGCTCGCGCAGCACCTCGAGCAGCTCACTGCCCTTGTAGGGCGAGACGTCGATGACGGCGTCAAACGAGCGGCGCTCAAAATGCTCGCGTGCGCGGTTGCGCTCATGCGAGGAAGATGCCTGCAAGATCACGGGCAAGTAAGACGACTCCGAAAGTTCCTCGGTAATGCCGCTTAAAAACTCACTGTAGGTGGGATCGCTAAACAGCTCGCTCAAAGGCTCGGTAACCAGTACGGCGATAATTTCCGTGCGTCCGACGGCGAGCGCCCGGCCGCGTGCGTTGGGAACGAAGTTAACCTTTTTCGCCGCTGCGCGGACGCGCTTTTTAGTTTCCTCGCTAATGCGGGGGGAGTCGTTGAGGGCACGCGATGCCGTGGAGCGCGAAACACCGGCAGCTTCAGCAACCTCGGCAAGCGTGGGTGCGGTGCGTGCTGGTTGGGTCATGGCGTCTCCTGTGCAATTGGGTCGGTGGGCTATCGATAAAGGCTAATGCGGATACAGATTACTATAGCGCGCGTGAACGGCGTCCATGGTATCCGGTGGCCGGTGTCGTTTTGCAATCAAACTGCGACTGAGCACGGCATGTATGGGCGAGACATAGGCAGGCGCGACAGTTGCCTGTGAGTTCAAGAACGATGCCCCGTGCTGTGCACCTAAGCTTAGGGTGACATAAGTAGCATGGTTGTACAACCGGTTGCACCGTTAATCCGACAAAATCGACCGTTCGGCGGACAACCGGTTGCACAGATTTTTGTACCGCCCGTAAGATAAGGACAACCGGTTGCACAAAGAAGCACTACGATGACGAAGGAGCATCACCATGGACGCCATTAACGATTGGGAAAACCAAGCGCTCACCCACAGGAACCGCCTGGCACCCCATGCGTACTTTATGGGTTATGAGACCGCCGATCTCGCCGCTACGTACAGCCGCGAGCTGTCGCGCGGATTTGTCCAGCTGTCCGGCTCGTGGCAGTTCCGCCTTTTTGAGGGCCCCGCGGCCGTCTCCAACGAAGCACTTTGCACGTACGAGCCCGAGTGGGATCACGTGGAGGTTCCGCACCTGTGGCAGGTAGACGGCTATGGCAACCTTGCCTACACCGACGAGGGTTTTCCGTTCCCGGTGGATCAGCCGTTCGTTCCCTCCGACGACCCTACGGGCGTCTACCAACGCATCGTCAAACTTCCCGCCGTGCCTGCCGGCGCTCGCGAGATTATTCGCTTCGACGGTATCGAGAGCTACGGCGAGCTGTATGTCAACGGCAAGTTTATCGGCATGACCAAGGGTTCGCGCCTGTCCGCCGAGTTTGACGTGACCGACGCGCTCGTCGAGGGCGACAACCTGTTTGCGGTCAAGGTTCTGCAGTACAGCGATGGTAGCTACATCGAGGACCAGGACATGTGGTGGGCATCGGGCATCTTCCGCGATGTGTACCTCATGCAGCGTCCCGCCGCGCATCTGGTCGACTTTAGGTTCCGCACGCACCGCGAGGGCGATGCCGCTCTGATCACGCTCGATACGGTTGCCGAGGGCGCAAGTCGCGTCGTGTATACGCTCAGCGATGGCCAGAATGTGGTCGCTACGGGCGAGTGCGTCGACGGCCATGCCGAGTGCAGCGTTGCCGATGCCCACTTCTGGAACCCCGAGGACCCCTTCCTCTATGACCTTACGCTTGAGGTCTACGACGGCGACGAGGTCAGCGAGTACGTTCCGCATCGCCAAGGCCTTGCCGAGGTGACGGTCGAGGGCAATCATATCTACCTCAACGGCACCTACTTTAAGATGCATGGCGTCAACCGCCACGACCACGACGATCACAAGGGCCGCGCCGTGGGTCTCGAGCGCATGCGCCGCGACCTGGAGCTCATGAAGCAGCACAACATCAACGCGGTGCGCACGTCCCACTACGCCAACGATCCGCGCTTCTACGAGCTGTGCGACGAGTACGGCATCATGCTGGTCGCCGAGACCGATATGGAGAGCCACGGCTTCGAGAATATCGGCAATATCGCCCTGGTCACCGACGACCCTGCCTGGGAGCCGGCTTACGTTGACCGTGTTGAGCGCCTGGTGATGCAGGAGCGCAACCACGCGTGCATCATCATGTGGTCGATGGGCAACGAGAGCGGCTATGGCTGCAACATCCGCGCGATGTACGCCAAAGCTCACGAGCTCGACGGTCGTCCGGTCCACTACGAGGAGGATCGCAACGCCGATACCGTCGACGTCATTTCCACCATGTACTCCCGCGTGTCGCAGATGAACGACTTTGGCGAGCATCCGTTCCCCAAGCCGCGCATCAACTGCGAGTACGGCCACTCCATGGGTAATGGTCCCGGAGGCCTGTCCGAGTACCAGGAGGTCTTCGATCGCTGGGATTGCATCCAAGGCCAGTTTATTTGGGAATGGTGCGACCACGGTTTGGCTGCTGTGACCGAGGACGGCGTTGCCTACGACATGTATGGCGGCGACAACGGCGATTACCCCAACAACAGCAACTTCTGCATCGACGGCATGGTGTTCCCCTGGCAGCAGCCGAGCCCGGGCCTTACCGAGTACGGCCAGGTCATCTGCCCGGTTCGCATGGCCTACGATGCCGAGGCGGGCGAGCTGACCGTCACCAACAAGCGTTGGTTTACCACCCTCGAGGATGTCTGCCTGTCGGCGGAGACCCTGGTGGACGGCGACGTGGTCTGCCGCAAGACGCTCATGCCCGGTGCGGTTGCCCCCGGCGAGTCCGTCCAGCTTCCGCTGGTGATTCGCGAGGCCGCAGTGGGCGAGACCCTGCTGACCGTGCACGCCTACACCATGGCGGCTCACGCCTGGTGCGAGCCGATGTTCCAACTGGGTGCAAGCCAGTTTGCCATCGCAAACCATCCGGCGCCGGCAATTGCCGCCCCCACTCGTCCTGAGCTTACGGTCGAGGAGACCGAGCAGGAGATTCGTATTCGCTCCCTCAACGGCGAGCTGACCTTCAGCAAGGTCAACGGTACCGTGAGCGAGTGGAAGGCATCCGGTCGCGACGTCATGACCTCCGGTCCCCAGGTTGGTTTTTGGCATCCGCTCGTCGATAACCACGCTCAGGAGTACGACTCCCTGTGGAAGGATAACTTCATCGATGTGATGCAGACGTCTACCCGCAATGTTTCTTGGAAGCAGGACGGCAATGCGGTCGTCGTTACCGTGAGCCAGCGTATCGCTCCTCCCGTCCGCGCGTTCGGCATGCGCGTCGAGCTCGTCTATACCGTGCTTCCGAGTGGCCGCGTCGACCTCAAGGTTTCCGGCGAGCCCTACGGCGACTATTCGGACATTATCCCGCGCATCGGCATCTCCTTCGAGGTTCCCGGTTGTGATCGTGCCGTCGAGTGGTATGGCCACGGCCCGGGCGAGAACTATCCGGACTCGCTGCGCGCCAACCCGGTCGGTCATTACCGCACTACGGTCGACGACATGTTCACGCCCTACGTTATGCCCCAGGACTGCGCCAACCGCGAGGGTACCCGCTGGGTCGCCCTGCGCTCCAGCCACGGTGACGGTCTGGTCGTGACGCGTCCGAGCGACGCCGCTTCCAATCCGTTCTCGTTCTCCGCATGGCCCTATAGCTGCGAGGCTATCGATAATGCCAAGCATGTCTACGATCTTGTCCCGGGCGACACGGTTACGGTCAACATCAACGACCAGCTGCTCGGCCTTGGCTCGAACTCTTGGGGTTCCGAGGTGCTCGATTCCTATCGCACCCGTTTTGAGAGCTTCAGCTTTGAGGTGTCCCTGCGACCGCTGACGTCTGCCGATCTGGCTCAGGCGCTGGCACCCATTAAGGAGGCATAAGTCATGCATATCTTTAACTCGCGTGCCGATTTCGACGCCCAGATGAAGTCCGTCAAGAAGTGGATGCGTACCGGTCAGGCACTCGACGGCGTTTCTGAACTGCAGCACGATGTGGCGTACTCTATCGGCGACTCGCTGGTGTATTGGTGGGTGAACGCCCACGAGGCGGCTACTGCCGATCTGGTCGGTCACCGTCGCTACCATGCCGTGCTCGCCCCGCTCGACGGCAATCTGACCGTTGAGGTGGCTTCCAAGGCCGATCTTACCTGTACGCGCGCCTACAGCGATATCGATGATCGCGAGCGCTTTGAGGGTACGGGGGAGACCGTGACGATTCCTACCGGCGGCGTTGCCGTCGTCGAAATTGACGAGGCCTACCGTGTCGTGGCCGATGCCGCGGATCCCCGCGTCGTCGTACTGCACGTGACAGTCGAAGGTTATTCCTTCCCCAACAAGTAGTATTCGTCCGCCTGGACGTTTGCTTCGCGCCGTTAAGGGGGATGGCTTTGTTGACTCCCTTTTCCCCATTCCCCTTAGCAGGTGCGCCGTCCGTGTTTGCACTTGCAGCTCGGACGGTTTTAGATGACATTTAACAGATGATTGGGAGGGCTTATGAGCTCTGAAAAACGAGGAACGATTGGTTCGTTCGCTCTGCTGGGCATGACGGTCGCCGCCGTGTTCGGTATCAAGAACATCATCAACAACAACGCGGCCATCGGCTTGGCAGCTGCGCCGTCGTTCTTCTTCGCCACGCTTTTGTACTTTGTCCCCTATACCCTGGTTACCGCCGAGTTCGTCGGCCTCAACAAGGACTCCGAGTCTGGCGTGTACGCATGGGTTAAGACCTCGATGGGTGGTCGCTGGGCGTTCCTGACGGCATTTAGCTACTGGTTCGTTAACCTGTTCTTCTTTGCGTCCGTCCTGCCCAACGTCATCATCTACGCGAGCTACGTGTTCTTTGGTGCCAACGCCGAGCTTTCGCAGCTGTGGATCACCATTATCGAGATCGTCGTCTTTGCTATCGCCACGTGGGTTTCGACCAAGGGCGCTAAGTGGATCGGCTCCATTTCCTCCTTCGGTTCGACCGCGGCTCTCGGCCTGACCGCCGTGTTCATCCTGCTGTCCCTGGCTGCTGCCTTTGGCGGCGTTGAGTTCGCTACGGCTCCTACTCCCGCTAACATGGCTCCCGACATGAGCAACTTCGCAACTGCGTGGGGCTTCTTCGGTACGCTTGCCTGGATCATCCAGGGCGTTGGCGGCGCTGAGTCTGTCGGCGTGTTCCTTAACGACCTTAAGGGTGGCGTCAAGGCCTTCGTGCGCACCGTCGTTATCGCCGGCCTGACCATCGGCCTTCTGTATGCAGGCGCTTCGCTGCTGGTTAACCTGTTCATCCCCGAGGGCGGCGTTGCCATCTCCACCGGTATCTTCGACGTATTCGGCGCTGTCTTTGCCCACTTTGGCATTCCCATGGAAGTGTCTACGCGCGCCATCGGCTTGATCCTTCTCGCCGCCACGCTGGGCTCCCTCATGATGTGGACCTCCGCTCCCATCAAGGTCTTCTTCACCGAGATCCCCAAGGGCGTCTTTGGTAGCAAAATCGTCGAGCTCAACGAGCACGGCATTCCTGCCCGCGCTGCCTGGCTGCAGTTCGCCATCGTCGTCCCCATCCTGATCATCCCGGCCCTGGGCTCCGGTAACCTCGACGACCTGCTCATGATCGTTACCAACATGACTGCTGCCACCGCTCTGCTCCCACCGCTGCTGATTTTGCTTGCCTACTTTATGCTGCGCAAGAACTTTGACGCCGCTCCCCGTGGCTTCCGCATGGGTTCGCGCCGCTTTGGCCTGGTCGTTGCCGCATTCCTGCTTGTGGTCTTCTGCTTCGTGCTTATCTGCGGCACCATTCCGCTCGATCAGCCGCTGTGGCTGACGCTGGTCTACAACGTTGGCGGCGTGGTTGTCTTCTTGGGCCTTGCCGTGATGTGGTACAACCGCTACATCAACCGCCTGCGCGAGACCGATCCCGAGGCCGCCGAGAACGAGCTTCGCCCTTCCGTCCTCGATATGATGGAGTAGCGGCTAGGATTAATCTGCGGCTGTGGAATAAATCGATTCCCTTTCCTAAGGAGGGGCCTTACGAGGCCCCTCCTTTTGTGTTTTGGGGCATGGTTTTGGCCCCCGTGGTCAAAAAATGCCAAATATGAGTACTGTTGCAAAAGAAGTGCCATATTTTTCGGCCTGCTCTGAGCGAAAATGGGCTCAAAATCGATTTATCTAACTCCCTTTAAAGGGCGTTTGACGGCTTTCAACCTCTTCGAATCGCTCAAGCTAGGCAATTTGTTCTCGATTTTGCTGCTACTAAATTTGTGACAGTACTCATATTTGCCACTTTTTGACCACGGGGTATCCGGAGGGGCCCTCGATAAACATCTAACGCTACAATAACTACCACGTGGCTGGGTTTGCCGGCCGAATGTGTGATGTCGTGGGAGGGGACATGGTCGAGTTTACAAAGACGATTAAAGATCCGTTGGGACTACACGCCCGCCCGGTTGCGCTGCTCTATGACATCATTGCCAAGCACCGTAGCGACGTGTCGGTCAGCATCGGCGACCGCCATACCGACGGTCGCGATGTCATGGGCCTCATGGCTCTCTACGGCGAGTGCGGCGAGGACATCATCTTTCGCGTTTCGGGCGTAGACGAGGCTTCCTGCGTTACGTCGATCAGAAACCTCTCGCTCTAAGCATGACAGGGCGCGGCAAAGGACAGCTCTTTGCCGCGCCTTTTTGTTTCGTATAGGAAACTTTTTCGAAATCTGAATGGGGACCCTTTCCAAAAAGTTAACCACGTGTTAGTTTACTAAAGCGAACATAGGCGTGGTTAACTTTTACCGCGTCGATGTTGAGGACGAACTGACGTTAGGAGCCACTCATGTCTTGCGGACCGCAGATGCCGGCAATGCCGCTTTCGATGGTAAAAGCGGGCGAAACCGTGCGCGTGTCTCGTGTAAAGGGCAATGAGGATATAAAGCACCACCTCAAGGACCTCGGCTTTGTCGAGGGCAGCGAAATTCACGTGGTGAGCTCGAGTGGCGCCAATATCATCGTCACGGTGCTGGGCGCACGCTTTGGCATCGATTCCAAGGTTGCCATGCACATCATGACCGTCGGTTAGTCCGCAGCATTTCATAAAAACCGAAAGGGGGACAAGAGGATGAAGACGTTGGGTGACGTTAAGGTGGGCGAGAGCTCCACCATCGTCAAGCTTCACGGTGAGGGTGCGCTTCGCCGCCACCTTATGGACCTGGGGCTCATCAAGGGCACTTCGTTCAAGGTCGTGAAGGTTGCACCGCTCGGTGATCCGGTCGAGATCAACGTGCGCGGCTACGAGCTTTCCATCCGCAAGGAGGAGGCCGCCGTCGTCGAGGTCCAGTAAGGACTCGCGGCGCATATTTCTGCAGATAAAGTTAGGTTTTTCTAACTTAATGCAGCATCTTTGAAGCACATTATCCAGCCTGCGCGGAGAAAGCAGCGCAGGCACACAAGGAAGAAGGATTGAATGGCGGATTCTCAGATCCATGTCGCGCTGGCGGGTAACCCCAACTGCGGCAAGACCACGCTTTTCAACCTGATCACCGGCGCCAACGGCTACGTTGGCAACTGGCCCGGCGTCACGGTTGAGAAAAAGGAGGCCAAGCTCCTAAGCGACAAGAACGTTACCATCACGGACCTCCCTGGCATCTACTCGCTTTCCCCCTACAGCCCCGAGGAGCAATGCTCGCGCGATTACCTCATGAGCGGCGAGCCCGATGTGGTCGTCCAGGTTGTCGATGCTACCAACCTCGAGCGCAACCTGTACCTGGCGCTTCAGGTTATCGAGACCGGCCTGCCCGTGGTCGTTGCCCTCAACATGGCCGACTTGGTCGAGAAGAACGGCGACAAGATCGACACGGACAAGCTCTCCAAGAAGCTCGGCTGCCCGGTCATGATGATCTCCGCTCTTAAGAACAAGGGCATCAAGGAGCTGTTCGAGCAGGTCAAGAAGTCCGCTGCTTCTAAGGGCCAGGTGCCGGAGCACAAGTTCGATTCCTCCATCGAGGACGTTCTGGACCACATCGAGAACAACCTGCCGGCGAGCGTTCCCGCCAACAAGCGCCGCTACTACGCTGTCAAGCTGTTCGAGCGCGATGCGGACGCCTGCAAGCTCATCAACCTCACCAAGGAGAAGGCCGCTCGCGTGGAGCAGCTGGTCGCCCAGTGCGAGAAGGACTGCGACGACGACGCCGAGTCCATCATCACCGGCGAGCGTTACGGCGTGATTGCCCACATCATTGACGAGTGCCTCACCAAGGCTCCGGCAAAGATGAGCACCTCCGAGAAGATCGA
Source organism: uncultured Collinsella sp. (assembly GCA_900545485.1). Classification (GTDB taxonomy): domain Bacteria; phylum Actinomycetota; class Coriobacteriia; order Coriobacteriales; family Coriobacteriaceae; genus Collinsella. Next base: position 54,821 of record UQZD01000002.1, on the reverse strand, counting down.
CCGCGTGGTTACCAACCGTATCCTGGGCCTGCCGATCTTTGTGGTCATCATGTTCTGCGTGTACTACATCGCCGTTTCTACCTTGGGCGGCACGGTGACCGACTTCACCAACGACCAGCTCTTTGGTACCGACGGTTGGTATGTGCTCGGCCAGGGTCGCGACGCCTACGACGCAGCTGTCGAGGCCGCGGGCGATGCTGCCGATTCGGTTGATCCGGCGGAGTATGGCCCGTATGTTCCGGGTGTTACCACCATGGTCCACGACGCCCTCGTGGCGGGCGGCACCGAGGACGGTGGCCTGGTCGATTCGCTGGTCTGTGACGGTATCGTCGGCGGCCTGGGCGCCATCTTCGGCTTTGTGCCGCAGATGTTCCTGCTGTTCGTCATGCTGTCCTTCCTGGAGGACTGCGGCTACATGGCCCGCGTCGCCTTTATCATGGACCGCGTGTTCCGCCGCTTTGGCCTGTCCGGTAAGTCCTTCATTCCTATGCTCGTGTCCTCGGGCTGCGGCGTCCCCGGCGTCATGGCTACCAAGACCATCGAGAACGAGAAGGACCGCCGCATGACGGTCATGACCACCACATTTATTCCCTGTGGTGCTAAGCTGCCGATCATCGCCCTGCTCATGGGTTCCATCATCGGCGATTCTTCCACCACGGCCGCGTGGATCAGCCCGCTCTTCTACTTCCTGGGCGTCTTTGCCGTCATCGCTTCGGGCCTCATGCTCAAGAAGACCAAGCTCTTCGCCGGCCGCCCGACGCCGTTCGTCATGGAGCTCCCCGCTTACCACTTCCCTGCGATCCGTTCCTGGGCGCTGCACGTGTGGGAGCGCTGCTGGGCCTTTATCAAGAAGGCTGGCACGGTCATCTTCGCGTCCACCGTCGTGGTTTGGTTCCTGTCCAACTTTGGTAGCTATAACGGTTCCTTTGGCTTCCTGCCTGCGATGGACGGCATCCCCGAGGAGTTCATGGACTACTCCGTGCTTGCCATGCTCGGCAACCTGGTTGCTTGGATCTTCGCCCCGCTCGGCTTTAGCACCTGGCAGGCAACCGCGCTGACCGTCTCTGGCCTCGTCGCCAAGGAGAACGTCGTCGCAACCGCCGGGTCGCTGCTCTCCGTTGCCGACGCCGCCGAGACCGACCCGAGCCTGTGGACCGCATTTGCCGGCATGTTCCCGACCATGGGCGCTTGCGTTGCCTTTGGCGCTTTTAACCTGCTGTGCGCTCCGTGCTTTGCCGCCATGGGCACCATCCGCAATCAGATGGATTCCGGTAAGTGGACCGCGATCGCCATCGGTTACGAGTGCGTCTTTGCCTGGGTCATCGGCCTGTTCATCAACCAGTTCTACAACCTGCTTGTGTTGGGACAGTTTGGTATCTGGACGATTGTGGCCATCGTGCTGCTGGTTGCGATGCTCTTCCAGATCTTCCGTCCCATGCCCAAGCACGCTTGGACCGATGAGGACGAGACCAGCACTGCTTCCGCCGCAGTTTCCGCCTAAGTCCGAATAAGGATAAGCCCCTTTCCACGAGCCCGGGTGTCCCAGCGACACTCGGGCTTTTTGGTGGGGGAGATGTGGCGTTTCCGCAGATAAAACCGACCAAAATAAACCTGTCCCTTTTTGGTAGGTGGAGAATGGGGTAAAGTAAGTGGTGGTTAACTAGAGGAGGCTTGCTATGGCACCTATCGATATTGTTGTACTGGCTGTTATCGGCATTGCGTTTGTTGCCGTGTGCGTGCGCATCTACCGCAAGGGCACCTGCGCCGACTGCGCTCAGGGTGGCGTTTGCACCGGGCATTGCTCCAACAAAAAGACCTGTGCCGCACTTAAGGGCGTGGACAAAATCGCCGAAGACTTGGGCCGCGGTATTAAATAAGGTCTAGGCATCCAAGCGCCTCGCGAGCATCCGTTCGCGAGGCGCTTTGCACATTTGGGGGCGAGCGCGGCGAGTTGAAGAGTGATTTTGGGGTATCGTTACCTGTACTGTTAATTGGCAACTTATCTATAACGGAGTATCCCCATGAGCGCTCGCGTAACCATGAAGGACATAGCCGCCGAGCTTGGCGTTTCCATCAATACCGTGCACAAGGCCCTGACGGGTAAGGCCGGCGTGAGCGAATCCGTGCGCTCCAAGGTGAATGCTAAGGCCGAGGCTATGGGTTACCATCGCAATACGAGTGCCTCGAGCCTGCGCCGCAAGGATATCAACCTGGTGTTTTGTCTGCCCCGCGCATCGCGCGAGGGAGCGTACTTTTTCCGTTACCTGTGGGAAGGCTGCAACCGCTTTGAGCAGGAGGTCATCGACCGGGGCATTACGGTTGAACGTGTTGAATTTGGCGTGGGTGGCTACGCCGATGCGCTCGAGCAGATTGATGAGCGCCTGCAGGTAGGCGAGAAGATTGATGGCCTGCTTGCCTATGTTCCGAGCGATGACCGCGCAACCGAGCTTTTGAGGCAGATTGCCGAGGCGGGTGTGGCGATCGAGCTCGTCGACGGCGACCGCCCGCACCTCGATCGCCTGGGTGCCAGTCTGGCAGACTATTCCGCGGCGGGCAGTCTTATGGCAGAGCAGGCGGCAAACCTGGTTCACGCTTCTGGGGCTGACGCCCGCGTGCTCCTGTTGGCGGGCGACCCCTATACCGATTCACACTATCTGACCGCCCGCGCCTTTCACAATTACCTGCGCGAACACGATATTCCATGGCAAGTTGAGGACCTTGCCGGCGCCCATGCGCAAGTCAAACAGCTCGAGCGCGAGCTTGAGCAGCGCTTGAGTGCGCCGGATGCTCCCGAGCTCATCTGTAGCGTTTTTGCCGTTGGTTCCGAGGTAGTCGCCAACGCGCTTGTTTCGAGCGGCAAGGCCGGCAAGGTCATGGTAATCGGCAACGACCTGTTCCCCGAGAGCGCCTTGGCCTTGCGCCGTGGCATCTTTACCAATATTGTCTATAAAGACCCGGTGAGCTTGGCCTACCGTGGCGCTAAGACTTTGGGCGAGTATTTGCTGTGGGGTAAAACTCCGGCGGAGCCCGTGCAGAAGGGTGCTGTGGAGATGGTGTTTGCCAGCAACGTTGACCGTTACTGCAAACTCGCCGGAATCTAATGCGTTTAGTGAGTTCCCTATTTGCCGCGTACTTTTTGGTAGGGGTATCGAAAAGCTGTTTCGAAGGCCACTGATGGCGAATCTGCCGTCAGCGGCCTTTCTTTGTGTCGATCTAACGCGGGATTCATGGCCTTGGTAACCGTTAAGCGGCCAAAACCTACCGCTCACCCCGTGATGGTTAGGTGAACGTTCACCCACAAACGATTTTTGAACTAAGATGGTGAACGTTCACCTAGAGGATAACGAGCGCATCGTGCGCCCGCTCCGCCAACAAAGGGGTTGTTTGATGAAAAACTTCATGGACGATCAGGATTTCCTGCTGAGCACCAAGACCGGCGAGGAGCTGTTCCACAACTTTGCCGAGGGCATGCCCATCGTCGACTACCACTGCCACATTTCTCCCAAGGAGATCTGGGACGACAAGCGTTTTGAGAACATCACCGAGGTTTGGCTGGGCGGTGACCACTACAAGTGGCGCCTGATGCGTGCAAACGGCGTTGACGAGCGCTTCATTACCGGCGATGCCCCTGCTCGTGAGAAGTTCCAGAAGTGGGCCGAGACCCTGGGCCGTTGTGTGGGCAACCCCGTCTTTGAGTGGAGCCACCTGGAGCTTAAGCGTTACTTTGGCTACGAGGGCGTCCTAAACGGCAAGACCGCTCAGGAGGTCTGGGACCTTGCCAACGCCAAGCTCGCTGAGGCCAGCTTTACCTGCCGTAACCTGATCAAGCAGTCCAACGTCCGCATGATCTGCACTACCGACGACCCCGCCGACAGCTTTGAATGGCACAAGAAGATTGCCGCCGACGACAGTTTTGACGTTCGGGTCGTTCCCGCCATGCGCCCCGATGCCGCCCTGCGTATCGAGCGTGGCCAGGAGTTTGCCGACTACTGCAAGCATCTCTCCGAGGTTGCCGGCGTTGAGGTCAGCGACTTCGAGGGCATGAAGGCCGCCATCTCCAAACGCTACGATGTCGCCCACGAGCTGGGCTGCCACGCTTCCGACCACGCACTCGACTACGTTATGTACGTTCCGGCTACCGCCGACGAGATCGAGGCCATCTTTGCCAAGGGCCTTGCCGCCGAGCCGCTTACCGAGGACGAGGTCCTCAAGTACAAGACCGCCTTCATGCAGTTCGTCGCCGGCGAGTACGTGCGCCTTGGCTGGGCCATGCAGCTGCACTTTGGCTGCAAGCGTGACAACAACCGCGCTATGTTCGCCAAGCTCGGTCCCGACACCGGCTACGATTGCATCTCCAACTACACGCCGTCCGACCAGCTGGCCGATTTCCTCAACTCCATCCAGGAGTCCACGGGTCTGCCCAAGACCATTCTGTACAGCCTGAACCCCATCGACAACACCATGATCGATACCGTGATGGGCTGCTTCCAGGAGGCTCCGACCGCAGGCAAGATCCAGAACGGCTCTGCCTGGTGGTTCAACGACAACGAGGTCGGTATGCGTGAGCAGCTCACGGCTCTGGCTAACGAGGGCGTGCTGGGCAACTTTGTGGGCATGCTTACCGATTCCCGCTCCTTCCTGTCCTACCCGCGTCACGAGTACTTCCGTCGCGTGCTGTGCGGCGTGATCGGCGAGTGGGTCGAGCAGGGCAAGTATCCGGCCGACATGGAGCTGCTGGGAGCCATCGTGCGCGACATCAGCTACAACAACGCGGTCCGCTACTTTGGCTTTGACCTGGATACCGTCGAGGCCTAAACCCGCATCGAATCACACCGAACTCGGGAGCGCCGTTGCCACACGCGGCGCCCCCGTTTTGCCTGCACGCTAACAGCAATCTAAGGAGAGACATCGATGGAGAACATCAGCTACGAGACGCTCGAGAAGATCGGCTACAAGGGCTACCTGCTGCCCAAGGACGCGCCCGAGAAGGTTCTGCAATTTGGCGAGGGCAATTTCCTGCGCGCCTTCGTCGACCGCTTCTTTGACATGGGCAACGAGGCAACCGGCTGGAACGGCAAGGTTGTCATGGTGCAGCCCATCAGCGGCGCCTTTGGCTTTGCCGACGGCATCAATGCCCAAGACGACCTGTACACCGTGCTGGTGCGCGGCAAGGAGAACGGCAACACGGTTGACGAGTCCCGCGTGATCAGCGCCTGCAGCCGCTGCCTCAATCCGTATCGCGAGGACGACTACCGCGCCATGATGGAGGTTGCCGTCTCCGACGACCTGGAGATCATCGTCTCCAACACCACCGAGGCCGGTATCGCCTACGACCCGTCCTGCAAGGCCGACGACATGCCGCCCGCGAGCTTCCCCGCCAAGCTTGCCCAGGTGCTCCACACCCGCTGGGCCGCCGGCAAGCCGGGCGTCATCGTGCTCGCCTGCGAGCTCATCGACCACAATGGCGAGGAGCTGCTGCGCATCATGAACCAGTACGTGAGCTACTGGGGCTGGGAGGACGAGTTTGCGCAGTGGATGGCCAACGACTGCACCGTCTGCACCACGCTCGTCGACACTATCGTCCCCGGCCGCATCCGCGACCCCAAGGAGGCCGCTGCCGTGGCCGAGCGCTTGGGCTACGAGGATCCCTTCCTGGCCGTGCGCGAGCCCTTCCAGATGTGGGGCATCCAGGGCGACGAGTCGCTTGCCGAGAAGCTTCCCTTCGTAAAGGCCGGCCTGCCGGGCGTCTTTGTGACCCCCGATGTCACCCCGTACAAGAAGCGCAAGGTCCGCATCCTCAACGGCGCCCACACTGCCTTTGTTCCGGGCTCCTGGGTTGCCGGCTTTGACATCGTGCGCGATTGCATGCACGACGAGACCGTCCGCGGCTTCATGAACACCATGCTCTACGACGAGGTCATCCCGACGCTTGCCGCCGACCTGGACGTCGAGGACTGCAAGGCCTTTGCTGCCGCCGTTGAGAACCGCTTCGACAACCCGTTTATCGACCACGCGCTGCTCTCCATTTGCCTCAACTCCACCGCCAAATGGCGTGCTCGCGACCTGCCCACGCTCAAGGACTATGTTGCCGAGACCGGCAACCTGCCCAAGTGCCTGGTGACGAGCCTCGCTACGCTCATTGCCTTCTATACTCAGGAGCTCGTTGCTCGCGAGGGCGATGGCCTGCACCTGCGCCGCGCCGACGGCACCGAGTACACCGCTCAGGACGATGCCTTCGTGCTCGATTTCTACGCCGCCCACGCCGGTGCAGACGATGCCGAGCTGGTGCACGACGTGCTCACCAATGAGCAAATGTGGGGCGAGGACCTTACGCAGATCACCGGTCTCGAGGAGTTTGTCGTCAACGCGCTCACCGTCGTGCGTGTCGAGGGCGCCAAGCAGGCCTTCGCCAACGCTCAGGCGTAAATTCCCGGTGCAGGCGCCAGACGGCTTGCCCGCGCCTCGACTTCTGCTCAACCTGTAGGGTTAGGACCATTTGTAATGAACACTATCCAGATCAATCCGGCCGATAACGTGATCGTCGCGCTGTCGCCGCTTGCCAAGGGCGCCGCCGTCGCGGTTCCCGGGGTGGGCGAGGTCGTTGCCGCGGAGGATATTCCGCAGGGCCACAAGATGGCCGTGCGTGCCATTGCGGCGGGGGAGGACGTCGTCAAGTACGGTCTTCCTATCGGCCACGTGACGGGCGACATCCAGCCCGGTCAGTGGCTTCATACGCATAACGTCAAGACCAACCTTTCGGGCGAGGTCGAGTACGCTTACAACCCGACGCATCCGGTTGTTGAGCCGGTTGAGCCCGAGACCTTTATGGGCTTCCGTCGCGCCGACGGTCGCGCCGCCACGCGCAACGAGCTGTGGATTATCCCCACGGTCGGCTGCGTCAACGAGGTCGCGCGCGCCATGTGCGAGCAGGCTCAGGATCTGGTCGAGGGTTCGCTGGAGGGCGTTTACTACTTCCCGCATCCCTTTGGCTGTTCCCAGACCGGCGCCGACCACGCCCAGACACGCCGTCTGCTGGTGGCGCTTTCGCGTCACGCAAACGCTGCGGGTGTGCTGTTCCTATCGCTCGGTTGCGAAAACTGCACGCACCAGCAGGTGCTCGACGAGCTCGGTGACTTCGATCACGAGCGCGTTCGCTTCCTCACCTGCCAGGATGTAGCCGACGAGCAGGTCGAGGGCCACAAGATCCTGTCCGAGCTGGCCGACCTGGCCAAGCGGGCCAAGCGTGAGCCCATTCCGGCCTCCGAACTGGTCATAGGCCTTAAGTGCGGTGGCTCTGACGGTCTTTCGGGCATTACCGCCAACCCCACGATCGGTCGCGTGAGCGATATGGTCGTCGCCCGCGGTGGCACGTCGGTGCTCACCGAGGTTCCCGAGATGTTTGGCGCGGAGAGCATTCTGCTCGATCGTTGCGAGAGCCAGGACGTCTTTGACGCCGCCTCCGACATGCTCAACGGCTTCAAGGACTACTTCATTAGCCACGGCGAGGTCGTCTATGAGAACCCGAGCCCCGGCAACAAGGATGGCGGCATCACAACGCTCGAGGACAAGAGCTGCGGCTGCGTGCAAAAGGGCGGATCTGCCCCCATCGTCGACGTGCTGCCGTACGCCGGGCAGGCTACCAAGCATGGTCTAAACATGCTGTGCGGTCCGGGCAACGACATGGTATCCACCACGGCCCTGACGGCTGCCGGCTGCCACGTGATCCTGTTCTCGACCGGCCGCGGCACGCCGTTTGGTGCGCCAGCGCCTACGCTCAAGGTGTTCACCAACCAGCGTCTGTGCGACCACAAGGCCAACTGGATGGACTTTAACGCCGGTGTGGTGGCTACGGGCGAGCGTACGCTCGATGAGGCTGCCGGCGATCTATATCAGCTGGTGCTGGACACGGCGAGCGGCAAGCTTACCAGCGCCGAGCGTCGCGGCTGTCACGAGATCAGCATCTGGAAGGACGGCGTCTGCCTGTAGCGATGACACGTTGAGCGCGTGATCGGGCAAGCTGTTGCAAAGACCGGACGACCCCGCTGAGGACATTCTCGGCGGGGTCGTTTTTTCGTTTCTCGTTGCGTTGTCGTGCACGGCTTTTTTGGGGAAGGGTGCCCGGCACCTCCCTCATCTCCAGAGAACAATGAACGTTCACCTAGTGGTTGCGTGGTGCTGAATCGACTTAATAATCAAAAATGCAGGGATTTTTTCATTTTCGGGTCCGTTCAACGGCAAAAAACGACCGTTCAAGGATAATATACAAGTGAACGTTCACCTATTATAAGCAATCGCGCATAATCTAGCTAAACGTTCACCCTGAACGGTATGCAGGCAGACGTCGGTATGGACTCCAATGTCTTGTTCCAAGACAATCGAGAAAAGAGAGGGAGCTCGATGACTAACAAGATCGGTAAAAAGCGCAAGATCACATTCTGGACGCGCTTGGGCTTTGGTATGGGCGGCATGCTCAACTCTGGTGCCCTGACCTTTACGCACAGCTACATGGTGCTGTTCCTGTCCACGGAGTGCGGTCTGTCCGCAGGCGAGGCTGCGCTGATCAGCTCGTTCGCCATCTATCTCAACGCCATTCTGTGCCCGCTCATGGGCTTTGTGGCCGATAACTTCTACGCTACCAAGATTGGCCGTATCTTTGGCCGCCGCCGTTTCTGGATCTTGCTGGCAATCCCGATGATGGTCGCCGAGCCGCTCATCTTTGTGGCTACGCCGTTCGGTTTCCCGTACTACTTTGTGTTGTACCTGATCTACAACGTCGCGTATACGTTCTGCACCGCCAACCTGTCGCCGCTTACCATCGAGATGACCGACGACTTCAAGGAGCGTACGTACCTCACCGGCTACAAGCACCTCTTTGGTAACGCCGCCGGCTTCCTGATGGCAGCACTCGTCGGCTTTGGCTTTGGCACCTTCGGCGAGACCAACCCGTTCAGCTACTTCATCATCGCTACGGTCAACGCTTCGGTCATGGCAATCTCGCTGCTGTGCGTGTACCTGTCCACGTGGGAGCACACCCCCGAGGAGGTGGCTCAGGAGAAGATCGAGAGCGTCGGCGAGGGTATCAAGAAGTTCTTCATCGACGTTGTCTCTACCTTCCGCAACAAGTCCTTCCGCAAGGTCCTGTATGCACAGGTCTCCACGAAGCTCGCTGCTGCCTGCTGGTCTGCCTGCCTGTCCTTCTTCATCGTCTACTGCCTGCAGATTCCTAAGTCCTACGAGTCCGTGATGGAGATGCCCGGCAAGGTCGTCGCTATCGTCTGCACCGCCATCTGGGTTGCCCTCATGGCCAAGAAGGGCTTCCACAAGTCTTGGTACCTGGCCAACGTCGGTTGCGCTGCGTGCATCATCGCCTACAACTACTTCGCCTTTGGTCAGATTAACGGCACCTCCACGGTCGCCATCGCCATGATTGCCTACCCCATCATCTTCGCCATCTGGAAGTTCTTCTACGTTGGTTTCCAGTACCTGCCCGATGTTCTGCTCAACTACATCCCCGATGTCGATGAGCTCATCACCCTGCGTCGTCGCGAGGGCATCTACAGCTCCGCTCAGCAGCTCTGCCAGCAGATTGCTCAGGCTATCGCTGTAAACGCCTGGGCTATCGTCCTCGCTGCCTCCGGCTTCATTCAGACCGCCGGTAACAGCGACGCCGTGACCCAGCCCGCCACCGTGCCTCTGTACATCTGCGGCTACATGCTTATCGGCTGCGCCGGCTTCTTCCTGCTCGCGGCTATCCTTGCCCGCGGCATCAAGATCGACAAGGAGCAGTGCGACATCCTCTGCGACGAGATCAAGCGCGTCAAGGAGGGCGGCAAGATGGCCGACGTCCAGCCCGAGGTCAAGGCTCTTTGCGAGGAGCTCTCCGGCTTCAAGTACGAGGACTGCTTCGCTCACAACAACGTTGGCTTCCAGGACGGCAGCGTAATCCCCGCCGAGTAGGGCAGGCGCATCGTCCAAACCACAGGGCCGTGCCACCGGAGATCCACCGGCGGGTGCGGCCCTTTTTTAAAAACGAGTAGTATGAACTTCTGATTACATTTGAGGGAGAGACCCATGGAGACGAACGTTATCTGGCGCAACGCCCGCGCGGCCGTTATCGAGCTCGACGACGGTGGCTACTTTACCTGTGCCGATACGTGGGAGATCTTTGTCAACGATGAGCCCGTCGGTACCACGAATACGGTCGAGACCTATGTTGACGGCCTGGTTCCCGGCAAGCGCAACCTGATCCGCTTTGTCTGCGGCGAGCGCGAGCTGAGCGTGGGCGTCACCACGCCCGCGGAGCCCTTTACCATCAACGTTCGCGACTGCGGCGCCAAAGGCGATGCCGGGCACGATGACACCACCAATATCCAGGCTGCCATCATGGCTTGTCCCAAGGGCGGGCGCGTGCTGATTCCCGCTGGCAACTACCGCATCAAGTCCCTCTTCCTTAAGAGCAATATCAACATCGAGCTCGCCGAGGGCGCGGTGCTGCTGGCCCGTCACGACCGCGCGGCGCTTGCCTACATTCCGGGCACGGTCACGGGTGACAAGGGCACCGGGTATGCCGGCACCGATATGCTGCCCCTGGGCCGCTGGGAGGGCGAGAGCTTTTCGACCTACTGTTCGACCTTTACGGGTCTGAGCGTGCACGACGTGTGCATCTATGGCCGCGGCGCCATCGACGGCCAGACCGATTTTGCCGAGGATAACTGGTGGAACAAGGACTTTAAGAATATCTTCCGCCCCGAGGAGGGCCGCGAGGTCGCCCGCCCGCGCATGATCTTCCTGTCCGAGTGTGATAACGTGAGCCTTGCCGGCTTTACCGTCCGCAACAGCCCGGCGTGGAATATCCATCCCATTCTGTGCGAACACGTCGATGCCCTGTGCCTGTCCATTGAGGGTCCCAAGAACTCCCACAACACCGACGGCTTCGATCCCGAGAGCTGTGGCTTTGTTCGTATTCTGGGTTGCCAGTTCTCGGTGGGCGACGACTGCATCGCCATCAAGAGCGGCAAACTGGGCATTGAGCCCGAGCTTCGTCCCGCCACGCACGACGTGCTGATCTCGCACTGCTACATGCACGACGGCCACGGCGCCGTGGTGCTGGGATCCGAGGCCGCCGGCGGCATCAAGGACCTCACCGTGAGCAAGTGCCTCTTTGAGCGCACCGACCGAGGCCTGCGCGTCAAGACCCGCCGCGGTCGCGGCAAGGACGCCGTCAACGAGGGCATCACCTTTGAGCACATTCGCATGGACGAGGTGCTTACGCCTTTCGTGGTCAATTCGTTCTACTTCTGCGACAAGGACGGCAAGACCGACTACGTTCAGAGCCGCGAGGCGCTGCCCGTCGACGACCGCACGCCCGGCTTTGGCGCCACGACGTTCCGCGACATCGAGGCCACCAACTGCCACGCGGCCGCGGCCTATATCACGGGACTGCCCGAGAGCAAGGTGACGCGCCTGACGTTCCAGGATGTCCATGTGACCTTTGCGGCAGATGCCGAGCCCTTTGTGCCTGCCATGGCCTGTGGTGTGGAGCCCATGGTGCGCCAGGGCATCATCGCGCAGAACGTGAAAGTCCTCGACCTGCAAAATGTGGTGATCGAGGGTCAGGATGGCGATGAGCTGCGGCTCGAGAATGTCGATAAGATTGTCCGTTCCTAGCTGGAATTGATGACCGGGGCCGCATTGCCGAAAAAATCGGCCATGCGGCCCTTGTGCCATGCGGCCGCGCTGCGCATCATGACGAGAAGGTATACATGCTCAATAAAACGATTTGTGTCGGGGTCAATGGCTCGGATGCCACGATCTTGTCCTATATTTTTGCTCCCACTGAGGATGCTTATGCTTTGGAACCCCGACCTGCAGTTTTGATTGTGCCGGGTGGGGGCTACGATCATATTTCGCCTCGCGAGGGCGAGCCGGTGGCGCTACGCTTACTTGCGATGGGGTATCAGGCTTTTGTTCTGGACTACTCGGTTGCTCCCGCCACCTATCCGCTTGCATTGCAAGAACTTGCGCGGGCGGTCGATACCGTGCGAAGCCATGCGACGGAGTTTTGCGTCGATCCCAATCGAATTACGGTCATGGGTTTTTCGGCGGGTGGACACCTGGTTGGCTTGCTCGGGGCACTTTGGGACAAACCTTGGCTTGCAGAGTCGATCGCGACATCGCCTGAGTCGATTCGGCCTGACGCACTTTGCTTGGGCTATCCGGTCGTAAGCTCGGGGGCCTATGCCCATCGCGGCTCGTTTGAACACCTAACGGGCGCCGATGACGTTTTGGCTCAAAAGTTGTCGATCGAGAACATGGTGGGCGAGGGCTTTCCCCGTACGTTTTTATGGCATACCGCCGAGGATGCATCGGTGCCAGTCCAAAATAGCCTTTTGCTTGCGCAGGCGCTTGCCGATCACGGGATTGGCTTTAGCTTACATATTTTTCCGCATGGAAAGCACGGAGCATCGCTCGCCACGGCCCAAACGGCATTTAAGGGTTGCGCCGAGCATATTCAGCCACAGGTTCAGGGCTGGCCTGAGCAGTTTGCTGCCTGGGAGCGTGATGGACGATGAACGAAAGCATCAATGAGCTGCGTGTTTCGAGGGCTGCGTCAGGAGCGTATCCAACGATTTCTGATGCCTTGGCGGCAACCGATCAACTCTATCCGGACGCCGAGCAGGCGGTGACGATCCATATTGATCCGGGTGAGTACCGCGAGCGGGTCGAGATCCATCGGCCACATGTGACGTTGGCGGGCGAGACGGCTGACAGCGTGCGCATCGTGGGCAGCCTGGGTGCCAAGATGCCCTCGGAGGACGGCTCGGGTGTCGACGGTACGCTCGGCACGTTTAGGACCTATACCGTTTTAGTCGATGCCGACGACGTGCGGCTCGAGAACCTCACGATCGTCAACGACGCCGGGGATGGTCGCGAGGTGGGACAGGCGATTGCCCTGTACGCCGACGGCGACCGTTTGGTGGTCGACGCCTGTTGTATTACGGGACGCCAGGACACGCTGTTTTTGGGCCCGTTGCCCCCGCGCGAAGTTAAACCGGGCGGGTTTATGGGGCCCAAGCAGTTTGCGCCGCGCCGGGTGGGCCGTCAGTATTTCCGACGCTGTCGGATTGAGGGCGATGTCGACTTTATCTTTGGCGGCGCGCGTGCCTATTTTGAGGGGTGCGAGATTCGCTCACTCAACCGCGATATGGACGTGAACGGTTACGTGACGGCGGCATCGACGCCCGAGGGAGAGCCGTACGGCTTCGTGTTCCACGGCTGTTCGTTTACAGCTCCGGATGACGTGGCGCCGGATTCGGTCTACCTGGGCCGTCCTTGGCGCGAGTGGGCGCAAACCGTGCTGATCGATTGCTGGCTGGGGCAACACATCAAGCGCGAAGGTTGGTGGGACTGGAATAAGCCGGCGGCGCACGAGAGGGCGCGCTATGTTGGCACAAGTCTGCATGGCCCGGCGGGTGATGCTGCTGGCTGGGCGCCGTGGACGCGCGAACTCGATGCGACGGCCGCTGCCCGGTACGCTCGCGAGCAGGTGCTTGCCGGTGCGGACGGCTGGGACCCCGAGGGCGGCGATGGTGATGCGGTGGAGACCGCCAGTCTTTCCGATAGCGGCCGCACAGTGCATATCGACATCTATTACGAAGACGAACCGGCGCTTCGCGACCGTCTTAAGCGCGAGGGGCGTTCCGCCGCGTTTAAGGGCGCGACGCCCGGTGACTTTGAAGCATGGCAAATTGCGACGAGGGATCGGCTGTTTGACCTGCTGGGCTTATCGATTATGGATCGCGCGCCAATCGAGGTGCGCGAGCTCGATCGAGTGCAGATTGCTGGCGGTATCGTGCGCACCCATGCGATGTTGCAGGTGGAGCGCGACGTTTGGATGCCGTTCTACCTACTGGAGCCGCAGGCGCCCAAGCTCGATGCGCACGGCTGCAAGCGCTGCTATATCTGCCCGCATGGCCACCAGGGCGCAGGCGCCGCAAGTGTTGCGGGCGTAACGGGCGTGCCAGCGGTCGACGATGCCGTACGCAAGTTTAACTACGACTACGGCCTGCGTCTGGCGCGCATGGGCTATGTGACCGTCTGCCCCGATGCACGTGGCTGGGGGAGCCGTCGCGACTGGAAAGGCCAGGGCGACGACGAGAACAGTTATCTGCGCGGGACCTGCCTAAACCAGGCGCGCATGGCGGAGCCGCTGGGTCTTACAGTCGCGGGCCTCAACGCCTGGGACAACATGCGCTTGATTGATTACTTGGAGACACGCGGCGACATTGCCATGGACGACCTGGGCTGCTTTGGTTTTTCGGGCGGCGGTTACATGACGTTGTACCTGGCCGCGCTCGACCCGCGCGTGCGCAAGGCGTTTGTCTCGGGCTATCTGTACGGTGTCGGTGATTCGCTACTGCACCTCAACGGCAATTGCAGTTGCAATTACACGCCTGGACTCTGGCGTCTGCTCGACATGGGCGACATCGCATCGCTTGTCGCGCCACGGCCGTTGTTGGTCCAAAGTTGCGAAGAGGATCATCTGAATGGGGTACGCGGGCTCAAAAATGTTGACGAGCAACTCAAGATCGTGCGCGATGCCTACGAGTTGCTGGGCCGCAGAGGAGGTCTGCGGCACGAGGTGTGTCCGGGTGGGCACCATCTTGGCGTGGCGCATCTTGCCGAGGATATCGAATGGCTCGATTCGAAAGTTGCGGAATGCACCCGCGCATAGCACCTCGGCATGTTGCGAATGAACGGTATGTATCTGTAGGACCGCCGATGTGCGGGTGAGGAGAAGAATATGGGAACGAAAAACTTGAGCGAATCGACCATCTGCTGCTTTGGCGATTCGACCACCTGGGGCGATAACGGATGCGGTGGGGGAGGCAACGACATTTCCTGGACCACGCACCTGGGCGCGCTGTTGGGCGGTGCTACGGTCGAGAATTTTGGTATTAAGGGTTCGCGTATTGCCGTCAAGGCCGACCGTACCGATTCGTTTGTCGAGCGCTTGGACGACATCGATCACGCGGCAGATGTCTACGTCGTCTTTGGCGGCGTCAACGACTTTAGCCGTAACGTGCCGCTGGGAGAGCTGGCCAGCACGGACGTGCACGAGTTCTACGGTGCGCTCGACTACCTGATTCGCGCTATCACGGCGCGTTCGCCTCAGGCAAAGTTGGTGTTTATGACGCCGTGCAAGACCAGCGGTAAACACGAGAAGGATATCCCGGCGAGCGATGAGCTCAACCATCTGGGCCTGACGCAGGTCGCCTACGTAAAGGCTATGCTGGAGGTCTGCGACCGCTACTCCGTGCCGGTGATCGACCTGTATGCGCAAAGCGGCATCAGCCCGTTTTTGCCGGAGCACCGCGAGCTCTACATGCCGGACGGTCTGCATTACAGCCCTGCCGGCTATGAGCGCCTGGCGCATCGCATCGCCGCGGGACTTACCGCCGTTTGCCGTTAAAAGTCTGCCGTTTACGGGGATTATAGGGTTAACGTTCACCTTATAATCCCCGTTCGCGTTACACTAGGTTAACGTTCACCCATCAATAACGTCAGAGGGGACAGCAATGGGCTGCAATCAGATTCTGGACCGCTATATCGAGCAGTTGATCGAGACCTCTACGCCTCAGGCGCCTGCTTGGAACATCGAAAAGCTTCGCGCCGGCAAGGAGAACACCTGGAATTACATTGACGGCTGCATGATCAAGGCGCTCATCGAGCTGTACGAGATCACGGGTGAGCAGCGCTACCTGACCTTTGCCGACGACTACATCGACTTTTTTGTCCAGGAAGACGGTACCATCAAGCACTACAAGCCCGAGGAGTACAACCTCGACAACGTCAACGCGGGCAAGACCCTCTATAAGCTCTACGATTTGGTGGGCAAGCCCAAATATCGCGCCGCCATGGACACCATTTACCGCCAGCTCGAGACCCAGCCGCGCACCAAAGAGGGCGTGTTCTGGCACAAGGCCGTCTATCCCAACCAGATCTGGCTTGACGGCATGTACATGGCGCAGCCGTTTTATATGCAGTACGAACTGAGCTTCCACAACCGTCGCGCCTGCTCGGATAGCTTCCATATGTTCCAGGTCGTGCATGACCTGATGCGCAATCCCCTCAACGGTCTGTACTATCACGCTTACGACGCGAGCCGCAAGCAGTTCTGGTGCGATCCGGTCACCGGCCTTTCGGCCAACTTCTGGCTGCGCGCCGAGGGCTGGTTTGCCATGGCGCTCATCGATACCTGGGAGCTCATGCCGCCTTCGATGTCGGCCGAGAAGGACGAGATCCGCAAGATGTTCCACGACCTGATCGATGCTATGCTGCCGTATCAGGACGAGAAGACTGGCATGTGGCACCAGGTCATCAACCTTCCTAACATCGCCCCCAACTACTTGGAGGAGAGCGGCAGCGCCATCTTTGCCAACGCCATCATGAAGGGCGTGCGTCTGGGTGTGCTGGGCGAGCGCTACTACCAGCATGGCCGCCGCGCCTTCGATGGTATCTGCGAGACCTGCCTGTCCGAGCACGATGGTCAGCTGGCGCTTGATAACATCTGCCTGGTCGCGGGCCTTGGTAACACTGCGCACCGCGAGGGTACTTTTGGCTACTACATGAGCGAGCCTATCGTCAAAAACGACGCGAAGGGTGTGGCGCCGCTGGTGCTCGCCTATATCGAGACCATGCATCACGACAAGCTAGCCGGCAAGCGCGATCCGCTCGCTCCCTCGGGCGTGTGCTCGATCGATGACCCGTTTGGCGGATACACCCCGGGCATCAACGCCTGTAAGGGATGTGAATAGCGTGGGGGCCATTACCCCGGGCGTGCGTTTGCACGATCTTCCCCAGGGAACGGTCGAGGAGCGCATTCGCATGGCAGGCGAGCTGGGCTTTTCGTGCATTCAGCTGCCGAGCAAGGTGCTCTACGCATCGATGGGAATCGATCGAAGCGGTCTGACCCGCGAGCTCGCCGACCATTTGCGTGCGGTGCTCGACGAGGCGGGTGTTTCGGTCGCCGTGCTCGGCTGCTATAAGAATCTGGCGACGCCCGATCGACAACAGCTTATGGATAACTTTGCCGAGTACGAGGCATGCCTCAACTTTGCCCAGATGCTCGGCGGATGCCCGGTTGGTACCGAGACCGGTCGTCCCAATGCGCAGAACCGCGTTGCTGACGACCGTATGACCGACGAGGCGCTCGATGCGTTTATGGACGGACTCGCACGCGTCTGCGAGTGCGCCGAGGCCGTGGGTGGGCAAATACTGATTGAGCCCGGCTGGAACGAGACGGTCAACACGCCAGATCGCTGCCGTGAGGTGCTGGAGCGCGTTTCGAGCCCGGCGCTCGGCGTGATCTACGACCCGGTGTCGCTGCTGCATCCCAGCGTCGTTGGCGAGGCACAAGAAATCACCGCGCGTATGCTCTACTTATGCGGCAGCAAGATCCGCGTGCTGCATGCCAAGGATTTTGAAGTCGTCGACAACGAGGACGAGGCCGGTTGGTGCGACGGCACGGGCTCGCGCCTGGTGTGCCACGGCGTGGGCGAGACGGGCTGCTATGACTTTGAGCCCGTGGTGGCCTGGGCGGCTGCCGCCCGCCCTGGGATTCCCTGCGTGGTCGAGAACAGCGTGCCGGCGACGGCGGCTGGCTGCCTGACGACACTCGAGCGCATGTCCGCTCGCTGCGGAGCATCGCATCGCGAGATATAGCATTGGCTTTTGCTGTGGCGGCAAATTGAGCTTGCCTGACTGGGGGCGACGGTGAAGGGTCTTTATCGTCGTCTCATTGGATTACATCAAAAAGGGGAGTTGCGTGGCTATCCACATTGTCGAAGAGGCGAATCGTTGCCTAGGTTGCAAAAGGGCGTTCTGCCAGCTTAAAGGCTGCCCGGTTCAGACACCTATCCCGCAGGTCATTGTCCTGTTCAAACAGCGTCGTCTGGAAGAGGCGGGCGAGCTGCTGTTCCAGAACAATCCCATGAGCGCGGTCTGCTCCATGATCTGCAACCATTCGGGCCAGTGCGAGGGCGCGTGCATCCAGGGCCGCAAGGGCACACCGGTGCATTTTTCGAGTATCGAGAACTATATCTCGACTGCATATTTGGACCGCAAGGAGTGGAAGCCCGCGCCGTCGTGCGGCAAGCAGGTTGCCGTGGTCGGTTCCGGTCCTGCCGGCATTACCGTGGCCATTAAGATGGCCCAGCTGGGCTGTGCCGTCACGGTGTTTGAACAGCGCCCCGAGATCGGCGGCGTGCTGGAGTACGGCATCCCCGAGTTTCGCCTGCCCCGTGCTCTCGTGCAAAAGTACCGTTACGTGATGTGCTCGCTTGGCGTGCGCGTCCGTCCCTCGACCACTATTGGCGGCGCGCTGCATATCGACGACCTGCTGCGCGACGGCTACGATGCGGTCTTTGTGGGTACCGGCACCTGGCGCGCCCGCAAGCTGGGTATTCCCGGCGAGTCGCGCGGCAACGTGCTGTTTGGCATCGATTATCTGGTCGATCCCACGAGTGTGGCGATTGGGCAGAACGTGGCGGTTATCGGCGCCGGCAACGTGGCCATGGATGTTGCCCGCACGGCGCTGCGCTCGGGCGCGCGCAAGGTTACCGTGTATGCCCGCTCGCGCCATATCTCGGCTATCGACGACGAGGTCGAGCTGACCGAGCTCGATGGCGCCGAAATCGTGTGCGGCAAAGCCATCTGCGCCATCGACGATAACGGTCCGGTCTTCGAGACGGCTATCTTCGATGAGGACGATAACGTGGTGGGCTACGAGGAAGAGCTCGACCATGCGCCCGCCGACACGGTGGTCATCGCGGCCTCACAGGTGCCCAAGGACAAGCTCGTGCTTACGACGGGTGGCCTGGAGACCGACCATCGCGGCCTGCTGTCGGTCGATGAGCAGGGCATGACGACGGTGCCCGGCGTCTTTGCCGCCGGCGACGTGGTCAACGGCCCGCTCACGGTCGTCCATGCCGTAGCCGGCGCCAAGCTCGCCGTCGAAGGCATGGTCGCCTACCTAGGCCTCTAACTCCATCCCACCCATCAGTTGCGGTGAAATAGTTCCTGTTTGGCGCGCCAAGAGCCTCATTCAGGAACTATTCCACCGCAACTTTTTTGTGGGGGTCGGGATTGAAGTTGGGGAGTACGAGCGAGTGCGAATGCGGCGGGTACTGATACGATAGATGTGTCAGCAACTGCCGCCGAGCGGCTCAAACGAAAGGAACCCTGTATGGAGTCTTCCACCTATCCGATGCTCTTTAGCCCGATCAAGGTCGGTACGACCGAGGTCAAGAACCGCGTCTTTATGCCGCCGGTGTCCACCAACCTGGCCGATCACGGCTATGTGACCGACGACTTGGTCGATCATTACCGTGCTCGCGCCAAGGGCGGCGTGGGCCTGATCATCACTGAGGTCGTGACGGTCGAGCCCACCTATACCTATCTGCCGGGTGACATGTGCTGCTACGACGACACGTTTATCCCTGGCTGGGAAAAGCTCGCCGCGGCCGTCCACGAGTACGGCTGCAAAATCATGCCGCAGCTCTTCCACCCCGCCTACATGGCCTTTAACATTCCGGGCACCCCGCGCCTGATCGCTCCGTCCTTTGTGGGCCCGTCCTATGCCCGCGAGGCGCCGCGTCCTATTACGGTCGATGAGATTCACGAGCTCACGCATCAGTTTGGCGACGCCGCCGTTCGCATGCAGAAGGCCGGCGTCGATGGCGTCGAGGTTCATGCGGCGCACGCCCATGGCATGCTTGGCGGCTTTTTGACCCCGCTCTATAACAAGCGTACCGACGAGTACGGTGGCTCGCTCGACGCCCGCATGCGCTTTTTGCTCGAGGTCATCGCCGAGATTCGCGAGCGCTGCGGCAAGGATTTCATCATCGACGTCCGTATCTCGGGCGACGAGTACACCGATGGCGGTCTGACCCTCAACGACATGATCTACGTCTCGCGTCGCCTGGAGAAGGCTGGCGTCGACATGATTCACGTGTCGGGCGGCACTACCATCAAGCGCGGCTCCGCCATTCCCGCCGCCGGCACCCAGCAGGCCTCGCACGCCGCCTGTTCGCGCGAGATCAAAAAGCACGTCAACATTCCCGTCGCCACCGTCGGACGCATCAACGAGGCCTGGATCGCCGAGGAGCTGATCGAGGACGGCGCTGCCGACATCTGTATGATGGGCCGCGCCAATCTGTGCGATGCCGAGTTCTGCAACAAGGCCGCTGCCGGCAACGCCGACGACATCCGCCCCTGCATCGGCTGCCTGCGCTGCCTGAACGGCATTATGTTTGGCAAGCGCATCTCCTGCACCGTCAATCCGGACGTGGAGCGCGACGAGGCCGGTTATGAGCCCGCCGCCGAGGCCAAGAACGTGCTGGTCGTGGGCGCCGGTCCCGCCGGCATGGAAGCGGCCTACATTGCCGCCAAGCGCGGGCATAACGTGGTGCTCGTGGACAAGCAGGATGAGCCGGGCGGCGAGATGCGCATTGCGGCCGTTCCGCCGGCAAAGCAGGAGCTCACCCGTGTGATTAAGTATCAGTACCGTCGCCTGGCCGAGGCCGGCGTGAAGTGCGTATTTGGCACCGAGCTTACTGCCGAGGACATTCAGCGCGACTACGCCGGCTACGAGGTTGTCCTGGCTTATGGCGCCGAGCCCATCGCTCCGGCCTTCATGCAGGGCTTTAAGCAGGTTATGACGGCTGACGACCTGCTGGACGGCAAGGCTTTCCCGGGCAAGAAGATCGTCATCGTGGGCGGCGGCACCGTCGGCTGCGAGACGGCCGATTATCTGGCTCCGCTGGTCAACGACCTGTCGCCGGCCAATCGCGATGTCACCGTTATCGAGATGACCAAGACGCTTGCTGCCAACGAGGGCGGCGCCGGTCGTGCGGTGCTCATCACGCGCATACTCTCCAAGGGTGTCCACGTGTTGACTGAGGCGAAGGTGACCGAGATTACCGAGGACACTATCAGTTACGAAAAGGATGGCGAGATCCACACCATCACCGGTGCCGATACGTTGGTGCTCGCTATGGGCTACCGTCCCAACACCAAGCTGGCCGACAACCTTGCGGCTGCGGGTGTCACCACCCACGTGCTGGGCGATGCCAACAAGTGCGGCAACATCCGCGACGCCATCGGCGACGGCTACAAGGTTGCCTGCGAGCTGTAGGCTTTTGGCAAATAGGGGAGCGACCGCCTTGCAGTGGCTCAAGCGATAGCCAATCAAAAAAGCGCCGCGACACATGGATTGTCGCGGCGCCTTTTGCTTGGCGGTTTGTTGGGGGTCGGTGCGCCCCATGGGCCTTATTACAGGCCCAAGATCTCCTTGACCTTGGCGATGATGGCCTCGTCGGTGGCGTTGGCAAAGAAGTACTCCTGGAAGTGCTCGCCGGCAAGTGCACCCTTCACCAGGTCCTGATCGATCTCGCCCAGGACGTCGACGAGCGGACGCATGGTCACAGCGCGCACGCCATCGAGGATCTTCTTGTTGCGCTGCTCGGGCTCAACGCGCTCGGCGGGGTAGCCGTTGCCCGAACCAAAGCCAAAGAGCTTCTCGAAGGTGTACTCGAGGTTGAGCTCCTGGCCCCAGCCGTTCTTGAGGGCGAAGGGCATGGCGACGGCGTTACCATCGTTGACCTGGGCGAATGTGTAGGCATCCAGCGGGTCGGCAACGTGGCCGCACAGCACGCCGGGGAAGGAGTTGCAGGCGAGCATGGCGCCCTCGCCGGTGCCGCAGCCGGTCACGACGTAGTCGGCAGCGCCGGAGTTGAGCAGCACGGCGGCAAGGATGCCGTTCTGCACGTAGGTGAGGGGCTTGGAGTCGGCGTCGGCATACATGCCATAGTTAAAGACGGTGTGGCCCATGGGTTCGACAACCTTCTTAAGGGCAGCCTCGATCATGGGGTTCTTGGAGTTCTGAGAATTCTCGTTAATCAGAGCGATTTTCATGAGAGTTAACCTTTCAACCAAATGTTTCCAGTTTTTTGTTTCTGTGCGCGGACGGCGGCTAATCCGACCCGCTATGAGCTGTGTGGGCGGTCGGCAGTTAAGTCTGTCGTGAGTTCCGCACGCAAAGGAAAGCACTTAATGTGCTTTCCGTCTTGCGCAGGACTGCCCGAGCAGCAGGCTTAACTGCCGACCGCCTCGCCCAGTTTCCTTATTGCGGCTGTTTGCCGATGTAGGCGAGGATGCCGCCGTCCACGTACAGAATGTGCCCGTTGACGAAGTTCGATGCGTCGGAGGCCAGGAACACGGCGGGGCCCTTCAGATCCTCGGGCGTACCCCAACGGGCTGCCGGCGTCTTGGCAATGATGAACTGATCAAATGGGTGACGGCTGCCGTCGGGCTGCGTCTCGCGCAGCGGCGCGGTTTGCGGCGTGGCGATGTAGCCGGGCCCAATGCCGTTGCACTGGATGTTGGCCTCGCCAAACTCGGAGCAGATGTTCTTGGTGAGCATCTTGAGTCCGCCCTTGGCGGCGGCATAGCCGGCGATAGTCTCGCGGCCCAGCTCGCTCATCATGGAGCAGATGTTGATGATCTTGCCGTGGCCCTTGGCGATCATGCCGGGCAGGCAGGCCTTGGACACGATAAACGGGGCGTTGAGGTCGATGTCGACGACGCGGCGGAAGTCCTCGGCGCTCATGTCGAGCATCGGGGTGCGCTGGATGACGCCGGCGTTGTTGACCAGAATGTCGGGCGTGGTGCCAAAGTCGGCCTCGATCTTGGCGATGAGCTCGGCGACGACGGCCTCATCGGTGACGTCGGCAACGTAGCCGTGAGCATCAAAGCCCAGCTCGCGGTAGTGCTTCTCGGCCTCGGCGACCTTGTCGGCGTGACGGGCGTTAAAGGCAATCTTGGCGCCGGCTTCGCCGAGCGCCTCGGCAATGGCCATGCCAATACCGTAGGTGGCGCCGGTCACCAGCGCGACCTTGCCATCCAGACGGAAGCTGTCCATAAGATCAGACATAGCGATCCTTTCAAAAGAAACGTTCATCTATATAAGTCTTGCTTTTCGTACAAGCTCAGTATATGTGAAGCAGAGGAATTAAACCCTAGGTTTTCCTAGAATCAGGTGAACGTTCACGTTTAAAAGGTGAACGGTTGAAGCCGATTATCGAGATGTCTGTTATTTGCTTTTTGCCTGTGTACCCTCTGCAATCATGTTGCGGTTGTAAACCAGGTGCAGATACATCGCATCGTGCGCCGTGGTTGGGTTGCGCGCGGCGATGGTATTCCGGCCGAGCGCCGAGTCGCTTGGAAGCCCAAGGCCAATCGCTATACCTCCGGCACGATCAAGCCTTTACCGAGCATACAGTTTCCGCCATTCAGGGCGGCTACATGGAGTAGCGCCCGGGCGCATCAAATTTCTCCTCTCATAGATGCGCGGTACAAAAAAGCTCCGAGCTCACACGAGCTTGGAGCTTTTTCTATTTCTCTTTTGATATGAAAGGTACGACTACGGTTTTGCCTCGTGACCGTTGGGATGGCTACGCGGAGCATGCCGCACAACGGGACGGAGCTCCCTGTTTGTTAAAGGACGGCAGGGCGTAAATGGTTGTTTATGTGCCTGACGTTAAAAATGCTACCGCACAGTGAATAAAAGCGAACGTTTAGCTAATGCTCTGATGGTGTGAGCTATGATACGAGCTGCAGTATCACGAAACCGATTTCGTACAGGGATACTGCTTCGAAATAAAGCTGCTTTAGCTGCAGCGATAGAAAAGTGGCGCGATAAAGGGGGACCGCGTCGGTCCATGTGGCCAAAAGAGAACGTTCACTATATTAAGGAGAACCATGGAACAACATACCGATTGCTCGTATTGCATGTGCGGCACCGACAACACTCTTGTTGACGCCTTTGGCATTCCCATGCTCGAGCTTCCCGCCAGCAAGCTTATTCTGTTTAAGGAGCAGAGCCACAAGGGCCGTGTAATCGTGGCATCCAAGCAGCATGTCGATGACATCTCATGCATGTCCGAGGCGGATGCAGCCGCGTTCATGGCCGATGTGCGCCATGTTGCCGCCGCGCTCCACAAGGCGTTTGCTCCCGATAAGATCAACTTTGGCGCATATGGTGACACTATGCACCACCTGCACGTGCACGTGGTTCCCAAGTACAAGGACGACTCGTTTGAGTTCGGTGACGTCTTTGCCATGAACCCTGGCCGCGTCACGCTCGATGCCGCTGGCTACGATAGGATCGCTCAGGCGATTATCGACAACTTGTAAGGTTGAGGCGGGGCGTTTTGCCCCGTCACCTCATTTCAACGCAATTGTTAGGAGCCCGTCTATGGATGCAGGAGTTATTTCGCTTCTTTGGGTACTTGTCGGCGTAATTCTGTTGGTCGCCATGATCGTCAAGTTCAAAATCAATAGCATTGTCGCCCTTATTCTCTCGGCGATCTTTATCGCGCTTGTCGACGGCATTCCTGTTGGCGACCTTGTGACCACCATGGAAGACGGTCTGGGCGGTACGCTCAAATCGCTCGCGCTTATCGTTATTTTCGGTGCCGCTATCGGTAAGCTTATGACCGATTCGGGCGCCTCGCAGCAGATTGCCGACACCATCGTCGACAAGCTCGGTATCAAGCTGCTTCCTGTGGCCCTGCTTATCATCGGTGTGATATTTGGTATGAGCATGTTCTACGAGGTCGCGTTTTTGATCGTGGCGCCGCTCGTCATCAGTATCGCCAAAGAGGCCGACATTCCCTATATGCGCCTCATCATTCCGGCGGTTTCGGGCACCACGATGGGCCATTCGCTCTTTCCGCCACAGCCTGGCCCCATGGCGCTTGTGAGTGCATTTGGTGCGGACATTCCTTCCGTCTATATCTTTGGCCTCATCGTTACCATTCCTACGCTTATCTGCTCTGGATTATTGATTCGTCGTTTTATCCCCGGCTTGGACGAGATGCCGCTCGGTAACGTAATGAAGCCCGCCGAGCGCAAGCCCGCCAGCGAGCTGCCGCCATTTTGGCTTTCTATTCTTGTTCCGTTGTTCCCGGCCATCATTATGATTAGCGCATCGGTGGCCAAAACCATGATGGGCGAGGGTACCTTTGCCTATGACGTTGCGAGCTGCATCGGCAGTGCGGACATTACCATGCTCATCACGATGATTCTTGCCATGGTGGTTTACGGCTACACGCGTGGCATGGATGGCGGACAGATTTCAAACTCTATGTCTGATGCTATCAAGGGCGTGGCGAACGTGCTTTTGGTTATCGGTGCGGGCGGCATTATGAAGCAGGTCATTATCACCTCGGGCGTAGGGGCCACGCTTGCCGATATGGTGAGCACCATGCCCGTTTCGCCCCTGATTCTCGCTTGGACCATTACCGTGGTGCTTCGTCTGCTCACAGGTCAGGGGACGGTTTCGGCCATTACCGCCGCGGGCGTCGTGGCGCCTATGGTCGCTCAGTTTGGCATCAGCCCCGTACTCGCTGTGCTGGTGTGTGCATGCGGCTCCAATACCATTACGCCTATGTACGATGGCGGGTACCTGCTCTTTCAGCAGTCGTTTGGTCTGTCCATGAAGGATACATACAAAACGTGGGGCCTGCTCGAGCTCGTCAACTCAGTGGTCGGTCTCGTCATGGTGCTCATTTTGAGCATGTTTATCTAGGTTTGCGACCCATATCGAATGTTGGGCCCGAGGGTTTCTGCCCTCGGGCTTTTTTTATTGCCTATCGGCAGGACGAATTACTCTTTGGGTGCTGTTTAAAATAGGGGCCCTGTTGGTCTCTTGCGATCGATTGAGGGCAATGGCACGGTACCAAGCATTATAGAGCCGACGAGCATCTTCAAAACGGCGGCGTTAAGCTGGTACGGGGCCTAGTTTCCAAATGCAGTGTGCACAAAGTGCTGGGCGAACAGCCTATTGGCAATGTTGATGGCGCGACCCAAGAACAGTGCCGAGATAGCGGTGGTCACGCCAAAGCCGCCTAAGTTGTGCATAAGGAGCAATGAAAGCGCGAGTGAGATCGCAACATGCGAACAGTCGAACACGACTTTTACGTCTCCAAAGCGACGCTTAAGTTTTTCGGCTATGACCTGCACCAAGCCATCGGGTGCGTTGGGGACAACGCCCATGTTGACGACGAGGCTTACGCCAAATGCGGTGACAGCGAGGGAGAGCAACATGGTCGCAACCTGTGCGGGGAGCGCCGTGGGATGCAGTGGGTTGACCGCCATGAACAAATCGGTGAAGCCGCCGATCAGCGTTGAGAAAAAAAGCTCGAGCAAAATGCGCGGCTGAAATTCGCGTCGTAAGATAGCCAATTGCGCCGCGATGTAGGCGACATAGGTAACTGTAATCCAAAAACCGAGGGTTTTGCCCGTGAGCATGGACAGTGTCGTGGCAAAGCACGTGAGCGCAGCGACGCCCAGTCCAGATGCCGTCTGGAGGCTCATGCCGAGTGCCAGTACGGCAACGCCCGCCAAATACATCAGCATTCTGATGACGGTATGACGCCAATCGATGTTTTCGCCATGCATGATGATGAGCGGTCGCATGTTACTGCATCCTTTCGATTGAAAGAGATCTGAAAAGAAATGTCTGACCTGGGCCGGCAAAGAAGAGGGTTATCGGAGGCACTGCTTTAGAAGCAGAAAAGCCGGCCCCATGGTCAGTCGTGCGGGAATGTCTCGTTGCATCGGAATGGGACTGAAGAACTCAACGAGACGGGAAGAAAGCAAATGACATGACGTGGGCAATTGGATGCCAAGATGGTAGGGTGCGTCTTGGCATCCAATTGCCCAGGCTTAACGAAATCGGTTTCGTTCGAGCTTTAGTATACGCACGGGAATCCGTTTGCAAAGCGAAATAGAATTAATAAGGTGAACGTTCACCTAATTGCAACAACTTGTTGGCTGAATACCGAGCCCTGGTCTGTCTTCTCATGCATTGCAGTGGGGGTGGACAGCCAATTTGGGGTAAGGCCGGCGCTGCGCCACAAAATGCGCCCATCTACTACGTTAAACCCGTCTGGGCCGACCGTAACCGCCTTTCAGTGAAATTTGCAAGTCGACTACCTGCGGTTTTCTTTTATTGAATTCCGCCTTGCTCGGGGGTATTCGCCTCAACGTAGTAGATAGGCTCTTTTTGTGGCAAGGGGGCTGATCCGTGGGCTAGGGTAGCTAAAAGCCCGTCCAAAAGACTGGTTGGAAGTTGCGGTGAAATAGGGATCGTTTGCGGTCCTGGCGACGCGTGGGAAGTGTTCGGATGAAGTTGCGGATCAAGGCTGGCGACGCGAGCGCCCCTATTTCACGGCAACTGAGGGGATGGAGGATGCGATAGTATTACGTGGTGATGTTCGACAAAACGTGGGCTTCATCAGAGGGCTTTATGGAACAACACCAGCATTATCAGAGCCTGCAAGATCAGGCATACAACGCATTGCGCTCCAAGATCATCTATGCCGAGCTCAAGCCCGGTACACGTCTTTCGGCGATTGGTCTGGAAAAGGAGACGGGAATCGGGCGCACGCCCATTCGCGAGTCTTTTGTGCGCCTGCGTGAACAGGAGCTGGTGGAAACTCGTCCCAAAAGCGGCACCTATGTCTCAAAAATCAGTATGGAGCGCGCCGAGAACGCCTGTTTCTTGCGCGAGAAGCTCGAGAGAAGCGTGCTCATTAAATGCTGCTCTGCCGCCACGCCCGAGCAAAAGTATCGGCTCGAGCAGATTCTTGCCGAGTCCGAGTCGCTCGACCATCGCGAAACGCGTCGCTTTTTCGATCTGGACAACCTATTCCATGAGACGTGTTTTGAGATTGCCGGCCGTCACATGCTGTGGGATTGGATGAAGAGCGTCAACACGCATTTTGAGCGATACAACTGGTTGCGTATGGTGTCGCAGGACCTGGATTGGGAGCCGATTCGTTGGCAGCATCGCCGGATTCTCGAGGCCATTAAGAGGGGCGATACCGACACGGCGAGCTATCTGGCCGAGACGCACCTGCATCTGATGCCCGAGGAGCAGGGCCCGGTTATCGCCTTGCATCCCGACTATTTTGAGCTGTCCAAAGATTCGACCAACTAACTCGTCCCCTACATTAGTTGCGGTGAAATAGGGATTGTTTTGCGGCTCTGATGGTGTAAGCAGTCCATATTTCACCGCAACTGCCGGGGCACTATTGGGGCACGAAAAAGCTGCGGCACCGCTTGGAGGAAAAGACCGGAAGCAAGGGTTCATTCCTCCAGACGGCGCCGCAGCTGTTTTGGTGGCTCGGTTTTTACCGAAGTGGTCCAGTTGGGCGCGGTTGCCAGTCGAGTAAGTAAAGCGGCTCGGGGGCGTGTCGCTTCCGTCACGTTCTATCAGCATACAAGACGGTTTCGGTTCTTGTCCGTGACGGAAACGGCGCGCTTCCGAGCCGTTTTAAAAGAAAGGGGGCGAGGTCTAGGGCACGCCCCCTTTCACGATAGAGAGCTAAGCCTAGCCGCGGACCTTCTTGACGACGTCCATGGCCTCGCGGGCGATCTGCTCGACCTTGGAGAAGTCGCCGTCGGCGAACAGGGCGGGCTTGACCATCCAGGTGCCACCGCAGGCGATGATGGCGGAGGAGCTCAGGTACTCCTCGACGTTGGCGATGCTCACGCCGCCGGTAGGCATAAAGCGGTGACCGACAAACGGAGCAGCGAGGGCCTTGATGGTGTTCAGGCCGCCGTACTGAGCCGCAGGGAAGAACTTGGTGACCTTGAGGCCCAGGTTCTCGGCTGCGGTGACCTCGGAGGGGGTCACGGTGCCGGGAAGGACGGGCAGGTCGATGTCGATACAGTGCTTCACGACGTCCTCGTTGTAACCCGGGGAGACGATGAACTTGGCACCGGCTGCGCGGGCCTGCTCAACCTGCTCGACGGTCAGGACGGTGCCGGCACCAACGCACATTTCGGGCTCGGCCTCGGCCATAGCGGCGATGCACTCGGCGGCGCAGGCGGTGCGGAAGGTGACCTCGGCGGACTTCATGCCAGCTGCCATAAGGGCGTGGGCGAGCGGGGCGGCGTCCTCGACCTTGTCGAGCACGACGACCGGCACGATGCCCAGGGACTCAAGCGTGGTGTAGAACTGATCGAACATGATGTTCCTTTCGATGTATGGCGCGCATGGGCGCGTGATTGCCAAATATGCTGGTCAGGAGCCGATTTTGGATTGGTTATCGGAGGCACTGCTTGGGGTTCAAGCAATTCCAAAACCGGCTGCTCGACCAGTCATGTAGGGAATGCCAGGCAAAACCGGAATGGGACTGGTGGTTTTGCCCGACCGGAGGAATCGGGGAGCGGGCCGCAGAGGTATGGGTATGGAAAGCTGCGGCCCGCGGAATGGGGACGGCTTAGCGCGCGACGCGGGTGCCACCGTCGGCGGCGTTTGCCACAGCGGCGATCTCGTCGGCGGTCACCAGATTGGAATCGCCCTTGATGGTGAGCTTGAGGATCGAGGCCGCAATCGCGTAGTTGACGGCGTCCTGTGGATCAAAGTCGTTGATGAGGGCGTGGACCAAGCCGGCGTTGAAAGCGTCGCCGGCGGCAACGCCCTCGAGCACGTGCACGTCGTGAGCAGGGGAGAACCAGTGCTCGCCGCTCTCGGCGTCAAAGAGCATGCCCATCCAGATGGAGCGCTCGACGCAGGAGATGTTGCGGACGACCGAGGCGACCTTTTTGCAGCCGTACTCGGCGCAGATCTGACGGGCCATCTCGACATAGGTGTCGCGCTCCTCGATGCCGTGGGCAAGGGAACCAGAGACGCAGGTCATGCCGAGGCCGGCAGGCGCATCCTCGTCGTTGGCGATGCAGATGTCGACGAGCGGCAGGAGTTCCTTCATGGTGACCTGCGACTTCTCGGGCGACCACATCTTGCCGCGATAGTTAACGTCGCACACGGTGGTGATGCCCTTGGCGCGGCAAGCGGTGAGGGCATCCTTGCACGCAGCGGCCATCTCGTCGGAGACAGCAGGCGTCACGCCGGAGAAATAAAAGACATCGATGCCCTTGAGGATCTCGTCCCAGTCAAAGACGTCGCGCTTGGCCATGTTGATGGCAGAGTACTTGCGGTCGTAGACGCAGCCGTTGCCGCGCTGCGAGGCACCGACCTCAAAGACATAGGAGCCCAGGCGATCGCCCTGACGCACGACGCGCGTGGTGTCGACGTCATAGACCTTCAACGAACGCAGAGCGCACTCGCCCAGACGGTTGGCCGGGACAACGGAGACGTAAGCGGCCTTGTCGCCCTGGTAGGCCAGGGATAGCGCGGTGTTTGCCTCGGCGCCGCCGTAGCGGACATCAAACTCGGTCGCCTGCTCAATGCGCAGATGGTCTTTGGGCGAGAGCCTCATCATGATCTCGCCGAAGGTAAGAACCGTTTTACCCATGGTCGCGCAGCTCCTTCTTGCTCGTGCGTACACCTTTGATATGGCGTTGGCACGGAGGTGCCAAGACGGTAGGGTGCATCTTTGCACCACCGTGCCAACGCTTGCCGAAATCGGTTTACGAAATCGGTTTCGTTTCGAGTTGTAGTATACTCATCTACAACGTTTTGCAAGCGAGATTTTTAAAAAAATGCCTAAAATGGCTCAGACTGCCGACAAATGGGAAACGGGGTGCGCTATGGCGCAGATGAGAATCAAGGACATTGCCGCCGAGGCGGGTGTGAGCCCGGCCACGGTCTCGCGCTATCTCAACAACCGCCCCGGGCAGATGACCGAGGAAACCCGCGCTCGCATCGCGGCGGTTATCGAGCGCACCGGCTATCGCCCACGTGCCGCCGCACGCAATCTGCGCAGCTCACGCACCAACCTCATCGGCGTGATCCTGGCCGACATCGCCAACCCGTTCTCCAGTGCCATGCTCGAAGGACTTTCCACCAGTGCCGCCGCGCGCGGCTGCTCGCTTATGACGGCCATTAGCGGCAACGATCCCGCCAAGGAGGCCGAGTCGCTCACCAGGCTTATCGATGCCGGCGTGGACGGCCTGGTCGTCAACACCTGCGGAGGCAATGACGGGGCGATCGCCGCGGCAGCGGGACGCCTGCCCGTTGTGCTGCTCGACCGCGATGTTGCCGCCGGCGGTGTCGATCTGGTGACATCTAACAACCGTGAGTTGGTCGCCGGCTTGGTAGACGCCTTGGCCGCTGCGGGCAGCGAGCGCCTGTGCCTGCTCACCGAGGCAAGCGACGACAGCCCCGTCCGTCGCGAGCGCGCCGAGGCCTTTGTCGAAGAGCTTTCGCGCCGCGGCCTTGCGGGCGAGGTCGTCACCCTGGCCGATGGCGGTGCCACGGGCGTTGGCCGTTTGGACGAGACCATCCGCGGCTATGCAGGTAAAAAGCTCGGCCTCATTGCCGTCAACGGCCTGGTCTTTCTGCGCCTGACCGAGGCACTGGCACAGTTGGGACTGTCGTTGCCGGCGGGTCTCAAGATCGCAACGTTTGACGACTACCCCTGGAACCATGTGCTCTTTGGTGGCGTGACCACGGCCGCGCAGGACACCCTCACCATTGCCGAGTGCGTGGTCGAGCGCCTCTCCGAGCGCATCGACGTTGTTACCACCACCGTGGGCAAGGCCGCAAAGCTCGCCCCCAAGCGCATCGAGATTCCCGGCCACATCGAACACCGCGCCTCAACCTCGCGCTAGCCGCTCGATCGCAACTGCCTGTTCGCGCACGTTTTTTGAGCGCTTGATACGCTTTAACCCTGCGGAAACATTTTTCTGCGATAGTATCTGCGATATAGACCAGTCGAAACCCGCCCGAAAGAAAGGGGAGCGACATGAACCAGCAGAACATCGATTACGTACTCCGCTCCGTAGAGCAGCGCGACATCCGCTTTGTGCGTCTGTGGTTTGTCGACATTCTCGGCCGCCTCAAGAACTTTGCCATTAGCCCCGAGGACCTCGAGGTCGCTTTTGAGGAGGGTATTGGCTTTGACGGCTCCGCCATCGAGGGCTTTGCCACGCCCGAGGAAGCCGACATGCTGGCGTTTCCCGATGCTTCGACCTTCCAGATTTTGCCGTGGCGCCCGAGCCACAACGGCGTCGCCCGCGTGTTCTGCGACGTGTGCACTCCCGATTGCAAGCCGTTTGCCGGCGACCCGCGCGATGCCCTGCGCCGCATGTTCCGCAAGGCCGAGAAGGCTGGCTACCTGCTCAACGTGGGCGCCGAGCTGGAGTACTATTACTTCCCCGACGAGCACACGCCCGAGCCGCTCGACAACGTGGGCTACTTCGATCTTTCGGTGAGCGATGCCGCTCGCGACCTGCGTCGCAACACGGTCCTCACGCTCGAGAAGATGTCCGTGCCCGTGGAGTACACCTTCCACGCCGCCGGTCGCTCGCAGCACGGCATGAGCCTGCGCCACGCCGAGGCCCTGAGCATGTCCGACGCCATCACCACGGCCAAGCTCATCATTAAGCAGCAGGCCTACGAGAGCGGTTGCCACGCCTCCTTTATGCCCAAGCCGTTGGCGGGCGAGGACGGCAGCGCCATGTTTTTGCATCAGTCGCTGTTCGACCACGACGGCAACAACGTCTTTTGGGGCGAGGACGACGAGAAGTACCACCTCTCCGATATCGCCAAGCACTACATGGCCGGCATCCTGGCGCACGCGCGCGAGATCAGCGCCATCACCAACCCCACGGTCAACTCGTACAAGCGCATCACCACGGGTGGCGATTCCGTGCCGCAGTACGCCACGTGGGGCCTGCGCAACCGCGCGAGCATGGTCCGCATCCCGGTCTACAAGCCCGGCAAGCAGCTGTCCACGCGCATCGAGCTTCGCAGTCCCGATCCCATGGCCAACCCGTACCTGGTCAACGCCGTCACGCTGGCGGCTGGTCTCGATGGCATCGAGCGCAAGCTGGAACTCCCGCCCGAGGCAACGGCCGAGACGCTCAAGCTTACCGACCGTCAGATGGTCGAGGCCGGCTACACGCCGCTGCCGCGCTCGCTCAAAGAGGCGCTCGACGTGTTTGAGGACTCGCAGTTTATGAAGGATGCCCTCGGCGAGCACATCCACAGCTTCTTCCTCAAAAAGAAGCGCGACGAGTGGCATAAGTTTGAGTCCACGATCACCGAGTGGGAGATCAAGCATTATCTGGCGAACTCCTAATCGCGCTGGCTTGTTCCAGTACGATTGAGCTCATTTCCTTGGAGGCCGATATGTCCGAAAAGAGTGCCCTGTTCATGGCGCGCACGACGCGCTTCCACGAGTTTGCCCGCAGCTTGACGACCACCCTGGGTGTCGAGGTGAGCCTGGCTACCCCCGATTCGCCGACTGCGGCGCACGATTTTGACCTGCTGATCCTCGATTCCGACGGTATCCGCAGCGACCGCATCGATCAGATTGCCAAGTGGCTTGACGATCGCGGCGGCGTCCCCATGTTGGTGATCGTCGACGACGAGGCGCTCGGCACCCTGCGCCTGCCGAATCACGCGCATGCCGACTTTGTATGCCCCACGGCGACGCCCAACGAGCTCAAGGCTCGCGCACAGCGCCTGATGGGCGAGGAGGAGACCGTCGCCGCCGACGATGTGCTCAACATCGATAACCTCGAGATCAACCTGGCCACCTACCAGGTGACGCTCGATAACGAGCCCATCGACCTGACGCTGATGGAGTACTCGCTGCTGAGCTTTTTGGCGACGCACCCCAACCGCGCCTACAGCCGCGAGGTACTGCTGCACCGCGTGTGGGGCTTTGAGTACTGCGGAGGCACGCGCACCGTCGACGTGCACATCCGACGCATCCGCTCCAAGGTGGGCCCGCAGATCGCGGCGCACATCACCACCGTCCGTGGCGTGGGTTATCTGTTTAAGGACTAGATTTCCACCACAAAGGGGACAGGCACCTTTGTGGTGGTTTTGACGCAGGCCGGGTCCTTTTGGGCCTGCAGCAGAACTTAAGCCTTCCTAAAAGATTGCGTTCTCATACACTTGCGCCCGCATATTGGGGTACAACTCAACGTGAACAATGATGGCCCGCCACATGTTTGGCGGGCCTTTGGTTATTTGACGAAAGGATCGCAGCCATGAGCGAGTACGATTCCCAGCGTCCCCAGGATGCGGGCAACGCCGGCGAGACCCAGCAACAGCCGCGCGTGCAGGTGGAGTCGACGCCTGCCGACGGCAACATTCCCTACGTGCAGGCCTACGACACGCAGACCGGAAAGCCGCTGGGCAGCCAGCAGGTTGTAAACAAGCACACGGTGGTCAAGACCAAGACCAAAAAGTTGCCGATTTTTATTACGGCACTCGCCGGCTGTGCCTGCGGCGCCCTGCTGGTCATTGCGCTCATTATGAGCGGCACGCTCGATATCGGCGGCGGCAAGAATGCCGTGACGGCGGGCGCTTCGGGTTCGTCGACGCAAAAGATCACGATCGACTCCGAGGACACCACGTTGGCCGAGGCCGTTTCTGCCAAGGCCCTGCCCTCCGTCGTTTCCATCACCGCCACTTCGAGCGGCAGCCAGAATGGCTCGCTTTCGCAGTCTGCTGATGAGTCGGACAGCTCGGGCAGCGTCGGCTCGGGCGTGGTGCTCGATACCGAGGGTCACATCCTCACCAACAACCACGTGGTCGATGGTTATGACCAGTACGTGGTGACCATGGACGACGGCACCACCTATGAGGCCGAGTTCGTGGGCAACGATGCCTCGAGCGACCTCGCCGTCATCAAGCTCAAGGACGCCGACGCCTCCAAGCTCACGCCGATCGAGATTGGTGACTCCTCCAAGCTCAACGTGGGCGAGTGGGTCATGGCGATTGGCTCGCCGTTTGGCAACGAGCAGTCTGTCTCCACGGGCATTGTGTCGGCGTTGTATCGCTCCACGGCTATGAGCTCTACCAGCGGTAACACCATTTATGCCAACATGATCCAGACCGATGCCGCCATCAACCCGGGCAACTCTGGCGGCGCGCTCGTCAACGACAACGGTGAGCTGGTGGGCATCAACTCGCTCATCGAGAGCTACTCGGGCTCCAGCTCGGGCGTGGGCTTTGCCATTCCGGTTAACTACGCCAAGAACATTGCCGACCAGATCATCGACGGCAAGACGCCGGTACATCCGTACATGGGCGCTACGCTTTCGAGCGTCAATGCGCTTAACGCCCGCACCAACAAGCTGAGCACCGATAGCGGCGCGTATGTGGCGAGCGTCGTTGAGGACGGTCCCGCCGCCAAGGCCGGCATTCAGGAGGGTGACGTCATCACCAAGCTGGGCGACGACGAGATCACGAGCGCCGATGGCCTGATCATCGCACTGCGCAGCCACGAGGTGGGCGAGAAGGTCGAGATCACGCTCATGCGCGGCAAGGAAGAGAAGAAGGTCACCGTCGAGCTGGGCTCCGATGAAGAGCTGCAGAACCAACAGCAGGACGACAGTTCGACCGACACCGGCAACGGCGGTATTACCGATGAGCAGCTGCGCCAGTACCTGGAGGAGCTGCTGGGCCAGCAGGGCCAGGGCCAGGGTCAAGGCTACGGCCAGGGTTTCTAACGAGCCGTATCGTACATACCAATGCCAGAGGGGGCTGTTCCGCCAGCGCGGGACAGCCCCTCTTTTCTTATTGATCCGTTGGGGACGGAGGAAAACGGATCATTTAGAAATGGCAAGGGCATGGTTTGATCGCGCGATCCACCCGGTCTGGCGGCTGCCGATTCGGTGCGGTTTGAGACCGCTATTCGGCCCCGTTGCGACCGGTGGTACTCTAGTATCCGTTTGAAATCGAGCGAAGGAGTGCCGCTATGGAGCAATCGAGCCTGTTTGGTGACGGCGTGGATATCGATACCGAAACGCCCGCGAGCGCGGGTGCCACCGTACCGACCGACGCCCGTGCCCAGGCCGCCGCGCGTGCGGCCGAGCTGCGCCACGAGCTCGACTACCACGCCTATCGCTACTACATGCTCGATGCGCCCGAGATCACGGACGCCGCCTTCGACAAAATGCTCGTTGAGCTGCAGGAAATCGAGGCGACCTACCCCGACTTGGTGACGCCCAATAGCTATACCCAGCGCGTGGGCGGCTACGTGAGCGAGCAGTTTACGCCGGTCACGCATATGGCGCGCATGTATTCCATGGACGATGCCATGGATCTAGACGAGCTCGACGCGTGGCTCCAGCGCACCGAGGATGCGCTCGGTGCCGGTAGCGTCACCTATACCTGCGAGCTTAAGATCGACGGTCTGGGCGTGGCGCTTACCTACCAAAACGGCGCCTTTGTGCGCGCCGCCACGCGTGGCGACGGCACCAAGGGCGAGGACGTATCGCTCAACGTCCGTACCATCAAGGATGTGCCCATGCACCTGTCCGAGCCGGCGCTCGCCCACATGGGCGCCGACCGCGAGCGCACCATTGAGGTACGCGGCGAGGTCTATATGCCCAAGGGCAGCTTTGTTCGTCTGAACGACGAGGCCGATGCCGAGGGCCGCGACCCCTTCGCCAACCCGCGCAACGCCGCTGCTGGCAGCCTGCGTCAGAAGGATCCCAAGGTTACGGCGCGGCGCGATCTGGCCACCTTTATCTATGCCATCGCCGATACCGATCCACTGCACGTCCACAGCCAGCGCGAGTTCCTCGATTGGCTGCGTAGCGCCGGCTTTAGCGTCAACCCCAACGTGGCTCGCTGTGCCACGCCGGCCGAGGTCCACGAGTTCTGCGCCCAGGCGCTCGAGCATCGCGGTGACCTGGACTACGACATCGACGGCGTGGTCGTAAAGGTCGACAGCTTTCAGCAGCAGCTCGACCTGGGCTTTACCGCCCGCGCACCGCGCTGGGCCATTGCCTTTAAGTTCCCGCCCGAGGAAAAGCAGACCGTCCTGCGCGAAATTCGCATCCAGGTGGGCCGCACCGGCGTGCTGACGCCGGTCGCCGAGTTCGACCCGGTGACGGTTGCCGGCTCCACCATCGCGCGCGCCACGCTGCACAATATCGACGAGATCCGTCGCAAAAACGTGCGCGAGGGCGACACCATCGTCGTGCACAAGGCGGGTGACGTGATCCCCGAGGTCGTGGGCCCGGTGCTCGATAAGCGCCCGGCCGATTCGGTCGACTGGCACATGCCTGAGGTCTGCCCCGTGTGCGGTAGCCCCGTGGTTCACGAGGACGGCGAGGTCGCTTACCGCTGCGTGTCCATCGACTGCCCCGCGCAGCTCAAGGAGCGCCTGCTTCACTGGGTGAGCCGCGGCTGCATGGACGTCGACGGCCTGGGCGACGAGATCGTCGACAAGATGATCGCTGCCGGCCTGATCCACGATGTCGCAGACTTCTACCAGCTCACGGTCGATGACATCGCCGGCTTGGACACGGGGCGCGTGTACGCCAGCTCCAACAGCAAAAAGGGCGTCAAGAAGGGCGACCCAATTCCGGTGGGTCTCAAGACGGCCGAGAAAATCATTGCCGAGCTTAACAAGTCCAAGAGCCAGCCGCTTGGTCGCGTGCTGTTTGCCCTGGGCATCCGCCACGTGGGCAAGAGCGTGGGCGAGGTCATCGCCGAGCGATTCCTGTCGATCGACAAGCTTATCTTGGCGAGCGAAGAGGACATCGCCGAATGCGAGGGCATCGGTCCCAAGATTGCGGCGAGCGTTAAGCAGTTCCTGGCCGTGCCCGAAAACCTGGCCGTGCTGGAGCGTCTGCGCCAAGCGGGTCTGTCGCTCGAGGTCGACCTGGGCGCCGCACACGCGCAAGCCGCAGCCGATGCCGGCGTGGCGGGCGAGCTCGCCGACGCACAGCCGCTTGCGGGTCTGACCTTCGTGTTGACGGGCACGCTTGTTAACCGAACTCGCGACGAGGCGGGTGCGGCGCTCAAGGTGCTCGGTGCCAAGGTCTCGGGCAGTGTGTCAAAGAAGACGAGCTATCTGGTCGCCGGCCCCAAGGCGGGCTCCAAGCTCACCAAGGCCGAGCAGCTGGGTGTACCCGTGCTGGACGAGGACGCACTCGAGCAGATCTTGGCTACCGGTGAGGTGCCACAGGCTTAAGGCGTCGATAACCAAATTGAAGATCCGCCCGGAAAGCATGATTGAACTGCCTTCCGGGCGGTTCTTATTTGGACGGGGCAACCGGCACCGTGATCTGCGTCACGTAGGTTGCGGGGTCGTCGCTGATGATGTCGTCGATGAGGGCGATTTCGCGCGAGGGACCGGCGGGTGTCAGGTTATGTTCGCGCATATGGCCGAGCAGCTGCTCGTAGCGCGGGTCCGCTTGCCCGTGCGTGCCACGAAAGCTAATGGTCAGGCAGCGCGCGGCGGGCCGCACCTCGACATCGCCCAGGTATTCATCGGTATCGTCGAGCAGCAAAAAGACCTCGTCGTAGCCATCAAAGTCGCCGGCGGCCAGACGCTCGGCGCTAATCCCAACGCCCAAGTTGCCCAGAAAGACAAAGGTCTCGTGCTGGCCCTTCTGCAGCTGACGAATCTGCCACTCCAGCGCATAGGCGTCGGTAGGCTTAACGCGTTCGCGCAGCACGGCGCAGCGAAGCTCGGGCGTATCGATTGTGCAAATGGTATCGAGCTTGGTGTTCAAGGCATCGCGGAGCAGCGCAAGCCGGTTATCGATCTTGCGCGACACACGCTCCAGCTCTCGGCGCTTGCGCTCGATGAGCTCCTGTTGCTGAGCCAGCTGCCGCTGCATAAGGTCCACGTCGCGCGTGGTCACAAACTCACGGATTTGCGCGAGCGGCAAGTCGAGAACACGCAGGTGACTGATGGTGTTGAGAGTGGAGAGCTGCCGCGATCCGTAGTAGCGGTATCCACTCGCCGGATCGATGTGCGCCGGATCCAGCAAGCCCATCTGCTCGTAATGGCGCAGCGTGCCCACACTCAGGTTAAACAGGCGCGCCACCTCGCCAATGCGGAGCAGGCCCTCGGTATGTTCAGGTGGCGTATCGGTCATAGGGCCGCTCCTTTCAATAGGGTCGGGGAGGCGCGCCAGGCTCGCGTTGCCCCGCTACGCTGCCAACTTGTCAAAAGCTCCGCGGCGGTTGAGCACGGTAAACGCGACAACACAGATGACTGCCGACAAAATCGATCCGCATGGCAAAGCGATGCCCATGGGAAACAACGTGTCGGAATAGGCGTTCGACAGCAGCCACGCGCCCGGCACGCGAATGAGCGCCACGGCCAGCACGTTGTGCGCAAAGCCGATGTAGCTCTTGCCGTATGCAGCGAAAAAGCCGCTAAAGCAAATGTGGATGCCGGCAAAGATTGCATCGAAAATATAACTGCGCATATAGCCGGTACCGGCCGCGACCACCGCAGGGTCCTTGGCAAAAAAGCCAATAAACGCCGGCGCCACCAGCCACATCAGCACGGTGATCAGACAGCCATACACTACCGAGATGGTCATGGCGTCTTTGAGTACCTGGCGCGCGCGGTCGCCCTTGCCCGCGCCGGCATTTTGCGCTGTGAGTGCGCTGACGGTGGCGCCCATGGAGCTCGGCACAATGAACAAAAAGCTGATCATCTTTTCGACCAGGCCCACGGCGGCGGCGTCGACGAGCCCTCGGTGGTTGGCAATGACGGTGATAAACATAAACGCCACCTGGATGCAGCCGTCCTGCACGGCCACGGGCACGCCGATCTTAAGAATGCTGCCGAGCACCTCGGGCTGGGGGCGCAGGTCGCTGCGCTTAACGTGGATATTCGTTCGGCGGCTCTTGAGCCACACGAGCGCGAGGGCAACGCTGGCCGTCTGGGCGGTCACCGTGCCGAGTGCCGCGCCCACGGGGCCGAGCCCCATGTGCCCGATAAACAGAAAGTCGAGCGCGATGTTGATGATGCATGCCACGCCGATCACGTACATAGGCGAGCGGGAATCGCCCAGCCCGCGAAAGATGGCCGAGAGAATGTTGTACGCGGCGATAAAGGGAATGCCGATAAAGCAGATACGCAGGTAGGCGGCAGTGCCTTCGACTGCCTCGGCCGGCGTGCCAATGAGCGCCACGATCTGCGGGCACAGTGCGAGCAGGACGGCGGCCAGCACTACCGAGACGCCCATAAAGAGCGTGATGGTGTTGCCGATGGCGGTCTCGGCGCGGTCAAACCGGCGCGAGCCCACGGCGTGGCCGACGACCACCGTCGTTCCCATGGCCAGGCCCACAAGCGCCACGGTAATCATATAGAGCGTCTGAGCGCCATTTGCCACGGCGGTGATGCCGGCGGCGCCGCTAAACTGCCCCATCATGTACAGGTCGGCCATGCCGTAGAGCATCTGCAAAAAGTACGAGAGCATATAGGGCAGGGCAAAGACCGCGATGGTCTTAAGGACATTGCCGCGTGTGAGGTCGTGTTCCATGGGCGGGGCTTTCTGGCTGGGTCTGTTTACATACCAGTGTAGTGAAAACCCTACAACGATTGTAGAGTCAAGGTTTATGTTGGCAGTGGGGCGAAATAAGTGAGCCTGTATTCATTTCCATTTGAATACGGGCATGCGCCGTGTAGGCTTAGCGCCCCTCACCTCGCCTCAAACCATCACAACATTCGACGTTTTTTGCCAAAATCGGGAAAAGCATCGAATGTTGTGATGGTTTTTCTGCCACTCGACCGGGCGGAAACGCTTTCTTGTGCACGAAGGTGTGCGGACCCGTGGGCAGGGGAATAAGGTTGGTTATCCGACTCCATTGGAGGGCTTATGGACCTGCCGATCGTCCTGTCCCATAAGACTGCCTGGCTGTACCACAACGTGGCGCGCCCGTCCGAGCCGCTCTCGCGAGCAAGCAGCCTATACGATGAGGACTCGCTTGCTAACGAGGCGGAGCCGACCGTGAGCCTGCCCAAATTGGGACTCGATGCCACGGGGCTGAGGGTTTCAACGGCGGTTGGGATCGTTACCGACTATCTGGTTTCGCTTGGTATTCCACGAGAAGAGCTCGATCATATCGACACGCTCGTCAACTTCGATTTTGAGCGCTCGACGCCGGCTGGATTTAGATGCCACGTGTTTGGGGCGCCGGTACCTTCAGACCATCTTATCGAGGTGGCAGAGGGCCTTCTGGTGGTTGATGAGGCCATGTGCCTTGTCCAGGCGGGCTCGTGGATGAGCGAGCTTGAGCAGCTTGAGTACGGATTTGAAGTGTGTGCTCGGTATCACCTTAACCATCTGTCGAGCGATGATTATGTCGAGGCCTCGCAGCGATATGCCGTCGCCGACCTGCGTGCTTTTTGCGAGCAGAATCCTTCGCGTCGAGGCGTGAAACGCGCGGCCTCGTTGCTCAAGCGTGTAAAGGACGCTGCCCGTTCGCCTATGGAGACGGCCACCGCAATCATGGTCGTCGCGAAGCGTTCCCAGGGCGGGCTCGGGTACACCAGGGTCGAGCTCAACCATCGGGTCGATGTTCCCAGCGAGTTCAAGTATCTCGCAAAGGCCGGGTATTTCGAGATCGACGTATATGCGCCTGCAAGCGGTACGGGGATTGAATACAACGGCTCGGACCATCTTGATAAACAGCGCAGCGCGTCGGATGCGGAGCGTATGACCGTGCTGAGCGCGCTGGGCTTTAGGATGATCGTCCTCACCGGGACTCAGTTTGCCCATCAGCTGCAATTGCATCGGGCGATGAACGCCATTGCGCTCGCTATGGGCCTCAAGTGCGACCGAAGCGAAGTGTTCCAGAAACGTCAGAACGACCTGCGAGAATTCGTGATTCGACGCTGGGACGGCGGCCTTTAGGGGCGTTTCGGCCTTTCTACGGGGTGCTGTGGGCAGGCAAACCATCACAACATTCGACGTTTTTCGCCAAAAACGGGAAAAGCATCGAATGTTGTGATGGTCTGTGCTGAGGATAGGCTTGGGAAGCCGGTCTTGCTCGAAGTGACCAGTCCTGTCGTACGGGTGTCGGCATGATTCTCTCGTGGGGTATTATGTTTTCCGAAGAATAAAACGCCGCGTGAGGGGAGGGCTGCGTGGACGGGCACGTGCAACATGACGGCTTTGGCCGCGATATCAACTACCTGCGCATTGCCGTTACCGACAAGTGCAATTTCCGCTGCATCTACTGCATGCCGGCCGATGGCGTGGTACCCCGTGCACACGATGAGCTGCTCAGTGCCGAGGAAATCGCCCGCTTTGTGCGCCTGGTGGCGGGGGAGGGCATTCGCCGCGTACGCCTGACGGGTGGCGAGCCGCTGGTCAGCCGCCGTATCATCCCGCTCATTCGTGACATCCGCGCGATTCCGCAGATCGAGGACATCTCGCTCACCACCAACGGCGCCCTGCTGCCCAAGCTGGCGCCGCAGCTCAAAGACGCGGGGCTTAACCGCGTCAACATCTCGCTCGACACACTCGACCCTACGCTCTTTGGAAAGATCACGCGCCTGGGCCGACTCGAGCAGACCATGGCTGGCATCGACGCGGCGCTGGCTTGGGGCTTTGAGCCCGTTAAGGTCAACTGCGTTGTGGTGCGCCGGCTCAACCAGGATGTGGCTGCCCTCGCGCGGCTCACGCTCGACCGCCCCATCCACCTGCGCTTTATCGAATACATGCCCATCGGCGACGAGCGCACGAGCTCGCATTGCGCTGTGGACCCGCATGCGCCCGCGCTCAATCCCGAGCTGTGGGACGCGAGTGATACCGTGCCGAGCGACGAGCTGCGGGCGCGAATCAATGCCGGCGCCTCCGCGGTGGGACTGGGCGAGCTCGAGCCGCTCGACATCAACGACGCTCCTGCCGGCGCGGGCCCTGCGCGCTATTGGCACTTTCCGGGCGCAGCGGGAACGGTCGGCTTCATTAGCGCCATGTCCAACCATTTTTGTGCGAATTGCAACCGCCTGCGCCTGACGGCCGATGGCAACGTGCGTCCGTGCCTGTTCAGCGATGCCGAGTATTCGGTGCGTGAGGCGCTGCGCCGTGGTGATGATATGCAGGTACTTTCGATTTGGCGCGATGCCGTGGCCCACAAACCGCAGGAACACGCGATAATTGAGGGCACGCAACGATTTATGTCCCAAATCGGAGGATGATCATATGGCCAAGAGCAGGTACGCCGATGCCACCAAGGCCGCTCGCAGGGCCGCGATGTCTGCCCACAAAGCCACGGCTGCGGCCAGCGATGCCGTTGCAGGCGCGCAGCCGTCTGCCAGCGTTGCCACCGAGCCCGCCCGTGACGCCCGTCGCGACGAGCTGACGCATGTGGACGCCAAGGGCGAGGTACGCATGGTCGACGTGTCCGACAAGGCCGAGACCCATCGCATCGCCATCGCCGAGGGCACCGTCCTCATGCACCCCGAGACGCAGGCCATGGTGCTGCAGGACCGCGCTAAAAAGGGCGACGTGCTTGCCTGCGCGCGCGTGGCGGGCATCATGGCCATCAAGCGCACGAGCGATATCATTCCCATGTGCCATCCGTTGCTCATTACCAAGAGCAAGTGCGACATTGCGCCCATCGCTGCGGCGGGGACGCCGGCCGAGGACGTGCCCGAGGGCTGGGCGCCGGCGCGCGCGGACGGGCAGGTTGGCTTTCACGTGCTGGTTACGGCGGGCGTGACGGGCAAGACGGGTATCGAGATGGAGGCCCTGACCGGCGCGAGTGCCGCGTGCCTGACCATCTACGACATGTGCAAGGCGGTCGATCGCGGCATGGAGATCGTCGACGTGCGCCTGCTACACAAGGAGGGCGGCCGCTCGGGCGTGTGGGATCGTGCTGAGCGTCAGGCCGCTGCCGTTGAGTCCGTGGGAGCCGCGGGCGACGCACCCGCGAGCGCACCCGTCGCCGTCGCGCCCGCAGCTCCCACTCCGGCCGTCCCCGCGATTGCGTTTATCGGCTACCAGAACTCGGGCAAGACCACGCTCGTCGAGAAGGTTATCGCCGAGCTCACCCGCCGCGGCCTGCGCGTGGGTTCGCTCAAGCATCATGGGCATCACGGCTTCGATATCGATGTGCCCGCTAAGGATACTTGGCGCCATCACCAGGCCGGATCCAAACACGTGGGCCTCATCTGCGCCACGCGCTGGGCGGAGTACGCCGACACGCGCGAGGAGGACGAGATGCCCGCGCGCGAGCTGCTGTCGCGCTACAACGATGTCGACGTGGTGATCATCGAGGGCTACAAGACCGAGGGCTTCGACAACATTGTCGTCGCGCGCTCCGGTGTCGACCGTCTGCGCGGCAAGAGCTCGCTCAACCTGGTCGATGGCCACACGCTGGCCCTTGCCTGCAATGAGGCCTTGGCGCGTCAGGCCTTCGACGCCGGCTTCGCGACCCGAGCCATCAACATCAACGACGCCCGAGCCATCTGCGACCTGATTCAAGATCATCTGGCCTAAAACCTACCAAATAGGGACAGGTTTATTTTGGCAGGTTTTATCTGGGCAAACGTCATTTCCACCACAAAGGGGCCAGGCGCCTTTGTGGTGGTTTTTGCTTTGGTAGATGTGTGGGACATGCCTTACAATCTACCAAGTAGTTCATGACGGGCGAAAAACGGAGAAAAGGGGCTTGATGCGTCCTTAATGTTTCATGCGGATAGATTGATTTGACAGACGGTGGTGAATGCCCGCCGCCCGTATTCGCATGAAACAAGGAGTCTCCATGCTCGCCTCTCTTTTCTCAAAGCCTCAACCATCGCTATCCGTGCAGGCCAAGCGCCTGGTGGCGATGCGCTTTCTCATCTACACCGGTTTTCAGACCAGCTACTTTATCGGCGTCATCGGAACGCTCACCTATGCAGACGATGCCTCGGTCGTCGCGACATCGCTGGCCGTCCTGTTTATGAACGTATTCGTGATCTTGGGATCCTTTGCGGGTGGCGCGGCGCTCGACGCCTGGGGCCCGCGCCGTCATCT
Source organism: uncultured Collinsella sp. (assembly GCA_900545485.1). Lineage (GTDB taxonomy): Bacteria > Actinomycetota > Coriobacteriia > Coriobacteriales > Coriobacteriaceae > Collinsella. The sequence continues at coordinate 10,040 of UQZD01000002.1, read as the reverse complement.
CTTGCTGAGCATCGTGGGCACGCTGGCAACCGGCGCGGCAATCCTCGCCTTTGGCAGCGCGACCGGCATCGTCCTGCTCGGCGCGGTGCTCCTGGGCTTTGTGATGGGGTTCGCCCAGCCCATCGCAACATCCTATCCGGCCTACCTCACCGACGATCCTGTCGAGCTCAAAGACATCAACTCCGCCATCGCCATGTTTTCAAACGTGAGTATCATCGTTGGCCCCACGCTGGGCGGCTTTGTCGCGGCGGCTGCGTCGTCGCGCGCGGTGTTCGTGCTCATGATGCTCTTTACAGTACTGGCGCTCGTTGTCGGTTGGGGCTTTAGGCCGCAGACCAGCCATGTCGCCGGGGATGCGGATGCCGATTCGGCAGAGGGAGGGGAGCGCGCGGGACAAAGCTCCAATCCCAGCGCATCCACTCGTGTCACCTTCGCGACCAGCATCAAGACAGTCTTCACCAACAGCGTCCTCGTCCTGCTGTTCTGCATTATTTTCCTTTCAAACTTTGGCTACGGCGCCTTCGATCCGCTGGAGTCGTTCTTCTACCGCGATGTTCTGCATGTCGGTGTCGAGTGGATGGGCTGGCTCTCGTCGGCCTGCGGCGTGGGCGCGGTGCTGGGTGCCGTGGTCGCGCTCCGCTTGCCGCCGTACCTGGTCAACCTTAAGACGCTGCTTGTGGCGCTCATGTCCGTGGGTCTGGGAAGCCTGCTCTACGTGGGAACGCCGTACGTGGGCGTAGCCCTTGTCGGCCAGATTGCCCTGGGCGTGGCCTGGGGCGTCGTCAACCCGCTCCACAACACCATCGTGCAAACGACGGCCCCGCTCGAGCAACTCGGTCGCGTGAACTCGGTCATGGGCTTTGGCAACATGTTTGCCGGCGTAGCCCCGCTGGCGATTGCCCCCTGGCTGGCGGCGACGTTTGGCGTGCAGCAGACGCTCGTTGGTGCGGGCATGGTCGTGACGGCGGTTCCCGCGGCGCTGCTGCTGTTTGGACGCCGACATTTTGATCGTGCCGCAAAGCAGTAAAAACCATCACAACATTCGATGAAAATCGCGATTTTGCCGAAAAACGTCGAATGTTGTGATGGATTGCGCTGAGGCCCGAGCACCACAAGCCACCATAAAGAGGCCAGACGCCTTTGTGGTGATCGGGTCCCAACGGCCCGTGCCTTGGTATACCATGTACGCCGTTCACGAATACACCCCACACCGACGCGCTACCCAGAAAGGCCCTCATGGACACCACCTTCAGCCATATTAAAGCCGTACTCTGCGATATCGACGGTACGCTGCTCACGAGCCAGCACGCGGTGTCCCCGCGCACCGTGGCGGCGATCCGCGCCCTGCGCGAGCGCGGCGTGCTGTTTGGTCTGTGCACCGCGCGCGACGCCCAGGCGACCGAGGCCATGTTTGGGCTCTGGGGTATCGAAGGCCTGGTAGACGTGCTGGTGGGCTGCGGCGGCGCCGAAGTCATCGATCGTGCGCACGGCATCAACGAGCTGAGCTACCCGCTACCGGGCGAGACCATCGCGCACATCTGCGAGCACATGGCAGGCCTGCCGGCAACGCCCGTTTGCCCTCGGGACGGCGTACTCTATGTGCCCGAGAGCAATGCATGCGTCGAGCATTTGTCGCGTGTCGACGGCGTGCCCTACAAGGTGGTCGACTTTGCCGAGTTTTTGCGCGAGCCGCAGCCCAAGGTGATGTTTACCATGGTGCCCGAGGTAATGCCGCGGGTGATTGAGCGGGCGTCGACATTTGCCGATGACACCGTTAAAGCGGCGGCTCTGCAAACCACGCAGCGACTCTACGAGTTCATGGATCCACGCGTGTCCAAGACGCGCGGCCTTGTGCGCGTGGCGGAGCTCAACGACATGGAGCTCCAGAACATCTGCGTGTTTGGCGATGCGGACAATGACACCTGCATGGTGGCCGACGCCGGTGTGGGTGTGGCCATGGCAAACGGCAGCGATGCCACCCGTGCCGCCGCCGACTTTGTAACCGCGAGCAACGACGAAGACGGCATCGCGATCTTTATCGAGGAACATCTGCTGTAGCGCTAGGGCAGAATCACCACAAAGGGGACAGGTGCCTTTGTGGCGGCCTCAGGCGATTTGGGCGAATTGATGCCTAAAATCTGCGCACAAAATCAAATATGATTGTCTGAACATCACGCTTCTAACCACCGATGAGTTAAAGATATTCTCATCAGTTTGGTAAGGTATTCCTGCTGGCTAATGACCTACCGCTCACGGTCGATTTTCGACCGTGAGCGGGATGTTTGCTCTTGAGCAAAATATTGTGCAAATAAATCTAATGCCATTAAAAAATGATAGTCAACTAAATTACCAGCAGAAACCAAAAATAGATAGCGAATAAACGAAGGCAAATCTGAGTAAATGTCAAGGGAATTGAGAACTCGCTACAAAAATGCCGGTTTTGTTGCTCATATGTTTAAACAATAGTTACAATAACTTTACTAAACGAGCGCAATTACAGATTGCGCAGATACGTTTGATAGTGAAAGAGCAAGATTGCGGTCTCTTGGGGAGGAGACATCGATGAAAGCAAATTCAGACAAATCTAAACAGAGTAATAAAGCGACGCGCCGTGTACTGGCAGGCGTTTTGTGCGGAGCCTCCGTTTTGAGCCTGGTACTGTCGCTCGTCATGCCCCCGATCTCTCAGGCCATTGCCAACGATGCCCAGGCGGTTTCTGCCGAGGAAGCTGTGATGGGGGAGGGTTCCTCAAGTGAGTCTACTGGTGTAGACAGCACCACTAACGGGGGTGCCGAAAAGCAGATTAGCGATGATGCCGAGAATGGCGCGAGCGAAGACGCCGCTGCCGCGGGACTGCCGTCCGACGACGCGGAGGCCAAGGGCGCCGCGCAGCCTTCCGATACACAGCCTTCTGATGATGAAACTAACGATGAAAACGCTATCGCTCCCGCTACCGTCAGTGCCGATGGCTATAACGAGGTGAAAGGTAATATTGCTGAGACGTTCACCAATGGCGGCAAGTTCCGACTGACGGATTTTGCCTATTCGGATAAGCAGATCACCATCACCAAAGACACTGCTATCGATCTTGCGGGACACATGCTCTACCGTGGTTCCGGCAACAAAGACTCCTTCTTTGTGGTCGAAAATGGAGCCACACTCACTATCGAGGATTTAGGTAAAACAAAAGACGAGCAGACCCTGGTCGAAACGACGGCGGGTCATCTTGCGTCTATGGAATGGGAAACAGGAAACGGCTCAAATAGTGGCACTCCTAAGAGTCTTACTTACTTTGAGACCAAGAGCACGCCCAATCAAGATGGACTCGGCACAACCGAGACTACGATCAGGCATGTCGTTACGGGCTTTGGCGCTATTGATGCGGCATCGGACAGCGGTTCCGTAAAGCATGTGGTCACCGTTAAAGAGGGCGGCACGCTCGATCTCAAGGGCGGCATGATTACCACGGCCGCCAATCTGAGCGATGACGGCCATGTGATTTTTTCTGAGGGTAAAGTCAAAATCGAAGGCGGTTACGTCACCAATGGCAACGGCGGTGGCTGGGGCGGTGGCCTGTGCATAACGGGCGAGAAGGCGGGCGCGAATGCCAGTCTCGAAATGACAGGCGGCGTGGTCGCGGGAAACAAGTCGGGTTCTGGCGGCGGCATCTATGCTGACAAGGGAGCCACCCTGAAGCTTACGGGCGGAATTATCTCTGGCAACGCTACGTATGAAAACACTTGCAACAGCGGCGGCAGTCCCGAAAATGGTTATGGCGGCGGCGTCTTTACCAAAAATGCTTGCGTTAGTATCAGCGATTCGGCAAGCATTACTAACAATCGTGTCGATTCCAATATCTCTGAATCGTTTAACAATGGCCTGCTCGGTGGCGGTGGCATTGCATGTGTAAATGGTGGCAAGCTCAGTATAACGGGTGGCTCAGTTACTGCTAACTACTCCCATGAGGCTGGCGGTGGCGTTTACGCTGGTTTTTACAACCAGACCATCGAGTTTGAAATGACTGGCGGCACGATTGCCGGCAACGTGGCGGAGAACGCTGAGGGCGGCGGTTTGCGTATCGCTGGCGGTGACAACACTGGTACGATGGCAACAATTAGCGCTGGTGAGAACAGCAAGATTTACATTACGAACAACAAGACTATGACGGGTAAGGATCGCGGCGGCGACTGGGGCGGCGGTGGCGTCTTTATCCAGAAGGGCGGCAAGCTCAATATCGTAAAGACGTTGATTGCCGAAAATGAGGCTGGCGGCTGGGGCGGCGGCGTTGGCGCTTGCCCTACGGGCGAAACAATCGTTTCGCATTCCAACGGTGCCGCTATTTATAACAATAAAGATAATAATGGTGAACACTACTCTGCCGGCGGATATGGAAAGAACGAGGATAGTAACTCCGAGTACATTACCGAGCCCTTCAAAAAATCCGGCCATAAGGATTTCTTCCTGGTGCGTAAAAAAGATGGTGCGAACTCGACAATTGCAGTTGTGCTCGGCAAGATGCTCGGCGGCGACTCGGCTGGTTGGCAGGGCACTTGCGACGGCGAGAAGATCACCATTGAGCCAAATGGCGGCGCCGAGGCCAAGTACATGTTCGGTCTTGAGGCCCATCCGACTGCCGATGCCATGGGAAAGGCGCAGACAGCGGCTACGACCATTATCAGTGGCAACTATTCCTACACCCACGGTGGCGGCATCATGACCAACGGCGATCTTGTCGTTGGCGAGGTCAAGGATCTGAGTGTTTATCCGAGCATGAAGCTCAATGCCACCAAGGTGCTTAAAGATGAAAAGGGAATCTCGCAAGGCCTTAGCACGCACAATTACAGATTTAAGTTGCTGCGCCAGGATGGTGACATCGAGCCTTCTTGGAAAGATGACGACACATTTGATATGGGCGATTGCAGTGTTGCGGGCGAGGCGCCTGTTGATCAAACAAACGGCAATATCACCTTCGACTCTGGCAAGGACTATTCTTCGGGACAATACGTTTTCTATCTTGTTGAGGAACCCATCAGCGGCGAAAACGAATTGGATACCAAATTCGACGAGACCATTTACAAGATCGTGGTAAAAGTTGAGGACAATCCATCCGACACTAAATATCTCATGTCGATTCCTATTAATTATTACAAGGTAAAAGAAATAACCGTTTCTAAAAAGACAGAGAAGGATCCCATCTTCAAACCACTTGGTTCCGAAAGCTATTCCGTTGACATCCCACAAGATAGCCCACAAGATAGCACGAAGACTACGGTTACTATCGGTAACAGTAAGAAACCGACCTTTACCAACAAAATCGTGCCCCCCGCCTCCTGGACTCCTAAGGCGACTAAGGTCGTTGAGGGTGGCGAGATGAAGGAGTTTACACTTCAGTTTGCGAAAGACAGCAAATTTAAAAACATCATCGGTACTGCCGTGACCTCTGGTAAAGAAACGAAGCAGACGCTTTCGTTCAAAGACACCACTGATAAAGAGGTTGAGCTCAAGTACTCGCTCGCTGATATCAGGGGTAATCCCGACGACTCGGGCGACTCCACGGGTGGCCCTTCCAAGACCTATACGTACTATGTGCGCGAGAAAACCGACGGTTCGCGGTTCTCGCACTACACGTACGACCACTCGGTCTATAAGTTCACGGTTGTGGCAAGGTATGACACCGAAAAAGGAGAGATCAACTGTGCGGTGACCTACAGGAAGGGAACCGTTGACAAAGAAGGTACGTGGGTAAGCGCCGAGACCGAGGGCCACGAGTTTCCCGACACTACCCCCACCTTCACCAACACCTACTCCACCTCTTTGCCCCTTTCTGGTATGTCGGGCGTCACTCTGACGTACCTTGCCGGCGCGGCGGTGCTTTGCGCTGCTGCGGCCTGGATGCACATTCGTCGCAAGGCGAATGCGAAGGGAGGCGAGCGTCGTGAATAAGAAAGTTTGCTCCTTCCCGATCTTGTTTGCGCTGCTTGCCCTCCTGATCGGCACCTGCGCGGTTGTGTTCCCCGCATCCGCGCAGGCCGCGCCGACCTCGACCGGTTCCATCGCGGTGAGCGGCACCGCGGCGCGCAGCTACGACGCCTACCAGATCTTTAGCGCCAACGTCGTCGACGGCGACAGCGACGCCAAGATTGCCACCGACCTCGCCTGGGCAAGCGGCACCGTGCGCGACGCCGCGCTGCCTGTGCTGCACAGCGCCAGCATGCCCAATTCCCAGACCACCGCGCAGGAAGCTGCCGAGTGGCTCAACACCGATTCCCACCTTACGAGCGCGCTGAGCGCACGGCTCGCTCGTTCTCTCCAGAGCTCTGGCGCCGTGCCCGTGGCCCTTAACGCGGGCACGGCGGCTGAGCTGCCCTGCGGCTACTGGCTCATCGTTGCCGACGACGACGCCATCGCCCAGGGCGAGGCCGGCACCGCGCCGATCATGGCCCTGGTCGGCGGCAGCGCCGTCACCGTCAAGCCCAAGGCCGCGACGCCCAAGGTCTCCAAGCATGTGCTGGAGGACAGCACCGCCGCCTGGCAAAAGGCCGCCGACGCCACGGTCGCCGACGACCTGTATTGGCGCCTCTCTGCCACGGTCCCGGCGGGGCTCACGGCCTACGACACCTATACGGTGCAGTTCGTCGACACCATGAGCGCGGGACTCGACCCCTCCAAGGTCACCGCGAGCATGCGCGTGTACGTGGCGGCGGGCGCGGACGGCGGCTTCGACGCCGTCTCAACCGGTAAGGACGGCCGCGTCGGCGCCGAGCCCGCGAAGGGCTGGACCGACATCACGGCCCAGTGCGCCACCAAGGTAGCGGCCGACGGTAAGACCTTCACCGTGCGCACCGGCGACCTGATTGCCGCGCTCGGCGGGGCCGACGCCTTCGCCGCGGGCGCCCGCGTGGTCGCCGTGTACAACGCACCGCTCAACAGCGCATGCAGCCACGGCATCGCGAAGGGCAACCCCAACGAGGTCTACCTGCGCTACCCGCGCTCTCCCTTTGCCGACCAGTCCGGCGACGCCGGCTTCACCCGCACGCCGAGCGATGACGCGTGCGCCTACACCTGGGATCTCGCGCTCACCAAGCGCGGCAGCGACGGTGACAAGCCGCTTGCCGGGGCGGTCCTGAGCATCACCGACGACTGCGGTCGCACGCTGGCGGCCGACGGCACGTGGGATGCAGAGGGCAAGGCCACCGTCGCCACGGGCGAGGACGGTCGCGTGACCGTCTCGGGCGTGGACTCGGGCAAGCTGGGGGTCCGCGAGTTCAAGGCGCCCAAGGGCTACACCGCCTTTGAGGGCACGCGATCCGTGACGGTCAAGGCCGAGGGCCTGGACGTCGACCAGGTGGCCGCCGCCAAGCCCAAGCTCGCCATCACGGCCGAGTCGCCCCTGCGCGCCGACAGCGCGGACGGGTCGACGGGCAGCCTGGAGGCGTCGCTCATCAACACGCCCACCGGCACACCCCCTAGCATTACCACCGGAGGCTTTATGCCCTCGACTGGCGATATGGCAATGTACGCCGCGGCCGCCGCAGCGGTCGCCGGAGCCGCGCTCATCGTGGTCGCGCTCCTGGTCAAGCGGGGAGGTGGCAGCCATAAAGAGTAGCTGGCAGCCCCACCGAGAGCGGGGCGAGACATAACAAAGTAGATGCAAAGACACAGACAGATGATGACCGATCGAATGAGAATCAACCGGAAAACGGAGGAAAAGAAGATGAGCATGAGCAAGAATATCGCACGCCTGGCAGTAACCGCCGGCCTCACGGCGGCGTTGAGCTTCGGTGGCGTGATGGCCCCGGTGACCATGGCGTTTGCTGAGGAGGGTGCCGCCCCCAGCTATTCGCTCACGATTAGCCAGGCCGCGGACAATGGCCCCACTTTGTTCAAGGCGTATCAGATTTTTACTGCTGACGTTATGGACGGAACGTCCGGTAAGGTTACGTCCAACGTTAAGTGGGCGAGTCCTGCCGCAGAGAATGCGGTCCTGGACGAGCTTGTTGCTAATAAAGTCCCTGGAATTACCAAAGACTCGACTGCTTCTGATGTTGCCGACTACCTTTCCACGATCACTGATACCACTAATACCACGAGTTTGCCGCAGGGCAGCATCCTTAACAAGATTGCCTTGGCTGTAGAGAAGAGTGTTACCGCTACGGGCAATTCCTTTGCTGCCGGTTCCACTTTCACCACTACGAAGGCCGGCTACTACCTGTTCATGACCGATACCGACTCGCTCAATAAGAAAGAGAAGCAGACCGGTACCTCGCCGATCTTTGCGGTCGTGGGCGGCGACGCAGTGAGCGTTACCGAGAAGACGAGCATCCCGACCGTGATGAAGCAGATCAAGGACGATGCTACGGGCGTCGAGTGGCATGACAAGGCGGACTCCCAGATGGGTCAGACCGTTCAGTACAAGCTGACCGGCACGGTTGCAAACAATGTCGACACGTTCGGCACCTACTATTATGAGTTCTACGATGAGCTGTCTGCCGGTTTGACTGTTGATGAGTCCTCTGTCAAGGCCGTGATTGGTGAGACTCCTATCACGCCTACTTCTGTGACCGTGTCTAATCCCGATTCAAATGGCAAGACGGTCTTGAGCGTAAAGTTTGACGATCTTAAGGCTGCCGCCGGGGCGGCCGGTGTCACTGTTGACGAGAACACAAGGGTCGTTGTCAGGTACAGCGCCAAGCTCGACCCGAAGATGTCCCAGCATGTTGTTGTCGGTGGCACGGGCAACTCCAACACCGTCAAGCTCATCTACTCCAACAACCCTGGCCACGATACCAAGGGTGAGTCTGTGCCCGACACCGTGCGCGACTACACCTATGCGCTCAAGCTCGTCAAGAAGGACGCGACTGATGAGAATAAGACACTTACCGGCGTAAGGTTCACCATCTGTGCCACTAATCCCGACGATACTACATCCAAGAACATGTATGTCCAGGGTGATGGCTCCCTCGATAATAGGCGTCATGAGTTCACGACCTCCGACTCCGGCGAGATTAACGTCAAGGGCCTCGATGCCGGCACCTACACCGTCAAGGAAACCCATACGCTCGCCGGCTACAACACCATCCCCGATTTCACCTTCACCATCAAAGCCACTGGCCTCGACAAAGCAGAGGGTGTGGGAGAAAACAAGCTCACGGTCAAGACGAGCACCAAGGGTTCCAATTTGGTCGAGGTTGACACGACCAACACGGACAACGGTACTGCTGCTTTGATTGTCAAAAACAAGCAGGGCACCGGCCTCCCGCTGACCGGTCTCAACGGCGTGACCTTCACTTGGATCGCTGGTGGCGCGGTGCTGTGCATCGGCGTGGCGCACCTCATCCGCAGCCGTAAGCAGGCTGAGGAGTCCGAGCAGGAGTAACGCTTACTCACCCATCCCTTTGGCAGGTGGGATGTGATGGCCATGAGACTTGCGGACACTTTTCTCGTCCATCCACGTTCTTGCTTTGCCATTCTCTTTTCGGGGCAGACTTCGCACTGGAGTCTGCCCCGTTTTGTATCTGCGAGCCCGCGCTGCGCTATCCTGCTTGGTGCAGCTCTCTAGCGCAACCTGACGAAAGTGGTGTGGCCGATGTCACGTGCAAACAAACACTCTAAGCCCGCGGGCGGCAAGCGCCGCCGCAAGCGACTGCCGCGCTGGGCCGATCGGCTCATCACCATCGTCATCATCCTTATTGGCGTGGGCCTTATGACCTGGCCGTGGATCTTGGACCGGCTCGAGGCCTCGGGCGTGTTCAACCAGATCAGCACCGTGTCCAGCACCGTGGACGCGCTGTCGGAAGAGGAGCGCGAGCGCATTCTGCTTCAGGCGCGCTCCTATAACGAGCAACTTGCCGGCGAGGACACCGAGCTTCCCGCCGACCAGATCGAGCCCTACGCCCAGCAGCTCATCTTTGACCGCGACCCCATGATGAGCTGGGTCGAGATCCCCTCCATCGACGTGAGCATGCCCATCTACCACGGCACGAGCGAGGAGGTCCTCATGGCGGGGGGCCGCCCCCCGGCGGGGGCGGGGCGTTCACGCC
>UQZD01000001.1:0-121128 GCA_900545485.1 uncultured Collinsella sp. | reverse complement strand
CTTGGATGCCCTCGACGTCCTCGGTGTAGACGTTGCCGGCGATGTGGTCGCGGCGGTCGATGACCAGGACCGACTTGCCGGCGCGCTTGGCGGCATTGGCGAAGACGGCGCCCGAAAGGCCGGCACCGACGACGAGGTAATCGTACTGGGACATGGATATGCTCCTTTGTATGTCGATTGGACAGTTACTTTAGTTTAGGGACAAACATATCTGATGCCTTTGTCCCAGGGATTAGTGTAGCAGATGCTCTTTCAACAGCTCTAGCGCATGTGCGTAGCCCTTCAGGCCCTCGCCGGTGATGGTGGCGAAGCAAGCTAGGCGTGCATAGCTCACCTGGCGGAAGTCTTCGCGCGTCTCTACGGCGCTGATGTGCACCTCGACGGCAGGGATGGCAACGGCCTTGAGGGCGTCGAGGATCGCGACGCTCGTGTGCGTGTAAGCCGCCGGGTTGATGACGATGCCGTCGACCTTGCCGTAGGCCTCTTGGATCTTGTCGACGATGCTGCCCTCGTGGTTAGACTGGAAGACCTCGACCTCGTCGAAGCCCTGTGCAGCGCCCGCTTCCTGGCAGATCTGCACTAAGCGGTCGTAGTTGTCGCTGCCATAGATGCCCGGCTCGCGAATGCCGAGCATGTTGAGGTTGGGGCCGTTGATGACGAGTGCTTTCATGGTTGCTTCCTTTGCGATTGGAAAACCACCACAAAGGTGCCTGTCCCCTTTGTAGTGGTTTTGGTTAGAGAGCGGGTGGGAGGGTGTCGAGGATGGCACGGGCGGTGTTGGCGGCGCAGTCGCGTGAGTCGATGATGTAGTCGGCCCAGGTGCGGTAGCGCGGCATGCGCTGCTCGGCCAGCTTGTCGATGCCGTCGCGGGCGGTGATAGGGCGTCCCTTGTGGGCGAGTTCGTCGAGCTTGCGATTGAGCATCAAGATCTGGCTGTTTTGGTGCAGCAGCGGGTAGTTCTCGTCGCGTGTGACCACGCCGCCGCCGGTGGAGAGCACCAAGCCGCTGCGCTTGGAGATGTCGGACAGAGCCACCGTCTCCTGCTCGCGGAAGGCCGCCTCGCCGCGCTCGACGATAAAGTCGGCGCAGGGCATGTCGAGGCGTTCCTCGAGGGCGCGGTCCAGGTCGATGTGCTCGCGACCCGTGAGCAGGGCAATCTGCTCACCCACGCGGGTCTTGCCCGAGCCCGGCATGCCGATCAGCGCGATGTTCTGTTCGCGGCGTGACAAGCGCTCCGTTACATCCAGGATGCGCTTGCGCGGGGTGACCTGGCCGGTGTAGCGCTCAACAGCCTGTGCCGCTTGGGCCACGAGCATCAGCAGACCGCCGATGCAGGGGATACCGCGGCGCTCGGCCTCGAGCATGAGTCCCGTGCGGGCGGGGTTGTAGACAATGTCGATGACGCCCTCGAGCGCATCGAGCCCTTCGAGCGTGCAAGGCGCGTCGGGGCAATGGGGGAACATGCCGGCGGGCGTGCAGTTGACGAGCAGGGCGGCGTCGGATTGCTGCGCGATGTTGCCGTAGTTGACCTCGCTTGTGCGGCCCACGGGCACCACGGTGGCGCCCAGGTCGCCGAGTACCATGCTTGCCGTGGTGCCGGCGCCGCCGGTGGCTCCGAGCACGAGAGCCTTCTTGCCGGCAACCTCAACCCCCAGCTCCTCGACCAGGCACTGAAAACCAAAGTAGTCGGTGTTGTCGCCGCGCAGGCGGCCGTCGGGCAGGCGCGTGATGGTGTTGACGTTGCCCATGCGCTCGGCGAGCGGGCTCAGCTCGTCCAGGTAGTTCATGACGGCGCGTTTGTAGGGGATGGTCACGTTGGTGCCTTCCCATTCTTTACCCGTCATAAAGGCCGCGAGGTCCTCGGGCTCGCGCTCAAATCGCACGTAATCGAGCCCAGCGAGCTCTTTGTAGATGGTCGGGGTGTAGCTGTGGCCCAGCACGCGGCCCAGCACACCGTAGGGGCGGGTTGCGGCGGTATCGGTCATCTAGAGCACCTCCGTGTAGCTGCCAAAGTAGGTGAAGCTCTCGCACACGTCGTCGATGGAATCGAGCAGGTCGTCGAGGGCCTTGCTGCCAAAGGGGCAGTCCAGATCAAAGTAGAACATAAACTCAAAGTCGCGGCCGGGGATGGGGCGGCTCTCGAGCTTGATGAGGTTGATGTTGAGTGCGTAGAAGCGCTCGAGCACGCGATAGAGGGCGCCCGGCTCGTTGGCCGTGGTGATCATGAGCGAGGTGCGATTAGCGCCGGGGTAGACGCGCGGCTCGCGGCTGATGACGACAAAGCGCGTGTAGTTGTTGTCCGAGTCTTGGATATTGGGCTCCAGCACCTCGAGGCCATACAGCGTGGCACAGCTGCGCGAGGCGATGGCGGCGACGTCGGTGCGCTCGGAGTTGGCGACCATCTCGGCCGACATGGCCGTGTTGGGGTACTTGGTGGCGTGCAGGCCGTGGGACTCGATAAAGCCGGCACACTGGGCAATGGCTTGGCCGTGGCTGTAGACCTCGCGTATGTCCGCGAGCTTGGTGCCGGGCTTGACGAGCAGGTTGTGGTCGATCTTGAGGCGCAGCGAACGCACGATATGGAAGTCGAACTGGGCGAGCAGGTCGTAGACGGCGTTGACCGAGCCGGCGGTGGAGTTCTCGATGGGCAGCACGCCAAACTCGCAGAAGCCGTCGCGCACAGCGCGCATAACGCCTTCGAAGGTCTCGAAAAACGCGATGTCGGGCACGTCGAAGAGCTTGCACGCGGCGATTTGACTGTAAGCGCCCTCAACGCCCTGGCAAGCGACGGTGGCAGTTTGAGGGAAGGGCGTGTCGGAGGCTGCAGCCGTGGCGTGGGCCTTTTGCGAGACGGTGATGCCCTTGAGTTCGTTGATGTAGCGCTGCTGCTCGGCCTTGCTCATGCTCATGAGGAGACGAAACAGGGTGATGGTCTGCGCCTCATAGCGCTCGGGCGCGCGGCTGGCGAGGTTGTTGAGTTTGGAGCGCTCGCGGGCGGGGTCGAAGACGGCCTTGCCCATCTTGATTTTTGACTTGGCGACCTCGGTGGCAATGTCCATGCGCTCGATAAAGCTGTTGAGGAGCGTGGTGTCGATGCCATCGATGGTCTGGCGGATGTCAGCAAGGTCCATAGGGACCCCTTTCGTGAATCATTGCCCGGGGTGGGCGGGTTAGCGCTGGGCGGCGTCCTCGAGGAGGGCGTCCCAGATGGCGAGCGCCGCGGCTGCTTCGGCTACGGGGACGGCTCGGGGGACGATGCAGGGATCGTGACGACCGTGGACCGAGAGCTCGGCATTTTCCATGGCGTCCATGTCTACGGTCTGCTGCTCGCGGCCAATAGAGGGTGTCGGCTTTACGGCCATACGCCACATGACGGGCGCGCCGGTGGAGATGCCGCCCAGAATGCCGCCGGCGTTGTTGGACTCGACTTCAATCTCGCCGGTCTCGGCGTCGATGCGATACGGATCGTTGTTCTCGCTGCCGCGCATGGCGGCCACGGCAAAGCCCATGCCAAACTCCACGCCCTTTACGGCGGGAATGCCAAACGCGATTTGCGCGATGCGGTTCTCGATGCCGTCGAACATGGGGTCGCCGATGCCCGTGGGAAGCCCGTAAATGCCGCACTCCACGATGCCGCCGATGCTATCGAGCTCGTCGCGCGCGGCTAGGATCTCCTCGCGCATGCGGCCGGCTGCGGCGGCGTCAATGCAAGGCAGGTCGTTCGAAAGGATCGCCTTGCGGTCGGCCTCGCGATAGACCATATCGTCCATCGGCAGGAGATGCCGCCGATCTGCGCGACGTGCGCCATGACCTTGATGCCACGGGCCTCGAGCGCCTGCAGCGCGATCCCGCCGGCGATGCATAAGGGTGCCGTTAGGCGGCCGGAAAAATGCCCGCCACCAGCGACATCGTGCATGTTGTGATACTTCACACGCGCAGGGAAGTCCGCATGTCCGGGACGGGGCTTGCGGCGCAGCTCGGAGTAATCATTGGAGCGCGTGTTGGTGTTCTCGATAATCGCGGCGATGGGCGCGCCGGTGGTATGTCCATCGACAACACCGGCGATGATGTGGGCGGCGTCGGCTTCGCGGCGTTTGGTCGCGGTCTCGTCGCGACCGGGGGCGCGACGGTCGAGGAAGGCCTGCAGCTCCTCCTGGTCCACGGCGATGCCCGCCGGGATGCCATCGAGCGAGCAGCCGATAGCGGGGGAGTGCGATTGGCCGAAGATGCTTAAGTGCAAGACGTTGCCAAAGGTCGAGGACATGCTATTCCTCCTCGAGTGTGACCTTGCCGCCCAGCAGGCGGTAGTGGTCGAAGAAATCGGGATAGGACTTGTTGACGGCCTCGGCGCCGTGGATCACGACCTCGCCGGTGGCACGGCTCGCGGCGATGGCGGCCATCATGGCGATGCGGTGGTCGTTGTGCGAATCGACCTCGCCGCCGGTAAAGGCATCGACACCCTTGATGATGAGGTCGTCACCGGCAATGCGCACCTGCGCGCCCAGCGCGGTGAGCTCGCGGGTGGTGGTGGCCAGACGGTCGGATTCCTTGATGCGCAGACGGGCGCAATCGCGGATAAAGGTGCGGCCCTGTGCCAGCGAGGCCACGGCCGAGATAACGGGCACCAGGTCGGGAATGTCGTGGGCACTCATCTCAAAGCCGGCGAGCTTGTCGGACTGCACGGTGGCGGCGTTGGTGGAGCGCACGATGCGGGCACCAAAGCGCGAAAGCGCGGCGAGCACGTTGCGGTCGCCCTGTGCGGAGCTCAGCGACACGCCCTCGACGGTGATGGGGTCGGTGCCGATGGCACCGGCGCACAGCCAAAAGGCGGCGTTGGACCAGTCGCCCTCGACGGCTACGCTGCCGGGCGTGCGGTACGAGCCGCTGCTCACGCGGAAGTTCGTGACCTCGGGCTGGCCGTCCTTGGCCGGAATGCGCTCGACGTTGACCTCGACGCCAAAGGCCTTCATGGCCTGGATTGTCAGGTTGATGTAAGGGCGGCTCTCGATGAGGCCGGTCACCTGCACGCAGGAGGGCTGGGCCAGCAGCGGGGCTGCCAGCAGCAGGCCGGAGATATACTGCGAGCTCACGTTGCCCGGCAGCACGAAAGTGCCCGGGCGCATGCGTCCGCTCGTCTTGAGCGGAAAACCGCCCAGGCCCTGCAGGTCGCAGCCGGCGGCGATGATCTCGTCCGAGAGCGGGGACAGCGGGCGGGCGCCTAAGCGTCCCTGACCCACAAAAGTTGCTTCTGCGCCCAGCGCGCAGGCGACGGGCAACATAAAGCGCAGCGTGGAGCCGCTCTCGCCGCAGTCGAGCGTGCCACCGGCAAGGGCCTTGAGCAGGCCAAATTCAATGCTCTTCATGGTGGGGTGGACCTGGAAGCCGTCCTCGACGGTCTCGATGCGAGCACCCAGGGCCGTAAGGCAACGCACCGTAGCCTCGATGTCGGCGCAGGTGGTGTTACAGGCGACGTGTGTCTCGCCGTTGGCAAGCGCAGCGCAGATGATGAGACGGTGCGCCATCGACTTGGACGCGATGGCGGGAACGGTGCCCTTAAGCGGGGACGGGGTGATGCGGGCTAGCATGCGGATGCGTCTCCCTTCTGGCCGAGGCCCTCGGCAATGAGTTCGTGGAAAGTGGAAAGCGGCGTGCGGTCGATGCTGCAGCGGCCAATGCCGTGCGGAATCACCAGGTCGATGGTGTCGCCCGCGCGCTTCTTGTCGTGGAGCGCCTCGGCAAAGACGGCATCGGCATCTAGGTCGCAGAGGGTCTTGAGGCCATGGCGGGCGCAGAGCTCCTCAATACGACCGGGCAGTGCAGCATCGCAGGCGCCGTGCAGGGCCGCGGCGCGCGTGATGATGCCCATACCGATCGACACGCAGTTGCCGTGCCCGAGCTCAAAGTGCTCGCAGGCTTCGACGGCGTGTCCGGCGCTGTGTCCAAAGTTGAGCAGCTTGCGCTGGTTGGTTTCGTGCTCGTCGGCGACGACCACGGCGCGCTTGATGTCGATGTTGCGGGCGATGATGAGTGCTACGCGGGCCACATCGCGGTTGAGCAGCTCCAGCGTGAGCGGGGTCTTCTCCAGCTCGGCGAAAAGCTCCGGGTCGGCGATCACGGCGTGCTTGACGACCTCGCCGCAGCCGTCGGCGAACTGCTCGGGCGTGAGGGTGGCCAGGCACCCCACGTCAGCGATAACCACGCTCGGCTGCCAAAAGGCGCCGGCCAAGTTCTTGCCGGCAGCCAGGTCGATGGCGGTCTTGCCGCCCACCGACGAATCCACCATGGCGAGCAGGCTCGTCGGGATCTGCACAAACTTGCAGCCGCGCATGTAGGTGGCGGCCACAAAGCCCGCCACATCGCCCACGACGCCGCCCCCGAGTGCCACGATCACGTCGGAGCGCGAAAGCTCGTGCTCGGCCACAAACTCCAAAATGGCAACATAGGTTTCGGCGCGCTTATGGGCCTCGCCTGCCTCGAAGGTGCAGATGCTCACCTCGTAGCCTGACGCCTCCAGGCTCTGCTTAACGGGCATCTGGTAGAGCGGGCCCACGTTGGTGTCCGTCACGATGACGGCCTTGGCGCCGCCGGCAGTGGCGCGCACGAGCGGCCCCGCCTGCTCCAGCAAAAACGTGCCAACATGCACCTGGTAGGGGCGTGCGGTGTCGATATCGATGGTAATCGCCATAAGCTTCGGTCCTTTCGACCTGGCGTGATAGGTGGTCTAGTGGGAGGCCTCGTCGTCGAGCGCGCGCTTGATGCGGTCGCCCTCGGCAAGGAGATTCTCCAGATAGCGTTGGTCGCGGTCCTTAAGGGCGCGGCTGTAGGCGCCAAGCGACTCGATCAGGTGGTCGATCTCGAAGGCGAGCGCATTGGCGTCGTCGATCATAAGCTCGGACCACATCTGAGGATTGAGGTGCGCCACGCGGGTGAGATCGCGGTAGCTTCCGGCCGAAAAGCCGTGGTGGACCTGGGCGGTGGGGCTCTTGACGTAGGCGTTGGATACCACGTGCGCAAGCTGGCTCGTGAAGGCGATGACGCGGTCGTGTTCGGCGGCGCTGGTCACGCTGAACTTGCCAAAGCCCAAGGGGCGCACCATCTCGCGCACCTGGCCCAAAAGCTCCAGCTTGAGCGCATCGTCCACCGCGGGTGGCACGAGCACGAGCGGGGCGCCCTGGAACAGGTCGGCACGGGAGTGAGCGTAGCCTGAGAACTGGGTGCCCGCCATGGGGTGCGCGCCCACAAAGTAAAAGCCGTGCTCGCGGGCAAGCTCAAAGGCGCGCTCGCACACAATGCCCTTGACGCCCACGGTGTCGATCACCACGGGACCCATGATGGCGTCGGTGTCGGTGGCGTCGGCGAGTGCCTGGGCATGCGCCTCGAGCCATTCGATGCATGCCTCGGGATAGCAAGCCAGGACGATGATGTCGCATTCGCCGAGTGTCTTGCCGTTGAGCTCTCCGGCGACAGTGCCCATGCTGGCGGCCGTCATGACATCGTCATCGGGGTCCCAGGCCAGCACGCGGACGCCCGCCTGCGCATAGCCGCGGGCAAAGCTACCGCCGATGAGGCCAAGGCCGACGATGCCGGCGCACTTGGGGCCGCCCTGGTTAACGCGCGCGTTTCTCACCGTACCCATGAGCTACTCCATGGTCTCTTGGCAGACAACCTCGCGGATGGCTCGGATGCGGCGCATGGTGTCGTCGAACTGATCGGGGGTGAGGGCCTGGGCGCCGTCGGACCAGGCGCGGCTCGGCTCGTCGTGGACCTCGATCTCCAGGCCGTTGGCACCGCAGGCGGTCGCGGCGAGCGCCATGGGCTCAACGTAGCGGGTGTAGCCGGTGGCGTGGCTGGGGTCGGCGACGACAGGCAGGTGCGACAGGTGGTGCAGCACCGGCACGGCGTTGAGGTCGAAGGTGTTGCGGGTGCGGGTCTCGAAGGTGCGGATACCGCGCTCGCAAAGGATGACGTTGTCGTTGCCCTCGCTCATGATGTACTCGGCTGCCATAAGCAGCTCATCGATCGTGCCGGACATGCCGCGCTTGAGCAGGATCGGGGTCTGGGTCTTGCCGACCTCCTTGAGCAGGGGGAAGTTCTGGGCGTTGCGGGCGCCGATCTGCATGACGTCAATCTTCTTGTCAAGGAAGACCTGCACGTCGCGCGGGTCCATGATCTCGGTGACGATCGGCATGTCGAGCTCGGCAGACGCCTCGCATAGCAGGTCCAGCCCGGCGGGGCCCATACCCTGGTAGGCGTAGGGGGAGGTGCGGGGCTTGTAGGCGCCACCGCGCAGCATCGTGGCGCCGGCGGCCTTTACGCGGCGTGCGATGCGGATGAGGTTCTCGCCCTCGACGGAGCAGGGACCGGCGATGACCTGGAACTGGTCGCCGCCGATCTTGACGCCGTGGCCGCAGTCGATGACGGAGTCCTCGGGGTGGAACTTGCGATTTGCGCGCTTGAACGGCTCGGAGACGCGCTGCACGCGCTCGACGACATCCATGGACTCGAGCAGGAACGGGTCGATCTTGGTCGTATCGCCCACCAGGCCGATAATCGTCTCGTTCTCGCCGCGCGAGACGTCGGTCTTCAGGCCTTTTTTCTCAATCCAGCTGACGATATGGCTGACGGCCTCGTCGCTGGCGCTCTGCTTTAGAATTGCAATCATGGTGTGCCTCTCACCTCGATGGATAACTTTTGCAAAAACGGCCCGCATTGCGAGCCGTGTATATATGGTGCATGAAAGTTTATACTATCTGACTCGCTTTTGCCTTCTAAAGTGGGCCGTTGCACCGCGTCTCCCACGTAATTGCAAAGCTTTTTCTTTTATTTTGATAGCCCGTGGTGCACTTGGGTATAATGCCAAACGTTGGCCCTATTAGCTCAGGGGATTAGAGCGTCTGCCTCCGGAGCAGAAGGCCGTTGGTTCGAATCCAACATGGGGCACCATCGAACGTAAGACCGTCCGAACCTCGCATGGTCCGGGCGGTTTTTCTTATACCGACGCGACGTGATGGGACGTGGTATGGCAGCAACGGATATCGAGCGCGGACTCTCGACCGCCGAGGTCGAGGAGCGCATCGCCGCCGGTAAGATCAACCGCAACATGGAGCTCAAGACCAAGTCGGTCAAAGAGCTCATCATCGAGAACCTCTGCACGTTGTTCAATTTGATCAACGTGATCTTGGCGTTCCTGGTCATTTTGACCGGTTCGTTTAAGAATCTGACGTTCCTGTTCGTGGTGTTCCTCAATACCGCTATTGGCGTCATCCAGTCCATGCGTTCCAAGAAGATGGTCGATAAGCTCACGCTGCTGACCTCCAAGAAGGCCATCGCGGTGCGCGACGGCGCCGAGGTGGAGCTCGACCTGGACCAGATCGTGCTCGACGACATCATCCGCCTGGGGCGCGGCGACCAGATTCCCGCCGACGCCGTGGTGGTTTCGGGCGAGGCGCTCGTGAACGAGAGTCTGCTGACGGGCGAGAGCGACCTTATTAAGAAACAGCCCGGTTCCGAGCTCATGAGCGGCAGCTTTATCGACTCGGGCCTGCTGCGCGCCCGCGTGATCCATGTCGGCGCCGACAACTACGTGGCCAAAATTAATAACGAGGCCAAGTACGTCAAAAAGGTTAATTCCGAGATCATGAACGCGCTTAACGCCATCGTTCGCTTTGCGAGCATCATCATGATCCCGCTCGGTTTGGCGTTGTTTGCCTCGAGTGTGAGCGAACTGTGGGATGCCGCGGGAACCCCGGGCGATAGCGCGCTTTCGTGGTGTTTCTCCGAGCTGTTGGCTGGTCATGTGCCTTCGTCGGCGCTGCTGTCCACGGTGGGCGCCCTGCTGGGCATGATCCCGCAAGGCCTGGTGCTGCTGACCTCGTCGGTGCTCGCCATCGCCACGGTGCGCCTGGCTCGCCGCAAGGTGCTGGCGCAGCAGCTCTACTGCATCGAGACACTCGCTCGCGTCGACGTGCTGTGCCTGGACAAGACGGGCACCATCACGTCGGGCCGCATGGAGGTCGAGGGCACGTATCCGCTGCCGGTTGAGGGCGTGAGCCTAGGCGCCGGCTCGGACGAGGCGGCCGTTCCCGTCGATACCACGGTGCTCGATTTTGCGCTGGCTAACGTCGCGCGTGCGACTTCGGCCGATGCCAACGAGACCTGCCAGGCGCTGCTCAACTATTACGCCGATCGCCCGGTCGAGGTGTCTGAGCCGCTGTCGGTCATTCCATTCTCGTCGTCTAAAAAATGGAGTGGCGCTTCGTTTGCGCAGGGCTCCTATGTGATGGGTGCGGCGCAGTTTGTGCTCTCTGATCGTGTTTTTGCCCAGGTCGAGAACCGTGTCGCCGAGCTTGCCGATACCTGCCGCGTGCTCGTGGTGGCGCGCGTGGACGGCTTTACGCCCGATGGCGATATGGTGGGCGAGGCCGAGCCCGTGGGCTTTGTGACCATCCGCGACGAGATTCGTACCTCGGCGGCCGAGACCATCGGCTACTTTAACGAGCAGGGCGTGACCCTCAACGTGATCAGCGGCGACGACCCGCGTACAGTGTCGTCGATCGCGCGCGTGGTGGGCGTGCCGGGGGCGGACGCTTATGTGGACGCCACGACGCTCGATACGCCGGCCAAGATCGATGCCGCAGTGGACCGCTACCATGTCTTTGGTCGTGTGACCCCGCAGCAGAAGCGCGAGCTCGTGCAGGCGCTCAAGCGCCGCGAGCACACCGTGGCCATGACGGGCGACGGCGTCAACGACGTGCTGGCGCTCAAGGAGGCCGACTGCTCCGTGGCCATGGCGGCTGGCTCCGATGCCGCACGTAACGTGGCCGAGATCGTACTCGTCGACAACGACTTTGCCTCGATGCCCGCCGTGGTGGCCGAGGGCCGTCGCTCCATCAACAACCTGCAGCGTTCGGCCTCGCTGTTCCTGACCAAGACGCTGTTCTCGATGGGCCTGGCGGCGCTGTGCATTGCACTGCCGCCGTACCCCTTCGAGCCCATCCAGATGACACTCATCAACTTCTTCTGCATCGGCGCGCCGGGCTTTGTGCTGGGTTTGGAGCCCAACAATGCTCGCGTGAAGGGGTCATTTTTGACGAACGTACTCAAGCGTGCGCTGCCGGCGTCGATTGCAGTCATTTTGGCTGCGGCGCTCGATATCTTTGTGGCGCGCGTGTTTGGCTTTAGCCAGCTCACGCTGTCTACGATGTGCCTGCTTACGTCGTGCGCGGCGAGCGTCAGCCTGATCTGGCACATCTCGCAGCCTCTCACGCCCTTACGTGTGGTGCTCTTTGTGTTTGTAGTCGCCGGCATCCTGGTGGGCGTTATCGGATTCCCGGAGCTGCTGTCTATTGCCAACCTGTCGATAGGCCAGATGGTTATCTTGGCTGTCATCGTGATCTTTACCTGCTCGGTGTTCTTTAAGCTCGCCACGATGATGGATTCGCTCAAGCCGCGTCGTCGTCATGCCGCAACTGGTTTTGGCCGTGGTGTGCGCGTTCACCTGGGTCGCGGTGGCGGCAAGGTGAGCTCGACGGGTTCGACGGCCGAGCGTTTTGCCAAGCGCGTCGCCGCCGACATGGCGCAGCGCCGCGAAGATCGCACCGCTCGCGAGGCCGAGGCCCGCGCACTTGAGGGCGTGGCCCAGGCCCAGCCCAAGAAAAAGAAGAGTACCGGAGCCAAGCGCTCTCGCGTGACCAAGTCCGCCCAAGGCATCAAAGTCTCGATGCCAAGCAAAAAGAAGAAGTAGCTACGCGCCCTGGCGATGTTGAATTGGTGCCTTGTTCCTGTGGGGCCGTGGCGATGTTATGCTCTAACCTCGATTGTTTGAATTGCTTCGAAAAGAGGATGCCGTGATCTGCCCGCATTGCCTTAAGACTATCGAGGACGGCGCCTCGTTCTGCCCCTACTGCAACGCCTATGTGGGTCCGGGCGATGGTCCCGAGCACACCGAGTTCGTGTTCTGTGAGGGCTGCGGTGCCCGTCTTTCTCCACATGATCGTACGTGCCCCAAATGCGGACGCCCCGCTCCGGGTATCCTCTCCGAGGACGCGGCCGCATCCGACCTGGCAGCGGGCCGCACGGCGGGCTTTCCGCGCCTAACGCAAGAGCAGATCGATACCGAGGTGCCTCATGCGCCGGCCTCTGCCGCTGCGGTGCTCTCAGACGCCGCCGACCCCAATGAGACCTGCGTGCTGCCGGCTTTCGATAAGGATTTCGGTATTCCCAAGGTCGATATTCCCACGCCGGTTTCCCTGCACGACGATGCTCAAAAACCCAAGCGCAAGGTGCATCCCGACGAGGACGCCTATCACAAGCACAAGCGTCATATCCCCAAGCCGCTTATTATCATCGCGGTCCTTGCCGTCGTGTGCGGTGGTGCGTATTGGTTCGTGACGGCCGATCCCATGGGTGTCATGCCTGGCTTCTATGACCAGTTTGGCCAGGCCGCGCAGACGACCTTCCCCACGCGCCAAAAGGGCGAGGCGACTGAGGACGATACCAAGCAGGACGATTCTGCCGAGGTGGTCCAGGAAGATACCGTGCTGACCGATGACCAGCTCTACACCAAGCTCGACAGCCTGTATCAGACCATTGTGTCGTACAACAATGATCAGATCGGCGAGGTCATCGATTCCTTTAACAACGGTTATCTCCGAACGCCGCTGTCCACCCGTCAGGAGCTGTCGCAGAGTGCCTACGCCCTGCGCGACCAGATCAAAAAGACGCAAGATGAGCTTAACAACCTTAAGTATCAGGACGATACGGTCTATGCGGATGACATCGCCCACTTAAAGCAGCTTGCCGAGTGGATGTATGAGCGCGTCGACGTAATCTGCCAGAGCTGGGATATCTCGCTGGCCATTCCCGATGGCGAGTCGATGAGTTCCCACCAAAGCGAGATCCTGGCGCCCATCGCACAGGGCGGCAACAGCGCGCTGAATCAGTACGACGCCAACGTGGGCTCCTGGAAGCCGCAGCAGCGTTCCTAAAATTAGTTCGCCATAGTCGGCATAACCTACGTGCGCAATTGATGTAAGCGCATGCTTATTGCTACAATTCGTACAAATATGCTTTAAACGCACGAGGAAGGAACCACATGTTTGGTTTTAAGAAAGAGCTCTACACGCCCGAGTATCAGCTTGCCGGCGACGAGTGCGCCGTTATCGAGACGTCGAAGGGTACCATCAAGGTCAAGTTTGACGGTGAGGGCGCTCCCATTCATGTCGCGAACTTCTGCGAGCTTTCCACGATGGGTTTCTATGATGGCCTTAAATTCCATCGCTATGTGCCCGGTTTTGTCATCCAGGGCGGCGACCCCAATACCCGCGATATGTCCGGCGCTGACGTCGCTGCCGGTCTTGAGGGCCCCGACGGCATGCCCGGTACCGGTGGCCCCGGCTACTGCATCAAGGGCGAGTTTGCCACCAATCCGCGCAACAGCCATGTCGATGGTGCCCTTGCCATGGCACGCTCCATGGACCCCGATTCCGCGGGTTCGCAGTTCTACTTCTGCTTGGGTGCCCAGCATAACCTCGATTCCGGGTACACCGTCTTTGGTACCACGGTCGAGGGTCTCGATGTGATTTCGCAGCTGCGTGCCGGCGACGAGATCGTCCATGTCGAGATCGTTCACGAGTAAAGGGGACTTCCTTGAATAGCCAGCTGATCCAACAGGGCCGCGCCGCTTACCGCGCGGGTGATTTTTCCGCTGCAGCCCAGATGCTTGGGGCGGCAAAAACTCCCGATGAGATTATGGGCGAGGCCGATCATCTTCGTGGCAACGCCTTGATGCACCTGGGCATGTATGCCGAGGCCGCCGAGGCCTATGCCGCCGCCCTCAACGACGGCACCTATGGCAAGCGCGGCGCGCTGCTCACCAACCGCGGCAAGGCACTCGCCGCCGTGGGCGACTACACAACGGCCGCTCAGGCGTTCTCTGCTGCTACGCAGGATGCTTCCTATGCCACGCCGTTCAAGGCCTATCTGGGCTTGGGTAACGCGCTGTTCCAGTCGGGCGACTATGCCAACGCGGGTACTGCCTTCCGTCAGGCCGCCATCGACGGCGCCAATCCGGCCCCTGCCGCCGCGCTCGGCGAGCTCGGTCGTTGCTTCATTAAGCTCGGCCGTCCGGCGGATGCCGTGGAGACCTACCGTACGGCTATCGACTTTGCCGGCCCCCGCGACGACACGCGTGCGCTCAACGCCGGCATGGGTCAGGCGCTTTCTGCCGCCGGCCGTCCCTCCGACGCACTCGACGCCTTTAACGCCGCTACTGCCGATGGTATCTACCAGCTCACCTCCGAGCAGGCCGATGAGCTTGCCCGCGTGCACGATTCGCTTGCCGCGCTGTCTGCCCAGACGGCTATGGCCACGGCTCCGGCGCCCGCGATGGACGCTCCTGCCGTCGATCCGCTCGATCCTACGGGCGCGACCGGTCAGTTTATGCCCGATCCCTCGGACACCGGCTTCTTTACGCTGTCCGAGTCCGAGATGGTCCAGCAGGACCGTCAGGATCGTAAGCAGGCCAAGGTCCGTCGTCGCCACCGCCACACGGGTCTCAAAGTCTTCATCGTGCTGCTTCTGCTCATTTTGATCGCCGTGGGCGGTCTGGGCTTTGCCTACACGCGCGGCTTTGGTTTCCCGTCCCAGGAGTCTGTCGTTTCCGATCTGTTCCAGGCTGCCGGCGACGGTGACACGGCAAAGGCCGAGTCTTGCCTGGCCTCGAGCCTGTCCGAGGACGCTAAGTCGATGATCATCTCCTCGATTCCGCAGGGTGCCACTGTGTCCGTCGAAGGCATGGATCAGTCCATGACCGAGACGACCGCTAAGGTGAAGGCATCGCTGTCCAAGGGCGGCGAGCAGGAGTACACCGTCAAATTCGTGCGCTCCGACAACCATATCGGCTGGGCCGTTTCCTCGCTCGATATGGATTTCTCGGCTGCTGACAACCAGTAGTGACCTTATGGGATTTAGCTTTGCCCGGCGCTTCACCGCAAGTGAGGTGCCGGGCTTGCGCTAGTATGATGAGCTAGTAGTTTTCCAGCAATCATCCAACACATCAGGAGTTGCGTTGTTTTCTTTGATGGATATGTTCTTCGGTAGCTATGCGGGCGATCTTGCCATCGACCTCGGCACCGCCAATACGCTTGTCTCCGTGCGCGGCAAGGGCATCGTCATTCGCGAGCCCTCTGTAGTCGCCATCGACAAGAACGACGAGCGCATCCTGGCGGTCGGTATCGAGGCAAAGCGCATGCTCGGCCGTACGCCCGGCAACATCGTGGCCGTTCGTCCCCTGAAGGACGGCGTCATCGCCGACTTCGATGTTACAGAGGCTATGCTTCGCTACTTTATCGACAAGGCGTCCGAGAAGCGCTATCCGTGGACCCCGCGTCCGCGCGTTGTCGTCTGCGTTCCCTCCGGTGTCACGTCGGTCGAGAAGCGTGCCGTCTTTGAGGCCACGATCCAGGCCGGCGCTCGCCAGGCCTATCTGATCGAAGAGCCTATGGCCGCCGCTATCGGCGCCGACCTGCCCGTCGAGGAGCCTACCGGCTCCATGGTCATCGACATCGGTGGCGGTACCACCGAGGTTGCCGTTATCGCTATGGGCGGCATCGTCGTCTCGCAGTCCATCCGTATTGCCGGCGACGAGTTCGATCAGGCCATCCTCACGCACGTTCGCGATGCCTACAACTTGGCCATCGGCGAGCGTACGGCAGAGGACATCAAGATCAAGGTCGGCTCCGCCGTGCCGCTCAAGGACGAGCTCGACGTCGAGGTCAACGGCCGCGACGTGATCACCGGTCTGCCCAAGACCGTGCGCATCGAGAGCGAGGAGATTCGTCGCGCACTCAACAAGCCGCTCGACGAGATGGCCAAGGCCGTCAAGGACGCGCTCGACGCTACGCCTCCCGATCTTGCCTCGGACCTTATGTACTACGGCATTTTGCTGACCGGTGGCGGCGCGCTGCTGCGCGGTCTCGACGTGCGCCTGCGCGATGAGACCGGCGTTTCGGTCAACGTCAGCCCCACGGCGCTCGATAACGTTGTTAACGGCTGTGCCCGCGTGCTCGAGGCCAATGCGTTTGATGGCGGCTTCGTCCAGACCAATGCTTAATTTCCAAAAGGTGGATTCCATTTGGCACGATCTTCGGGTTTCTCCACAAATCTGAATACCAAGCGACAATCAACGGGTATGCGCCCGTTGATTGTTTTCAGCCTGATTTCGGTGTTGCTGCTCACGTTTTATATTCGTGAGGGCGAGGCTGGGCCGATTCATGCCGTGCGTTCGGGCGTAACGACGATTACCTCGCCGGTGCGCTTTGTGGGTTCGGCTGTGGCGGCTCCCTTCAATGCCATCGGCAACGTGTTCTCTAACCTTACGGCGTCGCAGGACACGCTCGACGAGCTTAAGAAGCAAAACGAGGAACTGACCTCTAAGGTTGCCGAGCTCTCCGAGTCTCAAAAGACCGCCGAGCGTCTGGAGGGGCTGGTCGGCCTGCAGTCGACCTATAACCTCAAATCGACCGCTGCTCGTATCGTTGGTGCTTCCGGCGATGCCTGGACCTCGACCGTTACCATCGACAAGGGCTCTGCCGACGGCCTTACCATCAACATGCCCGTGACGAGTTCTGCCGGTGTTATCGGCCAGATCATCGAAGTCTCGGCCAAGACGTCCACCGTGCGCCTGATTGGCGACGAGAACTCGGGTGTGTCCGCCATGGTACAGGACACGCGCGCCCAGGGCATGCTGCAGGGTCAGGCTGACGGCACGCTGCGTCTTGAGTACGTGAGCGTCGACTCCGACGTTAAGGTTGGCGACATCATCGTGACCTCGGGCATCGGCGGTGTGTTCCCCAAGGGTCTACCGCTCGGCACCGTCTCGTCGGTTGAGAAATCGGCAAACGACGTGTACTACACCATTGTGGTGCGCGCTCAGACCACGGCCGAGAACAACGAGGAAGTGCTGGTCATTACCTCGCTGACCGATGAACAGTCGGCCTCGGATGAGGACGTGAGCACGGCCAACAGCACGCCGCAGGGAACGTCGCGCGATGCTGCAACCAAGACGAAGGACGAGAGCTCGGATGACAGTTCCGACACGTCCGAGACGACCGATTCTGGCTCGAACGAATAGGGGGCATGTCCATGGATCTACACGAGCAGGGGATGAGCTCCCGCACGTTTGTGATCGCCGCCATCGTGTGCGTGCTGCTGCAGGCAGGCCTGGCACCGCAGATCTCCATTGCGGGTGGTCGCGTCAACTTCATGATTATCTTGGTGTGCCTGAGTGTGTTCTCGGGCGACCCGACCCGTGCCGTCGTGTGCGGTTTTTGCAGCGGCTTGTTTTATGACCTGTCCGCTGCCGTGCCGGTGGGCATTATGTCGCTCCTGCTGACCGTGGGTTCTTTTGCCCTGGTGCACAGCGCCGTCGGTCAGACGGGCGGTACCCCAAGTGCGCGCGGCGTCACTGTGGGCGCCTTCGCGCTCGTCATTAATGTGATCTACAGCATCATCTTGCTGTTTATGGGTTTGGAGACGAGCTTTGTCGTGGCGATCTTCGGCCATGCGCTGCCGTCCTCGATCCTGACGGGTCTGGTTGCCATTCCGTTTTTGATGTCCGGCGTCGTGCCACAGTCCGGCTATGGATTCTCCGCACGTGGCGGACGCCAGACGGGTATGCGCTTTAAGCCCAAGACCCGCAAGCTCAAATAGGGGAGGCCCGTAGATGTCTTCCCAGTTGACGGTTATTATCGCCGGTATCGTGCTAGTTGTGGCCATCGTGGTCGCACTGGTCATCATGCGTCGCGGCGATTCCCGTTTTACCTACGATACGCAGCATGGAACGACCCCGCGCGCCACCGAGGGCGAGGGCAATACCGCGGTGACCGCCTTTAAGGGCCGCTTTTCCATCCTCACCACGGGTGTGGGCGCGATGTTTGCGGCGCTCGCCGTCAAGCTGTGGGGCATGCAGATGGTCTCGTCGGACTATTACGAGAAGCAGGCCAATAGTAATCAGACTCGCACCGTTACCACTCCTGCTGTGCGCGGCCGCATCCTCGACCGCAATGGCGTGGCGCTTGTCCAGAACCGTCCCTCACTTGCTGTCGTGGCCTACCGCGACCTTGCCGAGGATGAGGTCCTGGTTCGCCATCTTGCCAACGTGCTTGGAATGCCTTACGTGGCGGTCCTTCGCAATATTCAGGACAATACAGAGGGCGCTCAGAGCCTGCATACCATCGCGACGGACGTCCGTCGCTCCACGGTTGCCTATATTCAGGAGCATGCCGGCGAGTTCCCGGGCGTCAAGATTGCCGAGCGTACCGAGCGCCAGTATCCCTATGGCGAGACGGCATGCCATATCTTGGGCTATACCGGCACCATTACCTCCGAGCAGCTCGAGGCCCAGAATAAGAAAACCTCTGGCGATGATGATGCTTCTGCTGGCAAGATTACGTACCAGTCGGGCGATATCGTGGGCCAGGCGGGCGTTGAGAGCTACTACGAAAACTTGCTGCAGGGTATTCGTGGCGAGCAGACCGTCAAGGTCGATGCCTCGGGCAATGTGACCGGTCAGGCCGGCGCCGTGCCCGCGAAGGCCGGCTCCGATATTAAGCTCACGCTCGACCTTAAGATTCAACAGGCCTGTGAGACGGCGCTAGCGAGCGCTATCGAGCTTGCCAAGACCACTGGCTACAGCAATGCCGGCAACGGCGCTGTGGTGTGTCTCGATCCCAACAATGGCGAGATCCTGGGCATGGCGAGCGAGCCCAAGTTCGATCCGTCCGTCTTTATCGGCGGCGTCTCAAATGACGTGTGGACCGAGCTTAATGATGACAAGGGTTCGCACCCGCTGCTCAACCGCGCCATTAGCGGACAGTACATGTCGGCTTCGACCATTAAGCCGCTCTCGGCACTGGCCGGTCTTGAGTTTGGAACCTACACGTCGGGGCAGACGACCAACTGCACGGGCTATTGGACGGGTCTGGGCAAGTCGTGGGGCAAGTACTGCTGGCTGCATTCCGGCCACGGCACCATGACGCTGCAGTCGGGTATCGCCAACTCGTGCGACCCCGTCTTCTACGACATGGGCAAGGCGTTCTTTTATGACGAGAAACATTCCGAGGGCCTGCAGGAGGTCTTTCGTCGCTGGGGCCTAGGCAAGACCTGCGGTATCGATCTGCCGAGTGAGGGCGCGGGCCGTATTCCCGATGCCGAGTGGAAAGAGTCGTACTTCACCGACGCCTCTGCCGAGGACCGCAAGTGGAATGCCGGCGATATGACCAACATTGCCATCGGTCAGGGTGACATCCTGGTGACGCCCCTGCAGATGGCGTGTGCCTATATGGGTCTTGCCAACGGCGGCAAACAGTACGTGCCTCACGTGTTTTTGTCTGCCGTGTCGCGCGATGGCGACGGCGATGCCTATAAGTACAACGGCAAGGGCAAGAAGAAGCGCTTGGTGGCCAAGATCAACAGCGATTCGGATTTGGCTCTTGTTCGCAACGGCATGCACGACGTGATTTACACGGCATCGACGTCCCTGGCGGCGCACTTTGGCACCCTGACGCCGCAGGTATACGGCAAGTCGGGCACGGGCGAGAAAAGCGGCGAGGACGAATACGCGTGGTTCTGCGCCTATGCACCGGCCGATGACCCCAAGTATGTCATCGCTACTGTCCTGGAGCAGGGCGGCGGCGGCTCAGATACCGCGATGCATGTCGTGCGCGACGTGCTCGGCGTGATTTATGGCGAGCCCGATACCTCTTCGGCCTCGGGCGATTCTTCGGTTCGATAGGAGGTTGCGATGGATTTTTCTCCGGCGGATCTGTTCCGTTCAACCAAGACCGGCTCTCGCAGCAGCCTGGACCGCGTCAACAAGCAACTTTCGGCCTCGCGCGGCACGTTTCGCCAAAAGGTGCATATCGGTGTGCTCGTGGCTACAGTGGCGCTCGTCGCCTACGGTGCCATCATTATCTGGTCGGCTTCGCAGTTTAAGGCCGATGCCTCGTTCTCACGCCATCTGCTGGGAATCGGCATCGGAGCGGTGCTGGCGGTGCTGGTCTGGCGTACCGACTTGCGCGGTATTTCCAATTTCTCGACGGCGTTGCTCGTCATCGACCTGATCGTGATCTTCTCGCCCAAGATTCCGGGCCTGTCCTATACGGGCGGTCTGGGCATGACGGGCTGGATCAAGATTCCCGGTATCGGCTTGACATTCCAGCCGGTTGAGCTTGCCAAGCTCATCACCATCTTCTTTATTGCTACGCTTGGCTCGCAGTATAACGGTCGCATCGATACCGTTCGCGACTACGTCAAGCTCTGCGGCATGCTGTCCATTCCGTTTTTGGCCGTCGTTGCCATGGGCGACCTGGGCTCGGGCCTGGTCGTGCTGGTTTCGGGCGCCATCGTCATTTGTATGAGCGGTGCACGCCGCGAATGGGTGCTGTCGACCCTGGCCCTTCTCGTGGGCTTGGTGGCCCTCGTTCTGGCGCTCGATTCGGTCTTTGATTCGTTGCTCGGCCACGATGTGCTCATCAAGCAGTATCAGATGAACCGTCTGACGGTCTTTATCGACCCCGATAATGCCGATTCGGACGATGCCTACAACCTGCAGCAGTCGCTTATCGCCGTTGGCTCGGGCGGCTTCTTTGGTAAGGGTTTGGGCCATGCGACGCAGTCGGCCGGCGGCTTTCTGCCTGAGTTCCACACCGACTTCGTCTTCGCCTTCCTGTCCGAGACCTTTGGTTTTTGCGGTTCCTTTTTTCTCTTGTGCCTCTACGTGCTGCTGATCTTTTCGACGATTCGCGTCGCCTTTAAGTGTGAGTCGCTGTTTTTGCGTCTTTCGTGTGTGGGCATCGTTGGCATGTGGGCGTTTCAGACTTTCGAAAACATCGGCATGTGCATCGGCATGATGCCGATTACCGGTATTCCGCTACCGTTTATTAGCTTCGGTTCGTCTTCGATGATGATTCAGCTGCTGACGGTGGGTATCGTACAATCCATATGGCGGCATCGTTCGGGCGCCGCGTAACCGCTGGAGGGGTTTGCTATGAAAATTCCCGTAGATAAGCTGACCCGCGCTTTTAAGATGGGCGCGTCCGTTAAGAAGGATTCCGATACGCCGGTGCGCGTCTCGGTCTATCTGGATTCGTCCGCCTCGCGCTTTCTGGCCGAGACGGTGCGTGACGCCTTTGTGCCGCAGACGACCTCGGGCATTGTGCGCGTCGAGCGTCTGGGGGAGGAGCGAATTGCTCCAAAGACCGATACCGATGTGGTACTGGTGCTCTCGTGTGGTTCCGACCGCTTGGAGAGTGCCGTGCAGGAGCTCGTGATCGCCGGCGCGCCCGTGTGCGTGCTTGCCGAGTCTGCTGTGGAGGTGCCGTTTATCGAGGAGTCCACGCCCATGCTCGGCGTGGTAGCGGCAACCGATAAGACGTATCTGCTCGAGACGCTTGCCCGCTGGATTCTCGATCGCACCGATAAGGAAACGGCTTTTGCGGCGAACTTTGCCTTCATGCGCATCGCGGCGGCCAATCGTATCATCA
The DNA here is from genome assembly GCA_900545485.1 of uncultured Collinsella sp. Lineage (GTDB taxonomy): Bacteria > Actinomycetota > Coriobacteriia > Coriobacteriales > Coriobacteriaceae > Collinsella. The sequence goes on along the minus strand of UQZD01000001.1, from coordinate 99,586 downwards.
CCTCGTGCGCGCTAACCAATATGGCGACCGGTGCGCTGGCGTTTTTGCCGGGCGCCGATTATCCCGTTATGGCGCTGGCGCAGGTGGGCATGCTCTTTGAGCTCGCTGCCGTCTTTGGACGCGGCATTAAGCCTGAGCGCGGCTACGAGGTCGCGGGCGTGCTTGCCGGCGGTCTTGTGATCCGCGCGGTCACCCGCGCGCTCGTCAAGCAGACGCCTCATATTGGGTTTGCCGTCAAGGCGCTCACTGCTGCCGCGGGCACCTATGGCATGGGCCGTGCGCTCGTTTCGCTCTACGAGCGCGATGTCGACTACAGCCGCGCCAACGAGGTGGTCACTGCCACGTTCTCCCGCGTTCGCGATCTGGTGACCACGGTCGCGGGCGCTACCCGTCCTATGGCGTCCTATCAGGACGCATCAGATCTCGCTGCTTAGGGGTTTTCCGTTGCGCGTTGCATACCAAGACTGTTTTCATTTAATTGAGCCGTTGCTCGCCAAGGTCGAGAAGCCGAGCCGCTATATCGATCACGAGTGGGGCACGCTTTCTAAGGCCGATGCCGACTACCGTTGCTGCCTGATCTACCCGGATGTGTACGAGGTTGGTCTGCCCAACCAGGGCATCGCCATCCTCTACAACATTCTTAACCAGGCCGAGGGCATCTCTTGCGAGCGTGGCTATGTGCCGTGGCCCGATATGGGGGACGCCATGCGCGAGGCGGGTATTCCGCTGCTCTCGCTCGAGGGTGCAGCGCCGGTCGCTTCGTTTGATATCGTCGGCCTGCATGTGCCGCACGAGATGGCGGTGACGAACTTCCTCGAGGCTCTCGACCTCGCTGGCATTCCGCTGTTAGCGGCCGACCGCACCGAGGACGACCCCATTATCATCGCCGGTGGTCCCTCGGTGTACAACCCCGAGCCGTACGCGGCCTTCTTCGATGCCATCCTCATCGGTGAGGGCGAGGAATCGCTGCTCGAAACCTGCCAGCTGCATCGCCGCCTGCGTGACGAAGGGGTCCCGCGCGCGCAGATTGTTGAGCAGCTTGCATCCATTGCCGGCAACTACGTGCCGTCGCTCTATGAGGTTCGTCACGACGAGCCCTGCTCGCCGCATGGCTACACCGTGCCGCGTGAGGGCAAGGATGCGCCGGCCGTGGTCTACAAGCGCGTCGTCGAGGATTTCGGCGCCACGAATCCGCTGTCGCAGTCGTGCGTGCCCTATGCGCAGCTGGTCCACGACCGCCTGTCTATCGAGATCCTGCGCGGCTGCGCCCGCGGCTGTCGTTTTTGCCAGGCCGGCATGACGTATCGCCCGGTGCGTGAGCGCTCGGCCGACCAGATCGTCTCGTCGGTGATTCAGGGTCTGGAAAAGACCGGCTATGACGAGGTGTCGCTGACCTCGCTCTCCACGACCGACCACTCCTGCATTCGCGACGTGCTCGGCAGGCTCAACCGTCGCTTGGAGGATACGGGTATTCGCGTGTCTATTCCGTCGCAGCGCCTGGATTCGTTTGGCGTGGATATGGCCGAGTCGGTCGCCGGCGAAAAGAAGGGCGGACTGACGTTCGCGCCCGAGGCCGGCAGCCAGCGCATGCGCGACATCATTAACAAGAACGTGACCGAGGAGGACCTGGACCGTGCGGCCAAGGCGGCCTTCGAGGCCGGCTGGAATCGCATGAAGCTCTACTTTATGATGGGCCTTCCCGGCGAGCGCGACGAGGACATCGTGGCCATCGCCAATCTGGCCGATCACGTGCTGGAGCTCGGTCGTTCCGTGGTGCCCAAGGCTCGTCGCGGCTCGATTTCGGTGTCGATCTCGGTTTCGGTCTTTATCCCCAAGGCTGCCACGCCGTTCCAGTGGTGCCCGCAGCTCGACTACGACGACGTCAAGCGTCGCCAGAAGCTGCTTATCACGAGCGTTCGCAACCGTGCCGTCCGCGTGCATTACCACGATGCCGAGACCTCGCTCATCGAGGCCGCGCTTTCCCGCGCCGGTCGTGACATGACGCCCGTCATCATCGATGCTTGGCGCTCGGGCTCTCGCTTTGACGCCTGGGTAGAGCATTTCTCGCTCGATAACTGGAAGGAAGCTGCTGCCAAAAACGGCATCGACCTCAATGAGCTCGTGCACCTGCCCTACGAGTTGGACTGGCGCCTGCCGTGGGAGCACGTGAGCCCCGGCTGCACGCGCGGCTTCCTCGAGCGCGAGTACCGTCGCTCGCTCGAGGGCGTCACGACTCCCGACTGTACCCGCACGTCGTGCACCGGCTGCGGGATCTGCCCCACGCTCCACGCCAAGAATGTATTGATGGGTGATCGCGCATGAGTGAGCGCCTGACCGACAACCCCTCGCTATTTAGGCTTCGTGTTCGCTATGGCAAGCGCGATCGCCTTAAGTACCTGGGCCATCTCGAAGTAATCCATACCATTGAGCGCATCGTGCGCCGTGCGGGACTTCCCTATGCCGTCACGCAGGGCTTCTCTCCGCACATGCGCGTGGGCTTCTCTTCGGCGCTGCCGGTGGGTACGTCGTCGACCTGCGAGTGGTATGACCTGTTTATGACCGAGTTCGTGGCGCTCGACGAGGCGTTTGGGCGCCTGGCTGCGGCGTCTCCGGCCGATCTGGCGCCCATCGAGGCGGCGTACATCGACGTGCGCACGCCGGCGTTGACGGCGCAGCTCACGCGCCTGTCGTATCGCATCGACCTGCACTTGGATCCCGAGGCGCCCGTAAGCGCCGACGAGGTGCGTCGTGCGATCGACACGCTGCGCGCGGGCCACGGCATCGACTACGCGCGCGGCAAAAAGAGCAAGCGCTTGGATTTGGATCACACGCTCGTGGGCTATGAGCTCACGGCGGGGGAGCGCCCGGACCATTTGGTGCTCATGCTCGACACCCATGCCGACAACGAGGGCTCCATGCGTCCGGAAATTTTGCTTTCTGCTGCTGATGTTTTGTTGCAGGGCTTGACCCCGGGCGTGGATGCACCTATTGTTTCCACCGGTATGCAAGACCTCGTGACCATCTGCTCCTACGATGTCGAGCGTCAGAATCAAGCATGCGAGGACGACGAGGGCCGACTCGTCAGCCCCATACCTGTGCGAACTTGTGGATTTGCTCCACATACTCGTTGACGGGGGTATTTTCGCCTGCTACTATATTCGGCTGTTGCACTAACTGATGCATGAAGGGCAAGTAAACATGTACGCAATCGTTAACACGGGCGGCAAGCAGTACAAGGTCGCCACCGACGATGTCATCACCGTCGAGAAGATCGAGGGCAATGAGGGCGACAAGGTCACCCTGCCGGTTATCTTCCTCAACGATGGTAAGAAGATCGTCACCGATCCCGACAAGCTGGCCAAGGCCAAGGTTACCGCTCAGATCGTTGAGCAGTTCAAGGGCGAGAAGCAGCTGGTCTTCAAGTTCCACAAGCGTAAGCGCTATCGTCGTCTGAAGGGTCACCGTCAGCAGCTCACCAAGCTGAAGATCGTGAAGGTTCAGGCTACCTCCCGCGCCAAGAAGGCTGTCAAGGCAGAGGCTGAGGCTGTTGCCGAGGCTCCCGTCGCCGAGTAGATTACACTCGTAACGAAAGAGTAGGTATACACAATGGCACACAAAAAAGGACTCGGTTCCTCCCGTAATGGCCGTGACTCCCGCGGTCAGCGCCTTGGCACGAAGCGCTATGCCGGCCAGACGGTAACCACGGGCACGATTCTCGTCCGTCAGCACGGCACGCACATCCACCCGGGTGAGAACGTTGGCCGTGGTAAGGACGACACGCTGTTCGCGCTGGTCGACGGTACCGTAGAGTTCCACAAGGGTATCAAGCACAGGGTCAGCGTACGCCCGCTCGCGAACGCGTAATTCACCCTTCATAGAGCACATATGTGGGAGGCACTTGAGTTTTAGGATTCAAGGGTCTCCCTCTTTTTTGTAGGAGGCGATTCTGTTGTCACAGTTCACCGATATCAGCCGCATTAACGTTTGCGGCGGCGACGGCGGAGCCGGATGCATGTCGTTTAGGCGCGAGGCATTTGTCCCCAAGGGCGGCCCCGATGGCGGCGACGGCGGTCGTGGCGGCAATGTCGTCATCCAGGCCGATGCTCAGCTGTCTTCGCTGATCGATTACCGCTTTAAGCATCACTTCCGCGCCGAGCGTGGCACGCACGGGCAGGGTGCCCGTCGTAACGGTAAGAGCGGCGAGGACCTGATTCTCAAGGTCCCTATGGGTACCGTGGTGCGCGAGCTCGACCCCGAGACACAGACCCCGATTTTTGAGATTGCCGACCTTGTGCACGACGGCGAGCGCGTCGTCGTGGCGCCCGGCGGTGCCGGCGGTCTGGGCAACACGCACTTTGTGACGTCGGTGCGCCGCGCTCCGGCCTTTGCCCAGCTAGGCGAGCCGGCCGAGGAGCACTGGATCGAGCTCGAGATGAAGCTCATGGCCGATGCCGCGCTCGTGGGCTTTCCCTCGGTGGGTAAGTCATCGCTCATTGCGCGCATGAGTGCCGCCCGCCCCAAGATTGCTGACTACCCGTTTACCACGCTCGTGCCCAATCTGGGCATGGTGCGTGCCGGCGAATATTCTTACGTCGTTGCCGACGTCCCCGGTCTTATCGAGGGCGCGAGCGAGGGCAAGGGCCTGGGTCATCAGTTCCTGCGCCACATTGAGCGTACGGCCCTGATCATGCACGTCGTCGACATGACGGGTGGTTTTGAGGATCGCGATCCGGTCGAGGATTATCGAATCATCAACCGCGAGCTCGAGCAGTATGGCGCCGAGCTTTCGGAGCGTCCGCAGATCGTCGTCGCCAACAAGTGCGATGCGCCGGGTACGGCCGACAAGATTGCCGACCTTAAGCGCGCAGCGCTCGACGATGGACATATGTTCTTTGCCGTGTCTGCAGTGACGGGCGCCGGTCTCAATACGTTGATGCTTGCCGTGGGCGAGCAGGTGGCTAAGCTGCGCGCCGAGTTGGCTGTCTCTGATGAGCCGGTTGTTCTGCGCGACGATGAGTGGGAGCGTCGTCGCCTGCAGCGTGAGAAGCGTTTCCGCATTGTCCAGGAAGAGCCCGGTGCCTTCCGCGTGGTCGGCCGTGCCATCGAGCGCATGGTCATTCAGACCGACTGGGAAAACGAGGAAGCTGTCATCTACCTGCAGCATAAGTTTGCGCGTATGGGTGTTGATGACGCGCTCGAGAAGGCCGGTTGCCGTGCGGGCGACGAGGTCCGCATTTGCCAGCGCGCCTTTGACTTTGAGGGAGCTGAGGACTTCTCGGAGTACGAGGAGCTCGAGGATGCTGGCGAGGACGTTGCCGTTGAGGCCATTGACGTGGCCGATGCTGCGGATGAGGGCGTCGAGGTTGTCGATGCGACGGATGCCGCGGACGATGTCGAGACCCCGGAGGGCGAGTAAGCCATGTCGCTGCGCGGTGGAATCGGTTTGCCCGAGCTGCCCATAAAAGAGGACAAAGAGTTTCGGCTTGGCATTATGGGCGGCACATTTGACCCGATTCATTACGGGCACCTGGTGACTGCCGAGCAGGCGCGCGAGTCGCTCGACTTGGACGCTGTGCTCTTTATGCCGGCGGGCTCTCCTGCTTTTAAGCTTGACAAGCCGGTGACGCCTGCCGAGGACCGTTATGCTATGACGGTCCTCGCCACCGCCGCGAACCCGGCCTTTTTGGCGAGTCGGTTCGAGATCGACCGTCCGGGCGTAACCTACACGGCCGATACGCTTCATGCCCTTCGCGACTTTTATCCGCCGCAGGTAAAGCTTTACTTTATTACGGGCGCCGACGCGATTATCGATATCGTGACCTGGCATGATGCCGAACGAATCGCTGAGCTTGCTACCTTTATTGCGGCGACACGACCGGGCTTTGATATCGATACGGCGCGTGCCCGAATCAAAGAGTCGGGGCTGCCGTTCGACGTGCGCTATATTCAGATTCCGGCGCTGGCGATCAGCTCGACGAACATTCGTAAGCGAGTTGCCCGCGGCATGAGCGTGCGCTATCTTACGAGCGAGTCTGTGCTCGGCTACATTCGCAAGCGCGGTTTGTATGTCGATCTGGGCCAAGAAGATTTTGAGTGATGGGGGGTCTACGTTGTCGGTAGAGGATCAGTTTGAGGGCGATGAGCGCGCGCTGCTCAAGCGCATTCAAGAGCTGCTCGATGTTCGCATGAAGGATAAGCGCAAGCGCTATGTGCATTCGCTGGGTGTTGCCGAGACCGCACTTCATCTGGCCGAGGTCTACGGCGTTGACCGCTTTGATGCCGCTGCCGCCGGCCTGATCCATGACTGGGACAAAGTGCTCTCCGACGACGAGCTGGTCACGCGCGCTCTGCATTACGGCATTAAGATTGCCGGCTCTCCTTCCGCCGCGACGCCGCTTTTGCATGGCCCTGTTGCCGCCTATGAGCTTCCGCAGCTTTTCCCCGAGTTGTCGCCGGCCGTTTTCCAGGCTGTCGACCGTCACACCGTTGGTGCCTGCGACATGACGCCGCTCGATATGGTGGTCTTTGTGGCCGATGCCATCGAGCCCAACCGCCACGGCGACTATGCGCATGCGCTGCGCAAGATGGTGGGGGAGTCGACGCTCGATGAGTTGTTCTTCTCCTGTTTTGCGCAGGGTCTGGTCTATGTGATCCAGTCCGGGCGCTATCTTTATCCCACGGCTATTTCGATTTACAACCATTACGCCCAGCTACGCTAGCTCGGGCTGTCTAGAAAGAGGTATTCCATGGCCGACGAGACCATGACCGACGAGCAGATTCTTGAAGGTGTGGAGCACAAGAGCTTCGTCGCCACGTCCGACCGCACTGCCGCCTCGCTGTCCGCGAGCGGTGTCGCCGCCGAGGATGTCGCCCGCGCCGCCGCGCAGGCCGCCTACGACAAGAAGGGCGAGGACGTTCAGGTGCTCGACCTGACCGAGCTTTCCGACGTGTGCGACTACTTTGTGCTTGCCACCGGTACCAACAACCGCCAGGTCGATTCGATCGTCGACGAGATCGAGGAGAAGGTCGCCGAGGCTTGCGGCGAGCATCCGTTCTCCATCGAGGGCCGCGAGCAGAAGACCTGGATGCTCATGGACTACGGTTCGGTTGTCGTCCACGTCTTCACTCCCGAAGCCCGCGACTTCTACCGTCTCGAGAAGCTCTGGGGCGACGCTCCCCAGCTTCCCCTCAATCTCCTCTAAATGATTTTTCTGGGACGGGGATAAAATAATCATTGCTACCGTTTGCCGAACCGCTCACCTTTGTTGGGCGGTTCGGCCTTTTTCTTCCTTTCCTTTTGTATGCTGTGACTACTGCATCCTTGGAAGGGAGGGTTTCGATGACTCGTGTTGCCCGTGCGTTGTCCGAACTCGGCCATTATCACGTCATGCTCAAGGGCTGTGCTGGCCAGCTGATCTTCGAAGACGATGACGATCGCCTTTATTTTCTCAATCTATTGAACAGACGATTTACGTCCGCTCATATTCGTCTTCTTGCCTGGTGCCTCATGGACAATCATGTTCACCTGCTATTTGATGATCTCGATAATCAGATGAGCGTTGCTATGCATGCGATTGATACGGCATATGCGAAACACTTCAATCAAAAAACCGGCCGCCGCGGACCGGTGTTCCAGGAACGATTCAAGAGTGTGATCATTTCTGACGACAAACAGCTGCTCCGTTGCGTCCGATACATACACGACAATCCTGCAAAAGCAGGTATTTCTTCTGCTCCTCTGTATCGCTGGAGCAGCTTCCATGAGTATTTCTCTCATCCCGAAATTTGTGATTGTGAAGGTATTCTCAATCTGTTTGGGGGTACGGAAGCGTTTTATCTTTCGAGTACCGACGGCAAGCCTAATCCCTATTTTATGCCCGAAGGTAAGCATATCTCCGATATGGATGCGCTGGAAGTTGCCCGGGCTCTTTTGGCTCCGCATGAGCCTTATCAGCTTAAAACTTTGCCGAAATCAGAGCGAAATCGTCTTCTGGCAGTGTTGAGGCATCGGGGGTTTACGATTGACCAGATTTCGCGTCTGACGGGAATTGGGACCAATATCATTCAAAGGGCAAAATGACGCTCCAAATGATTAAAAAATCCCCGTCCTAGAATAATCATTCGCAGCTGCCCGGCTTTCTTTTTGCCTTAGGGACTAATCGTTGAAGCGGGATTGGCGGCCGAAGGATAGGGCGGTGTCGCCGAATTTGTCTCGGACGGCGTCGATGGCGACGGAGAGGTCGCGTCGGTCGCTGGATTGGGCCCCGCGGTCATCGACTTCGCAGAACAGGTCAGTCTGGATGCCGCCCTGATGGTCAAAGTCGCTCATGCCGATGCCTGCTAAGCGCACGTGCATTCCTTCCTGCCAGATGTTGTCGAGCAGTTCGAGTGCAACCGCCACGAAGATGTTCTCATCGTCGGTCGGATGAGGCAGCCGGCGCTGTGCCGAGCGACCGTTTCCATACGAATACTTGAGCTTGAGCGTCACCGTGGCGCCCGTTAGTCCCTGACGGCGCAGGCGGCGTCCCACTGACTCGCCCAGCAGCGCAATCGCCGCCTCAATATCCCCACGCTCAGTCAAATCTTTAGCAAAGGTGCGTTCATTGCTGACCGATTTGACCTCGCGCTCTTCATCGAGACTCGTGACTTCGGAGATTTCGAGTCCTTGCGCACGCTGGCGCATGCGTTCGCCGTTGACGCCAAAAATAGAGGCCAAGGTGGATTCCGGTGCACGTGATAGCTCGCCGAGGGTGTAGATGCGCATGCGGCGCAGTCGCTCCTCGGCCGAGCGCCCGATGCCGCTCATGGCAGATACCGGCAGCGCGGCCAAAAAGCGCTGCTCGGTTCCGGGGCGCACGATGGTCAGCCCAAACGGCTTATCCCGCTCGCTTGCGATTTTTGCGACCGTCTTGTTGCAGCCCACGCCAATGGAGCACGTCACTCCCAGCTCTGCCACGCGATCGCTTATACGCCGCGCAACCAGCAGCGGGTCTTCGGGCGCAAAGCGACCCGGTGTGATATCGATGAAGGCTTCGTCGATGGATACGCGCTCAACGCGCGGGGTCTCGTCGGCGAGAATTGCCATAACGTGCGCGCTCACCTCGCGGTAGCGATCAAAGTGCCCGTGCGTCCAAATGGCTTGCGGGCACAAGCGCCGCGCCTCGGCTGAGGGCATGGCGGAGTGCACGCCAAAGCGACGTGCCTCATACGAACACGTGGACACGACGCCACGCGAATCGGCGTCTCCGCCCACGATGAGCGGCTTTCCGCGCCATTCGGGATGATCGAGCATCTCCACGCTCGCAAAAAACGCATCAAGGTCCATCAGACCCACCGCCGGACCCGTCCAGGGAGGCGGCGTGACGCCCATGGCATCCTCATAACCGTATGTATGTTCGCGTCTTTCCATGTCATGAGTATACCGCGCAGCTCATGTGGGGTGCGTGTATGTGCTTGCAAATCCCGAATTCTTGTCTAAGATATGGATTTGCCCTCGACTACACCGAAGAAGTTGGTCTCACGGACTTCACCTGCCCGCGTCGATGGCGTATTATGTTCAACTGTTTGTTTGTAGTTGCAGCCTAAAGCTGCTTGGTTGGAGGAGTTTCCTTTGGCAGTCAAGATTCGCCTTGCTCGTCACGGCGCTAAGAAGCGTCCGTACTACCGTGTCGTCGTCGCCGATTCCCGCGCCCCGCGTGACGGTCGTATCATCGAGGAGGTTGGCCGCTACAACCCGATGACCGCCCCCAAGACCATCAACCTTGACCTCGAGAAGATCGCCGACTGGCAGTCCAAGGGCGCTCAGCTCACCGACGCCGTCGCCGCTCTGGTCAAGGCCGCCAACGAGGGCGAGAAGACCGAGACCGTCGTCAAGAAGTCCAAGAAGCAGCTCGCCAAAGAGGCCGAGGCCGCTAAGGCTGCCGCTGAGGCCGCTGAGGGCGCCGAGGAGTAAATCGTGCCTGAGGTTGACGCTGCACAGCTCGAGGGTGAGGCAATGCTCTCAGATCGCATCGCCGATCTCGTCGAATATCTCGTTGTTCAGATCGTCGACGACCCGGATTCCGTGAGCCTTGAGGTCATCGATGGTGATGACGCCTCTACGATTGAGGTTTCGGTCGCCGAGGATGACGTCGCTAAGGTCATCGGCCGTCGTGGCCGTACCATCAAGGCCATTCGCACGCTCGCCCGTGCACTGGCCGCTCGCCTCGACACTGCTGTCGAGGTAGAGGTTCTGGGCTAGGACCTTGAGGTCCCAGTACAAAAACATCGCCCGTGTGGTCAAGCCGCACGGAAGGAAGGGGGAGGTCCTCGCGCAGCCGCTGCGGGGGCTTCCTTCTGTATTAGAGCCGGGCATGCGCGTCGCCCTGACGCCGCCGGCGCTCAAGCGCGACCGCTTTTGCACGGTCGTGTCCGTCACCGATACGGGCGATGGCGATCTGGTCTCGTTTGAGGGCATTGACGACTTGACGGCCGCCGAGGGCATCACGGGATGCTATGTGCTGGCAAATCGCGACGACTTTGAGCTCGATTCGCTCGACGCTGCCTATACCGACCTGATGGGTCGCGAGGTGGTCGACGAGCGCTTCGGTTCGCTCGGCATGATCGTCGAGATCATGTCGACGCCCGCGAACGATGTTTGGGTTGTCGAGGGCGATCGGTACGGCGAGGTACTGATTCCCGTGATCGAGCAGGTTGTGCTCGATCTTCCCGACACAGGAACAATTTCCGTCCACGTTATGGACGGCCTGATCGATATGGACAAGTAGGGAGGACAACATGCTGATCGAGACCCTTTCGGTCTTTCCCGAGATGTTTGAGCCCGTTATGTCCACATCGATTTTGGGCCGCGCCCGCAAGGCCGGCCTTTTTGATTTTAAGGCGTATAACCTGCGCGACTGGACGCACGACCGCCATCGTACCGTCGATGACGAGCCGTACGGCGGCGGGCAGGGCATGCTCATGAAGGTCGAGCCTATCGCAGAGGCCATCGAGGCCATTAGCGCAGAGGGTCCTAAGCCCACTGTGGTGTTCTTTACCCCCTGTGGCGAGCCTTTTACGCAGCATGTGGCCGAGCGCCTGCTCAAAAGTGAGCGCCTGCTGTTTGTGTGCAGCCGTTACGAGGGCGTCGACGAGCGCGCGTATGCGTATGCCGATGAACGTCTGTCGATCGGCGACTATGTGCTCACGGGCGGCGAGCTGCCCGCGATGGTCGTTGCCGATGCCGTCGTACGCCTCATTCCCGGCGCCCTGGGCGACGAGATGAGCAACGTGGACGAGTCGTTCTCGACCGCCGAGGACGGAGGCCTGCTCGAGTACGCGCAGTACACCCGCCCCGCCGAGTTCAACGGCGAGGGCGTTCCTCCGGTGCTCGTGAGCGGCGATCACGCCAAGGTCGATGCCTGGCGCCGCAAGAATGCCATCGAGCGCACCTGTCGCTGGCGTCCCGACCTGATCGAGACTGCGCGGCTCACGCCCGAGGAGCGCGCTTACGCGCAGGAGATCCTTGACGCTTCGTATTCGCAGAGCGAGGAGTGAGTATGGTTCCTACGCAACATTCCGCGTTGAGGGGCGCTTTTGAGTGGATCGCGGTCATCGCGATCGCGCTTGTGGCCACCTTCCTGATCCGCACCTTTGTGGTCGAGCCCTTTGTGGTGCCCACCGGCTCTATGGAGGACACAATCGAGATTGGCGACCAGATCCTGGCGCAAAAGGTGAGCCTCGAGCTCGGTCAGCCCGTCAAGCAGGGCGATATCGTGGTGTTTCACAACCCCGATGGCACCTCCGAGCATGATGTTCTTGTCAAGCGCGTTATTGCCACGGCCGGCCAGACGGTCGACCTGCAGGATGGCAAGGTGGTCGTTGACGGCCAAGCGCTCGACGAGGACTATACGACGGGCATGAGCTGGCCACTTTCGGTCCAAGCGCCCGGCGCTCAGGTAAGCTATCCCTACACCGTTCCCGACGGGTGCGTGTGGGTGATGGGCGACAACCGCGAAAACTCTGCCGACTCACGCTACTTTGGTCCCGTCGATCGCTCTGATTTGATCGCTGTGGCGCTTGTGCGCTACTGGCCGCTCAACCGCATCGGCGCTATCGACTAAAAACCGCTATAGTACAGTACCTAACCGTGTAATCGTTTCGACGAGGGGATATTAGAGGCATGAACGCTTCATCGCTTTCCTTCCAAGACATCATCCTGCGCCTCCAGCAGTACTGGGGCGAGCAGGGCTGCGTCATTATGCAGCCCTATGACTCCGAGGTCGGTGCCGGTACCTTCCATACCGCGACCACGCTGCGCTCGCTCGGTCCCGCCGAGTGGCGCACCTGCTATGCGCAGCCCTGCCGCCGTCCCGCCGACGGCCGCTACGGCGAGAACCCTAACCGCATGCAGCACTACTATCAGTTCCAGGTGCTCATCAAGCCCTCGCCGGTCAACGCTCAGGAGCTCTACCTGGGTTCGCTGGCCGCCATTGGCCTGGACCCCAACGACCATGACGTCCGCTTTGTCGAGGACGACTGGGAGAGCCCGACGCTCGGCGCCTGGGGCCTTGGCTGGGAGGTCTGGCTCAACGGCATGGAGGTCACGCAGTTTACGTACTTCCAGCAGGTGGGCGGCATCGAGGTCGACCCCGTGCCTGTCGAGATCACCTACGGCCTGGAGCGTATCGCCATGTATGCCCAGGGCGTCAACTCCGTCTACGACCTGGTGTGGAGCTACCTGCCCGACGGCACGCCCATGACCTACGGCGACGTGTTCTTGGAGAATGAGCGCGAGTTCAGTGCTTATAACTTTGAGGTCGCCAATGTCGAGATGATGCGTCAGAAGTTTGACGACTACGAGGCTGAGTGCCATTCCTGCCTGGAGCGCAAGCTTCCGCTGCCGGCGTACGACTGCGTCATGAAGTGCAGCCACGCCTTCAACCTGCTCGATGCCCGTGGCGCCCTGTCCGCGGTCGAGCGCGCCAACTACATCCTGCGCGTCCGCGCCGTCGCCAAGGCGTGCTGCGAGGCCTATATGGCCGAGGTCGCCGGAGTCAACGAGAATGCCGACCAGGAAGGCGAGGTGGCGTAAGCCATGGCAGACGCTAAGGATTTCCTGTTTGAGATCGGTACGGAGGAAATGCCCTCCGCACCGCTGAACAATGCCGTCAAGCAGCTTGGCACCATGATCGCCAAGGGCCTCGACGAGGCCGGTCTGGCCCACGGCGAGGTCCGCGTGATCTCGAGCCCACGTCGTCTGGCTGCGCTCGTGGCCGACGTCGCCACCGCGACCGATGAGGTTCACGAGGTCAAGCGTGGCCCCGCGGCCAACATTGCCTTCGACGCTGACGGTAACGCCACCAAGGCCGCCCAGGGCTTTGCCCGCAAGTGCAGTGTGGCTGCCGAGGACCTGGTCCGTCGCGAGGACACTGACGGTCGCGAGTATGTGTTCGCCGAGAAGAATATTCCCTCCGCACCGGCAACCCCGATTCTGACCGCTCTGTGCGAGAAGACTATTGCCGGCCTGCAGTGGCCCAACTACCGCAGCCAGCGCTGGGGCCACGAGCACGCGACCTTTGTTCGTCCGGTCCGTTGGATCTGCTGCCTTTTGGGCGAGGATGTTGTGCCTGTGTCGTTTGCCGACGTGACGAGCGGCAACACCACGCGTGGCCATCGCGTACTTGGCCCTGGTGACCATGTGGTTGCCAGCCCCGCCGTCTACGAGCAGGTGCTCGAGGACGCCGGCGTGCTTTCTGCCGAGCGTCGTCGTGAGGCCATCCTCGCCGGTATCGCCGAGGTCGAGGCTGCCCGCCCCGGCTGCCATGTCGATACGCCCAAGAAGGTCTTCGAGGAGGTTATCAACCTCTGCGAGTGGCCGACGGTGCTCGTCGGTACCTTCGATGAGGAGTTCCTCAAGGTCCCGCACGAGATCATCTGCGAGTCCATGCTCACCAACCAGCGCTACTTCCCGATCTATGACGGCGAGGGCAAGCTCACGCGTGAGTTCGTGGTCGTCTCCAACAGCAAGCCCGAGAACGCCGAGCGCGTGATCGACGGCAACGAGCGCGTCGTGCGCGCCCGTCTGGACGACGCAAAGTTCTTCTACGAGGAGGACCTGAAGATCTCCCTCGACGAATTCCGTGAGCGTCTGGCCAAGGTTGCCTTCCAGGAGAAGCTCGGTAGCGTGCTCGCCAAGTCCGAGCGCATCGAGCAGCTCGCGCTCGCTATCGCCCGCGAGGCTCATCTGGGCGCCCATCTTGCCGCCGACGCTGCTCGCGCCGCGCACCTGTGCAAGGCAGACCTGGTGTCCAACGCCGTCGTCGAGTTCACGAGCCAGCAGGGCGTGATGGGCGGTTATTACGCGACCGCGATGGGGGAGAACGACGAGGTCGCCCACGCCATTCGCGATCATTATCGTCCCCGCTTTGCCGGTGACGAGCTGTCCGAGGGCACCGCTGGCTGCATCGTGGCCTGCGCCGACAAGCTCGATACCATCGCCGGTATCTTTGCCATCGGCGAGCCCCCGACCGGCTCCTCCGACCCCTACGCGCTGCGTCGTGCCGCTATCGGCATCATCAACATCCTGCGCGACCGTCTGCCGATCGACCCCACGTCGCTCATCGATTTCGCCCTCGAGCTTTACAGTGAGCAGGGCATTGAGTTCGACGCCGCCGAGGTCGCCCAGCAGGTTCGCGACTTCTTCCATGGCCGCCTGGTGAGCATGGCCCGTGACGAAAAGATCCCGGCCGATACCGTTGCCGCCGTCTCCGCGGTGCACATCATCGCTCCGTCCGTCTTCTTCGCCCGCTGCGCCGCCCTCGACGAGGCCCGCAAGAACGACGCTGAGACGTTCGACAACCTGGCTACCGCCTATGCCCGCGCTGCGCACATCTCCAAGCCAGAGCTGGGTGCGGAGTACGACCGCGCCCTGATGGGCGAGGTTGAGCTTGCGCTTGCCGACGCCTCCGAGGCCGCTCAGACCGCTGTCGACGCCGCCCTTGCTGCCGAGGACTACCCGGCCGCATTTGCCGCCCTCGCCGCCCTGCGTGCCCCCATCGACCGCTTCTTCGATGAGGTTATGGTCATGGACAAGGACGAGCAGCTTCGCGATAATCGCCTTAAGCTGCTCAACCGCTTCGAGGCCGTTTTTTCCGGCATCGCCAACATCGGTGAGCTTGCCCGCAAAAAGTAAGCCAGCCTGCGCATAAGCGCAAAAGGAGCCCCGCATGGATTGCCCGGTCACCGCTCGTCCCACCGTTATCGTTATCTCCGACTCTCTCGGTGATACCGCTTGTGAGGTGTTGCTTGCGGCGTCCGGGCAATTTGATGAAGGGGCTTTTCGTCTCTTGCGCCTGCCCAAGGTGACCTCCGTGGAGCAGGTCAAGTCGTTTGTGGGGCCGCGCGTCGATGCCGACCATCGCGATATCGCCGTGTTCCACACCATTGTCGACCCGGCCCTTCGTGCTCGTGTGCTCGACTACTTGGGCATGCTGCACATTCGCTCGGTCGACCTGATCGGTCCGACGCTCGCCGTGCTGTCGTCGCTCATCGGTGTGCCGCCCAAGGGCGTTGCGGGCGTGATTCACAAGACCGATGACCGCTATTTCCATCGTATCGAGGCCATGGAGTATTTTGTTGAGCACGATGACGGGCGCGGTTGCGACGATCTGTCGGGTGCCGATATCGTGCTGCTGGGCGTATCGCGCACGTCCAAGACGCCGCTGTCGATGTTTTTGGCCTTTCAAGGTTACAAGGTTGCCAATGTTCCGTTGGCCCACGGCATGGAGCCGCCCAAGTCGATTTACGAGGTTGACCCGATGCGCCTGTTCGGCCTGATTTCGACCGTCGATGTGATTTCCGAAATTCGCGATAGCCGCTTGGGCGACGACTACGCCCGTGCCGTCGCCGGCTCCTATGCCGAGCCCGAGAGCGTGCGCAGCGAGCTCGAGGAAGCTCGTGCCCTCATGAAGCGCCTAGGCTGCTTTGTGGTGCGTACCGACGGCAAGGCCATCGAGGAAAGCGCTGCCGAGATCATTAGCCACTTGGAGGAAATCCAAGAAGCTCGCGCCCGCCGAGCCACCCGCCGCGCCTAATATTAGTAGCATTTTGATAAAGCGATTTAGCAAAAACATCGCATCTGACCTGCTTTTTTATTGTGTTGGTATTTTCATAAGGTAACCAACTTTACCTACCGTTTACCGCCAGTTTTAGCACGTTTACCAAACCGCGTATCCTCTGCTCAAGCCCGTTCAAATCCGGCCGTATAGTTCCCTCACGGCCCGCATCCGGCGGGTCGATTCGTTACCACGGTCGTGCGCGTAAGCGCATGGAAGGGGAAGTATCGTGAGCGATTGCAAGAGGGTTTACCGTTTTGGAACCGACGCCCAGGGCACCTGTGTCACTGAGGGCGACAAGTCCATGAACTTCGTGCTTGGCGGCAAGGGCGCAAACCTTGCCGAGATGAGCCGCATCGGCCTGCCGGTTCCCGGTGGCTTTACCATTACCTGCCAGACTTGCGTCGAGTACTCCGGTGCCGGCAACGTCTGGCCCGAAGGCGCACTCGATGAGATCGTTGCCGCCGAGGCCGACCTCGAGGCCCGCTGTGGCAAGAAGCTCGGTGACGACAATGATCCGCTGCTCGTGTCGGTTCGCTCGGGCGCTCCATTTTCCATGCCCGGTATGATGGACACGGTCCTCAACTTGGGCCTCAACGACGACTCCGTTCAGGGGCTCATCGCCCAGACGCAAAATCCGCGTTTTGCCTGGGATAGCTACCGCCGCTTTATCCAGATGTTCTCCAACGTCGTTATGGGTGTTGATGCCGACCTGTTCGAGAACGCCCTGACCCAGGCCCGCCTGGTCGCCGGTGTTCGCGTCGATTCCGAGCTTTCGGCCGAGGATCTTCAGGAGCTTGTCGAGACCTTCAAGGGCATCTTCTCTGATAACGTCGAGGCCGCCCTGTATCCCGAGCTCGAGGTCACCGGCGGCAAGCCCGTCTTCCCGCATGATCCGGAGCTCCAGTTGCGCCTTGCCATCCAGGCCGTCTTTGGCAGCTGGATGAACGAGCGCGCCTGCATCTACCGCAAACAGCACGGCATCTCCGACGAGCTCGGTACTGCCGTCAACGTCCAGGCTATGGCTTTTGGCAACAAGGGTGAGACCTCCGCGACCGGCGTCGCCTTTACGCGCAACCCGGCCGACGGCACTAAGGAGTTCTACGGCGACTTTCTGGTCAACGCCCAGGGCGAGGATGTCGTCGCCGGCATCCGCAATACCGAGCCCATCGCCGACCTCAAGACCACCCCGGGCCTCGAGTCCGCAGGTGAGGAGCTCGAGCGCGTGTTCCTGACGCTCGAGGATCACTATCGCGACATGTGCGACATCGAGTTCACCATCGAGCAGGGTAAGCTCTGGATGCTCCAGACTCGCGTGGGCAAGCGCACTGCCACCGCCGCCCTGCGCATCGCCATCGAAATGGTCGAGGAGGGCCTGATCACTCGCGAGGAGGCCGTGAGCCGCATCGATCCCGCGCAGCTCGACCAGCTTCTGCACCCGCAGTTTGACGCCTCCAAGAAGTACGAGGCGCTGGCCAGCGGTCTTAACGCCAGCCCCGGTGCCGCCGTGGGCGAGGTCGTGTTCTCGAGCGATGACGCCGTCGCGCGCGCCAACGAGGGTCACAAGGTCATTCTGGTTCGTTGGGAGACCAACCCCGATGACCTGAAGGGCATGGTCGCCGCCGAGGGCATCCTGACCAGTCACGGTGGCAAGACGAGCCATGCCGCCGTTATCGCCCGCGGCATGGGTACGCCCTGCGTCTGCGGCGTTGAACGCTTCCACATCGACGCCGCCGAGAAGGTCGTGCACATCGAGGGCAGTGACCGCGTGCTGCATGAGGGCGACATCATCTCCATCGACGGTACTCAGGGCATCGTCGTCGACGGCGCCGTTGATCTGGTTTCGGCTGAGCTCACCGGCGACCTGGACACCATCCTGTCCTGGGCCGACGAGATTCGTCTGGACGAGACCGATGGCCACGCCAACCACGTGCGCGTCAACGCCGACAACCCTGAGGACGCTGAGCTCGCCCTCGAGTTTGGTGCCGAGGCCATCGGCCTGTGCCGCACCGAGCACATGTTCCTGGGCGACCGTAAGAACATCATCCAGAGCTTTATCCTGTCTGACGATGAGACCGTGAAGCAGCAGGCCCTGGCCGACCTGCTCAAGGTTCAGACCGAGGACTTCCTGGCGATGTTCAAGACTATGTCCGGTCGCGACGTGGTCGTTCGCCTGCTCGATCCGCCGCTTCATGAGTTCCTGGATAATCCTCGCGAGCTCGAGGTCGCCATCACCAAGAAGGAAGCCGCTGGCGCCAGCGAGGAAGAGCTTGCCGTCCTGCGCACCCGCCTGCGTCGTATCGACGGCATGGTCGAGTCGAACCCCATGCTCGGCCTACGCGGCGTGCGCCTGTCCGTCGTCTTTAGCGATCTGCCGCTCATGCAGGTCCGTGCCGTGGCAACGGCTGCTGCCCGCCTTATCAAGGAAGGCGTCGACCCGCGTCCCGAGATTATGGTCCCGCTCGTCTCCATCACGGCGGAGCATGTCCAGACCCGCGAGGTCATCGAGCGCGTGATCGCCGAGGTTTCCGCCGAGGAAGGCGTCGAGCTCAATATTCCCGTGGGCACGATGCTCGAGCTGCCGCGTGCCTGCATGATCGCCGACGAGATCGCCCATCATGCCGACTTCTTCTGCTTTGGCACCAACGACCTCACGCAGACGACCTTCGGCTTCTCCCGCGACGATGCCGAGGCCAAGTTCATCCCGCTGTACATGCACAAGAAGATCTTGAAGGATAACCCCTTCGAGACCATCGACTCTGCGGTACTCGAGCTGGTGCGCATGGCCGTCGAGAAGGGTCGCGCCACCAACCCCGGCATGCACTTTGGCGTGTGTGGCGAGCACGGCGGCGACCCCAAGTCCATCAAGGGCCTGTTTAACGTGGCCGATGTGGACTATGTGTCCTGCTCGCCCTACCGCGTGCCCCTCGCACGCCTGGCTGCCGCCCAGGCCAAGCTCGAGGCGAAGCGCTCCGCCTAACGTTTTGGGTATAGACGCCTAGCGTAGCCCCCTTCATGCCGCCCGCCTCATTCGTGAGGCGGGCGGTTATCATGTGCGGGTTTTGTCTTTTTGTCTGCGTAAAAAATTGTTCTTGCAGCAGAAACCCGCGCGTGTATACTCGAATACGTTTGTTCAACTACGTGCCGGCCAAGGTGGTACGGCACCTCTAGAAGAGTAAGGAATTGCACATGGATTACATCCGCGCAATCGAGCGTCAGCAGATCCGCGAGGACATTCCTCAGGTTCGCGTCGCCGACAACGTCAAGGTTCACTACCGCATTAAGGAAGGCGACCGCGAGCGCATCCAGGTCTTCCAGGGCGACGTCATCCGCATGGCCGGCGCCGGTGCCCGCGAGACCTTCACCGTCCGCAAGATGTCCTTCGGTGTCGGTGTTGAGCGTACCTTCCCGCTTCACAGCCCCAAGATCGCCAAGCTCGAGGTCGTTCGTCATGGTCGCGTCCGTCGCGCCAAGCTGTACTACCTCCGCGACAAGGTGGGCAAGGCTGCTCGCATCCCCGAGAAGCGCTAAGAAGATCGCAGCGTCTGTCCACTCGTTTGGACACAAGGGTCACCTTCGGGTGGCCCTTCTTTTTATCTGATTTGCATGCAAGGAGGGCCTGGTATGGCCAACATGACGAGCTCGGTTTCGGCATCGCAGGTTGCCGGTGAGTTGGCGAGCGCTACGTTTGAGGAGATTCCCGCCCTCGTGGAGCATTATCGCGAGGACCCGCGCCAGCAGGTGATCAAGGCTTGTGAACGCGCCCTCAAACGCCATGCCAAAGAGCTTGCCGAGCGCGAGCGCGTCAATGACATGTACGAGCTTATGCATGAGCTTGGCGGCGATGGGGTGGTCGTTGGTGTCGACGAGGTGGGTCGCGGATCGGTGGCCGGTCCTTTGACGGTGTGCGCCGTCTGTCTTCCTATGGAGCCGCACGTTTGGGGTATCAACGATTCCAAAAAGCTCACGCCGGCGCGCCGAGAGTTGCTCTCAGTGAAGATTGCCGAGGTGGCGACGGCGATCGGTTTTTGCCATATTGCGCCGAAGGATATCGATGAGATGGGCATGGCCCGTGCTATCCGTACCGCCGTTGCGGGCGCCGTGGCCGATACGGGACTTGAACCCGACTGCGTCCTCATGGATGGCAACCCCTTGGGCGCCGTTCCCAACGAGCGCGACGTGGTGAAGGGCGATGCCAAAATCGCCTGCATCGCCGCGGCGTCCATCATGGCCAAGGTCACGCGTGACGAGATGATGGTCGAGTACGACGCCGAGTACCCCGAGTATCATCTAGCCGAGTCGAAGGGCTACGCAAGCCCCGAGCACATCGAGGCGATTCGCAAACATGGACTTTGTCCGCTGCACCGCGTGAGCTTTTGCGGAAACTTTCTGCAGACTGAGCGCCTTTTCTAGGTCAATTGTGGAGACAGGGACCCCTGGCGTTTTATAAACCTGCTGGTAGCGGGCCGTGTGCAACGTGATTGTTGCGTACGGCCCGTTTTTTGTTGGCATTTGGTCAGCTTTTGGTTTGCTTCCGGTACTTACCCGCATGAAAGGTGCCCTCATCATCGGGGCAATGCAGCGTGCGGGAAAGGAGACCCCATGAGTGCCGCAAGCAAAAAGAGCAAGACGCAGCGGCTCAAGGAGCGTTGGGAAAACGGCGAGCTCGACTGCGGGGCGATGACGCCCGAGTTTATCAAGGGACTCAGTCCCCGCGAGCTGGGCATGCTGGGCGAGCTGATCACCATCGACTACTTTAACGAGCGCGGCTACACCTTGCTGGAACAGGGTTATCGTTGCACCGAGGGCGAGGCCGATTTGGTGCTGCTTGATGAGCTCGACGATGTCGTGGTGATGGCCGAGGTCAAGACCAGACGCGTCGCCCTGGATTGCACCACGCGGGTCTTTCCCGAGGAAGCCGTGGACGCCCAAAAGCAACGCCGCTACCGCCGCATCGCAAGTTGCTATCTCATGGAGCATTATCCGCTCAAGGCGATTCGCTTCGATGCCGTGGGTGTCACCATTCGCGGCGGGCATATCGCCGAGATCGAGCATCAGTACAACGCGTTCGATTGGCAGGTGTCGTGATGGCGTTCGAGACGTTTGCCGTTCATGCGGCCTGCATCCGCGGCGTCGAGGCGATTCACGTCACGGTCGAGGTCTCGCTTGCCGGCGGCGTTCCGGGCATTCAGATGCTCGGCATCCCGAGTATGGAGGTGATGGAGTCGCGTGGTCGCATTCGCTGTGCGATGCGCTCCGCCGGGTTCGAGATCCCACGCTCGGGCATTACGGTCAATCTGGCACCTGGCGATATTCGCAAGACCGGTAGCGGCTTTGATCTTCCCATCGCCATCGCGGTATTGGCGGCCGATGGTCAGATTCCCCGCGACAACCTCGATCGTTGTCTTATCGCCGGTGAGCTTGGCTTGGACGGTACGGTGCTTCCCGTCAAGGGCGAGGTGGCGTTTCAGTTATTGGCGCGTGATTTGGGGCTGTCTTTTATCGCCGGCAGATCAGACCAGCATGTGCCACTCGCGGGCGTGGATTGCGGATTCATAGATCATTTGTCTCAGCTTGCCCATGGCATGGGCGATGCCGCGCGGCATTATCTGGATTCCGAGGGTGTGGAGGCTACTTTTGAGCCCGAACTCGACTATGCCGACGTGCTGGGGCAGGAGGTTGCCAAACGCGGCATGGCACTGGCGGCAGCGGGTGAGCTCGGTTTGCTTATGATCGGGTCCCCGGGATCGGGCAAGACGATGCTTGCGCGCCGTATGACTGGCATTCTGCCTGAGCTTTCCGTTGAGGATCAGCAGGAGGCACTGTGCATCCATTCGGTCTTGGGCGAGAACATCGATGGCTTATTGGCAGGTCATCGGCCGTTTCGAAGCCCCCATCACAGCATTTCGACCGCAGGCCTTATCGGCGGCGGGCGCCCGGTGCACCCGGGTGAGATTAGCCTTGCTCATGGCGGCGTGCTCTTTTTGGACGAGCTTGCCGAGTTTCCCACGGGTGTGCTGCAGACGCTGCGTCAGCCCATCGAACGCGGCTATGTGAGGATCGTACGCGTCGACGGGGCCTTTACCTTCCCGTCGCGCTTTCAGCTGCTCGCTGCGAGCAATCCCTGCCCCTGCGGCTTTTTGGGCGACCGCGAGGTGCCGTGCCGCTGCTCGGCATCGATGGTCGAGCGCTATCGGGCAAAGCTGCGCGGTCCTTTGGCCGACCGTATCGACATGATGATCGATGTGACCCGTCCCGATCCCCAGGTGATTATCGAGGGCGCGGAGGGTATGTCGTCGGCCGAGTTACGTGACTACGTTGTGCGCGGTCGCGCTTTTCGCACCTGGCGCGAGTCTCGTATGGACGATGCGGATGCCGAGGCCGAGGATGACGAGACGCGGTCCATTGACGGCGTCGTTTCGACCTTTGAGCTCGATGATGCTGCCGAGAAATGCGTACTCGGTCTGTCCAAACGCACGCATCTCACAGGGCGTGGCATCGTGCGCCTGGTTCGCATTGCGCGCACGATCGCAGATGTCGCCGAGAGCGAGCAAGTGACGCAGGACCACGTGCTCGAGGCGGCGATGTACCAGGGAAGGAGGGACCAATGATGGCCGAGGGGACCTTCGAGCTGCATCCAGGTGACGCGTTGTATCCCGAGACCGTTTTGGAGCTTTCTGATGTACCTCAGACGCTCTATGTGCGCGGCAACCCCGAGGCGCTTTCGACGCCCGCGCTCTCCATCATCGGCGCGCGAAAGGCCTCGCCGTATGGTCTTGCCGTGGCAGAGCTTGCGGCAAAGGTGGCGGTCGAGGCGGGAGTGACGGTTGTTTCGGGCGGCGCGGTCGGTTGTGACCAGGCCTCGGGTTGGGCTGCGGTCAACGCCGGCGGCAAACACGTCGTGGTGCTGGGGACGGGCGCCGACGTGGTCTACCCGCGTTCGAGCGCGGGGCTTATTACTCGCACGCTCGATACGGGTGGCGCGGTCGTGTCGATCTCTCCGTGGGGCATGGGTCCGCGCAAGTTTGCCTTTCCGCGCCGGAATCGCGTGATCGCGGCCCTGTCGCAAGCCCTCTTTGTATCCGAGGCGGGTATGCCTTCCGGGACGTTTTCTACAGCCGAGGCTGCTATGGATTTGGGGCGCGAACTTCTTGCCGTGCCGGGGTCGATCCTATCGCCCGAGTCGCGTGGCACGAATTACCTCATTGCGAACGGTGCCTGCTGCATCATCGACGAGGAATCTATCGAGATGGCTATCTCACGTATCTACGGCACCCTGCGCTACTCGCGCCCTGATGCTCCCGGCATTGCCGACCTGGATCCAACACAGCAGACCGTGATGCATGCGCTCATCGCCTCTCCGCTCAAGGTCGACGACATCGCGGCGCTCGTCTCGCTCGATGCCGTCGGCGTACTCAAACTCTTGGGTTCGCTTGAACTCGAGGGCCTTATCGAGCGCATGATGGATGGAAGGTATGCGCCCTCCAAGTTTGCCCTTCACGCCCAGACGCCCTTCGGTCACAATGGAAAACGTGTCAATTAGAAAGGTGTTTGCAGATGCAGTTCGATCAGGTGACGGTTATCGGTGGCGGTCTGGCGGGTTCGGAATGCGCGATCCAGCTGGCAGACCGCGGGTTTGCCGTAAAGCTGTGCGAGATGCGCCCCCAGGTGAGCTCCCCGGCTCACCATACTGATCACCTGGCAGAGCTCGTCTGCTCCAATTCGTTTAAGTCGACCCGTCCAGATTCCGCTGCTGGCCTACTAAAAGCCGAGCTCCAGCGCATGGGTTCAGTCCTGCTCGATTGCGCCCATCGCGCCGCTGTTCCCGCCGGTGGTGCCTTGGCGGTCGACCGCGTCAAGTTTTCCGAGCTTGTCGAGGCCGAGGTTGCCGCCCGTCCCAATATCGAGATCATTCACGGCGAGGTCACGCAGATTCCCGAGGGTCACGTGGTCATTGCCGCGGGCCCCTTGTGCTCGCCGGCGCTGAGCGAAGAGGTCATGAAGCTCGTCGGCGGCGACGCCCTTGCGTTCTTCGATGCCGCGGCTCCGATCGTCGATGCCTCCACGCTCGATATGGACGTGCTGTTCTCGCAGTCGCGCTACGAGGAGCAGGGGAGCGGCGACTATCTCAACGCCCCGCTCAACAAAGAGGAGTACGAGGCCTTTATCGAGGCGCTCACCACGGCCGACCGCGTGGTGCTCAAGGACTTTGAGGGCGGCGATCTGTTCCAGGCCTGCCAGCCTGCCGAGGAGGTTGCGCGCACCGGCAAGGACGCTATTCGCTTTGGCGCCATGAAGCCCGTCGGCCTCACCGACCCGCGTACCGGACGTCGCCCTTGGGCGGCGATTCAGCTGCGTGCCGAGAACAAGGAGAAGACCGCCTATAACCTGGTGGGCTTCCAGACCAATCTGACCTTTGGCGAGCAGAAGCGCGTCTTCCATATGGTGCCGGGCCTGGAGAACGCTGAGTTCTTCCGCTACGGCGTCATGCACCGCAATACCTTTGTCGACGCCCCGCACGTGCTCGATGGCACCTTTGCCGTGCCCGGTACCGGTGTGCGCCTGGCCGGTCAGATCACCGGCACCGAGGGGTACATGGAGGCCGTGGCGACGGGTCTGCTCGCCGCGCTCAACACCTATGCCGAGGCTATCGGTGCCGCGGGCGTCGAGCTGCCGCGCGTGGGCGCTCTGGGCGCGCTCGTGGGCTATGCGACCGATCCTGCCACCGTGGGCTATCAGCCTATGCATGTCAACTTTGGCCTGGTGCCGCCACTCGAGGATGGTAAGCGCCGCAGCAAACGCGACCGCTACCAGGCTTATGCGGATCGCGCCCTCGAGGCCCTTGATGCCTATCTGGCCACTCGCCCCGATCTGTTTGGAGGCGACCGGTCATAGCTTTTGACCTGTACGACACCGTCGACTCGTTTATCGCCTATATCGCACGTGTTGAGGGACTTTCTCCCAACACGGTGACAGCCTATGGCTCGAGGCTGGAGCGCTTTGCTGCTTGGTGCGAGCGCGAGGATATCGATGCTTTCGCTGCCGACGTGCGCACCATTCGTCGCTATCTTGCCGAGCTTTCGCGTGAGCAGGTGGCTCCCCGAACGCTTGCGGCGCACCTGTCGGCTATCCGATCTCTCTATCGCTGGATGGCTGCCGAGGGGATTGTCGAGGGCGATGCGGTCTCGGCGATCGCATCGCCCAAGCTGCCGCGTGACCTGCCGGGCGTCCTTACGACCCAGCAGGTCGAGGCGCTGCTCAAGACGCCTGATAACTCGACGCCCGCGGGACTGCGCGATGCGGCGATGCTCGAGCTGCTCTATGCCTCGGGTGCTCGTATCTCTGAGCTCGCAGCACTCAATGTGGAGTCTATCGCTTGGTCCGAACGCACGTTGCGCCTGTGGGGCAAGGGGAGCAAAGAACGTATCGTCCCTCTGTATCGTCGTGCGCTCGAGGTGACGCGTCTCTATATTGAGGAGGGGAGGCCGGAGTTGCTCGCTCAGGCAAAGCGCCGCGACCTCGCTACCGGGCCGCATCCGCTGCTTATATCGGCGCGCGGCAATCGCATGAGCGCCGCCATGCTCCGGCGGCGGTTCCATACGCTGGCGACGCTCGCCGGCATTCCGGCCGACATCGCCCCGCATGCGATGCGCCATACCTTTGCGACCGACTTGCTCGAGGGCGGTGCGGACCTGCGCTCGGTTCAAGAGCTGCTGGGTCATGCGAGCCTGTCCACGACGCAAATCTACACGCATCTCACGCCCGATCGGCTCAAACGTGCCGTGGCTCAAGCCCATCCCCGCGGCGAATAGTGGCTGGAACGTCCCGCGTCGCACTCAGGTGTGTGGTTTTGATTGCGGGTTGGCAGGAAGATGCATTCCTGCTATCATTCATCGGGTTGCTTCACGGCAACATGTTTTTATCACGCACGCGCGGCTACTTCATACCGTGGTGCCCGGGCTTTGGTAGCACATGTCCGGGTTGGTTTTGGAGGATGACCCCGCGCGGAGGCAAACCACAGGAGGTTTAACATGGCTACCAAGATTAATATCCGCACCCTGCTCGAGGCCGGCTGCCACTTCGGTCACCAGACCCGTCGCTGGAACCCCAAGATGAAGCCGTTCATCTTCGGTGAGCGCAACGGCATCTACATCCTCGACCTCAAGCAGACCATCCTCGACGCCGACCAGGCCTACACCTTCGTCAAGAACGTCGCCAAGGGCGGCAACGTGCTGTTCGTCGGCACCAAGAAGCAGGCTCAGGAGGCCGTCAAGAACGCTGCTGAGCGCGCCAACATGCCTTACATCAACCAGCGTTGGCTCGGCGGTATGCTGACCAACTTCGTCACCATCCGCTCCCGCATCAACCGCATGGAGGAGCTCGAGGCCATGGTCGAGGACGGCCGCATGGCTGTTCTGCCCAAGAAGGAGCAGGCTGTTCTCGGCAAGGAGCTCACCAAGCTCCAGACCAACCTCGGTGGCGCCCGCGACATGAAGGGTCTGCCCCAGGCTCTCTTCGTCATCGACACCAAGCGCGAGGAGAACGCCATCAAGGAAGCTCAGCGCCTGAACATCCCCGTCGTCGCTCTGATCGACACCAACTCCGATCCCGACGAGGTCGAGTACGGCATCCCCTGCAACGATGACGCTATCTCCGCTGTCACCCTTATGTGCGAGCTCATGGCTGACGCCTGCCTCGCTGGCTCCGGCAAGGAGCAGGTCTCCGAGGCCGAGATGGCCGCTGAGCCCAAGGCCGAGTAAATCAGTCTTAGTTAATTCTTTTTCATCTCTTTGAAAGGAACCACAATGGCCCAGATTACCGCCGCTATGGTCAAGCAGCTCCGCGAGATGACCGACTCCCCGATGATGGAGTGCAAGAAGGCTCTCGTCGAGGCTGACGGCGACATGGACGCCGCTGTCGACGTTCTGCGTAAGAACGGCCTTGCCAAGGCTGCCAAGAAGGCTGGCCGTGAGACCAACGAGGGCGCTGTTGCCGCGTTCGTCTCCGAGGATGGCAAGACCGGCGCTCTGCTCGAGCTCTCCTGCGAGACCGACTTCGTTGGCTCCAACGCCAAGTTCACCGGCTTTGCTTCCAAGGTCGCTGAGGTTGTCGCTACCACCGAGCCTGCTGATGTCGACGCTCTGCTCGAGAAGCCGATGGGCGAGGAGACTGTTTCCTCCGAGCTCACCGAGATGATTCACATCATGGGCGAGAACATGAAGATCTCCCGCTTCGCTGCCCGCAAGGCCGAGAACGGCGCTCTCGCTTCTTACATCCACATGGGTGGTAAGATCGGCGTCCTCGTCGAGTTTGCTTTCGACAAGGCCGAGACCGCTCAGGCTGAGTCCTTCAAGACCTTTGCCCACGACGTTGCCCTTCAGGTTGCCGCTGTCGCCCCGATCTGCGCTACCCGCGATCAGGTTCCGGCTGAGACCGTCGAGCACGAGAAGCAGATCTACATGGCTCAGGCTGCCGAGTCCGGCAAGCCCGAGGCCATCCAGGAGAAGATGGCTGTTGGCCGTCTGGAGAAGTTCTACAAGCAGTCCGTGCTCACCGAGCAGGAGTTCATCAAGGACAGCTCCCTCACCATCAAGAAGTACGCTGAGCAGGTCTCCAAGGAGCTCGGCGATACCATTACCGTCGTTGCCTTCGACCGTCTGGTCCGTGGCGAGTAAATAAGCTCTAGTAGCTGGTAATGAGCAGGCTGTGGGTTTTACTCACAGCCTGCTTTTTCATGGCTCTGAGCAGAGCCTTTGATATCATATTGAGAGTCTAATTAAAGGAGGATCGCTTTGTCCGACATCCGATATAAACGCGTGCTTCTCAAGCTTTCCGGCGAAGCACTGATGGGCGACGGCCACTATGGCATCGACCCCAAGGTTACCGACCATCTTGCCAAGCAGGTCAAGGAGCTGCTCGCCGTTGGCCATGAGGTCGGCGTCGTTGTCGGCGGCGGCAATATTTTCCGCGGTATGGCCGGCGCTGCCGGTGGTATGGAGCGTGCCCAGGCCGATTACATGGGTATGCTGGCAACCGTTATGAACGCGCTTGCCCTGCAGGATGCCTTCGAGCATAACGATGTTCCTTGCCGCGTTATGAGCGCTATTCAGATGAACGAGATTTGCGAGCCCTATATTCGTCGCCGCGCCATCAACCACCTGTCCAAGGGCAATGTCGTTATCTTCGCCGCCGGCTCGGGCAATCCGTACTTTACGACCGACACCGCCGCGGCCCTTCGCGCCTGCGAGATCGGTGCGGAGATTCTGATTAAGGCCACCAAGGTCGACGGTATCTACGACAAGGATCCCGTCAAGTGCGCCGATGCCGTCCGCTTTGACAAGATCACCTATCACGAGGTGCTCGTCCGCGGCCTGCAGGTTATGGATTCAACGGCAACGGCCTTGTGCCAGGATAACCGTATGCCCATTTTGGTCCTCAACATCGATGGCGAGGACACCGTCAAGCGCGCGCTCGCGGGTGATCCCGTCGGCACGCTCGTCTATCAGGAGGATTAAGCATGGCAGAGAACATCACCGCCCACATGGACAAGTCGCTCGAGTCCCTCAAGCATAACTTCTCCAAGGTTCGCA
Source organism: uncultured Collinsella sp. (assembly GCA_900545485.1). Taxonomy (GTDB): domain Bacteria; phylum Actinomycetota; class Coriobacteriia; order Coriobacteriales; family Coriobacteriaceae; genus Collinsella. Next base: position 70,902 of record UQZD01000001.1, on the reverse strand, counting down.
CCGGCCGCGCCAGCGCCAACATTCTGTCCGACATCACCGTCGATTACTACGGTGTTCCCACGCCGGTCACGCAGGTTGCCGCCGTCAAGACCCCCGAGGCCCACATGCTACTCATCGAGCCGTGGGACAAGGCGCTCATCAACGCCATCGTTAAGGCCATCAGTGCCTCCGACCTGGGCATTACCCCTAACTCTGATGGCACCGTCGTACGCCTGCCGTTCCCGGCTCCCACCGAGGAGCGTCGTCGCGAGCTCGTCAAGGAGTGCCGCGAGTACGCCGAGCAGGCCAAGGTCTCTATCCGCAACATCCGTCGCGACTTTAACAACAAACTCGAGCGCGACGAGGAGCTCACCGAGGACGACGTCCGTCGCGAGCAGGCCAAGGTTCAGAAGCATACCGACGAGTATGTTGCCAAGGTCGAGGAGCTTCTGAAGGAAAAAGAAGCCGAGGTCATGGAGATCTAAGGTGCAATACGACGAGCATAAACTGGTCGAGTACTTTGCCGACGCCCCTGCGGGCGTCGGTTTTTCCGACCTAGACCTCAATAACATTCCACGCCATATTTCGTGCATCATGGATGGCAACGGCCGTTGGGCCACGTCGCGCGGTCTTGCCCGCACCGAGGGCCACAAGGCCGGCATCGTCTCCCTGCGCGAGATCATTACCGCCTGCGTGCGCCTGGGCGTCGACGTGCTTTCGGCCTACGCGTTTTCCACCGAAAACTGGAATCGTCCGCAGCACGAGGTCAACGTTCTCATGCATTTGTTTGCCAAGACGTTTATCGACGAGCTGCCGTTGCTTAAACGCGAGAACGTGCGCGTTGTGTTTTTGGGTGACATTTCTGCGTTGCCCAAGAAGACCCGTGATGTCTTTGAGCGCGGCCTTGCCGAGTGTGCCGACCATACCGGTATGACCCTTGCGCTCGCCGTTAACTATGGCGCCCGTGCCGAGATCACTCGCGCTGCCCGTCAGCTCGCCTTCGATGCGGCTGCCGGTAAGATTGACCCCGCCGCAATTGATGACGATATGGTGGCGTCGCACCTGTACACCGCCGGTCTTCCCGATCCCGAGCTCGTTATTCGCACCTCGGGCGAACTGCGCCTTTCAAACTATCTGCTGTGGCAGGTCGCTTATGCCGAGTTTTATGTCACCGATACCTATTGGCCCGACTTCGATCGCTGGGGTCTTGTTGAGGCTATCTTGGCTTATCAGGGCCGCGATCGTAGGTTTGGTGGATTGAGTAAGACCGAGGAGGCTTAATCGTGGCTGATCGTCCCAAGGCAACTGCTCCCAAGGCACCTGCTTCTACGGCACCTGTACGCAGGGCCGCCGCTTCCAAGGCACCGGCTGCGAAGGGCGGCACCGGTTCATGGCTGGCTGGTTTTATTACCCGTGCTGCCGCCGGTATCGTCTATGCCGTCGTCTTTATCCTGTGTCTGGTTTTGGGTATCGTGCCTACGGCTATCTTTGTGTCCGTCATGAGCGGCTTGTGCTGCTATGAGTTCTTTCGCATGACGAAACTCGATGGCAAAGTGGCCAACGAGCGCCTGGGTATCGTTGCTGCTGTGCTCTTTCCGCTCTCGGCGCTGGGCGACTCGCTGCTGTTGAATGCCCTGCTGTTTGCTCTGATGCTTGCGGTAGGCATTTGGTATGTCTGGTCGCCGCGTACCCGCATATCCGATGTAGCCGTGACGCTCATGGGTCCCATCTACACCGGTTTTATGCTGTCGGCTATCGTGCTGCTGCGCGATGCCGTGCCTGGTTTTGCCGGCGCCCTGCTTTCGGTGGGTGTTTGCGCGTCTCTTTGGGTATCTGATTCGTTCGCCTATATCGTGGGTAGCCGCATCGGCAAGCATAAGATGGTCCCTAAGATTTCTCCCAAAAAGAGCTGGGAAGGCTTTTTCGGCGGCATCTTGGGCTCGGTGCTCATCTGGCTCATTTTGTGGGCGACGCATTTCTATAAGCTGAGCTTGCCCTATGCGCTGCTGTGTGGCTTGGTCGTGTCCATCCTGGGCGTTATCGGCGACCTCATTGAGTCGCGCATCAAGCGTGGCGTGGGCGTCAAGGATTCCGGCAACCTTATCCCGGGCCATGGCGGCATGCTCGACCGTAGCGACTCGCTTATCTTTGGCTGCATTACCGCGCAGCTGCTTTTGATGATCGGGGGCGTGCTGTAATGTCATTCCAGACGACATATGGCCCCGATGGACGCCTTCGCGTTGCCATCCTGGGTTGTACGGGCTCTATCGGCATGCAGGCACTCGATGTGTGCCGTCAGCATGCCGATCGGCTGCAGGTGACGGCGCTGTCCGTCAATTCCAGCACCTCAGAGCTCGTTGCCGCCGCCCGCGAGTTCTCGGTTCCGGCCGTTGCCGTGGCCGATGTCGCTCATGGTGATGACGCCGTGCTGCAGGAGCTGCCCGAGGGCACGGATCTCGGTGTTGGTGCGCAGGCGGTTTGTGAGCTCGCACGTCGCGATGATGTCGACTGTGTGCTTGTTGCTATTGTGGGCGCCGCCGGGCTCGAAGCGAGCCATGCGGCCCTGACCTCGAACAAGCGCCTTGCTCTTGCCAACAAGGAGTCCCTCGTTGTCGGTGGCGACCTGCTGATGCCGCTGGCCCAGCCGGGTCAGCTCATTCCGGTCGACTCCGAGCACTCCGCCATCTACCAGTGCTATCTGGGGGAGAATCCGCGCGAGGCCCACTGCATTTGGCTCACCTGCTCGGGTGGTCCGTTCTTCGGCCGTACGCGCGACGAGCTCGATCGCGTGACTCGCGCCGATGCACTGGCGCATCCCACGTGGTCTATGGGCGCTAAGATCACGATCGACTCCGCTACCCTCATGAACAAGGGCCTGGAGCGTATCGAGGCGATGCATCTGTTCGGTTGCGACCTCGACTTTATCAACGTGGTCGTGCAGCGCCAGTCAAAGATTCACTCGATGGTCGAGTATGCCGACGGCTCCGTGATGGCACACCTTGGCGCCTCCGATATGCGCATTCCCATCCAGTTTGCCTTCTCGTATCCCGAGCGTTGGGATACGCCGGCGCCTCGTCTCGATTTTCGTGAGCTGGGGCAGCTTACCTTTGATGCCGCCGATATGGACACGTTCCGCTGCCTGGCGCTGGCCGAGCGTGCCGGCAAGACGGGCGGCACCATGCCGTGCGTGCTTAATGCGGCCAATGAGGTCGCGGTTGATGCGTTCTTACACGACGGCTGCAGCTTTACCGATATCGACCGCGTTGTGGAATCCTGCATGGATGCGCATGACGCGCAGGCGGTTACCTCGTTTGAGCAGCTTCGCGACATCGATGCCTGGGCGCGTGAAAAGGCCTCGCTGGTGCTTGCCGCAACCCATTCCTAACCATAAGGATTGCTTTTTCGATTTATGGATACTGTTCTGAGCGTTCTTTCATCGGTCTTCTGGGGCCTTCTGATGCTTTCCGTCCTCGTGTTTTTGCACGAGGGCGGCCACTTTTTGGCCGCGCGTGCCTGCGGCGTCCGTGTGACCGAGTTCTTTTTGGGCCTGCCGTGCCGCTTTGACATCCATCATACGTCGCGTCGCATCGGTACCAAGTTTGGCGTGACGCCGCTGCTGCTGGGTGGTTATGCCGCTATCTGCGGTATGGACCCGACCAATGTCTCGTGCGCCGACCGCGTGCTTGCGGCGATTTATCGTCATGGTCGCGTTTCGGTTGCAGACCTTTCCGTCGAGCTGGAGCTGCCCGAGGAGGACGTGCTCGAGGCTTGTGCCTTGCTTTTGGGCTGGGGTTCCATTGCGCCTTGGTACGAGGAAGGGGAGAAGCCCTCACCGAGCTATTACCCCACCAAGTATCAGACGCTGCCGCGCGATGAGGCGGGCTACACCACCTTTGACGGGCGTCGTTTTGATCGCGAGCATGCGACCGCCGAGGGCGACGTATGGGAGCTGCCGTGCGATAAGGCCGAGTTCCTTGCGCAAGAGCGCTCGCATACCTATCTTGGCCAGGGCTTTCTCAAGCGAGCATTTATGTTGCTCGCGGGCATTGTCGTTAATATCCTGACGGGCTTTTTGCTCCTTATGAGCATCTATTCCATTGCGGGTGTCACCGTGCCGATGGATACCAACGTGATCGGTCAGGTTGACGAGGGGTCTATTGCCGCGGAGGCGGGAATCGAGGGCGGCGACGCGATCCTTTCGGTCGACGGTGTATCGTGCTCCACATGGATGGACGTTTACGATGCTATCGGCAAGGCCGCCGGTAAGGACGATATTGCCATCGAGTATGAGCGCGATGGCAAACGGCGTTCGACCTCGGTTGCGCTCAAAGAGGACGAGCGGCTAGGTGTGTATGCCTCTACAGAGGTAGTCCATTTGGACCCGATCACCTCGGCGCGTCTGTCATTCTCCTATGTTCAGCAGACTGCTGAGGGCGTGATGCGCCTGCTGCAGCCGCAACATACGATGGAGGTTCTCGATCAGTCAACCTCGATCGTGGGCATAAGCGTCATGTCATCCCAGGCTGCAGCCGTCGGCCCTGCAACGTTTTTGACGTTTGCCGCGCTCATCTCGTTCTCGCTCGGCTTTATGAACCTGCTGCCCATTCCGCCGCTCGATGGCGGTAAGCTGGTTATCGAGATCATTCAGAAGGTTGCGGGCCGCGAGCTGCCGCTTAAGGTTCAGACGATCGTGAGCTATGTGGGCATCGCGCTCTTTGCGCTGCTGTTTATCTACATGCTTCGTTCCGACGTCCTTCGATTTATTCTGTAGGGGAGTGTTTGGATTGTCTTTATCCCATCCTTTGCCGCGCGAGCTGACGCGCCCCGTGCACGTGGGCGGCGTGCAGATCGGTGGCGGCGCTCCGGTGGTGGTCCAATCCATGACCTGCACCGATACCGCCGATGCCCAGGCAACGCTTGCGCAGGTGTGCGCTTTGGCGCAAGCTGGCTGCGATATCGTGCGCGTGAGCGTGCCCACCGAGGCCGCGCTTGAGGGTTTCCGCACCATCTGCGCCGAGTCTCCGGTGCCGATTGTCGCCGATATCCACTTTAACCATAAGCTCGCCATTGGTGCCGTTGAGGCTGGTGCTGCCAAGCTGCGCATCAATCCCGGCAATATCGGCGATTGGGCCAAGGTTGACGCGGTGATCGATGCTGCGGGTGCTGCTGGCTGTGCGATTCGTATCGGCGTCAATGCCGGTTCGCTTGAGCAGGATATCGCCGAGCGCGACGACCTCGCGCAGCCCGAAAAGCTCGTGATGTCGAGCGAGCGTTTCGTCAAGCATTTTGAAGACCGCGGCTTTACGAACATTGTGCTTTCGGCCAAGGCCCATAGCGTGCAAACGACGCTCGATACTTATCGAGCCCTGTCGCGTGAGATTCCCCACGTTCCGCTTCACCTGGGCGTAACCGAGGCGGGTACCAAGCTGCAGGGCACCATCAAGAGCTCTGTGGGCTTGGGCATCTTGCTTTCCGAAGGCATCGGCGACACCATGCGTGTGTCGCTCACGGCCGATCCGGTCGAGGAGCCGCCGGTCGCCTGGGGCATCCTGCAGTCCCTGGGCCTGCGTCGTCGTGGTCCCGAGATCGTCTCGTGTCCCACGTGCGCTCGTTGCCAGGTCAACCTCATTCCCATTGCCGAGGAGGTCACCGAACGGCTCAAGAATTACTCCGCGCCGCTTTCGATCGCCGTGATGGGATGTGCCGTTAATGGCCCCGGCGAGGCTTCTGATGCCGACTTGGGAGTTGCCTGCGGACGAGGTCAGGGCCTGCTCTTTTCGCATGGCCAGATCATTGGTAAAGTAGCTGAGGATCAAATTGTCGACGCGCTCATGGTCGAGGTCGACAAGCTTATTGAGGAGAAATAAATGACTCGAGCAATGTATATGTCTAAGCTTTACGCGCCGACGCTCAAAGAGGATCCGGCGGACGCCGAGCTTGCGAGCCACCGTCTGCTGCTTCGCGCCGGCATGATCCGCAAGGAGGCCGCCGGCCTGTATTCCTATCTGCCGCTCGCATGGCGCTCGATCCGCAAGATCGAGAACATCGTGCGCGACGAAATGGATGCCGCCGGTGCCCAGGAGCTCATGATGCCCATTATGGTCGACGCTGAGCTGTGGCGCGAGTCCGGCCGCATCGACGCCTATGGCAAGGAGCTCGTGCGCTTCGATGACCGTCACGGCCGTGAGTTCGTGCTGGGCCCCACCCACGAGGAGACGGTGACCGCCCTGGTGCGCAATGAGCTGCGCTCCTATAAGCAGCTGCCCGTTAATCTCTACCACATTCAGGATAAGTTCCGCGATGAGTTCCGCCCCCGCTTTGGTCTGATGCGCGGTCGCGAGTTCATCATGAAGGACGCCTACAGCTTCTCCGCCACGCAGGAGAGCCTGCAGGAGGAGTACGACAAGATGAAGCAGGCCTACGCTAACATCTGCGAGCGCTGCTACATCAAGGCCCTGCCCGTCGTTGCCGACTCCGGTGAGATCGGTGGCGATACCTCCGTCGAGTACATGGCTTTGGCCGACGCCGGCGAGGCTTCGCTGGTCTACTGCGACGATTGCGGCTTTGCTGCCGATGACGAGGCGGCAAGCACCAAGGTCGTCGTGACTGAGGGCCCCGGCGACAGTACGCTCACCAAGGTCGAGACTCCGGGCATGGGCACCATTGAGGCCGTTGCCAAGTTCTTTGGGTTCCCCGAGAACGGCACGCGCAAGTCCCTGGCGCTCATCGATGCCGAGGGTAAGCCCGTTGTGGCCATCGTCCCGGGCGATCATGAGCTCAACGACTGCAAGGCCGAGCATGTCTTTGGCAAGGGCTATCGCATGATGACCGACGAGGAGCTCCAAGCGAACGGTCTGCACAAGGGCTTTATCGGACCAGTTAACCTGCCCGAGGGCATTCGTCTGGTCTGCGACGAGAGCCTGCGCGAGTCCAAGCAGTGGGCCTGTGGCGCCAACGAGGTCGACTATCACTTTACCGGTGCCTGCCCCGAGCGCGACTTTACCGTCGACGAGTGGGCCGACCTGGTAACCGTCGTTGCCGGCGACCCCTGCCCGCACTGCGGCAAGCCGCTCTCCGCTGCCCGCGGCATCGAGGTCTCTCAGGTCTTCCAGCTTGGCACCAAGTATTCCGAGGCCATGGGTGCCACCTTTATGGATGAGGACGGTAAGGAGAAGCCTCTGATCATGGGCTGCTACGGCGTTGGTGTGTCCCGCTCGCTCGCTGCCGTCGTGGAGCAGCACAACGACGAGCACGGTATCGTCTGGCCGGTCTCCGTTGCTCCGTACGAGGTCGCGGTGATTCCGCTCGACCCCAAGAAGGAGGAGTGCGCTTCCGTCTGTGAGCAGATCGTTGATGGCCTGTGCGCCGAGGGTATCGAGGTCGTCGTCGACGATCGCGATGAGCGTCCCGGCTTTAAGTTTGCCGACAACGACCTTATGGGCTTCCCGTATCAGGTTGTTCTGGGTAAGCGTGGCCTTAAGAACGGCACCGTCGAACTCAAGGACCGTGCCACGGGCGAGCGCGAGGATGTGGCTATCGACGAGGTCGTCGCCAAGGTTGCCGAGCTTGTTAAGGCGGCTCGCCGTTAATCGACGTTTCTGCTATTAGATGTAATTGCGGGACTGCTCCGTATCTCTCTTAGAATGAGATGCGGAGCAGTCTTTTTTTGTTGCGTGAATAAACTCGACGGGTAAAGGAAAACCCCACAGCCCAAATGAGCTGCGGGGTTTTCCATTGTGCCTCCGATGCGAAATAAATCGCTCAGATATTACTGATAATCGACGACGTCGATCCAGTTCTTCAGGAACTCATCGTTCACGTTGCGCTTACGAGCGAGCTCGGAAGCGGCGACGATGCTCGTCCACTGACGCACGACCTGCATGGGCATGTCGGCGCGGTCGCAGTAGAGCTCCAGGTAGGCCTCGGCCTGGTCCTTGCTGTTGAGGGCGAAGAGCAGGTAGGTGGTGGCAACGTCGGCAGCAGGGGAGCCCTGGGTGGCGTGTGCCCAGTCGCACACATAGAGCTGGCCGTCGTCGCCGACGATGACGTTGGAGGGGTTGAAGTCGCCGTGGCAGACCTTGAACTCCTTAGTCATGCCGTCCAGACGCTCCTGAAGGTTGTAGCGCGTGGTGGCATTGAGCTGATCAAGGCTGTCGATCATGCGGGCGAACTTGTCGCGCTGACGGTTGAGCAGCGGGGAGGTGTAGCCGTGGATCTCGATCTGGAGGTCGACGAACATCTCGAGGTACTCACCAAAGCGCTGGGGCTCGGCAGTCATCTTCTCGGCAAGGGTGGTGCCCGGAACCTTCTCGGTCACGAGCGCCCAGCCGTTGGCGTTCTCGAGCTGGGAAACCTCGAGCGCCTTGGGGCTGCGGATGCCGCACTCATTGATGCGGGCAAGATTCAAAGCCTCGTTGAACACGTCGGAGACAGGCTTGGTCTCGTTAAAGACCTTGACGATCTTGTCGCCCAGGTCGTAAACGACCTTGTTGCCACGGCGGACGAGCTCGGTCTTGGAATCGGGTAGCAGCATGGTTGCATCCTTTCAACGATGCGATAGAAGCGACGGCGGGGGTGTGTGAAACACCCGTGCACCCCCGCCGTTAAAAACCGTGCTAAAACTAGCAGACGGCGTAGTCCTGGGGCTCGCGGCCGTAGTAGGCGTCCAGGTAGAGCTCCTTGATCTCGCTCATGAGCGGGTAGCGCGGGTTAGCGCCGGTGCACTGGTCGTTGAATGCCTGCTCGGTCATCTCGTCGAGGGTGTCGAGGAAGTACTGCTCGTCAACACCGTAGTCGGCGATGGTCTTCTTGACGCCGATGAAGTCCTTGAGCTCCTCGAGCTTCGTGATGAAGTTCTCGAAGACCTCCTTGTCGTCCTTGCCCTCGATGCCGCAGTACTTGGCCATCTCGGCGTAGTTGTGCAGCGCGTTGGGGTAAGGATACTGGGAGAAGGTACCCATCTTGACGGGAGCCTCGGCGGCGTTGTAGCGCATGACGCGGGTCAGGATGACGGCGTTTGCGAGGCCGTGAGGCAGGTGATGGAAAGCGCCGAGCTTGTGGGCCATGGAGTGGTTGAGGCCCAGGAAGGCGTTGGCGAAGGCCATACCGGCCATGCAGGAGGCGTTGTGCATCTCCTCGCGGGCATGCGGGTCCTTGGCGCCGTTCGTGAAGCTGGAGGGCAGGTTCTCGAAGACGAGCTTAGCAGCGCGCTCGGAGAGGCCCTTGGTGTAGTCGGAAGCCATGATGGAGACGTAGGACTCGATGGCGTGGGTCATGACGTCGATGCCGGAGGCAGCGGTCAGGCCGCGCGGGGCGGTCATGCAGTTGTCGGCGTCGACGATAGCCATGTTGGGGAGCAGCGCGTAGTCGGCGAGCGGCCACTTGATGCCGGTCTCCTTGTCGGTGATGATGGCGAACGGCGTGCACTCGGAACCGGTGCCCGAAGAGGTCGGGACGGCGACGAAGTAGGCCTTCTTGCCCATCTCGGGGAAGGTGAAGATACGCTTGCGGATGTCCATGAAGTCCATGGCCATGTCCTCAAACTTGCACTCGGGGTGCTCGTACATCATCCACATGATCTTGCCGGCGTCCATAGCGGAGCCACCGCCGACGGCGATGATGACGTCCGGCTCAAAGAGAGCCATCTGCTTGGCGCCGCGACGTGCGCACTGCAGCGACGGATCGGGCTCGACGTCGTAGAAGCAGTCGTGGGCGATGCCCATCTCGTCGAGCTTGGCCTCGATGGCGCGGGTGTTGCCATTCTTGAAGAGGAACTGGTCGGTGACGATGAAGGCGCGCTTCTTGCCCATGACGTTGCCAAGCTCGTCGAGGGCGACGGGCGTGGAACCCTTCTTGAAGTAGACCTTCTCGGGAGCGCGGAACCACAGCATGTTCTCACGGCGCTCGGCCACAGTCTTAACGTTGATCAAGTGCTTCACCCCAACGTTCTCGGAGACGGAGTTGCCGCCCCAGGAGCCGCAGCCCAGGGTCAGAGACGGCTTCATGCCAAAGTTGTACAGGTCACCGATGCCGCCGTGCGAGGACGGGGTGTTGATGACGATACGGCAGGCCTTCATGACGTGCTCGAACAGGCTGATCTTCTCGGCCTGGGCAGGGTGCACGTACAGAGAGGCGGTGTGGCCCGGGCCACCGGCGAGCACCAGGTGCTCGGCCTTGTCGACGGCCTCCTGGAAGTCCTTGGCGTGATACATGGCCAGGACCGGGGAGAGCTTCTCGTGGGAGAACTCCTCCTTGGCGGGGTCGGTGGAGGTGACCTCGGCGATCAGGATCTTGGTCTTGGCAGGAACCTCGATGCCGGCGAGCTCGGCGATCTTGGCGGCAGCCATGCCGGGGATGCGGTGATCGAGGGCACCGTTCTTGAACATGGCGGCACGCAGGGCCTCCATCTCGGCACCCTGCTTGACGAAGTAGCAGCCGCGCTTCTGGAACTCGGCCTTAACCTGGTCATAGATGGTGTCGATGACGGTCACGGACTGCTCGGAAGCGCAGATCATGCCGTTGTCGAAGGTCTTGGAGTGGATGATGGAGTTGACGGCGAGCAGCACGTCAGCGGTGTCGTCGATGACGACCGGGGTGTTACCGGCGCCAACGCCCAGGGCGGGCTTGCCCGAGGAGTAGGCGGCCTTGACCATGCCCGGGCCACCGGTGGCGAGGATGATGTCGACGTCGCGCATGACCATGTTGGTCAGCTCGATGGAGGGGACATCGACCCAGCCGATGATGCCCTCGGGGGCGCCGGCCTTGACGGCGGCGTCAAGCACGAGCTTGGCGGCGGCGATGGTGCACTTGGCGGCAGCCGGGTGCGGGGAGATGATGATGGCGTTGCGGGTCTTCAGGCTGATCAGCGTCTTGAAGATCGCGGTGGAGGTGGGGTTGGTCGTCGGGATGACGGCGCCCACGATGCCGATGGGCTCGGCGATCTTGGTGATGCCGTAAGCCTCGTCGCGCTCCAGGACACCACAGGTCTTGGTGTTCTTGTAAGCGTTGTAGATGTACTCTGCGGCGTAGTGGTTCTTGATGACCTTGTCCTCAAGAACGCCGCGGCCGGTCTCCTCGATGGCCATCTTCGCCAACGGGATACGAGCCTTGTTGGCGGCCATGGCGGCCTCATAGAAGATCTTGTCGACCTGCTCCTGCGTGTACGTAGCAAAAAGCGCCTGGGCCTCTCGCATCTGAGCGAGCTTAGCCTCAAGCGCCTCTACGTTGTCCACAATTGCGGGAGTAGTGTTTTCCGGTGACTTTTTCACCATTTGTGTCTCCTTGCGATCGGAGATTTACCCTACAAGATGCATGATAGCAAGAAATAAATCGGTGAACGGTCAGATTCCCGTAAAAGACAAACTAAAACGCTTCAATAAACTGAAACGTTTTAACTAAAACTACTTGCCTGCTCCACCGCCCCGCTCATTGGGGACAGGCTTACATGAGTGCTTATACTCATTTGGGACAGACATCGTTTTGCCATTTTGCCGTTCTGGGCCTTTTTTGCCGCTCATTGGATATAAATAGATCACAGGCTCAGCATTTCGCGTTCCTTCTCTCCTTTTAGGTGTTGCCTGTTCAGTTTTTGAAAGGAGAGATTATGCCCCGATGCGCCCGCGCCGTTTCGCTCACCGGCTATTACCACGTCTTTGACCGTGGCAACTCCAAACAGATTATTTTTGAAGATGACTCTGACCGATATCGTTTCTTATCGGACATCTCGGACAGGTTTGCACGCCATAAAGTGGCGGTGTTGGCTTGGTGCCTTATGGACAATCACTTCCATTTGATGATTGATGATCCATTTGACAATCTTTCAAAGGCAATGCAGTGCGCGTTGACAGCATATGCTAAGTATTTCAACGGGAAAACGGGGAGAACGGGGCATCTGTTTGACAATCGCTATTCGCGGGTCGCGGTTGAGTCGGACACGCAGGCGGTGCAGCTGCTCGACTATATTCATCTCAATCCCGTGAAAGGTGCGCTTGACTCGCTCGAGGCGTACCGCTGGTCAAGCTTTAGGGCATACCAGCTGGGCTACGATCCCTTTGACATCTGTGACGTGGCCCCTATGCTCGATATTGTCGGGGGGTCTCGTCGCTATTGTGAGCATCTTAAGGAAGTTGCCGGGCGGATCTGGTCAGTTGAGATTCTTCCACGCCGACGGATCCTCGATGAGGATGCTCTTTCCGTTGCGCGCGAAGTCCTTCCGAGCATAGATCCTGCGCTGCTCAAGGCCCTGCCACGCCCCGATCGTGATGCGTGTCTGCTGAGGCTTAGGCGGGCACATCTCACGGTCAAGCAAATTGCCCGTATCACCGGCATCGGCGCTACAAGCGTAACCAAGGCCACCGCGGGCTGGAACGAGGCGGCGTGAGGCAGGGGCCGAACCGCTGCTGGCATGCGTTACGTCTGTCCCCAATGCGTGAAAACACTCATGTAAGTCTGTCCCCAATGAGTGCAAAAAGGCGCCCTCCGTAGGGGAGGGCGCCTTTGGTAAGTTCTATATGAACGCGAGGTCTTTGACCCGGAGAGTCCGAGGTACTTGTTGGTAAGACCTTATTTAGGAGCGCGCAACCTTGCCAGACTTGAGGCAGGTGGAGCAAACGTTCATCTTGCGACGGTGACCATCGACGACGACGTAGACGCGCTGGATGTTGGGGCGGAACTTACGGTTGGTGACGCGGTGAGAGTGGCTGATGGAGCGACCGGCAACGGGGTGCTTACCGCAAACTTCGCAAACTTTGGACATAACTGACCCTCCTTGGGCGACAAACGAACATGTCGCGTTAACAAACAAGCCTGAACTATAGCACAGAAGTCGCTCCCTGTGCGCAATCTACACAGAGATATTCCTCTTTTGGCGATAGTGCTCACGCTACGGCCCTGGACGTAGATCCGATTTGCGTGCAGCAGAGGGGATTATGCCAGCTCGTGCGTGTGTTTTCAAGCTCGTCCCACAAATATATATAGGTTTATGGAGCATTGGGCTCCGTTTACGGATTGCTCTGTATTTACGCTCGCAATTAAGCTCGAGGTTGGCTACACTATCCCTTGACCATTAAAGGGGTACGAGATACCCACATGGAATTACATAGCTGCCAAAGAGCAGCCTTTCCTGTGGGTGTCTGGTCCGCTTTAAGCGGTCGGGCATCTATTTTTTTGACTGTGTCAGCAGTCAAGACATGTGAGGAAGGAGATCGATGGGCACGACTTCCCCCAAGGCGGTCATCATGGACGAGACCGCCGTCAATCGAGCGATGACCCGCATCGCGCACGAGATTCTCGAGCGCAACGAGGGCTGTGAAGACCTCGCTCTGGTCGGCATCGTCACGCGCGGCGACCTTCTGGCAAAGAAGCTCGCCGAGGAGATCAAGGAGATCGAGGGCGTCGACGTTCCGCTCGGCAGCCTCGACATCAGCTTCTACCGCGATGACTACGCTACCAATTTCGCTCCCGCGATCCACGCCACCAACATTCCCTTCAGCGTCGATGGCAAGCGCGTCGTGCTGGTGGACGACATCCTGTATACGGGCCGTACCATCCGCGCCGCTCTCGACGCCGTCATGGACTTGGGCCGTCCGAGCCGCATTGAGCTGGCTGTCCTCGTTGACCGCGGCCACCGTGAGCTCCCCATCTCGCCGGACTTTGTCGGCAAGAACGTTCCCTCGTCGCATGAGGAGAACGTACACCTATATATGAAGGAAGTTGACGGCCACACCGCCGTCGAGATTAACGACGTCGCGCCGGGTTCCCACGTGGGCTCCGCGCCGCTGGGAGGTGAGTAGTACCGTGGCGTTCAACCATAAGCACCTGATCGACATTACCGAGTACTCCGAAGAGGACATCAAGCTCATCCTCGAGACCGCCAAGGCGTTCTCCGAGGTCAACGAGCGTGCTATCAAGAAGGTCCCCACGCTCAAGGGCAAGACCATCGTCAACATGTTCAACGAGCCCTCGACGCGCACCCGCAGCTCCTTCGAGCTCGCCGAGAAGCGTCTTTCGGCCGACAGCCTTAACTTTGGCGGCTCCTCGACCTCCACGGTCAAGGGCGAGAGCCTTGTCGACACCGTCGAGACCCTCAACGCCTACAAGATCGACTGCATCGTCGTGCGCGATAAGCACGCCGGCGCTCCCTACATCGTCACGCGGAATTCGCCCGCGAGCGTCATCTGCGCCGGTGACGGCAAGCACAACCATCCTACGCAGGCCCTACTCGACCTGTACACCATCTGGGAGCACAAGGGTGACTTCCACGGTCTGAAGGTCGCCGTCGTCGGCGATATCGCCCACTCCCGTGTCTGCGGCTCGCTGATCCCCGCCCTTAAGATCATGGGCTGCGAGACCTACGCCGTCGCCCCCGGCACGCTGCTGCCGCCGGCGCCCGAGGTCTTGGGCTGCGACCACGTGACGAGCGACCTCGATTCCGTCCTGCCCGAGCTGGACGTCGTCTACATGCTGCGCGTGCAGCAGGAGCGTCTCGAGGGTGCCCCGTTCCCGACCATTCGTGAGTACCACAAGCTCTTCGGCCTGACCAAGGACCGCGAGAAGCTCATGAAGCCCGATGCGATCATCTGCCACCCGGGCCCCATCAACCGCGGCGTCGAGTTCGACTCCTATATGGCCGACCACCCGCAACGCTCCGTCATCCTGGAGCAGGTCTACGCCGGTATCTGCGTGCGTATGGCTATCCTGTATCTGCTGCTTGGAGGTGCCGATAATGGCCTTGCTTCTTAAGAATGCCCACGTCGTCGACCCGTCCGTCGAGCTTGACGGTGTCGTTGACGTCCTGATTGACGGCGACAAGATCGCCGAGGTCGGCGAGAATCTCGCCGTCGAGGGAGCCGAGGTCCGCGACCTTTCCGGCAAGTACCTCGTCCCCGGCCTGGTGGATATGCACGTTCACCTTCGCGAGCCCGGCTACGAGGTCAAAGAGGACATCGAGAGCGGCACCCGCGCAGCTGCCAAGGGCGGCTTTACCGGCGTGTGCTCCATGCCCAACACCGATCCCGTCACCGATAACGGCACTGTCGTGGAGTTCGTCAAGTCCCGCGCTGCCGAGGTCGGTCACTGCCGCGTCTATCCGTCGGGCGCCATGACCCGCGGTCTTAAGGGCGAGGCCATGTCCGAGATGGGCGATATGGTCGCCCACGGCGCCGTCGCCTTCACCGACGACGGTCGCGGCGTGCAGGGCGCGGGCATGCTCCGTCGTTGCATGGACTACGGCAAGATGTTCGGCAAGGTCTTTATGAGCCACTGCCAGGACGAGGACCTGGTCGGCCACGGCCAGATCAACGAGGGCAAGGTCTCGACCCGTCTGGCTCTCGAGGGCTGGCCGGCTGCCGGCGAGGAGCTCCAGATCGCCCGCGACATCGAGATCGCCAAGCTGACTGGTGCCAAGCTGCACATCCAGCACATCTCCACCGCACATGGCCTGGAGATCGTGCGTGCCGGTAAGGCCGCTGGCGTTCAGGTTACCTGCGAGGCCACTCCGCACCACATGTTCCTGACCGAGAACGACCTGGACGAGACCTACAACACCTCGCTCAAGGTCAATCCGCCGCTGCGTACCGAGGAGGATGCCGAGGCCATCCGTCAGGGCGTCATCGACGGCACCGTCGACGCTATCGTCACCGATCACGCTCCCCACACCCCGTGGGAGAAGGCCCGCGAGTTCGAGCTTGCGCCCTTTGGCATGATCGGCCTCGAGACCTCGCTGTCGCTCGTACTCACCGAGCTGGTCAACACGGGCAAGATGAGCGTGGGCCGCATGGTCGAGCTCATGGCCATCAAACCGCGTGAGATCCTGGGCCTCGACCAGGTTCAGGTCAAGGCGGGCTCCGTTGCCGACCTGACCGTGTTCGATCCCGCCGCAACCTGGACGGTCGGCGAGGACGGATACGAGTCGCGTGCTGAGAACTCCGGTTTTGCCGGCCGCACGCTCACCGGTCGTGCCACCGATGTGTTTGTCGGCGGTAAGCAGACGCTCGCCGACGGCTGCATCTGCTAGCATAGCCTTATCGCTTTTGTGCGCGGTGCCCTTGCGGTGCCGCGCTTTCTGTTCGTTTTGACCATGCAACCGCATGGGGGATTGGAGCGTCTATGCCCACACCTTCCACTGCACGCATGCACGACTTCGAGGTCGTCTCGAACCAGGAGATCGCCGACGGCATCTTCTCGCTCGTCATCTCGGCCCCCAAGCTTGCAAGTGCGCTCAAGCCCGGTCAGTTTGTGAACATTGCCGTGCCCGGCGATGCGTCCTCGCTGCTTCGCGTGCCCCTGAGCTTCTATCGCGCCGACGCCCAGGCCGGTACCGTCGAGCTGTGGTACGCCGTCGTGGGCGACGACACCCGTCGTCTGTCGCAGATGGCCCCCGGCTCCAAGTCCAACCTGTTGGGCCCTGGCGGCCGCGGCTGGCTTGTTCCCGAGGGCACCAGGAAGGCGCTGCTCGTGGCGGGCGGCATCGGCGTTCCGCCCGTGCTCTGCCTCGCCGGCAAGCTTGTCGAGCAGGGCGTGGATGTCGACGTTTGCCTGGGCTTTGGCACCGTTTCCAAGGCCGTGGGTGTCGATGAGTTCCGCGCGCTGGGCGCCACGGTTAACGTGTGCACCGATGATGGCACGCTGGGCACGCACGGTTTTTGCACCGACCCGGCAGCCGAGCTGCTCGGAGAGGGCGGCTACGACTATGTGGCCAGCTGCGGCCCCGCTGTCATGATGAAGAAAGTCGCCGCTGCTGCCGCCGAGGCCGGTGCGTACTGCGAGGTGTCGCTCGAGCGCATGATGAGCTGTGGCTTTGGCGCCTGCAACACCTGCAATGTCGAGACGGTCGACGGTATGAAGGGTGCTTGCATGTGCGGCCCCGTGTTCGATGCTTCCAAGGTGGTGGTCTTCTAGTGGGTACCGTGAACATGGCCGTCGATTTCGGCGGCGTCAAGATGCAGAACCCCATCAACACCGCAGCCGGTACCTTTGGCTACGGTTGGCAGTTCCAGAACTTCTTCGATGTCTCCCAGCTGGGCGCCATCACCACCAAGGGTTGCGCTGCCGAGCCCTGGCCCGGCAACCCCGCGCCCCGTATGGCCGAGATTCCCGGCGGCATGATCAACTCCGTGGGCCTTCAGAACCCTGGCGTGGCTGCCTTTGCCCGTGAGTCCGGTCCGTGGCTGGAGCAGCTCTCCAAGGACGGTTGCCAGGTCATCTGCCAGGTTGCCGGCCACTCCGTTGACGAATTTGTCCGCGCACTAGAGATGTATGTCGAGCTGTGCCCCTGGGCTGCCGGCTACGAGATCAACGTGAGCTGCCCTAATATCGCCGCCGGCGGTGCCGCCATGGGCTCCACGCCCGAGGGCGCCTCTTCCGTTATGGCTGCCTGCCGCAAGGTGACCGATAAGCCGCTGTTCGTGAAGATGGCGCCGGTCAACGTCGCCGAGATTGCCAAGGCCCTCGAGGCTGCCGGTGCCGACGGCCTTTCAGTCATCAACTCCATCCAGGGCATGGCCATCGACGTCCATACCCGCAAGTCCCGCGTGGCCAAGCCCAAGGGCGGCCTTTCGGGCCCGCTGTGCCACCACATCGCCGTGCGCATGGTCTGGGAGGTTGCCCAGGCCGTCGATATCCCCATCAACGGTGTCGGCGGTGTCATGACCGGCGAAGATGCGGCTGAGTTTATCCTGGCCGGCGCCACCTGCGTGTCGGTCGGCATGGCCAACTTCGTCGATCCGTGCGCTTCGCTCAAGATCGCGCACGAGCTCGAGGCCTGGGCCGAGTCCCAGGGCGTGAAGGACATCAACGAACTGGTAGGTGCGTTCGAATGCTAGAGACTGATGCCCGCGACCGTGTTATCGTCGCCCTCGACTGCGACCGTGAGCGTGCGCTCGAGCTCGCCCACGAGCTTTCGGGCCATGCCGCCTGGCTTAAGGTTGGTATGACGCTCTATTACGCTGAGGGCCCCGAGATCGTCAAGACCTTTAAGGACCTGGGCTTTAAGGTCTTCCTTGACCTTAAGTTCCATGATATTCCGCATCAGGTTCGCGGTGCCGCCCGTTCGGCCTCGCTTGCCGGTGCCGACCTGCTCTCGGTTCACGGCTTGGGTTCGGGCGCCATGCTCGCTGCCTGCCGCGAGGGTGCCGAGGAGGCACGCGAGGACCGCGCCAAGCTCGTCGCCATCACCGTGCTCACGAGCATGAATCAGGATGCCTTGAGCGAGATCGGCGTCGAGTCGCCCGTGGCCGAGGAGGCCGCCCGCCTGGCAAAGCTCGCTCAGGCCAACGGCATCGATGGCATCGTGTGCTCGCCGATGGAGGCTCAGGACATGCGTGAGCTGCTGGGCCCTGATGCCCTGATCGTGACTCCGGGTGTGCGTCCGGTGGGTGCCGCCCTTGGTGACCAGTCCCGCGTGGCGACGCCTTCCCAGGCTATCGAGCGTGGCGCAAGCCACATTGTGGTGGGCCGTCCCATCACCGGTGCCGACGATCCGGTTGCCGCCTTTGACGCCATCGTCGCTGAGCTGGTCGAAAACGTCGCGTAAAAGATTCCCCTAAGTCACCACTTTTGGGTCTCATTAGCACAAAATAGCCCCTGTGCCTGCGTAAACTTTCCCATCCTTTGTGTGGAATCGCAGGTCAGGGGCTTAACTTTGGGCGCAGTATATTGCACTTTTTGCGGGTATCGTCTAACCTATGGAGCCGCGATTGGGCATTTTGTACGTTCTACGTGCTAAAATGCCAATTATTGAATCAGATATAACCCAACTATTTGGAGGTACGAATGGCACTCCCTCAGCTTACCGATGAGCAGCGCAAGCAGGCTCTTGAGAAGGCTGCTGCCGCACGTCACGCCCGCGCTGAGCTTCGCGAGCAGATCAAGAAGGGCGAGAAGTCCCTCGAGTCCGTGCTCAACTCCGATGACCCCATCGCTTCCCGCATGAAGGTTTCCACCCTCATCGAGTCTCTCCCTGGTTATGGCAAGGCCAAGGCCGCCAAGATTATGGAGGAGCTCGGTATCTCCGCTACCCGTCGCGTCCAGGGCCTCGGCGTCCGTCAGCGCGAGCAGCTCCTCGAGCAGCTGACCAAATAAGTGAGCGCTCAGGATTCCAAGCTCTTTGTGATTTCTGGACCGTCAGGCGCAGGCAAGGGTACGCTCGTCACTCGTGTGCGCGAGCGCCGCTCGAACCTGGGCCTGACGGTTTCGGCTACCACGCGAGCACCACGAAAAGGTGAGGTCGACGGCGTCAACTACTTTTTTCTGACGCGCGAGGAGTTCGACCGCCGCGTGGCAAACGGTGAGTTTGTTGAGTGGGCCGAGGTCCACGGTAACTGCTACGGCACGTTGGTGAGCGAGGTCACATCCAAGCTCGCCTCTGGCGCATCTCTGATTTTGGAAATCGATGTCCAGGGCGCCCTGCAGGTGAAGGAACGTTTTCCCGAGGCCGTGCTGATCTTTATCAAGCCGCCTTCGCTTGAGGTACTCCGCGAGCGTCTAGTCGGTCGCGGTACCGAGACGCCCGAGACGATTGAGCTGCGTATGGCAAACGCCGCCGATGAGCTTGCCCTTGCCGACCGCTACGACGACGTCGTGGTTAATGACGATCTCGACCGCGCGACCGATGAGCTCGTTCGCGTTCTCGATATGCATGAAAGGATCTGAGGTCCGTGTCCGTTGTAAAGCCTTGCATTGACGATCTTCTGGAGAAGACCGATCACAACCGCTTCCTGCTTGCTTCGCTTGCCTCCAAGCGCGCCTGCGATATTAACAGCATGCTGCGTGGCCAGCACAACCGCGTGCTTGCCGTCCAGGATGTCGATGACATCACCATCGGGCTTTCCGGTGCCGATACCATTTCGATGGCTATGGACGAGATTGTCGACGGCGACATCTCTTACGACGAGGCCCGTTACGAGAAGGCGCTCGGCCACAAGGTTGCTGAAGCCTAAATGGCGGCTCGCGTCTGCCTAGTCCACTATCACGAGGTTGGACTGAAGGGTAAGAACCGCGCACATTTTGAGCATATCCTCATGGATAACATCAAGGCGGCCTTGGCCGCCTTTTCCGTGAATGCCGTGTCTCGAATTTCCGGTTATATCCTCGTGACCTTTAACGAGCATCAGGCCGACGAGGCGGCGCGTGTCATTCGCACCGTTCCCGGCGTTGCTCGTGTGTCTTTGGCGTATCACACCAATCGCGACCCTCAGGAGTACTGTGCCGCCGCCGTGAAGGCGCTGCGCGAGTTTGGTTCCTTCGATTCGTTTAAGGTGCACGCCAAGCGCTCCAATACCGATTATGAGCTCACCTCGATTGACATCAATCGTCAGGTGGGCGAGGTGCTGTGCGAGGCCTTCCCCGATAAAAAGGTTCAAATGCACGACCCCGATGCGATGGTGCACGTGCTGGTGGTCCAGGGTAGCGTTTATGTGTACGCGCGCTCCGAGCGCGGCGTGGGCGGTCTGCCGGTGGGTTCTGCCGGCAAGGTCGTGACGCTGCTGTCGTCGGGTATTGATTCTCCGGTGGCAACCTGGATGCTCGCGCGTCGCGGCGCGGTGTGCGTGCCGGTACATTTCTCAGGTCGTCCGCAGACGCCCGACACGAGCGAGTATTTGGTGCAGGACATCATTCGTGCGCTTGAGCCGGGTGTCCAGATCGGCCGCCTGTATGTGGTGCCGTTTGGCGACTGCCAGCGTGAGATTTCGGTCACCTGTCCCAGCAACCTGCGCGTGATCATGTATCGCCGCATTATGTATTCGGTTGCCGAGCGCATTGCACACATCGAGGGCGCCAAGGCCATCGTGACGGGCGAATCGCTTGGACAGGTTGCCTCCCAAACGCTTGAGAATATCATGGCCGTCAACGAGGCCGTGAAGATCCCCGTGTTCCGTCCGCTCATCGGTTCGGACAAGCAGGAGATCATCGCACGCGCCGAGGAGATCGGTACGTTCGATATCTCGACTGAGGCCGCTCCTGACTGCTGCACGCTGTTTATGCCGCGCCGTCCCGAGACGCACGCTAAACTCGATGCCGTGCATGAGGCCTGGGATCTGTTTGATCACGAGGAGATGATCGAGCGCCTACTCAAGCAGACCGAGTACATCGACTTCGAAAGCAACACGTATAAGGCCCCTAAGACCTTAAAACGCAAACATTTGGAGCTTGCTCCGCGTGAGATTTACCAAGATCACGTGTAAATTTGTGCATAGACCGACGATGCTCTTGCATCGTCGGTCTTTTGCTATCTGGGCATTTTGCGGCTAAGTGTTCATTTGCTGACGTGTGCCTGAATAAATGGACAGATTTGTGCAAGGTTTTGGTCAGCTTTTGGTTTGACCGTCAAAACTGGTTTATCCATACGGTTCGTTCGGTTGCGATTTCCTGACACGATGGTGTTGGGAGGTTTTGCTATGGCGCAGCGCGAACAACACGAACGGGTCAAAAAGATGGACCGCTGGGCGGGCAAGCTGCTCGGTCATAAGGCAGTGGTGATGGCGATACTGGTCGTCATTGCGATGGCGAGTGGACTGGCGATGGCGAACCTTGGCGGCGGTGCCGGCAGTGTGTCGTTTGAGCACACTGATGGTTCGGGCTCGTTGTTGGAGCCGGGATCCGGCGATGCCTCGAGCGGAAAGACATCCGAAGGCTCTTCGCCTAAGGCGTCTGCCGCGGCAGAGGTTTATGTCGATGTTGATGGTGCCGTTGTGTCGCCCGGTGTATATCGTCTCAAGGACGGCGCGCGGGTGGCTCAGGCGATTGATGCCGCCGGCGGGCTGGCGCCCGAGGCAGACGTTACGGGGCTCAATCGGGCATCTAAGGTCGTCGATGGACAGAAGATTCACGTTCCAACGGTAGGGGAGCAGCAGGCGTCCATTGCGGAAGCCGGTGTTGATGGTGGGGCTTCCGCATCATCGGGCGTGAGTGGCGCAACAGGCCTAGTAAATATCAATACGGCAAGCGCGGCAGAGCTACAGACGCTCTCGGGGATCGGTCCCTCCATGGCCCAGTCGATTATCGATGAGCGGACAAAGAACGGTGCTTTTGCCTCGGTTGACGATCTGATGCGTGTGTCGGGAATCGGCGAGAAAAAGCTTGCCAAAATCAAAGATAGCATCTGCGTATGAGTGCGACCGAGCGCGAGCATGTGATGCCTCCGCGGCCCCTGATTCCGTGGACGATGGCCCTGTGTGCCGGCATGTGCATGAGCTGCGTCTTGGTGCTCAACGTGGCCGCTGATGCGCTGCTGAGGGAGCAGGCGCCGGCGGTCGGGCCGCTATGGGCCATCCCCGTCGCGGCGGCGGTATTCGTTGTGCTGGCTCAATCTTGTGCGCGGCTTGCCCCTTTGAAGCGGTGGCTGTATGCCGCGTCCGTCGGCCTCGTGGCGGGAGCGGTCGTCTCTGTGTGGTGGGCTGTGGGCGCGCTGAGCGCTTCGAAGGCGCTCGATGGTCGAGCGGCAAGCAGCCTCGAGTTTGTCGTGCAGGGTGATCCATCCATAAACGACGACGTGTATTCCTATACCTGCGAGGCACGCGCGGACGGCAAGAACTTGGCAACGGTTCGCCTATCGTGTGACCGCGAGCTCAGGGTCGGGGCGCACGTGCGTGTTATCGGTCGCGTTTCACGTTTTGAGAACGATGCGTATGGACGATCGCGCGTGCTCCGAGGCGAGGTGCGCAAGGTTAAAGCCGTTCGGATTGTGTCGGTCGATGAGGGCTCTCCGGGGCCGCTGCTTCGGCTGCGAAATGGGCTGCTTGCGTCCATCGCGCCTGCGACCGACCCGGCGCGTGCGCTCATAGCCGGTGTCGTCTGCGGTCGTTCGGCCGAGCTGCGCGCCCAGCCGGCGGGCGACTGGTTTTCGGTGACGGGAACGGCGCATCTTATCGCCGTCTCGGGCAGCCATTTGGCTATCGTGGGGTTTGTAATCGAGGGCGTATTGCAAAAGACTCTGTGCTCACGTGGCCTTCAGCGGGCGATATTGGCGATAACGCTTGTGGGCTACGCTGCCTTTACGGGCGCGTCTCCCTCGGCCGTGCGCGCATGCTGCATGGTGTTCGCGACGCTTGTCGTAAACGGCGCGGGTCGTCGCCGGCACGGCGCATCGGCGCTCTTCGTAACCATGTCCATCTTTGTGCTACTGCGGCCGACGGTGCTGTTCGAGATGGGCTTTCAGCTTTCATGTGCCAGCGTCTTTGCCGTCCTGTGCTTTTGCCCGTACGCCTCCTACGCTTTGGGTGAGCTGGGTGTGCCATCGGGCATTGCCAGTATGCTTTCCGTCACACTGTGCTCGCAGTTGGCGACGCTCCCCATTACCATTCCTGCCTTCGGTACGTTCTCGCTCATTGCTCCGTTGGCAAATGCGGTCATCGGTCCGGTGGTGAGCGTACTGCTTGCTGTGTCGATCGTGCTGGTTCCCTTTTCGCTCGTGGCGCCGTTGCGGACTTGGGCGCTCGTTGTGCCCATGATTGCCGCCCGTTGCGCGCTGTTCTTCGAGCAGCTGTTTGCCGCCGTGCCGGGTGCATCCGTGAGCGTGCCGCCCGATAGCATGTGGATTTACCTAGTGCCGTGTTTGCTGGCGGTTCTGCTGGTCTGGTGGCCGCGTCCCCGTGCACGTCCTATGGCGGTGGGGCTTGCATGCCTGGTGCTCTTGGCTGCGATTCCATACGTCTACTGGGATCGATTCGCTCCGCCTTCGGTGACGGTGCTCGATGTGGGCCAGGCCGATGCGATACTTATCCGCGAGGGCGGCGCAGTAGCGCTCGTCGACTGCGGGCTCGACGAGCGCGTGGTGGCGGCGTTGGTTCGTAATAACGTGCACCATATCGATGCCGTCTTTGTTACGCATTGGGATGAGGACCACTGGGGTGGTCTGCCTGCCGTGCTCGAACAGTTTTCGGTCGGTACGATTGCCGTGGCGGCGGATGCGCTGGAGGATGCTCCTGCCGAGGTATTGAACCGACCTGGCGTGGAGTATCGGCAGGTGCGCCGTGGGGATACGGTCGATATCGGCTCATTTTGCGCCCGCGTGATGTGGCCATTCGAGTCCGTGGATGGCGAGGGAAATGAGGACTCGCTTGTCCTGCTGCTCTCGTATGTTCAGGAAGGCAAGGGCCTGCGTATGCTCCTCACCGGTGATGCCGAGATCGACCAAGAACGGGAATTCGTGCAGAAGGTGCGGGATATCGACGTACTTAAACTTGGGCATCACGGCTCTAAGGTTTCAGTCGATGATGAGTTGCTGGACGTCCTGAAGCCCGAGCTTTCCCTCGCGAGTGCGGGCGAAGGGAATCGATACGGCCATCCGTCCGATGCCTGCATCGATGCCGTTAAGGAAGCGGGCGGCGTGTTCGCGTGCACTATCGAACACGGCGACATTACCGTCACGCCGACTGCGAATGGCTTTGCGATGCGATGCCAGCGACCGTGACGACGTCGTTGGCGTGTGGTGGGCCCCTGGGATAGAATGGCACGGAGCGAATACGAAGGCCTGCGGGAGGGGAGCGCAATGTCCGAAACCGGTCTGCTGCCGGCATATCTGATCGTCGGTACCGACGGAGTCAAGCGCGATCACGCCGTCTCGCGTATGAAAGCGCGTCTGGAAAAGTCGGGCATGGTCGAGTTCAACCTCGACGAGCGCGATATGACCAAAGACCCCGATATCGAGTCGATTATCGGATCGCTCAACACCTTTCCCATGGGCAGCGAGTTTCGCCTGGTAATCCTTGATGGCTGCTCAAAGCTCGCCAAGTCGGTCTCGGAGCCGCTCGTCGAGTATCTGGCGAGTCCCAGTCCCACAACGGTCTGCCTCATCATCGCCGACTCGCTTGCCAAGAACACGCGCCTGTATAAGGCGATCGCCAAGATCGACAAGAAGGCTGTGATCGATTGCTCCGGCACCAAGCGCTGGGAGCTACCGCGCCGCGTGCAGCAGATGGCGACGCAGCACGGCAAGTCGATCACGACGGCGGCCGCCGAGGAACTCGTCTCGCGTTCGGGTGAAAACACTCGCATGCTCGATAACGACTTGGCTAAGCTTGCCCAGATGGTCGAGGTGCCCCAGATTGAGCTTGCCGATGTGGAGCGCTGGATCGTGCGCACGGCCGAAGTCCAGCCCTGGGACTTCCTCAACGCCGTCTCGGCTCGCGATATGCGGCGTTCGCTCGAGCTCTTTAAGCTTCTGCCCTCCAAGAGCTACGTGTGGACCTACACGCTGCTATGCGGTCGCATCCGTGAGCTGATCGTCGCCAAGGCGCTCGACTCTCGCGGGCAGGGGCGTGAGCTCGCCGCGACGCTCAAGCTCCAGTCCTGGCAGGTC
The DNA here is from genome assembly GCA_900545485.1 of uncultured Collinsella sp. GTDB lineage: Bacteria > Actinomycetota > Coriobacteriia > Coriobacteriales > Coriobacteriaceae > Collinsella. The sequence continues at coordinate 45,629 of UQZD01000001.1, read as the reverse complement.
AAAAATCATCTGACCTGGGCACGCCGCTTTTCGATGGCGGAGCTTGTCGCTGCGCTCGAGGGCGCGGTCGATGTGGAGCTCGCGCTGAAGGGTTCGGCCGATTCTCAGACGGCGCTTTTGCTCTGGATTACGAACATCTTGAGAAAATCGTGATGATACCTGCCTATTTGACAAATTCGTTCTATCCCTTTGAGGGGGAGCGTGCTATAGTAGGCGCTTGCATGACCTCACCGTGTCTCAGAGGTGTCATACATTTTTTGCAAGGAACTCGAAAGGAACTCCAGAAGTGGCAAACATCAAGTCTCAGAAGAAGCGTATCCGCACCAATGAGGCAGCTCGCATGCGTAACAAGGCTGTCAAGTCCGAGCTCAAGACGCTGACCAAGCACGTCCAGTCCGCCGTCGCCGAGGGCGACGCCGAGAAGGCCCAGGCTGCCCTCAAGACCGTCACCAAGCGTCTCGACATGGCTGCCGCCAAGCATGTTATCCACAAGAACCAGGCTTCCAACCGCAAGTCCGGTCTTGCCAAGCTCGTGAACAGCATCAACGCCTAAGTTGTAAATTTCACAGCACACAGATTACGCGCATAAATGGAGCCTGTTTTATGGAACAGGCTCCATTTTTTGTACCGCTCGGGTAAGATAGTCCGCATGAATACTTCAATTGACATTTCCCACATCCGCAACTTCTCGATCGTTGCGCATATCGACCATGGCAAGTCCACGATCAGCGACCGCATCCTCGAGCTCACCCATACCGTCGACGAGCGCGACATGGAATCGCAGTTGCTCGACACCATGGATATCGAGCGCGAGCGCGGCATTACGATCAAGTCCAATGCCGTTCGCGTTTCCTATGACGCCGACGATGGTGAGACGTATCAGTTCAATCTGATCGATACGCCGGGCCACGTTGACTTTACCTACGAGGTCTCGCGTTCTCTGGCCGCCTGTGAGGGCGCGGTGCTCGTCGTCGATGCCACCCAGGGTGTCGAGGCGCAGACCGTCTCCAACGCGACGCTCGCCATGAACGCCAATCTGGACATTGTGCCGGCCATCAACAAGATCGACCTGCCCTCGGCCCATCCCGATGAGGTTAAGACCGAGATCGAGGATGATCTGGCGATCCCTGCCGATGATGCCGTGTGCGTCTCGGGCAAGACCGGCGAGGGCATCCACGATCTGCTGGAGTCCATTGTCTTTTTGATTTCTCCGCCCAAGGGCGATGCGAACGCGCCGCTCAAGGCACTCATCCTGGATTCGTACTTCGACGAGTATCGTGGTGTCGTCGCCACGGTGCGCATCTTTGACGGCTCCATCAAAAAGGGCGATACCCTGCGCATGATGCAGGCAAAGGGCGACTTTTTGGTCGATGGCGTGGGCGTCAAGCGTCCCGCCGAGACCCCGGTCGACGCGCTGACGGTCGGCGAGGTCGGATACGTGGTCACGGGCCTGAAGGACCCCGAGGCCGTTCGCGTGGGCGATACCCTTACGTGGGCGTCGAACCCCTGCCTCGAGCCGCTTCCCGGTTATCGCGAGGCCAAGCCCATGGTCTATACGGGCCTGTTCCCGATCGATAATAAGGACTACGAGAACCTGCGTGACGCGCTCGATAAACTGCACGTCAACGACCCGTCGTTGGTGTGGGAGCCCGAGACCTCGGTGGCGCTTGGCTTTGGCTTCCGCGTGGGCTTCCTGGGCCTGCTGCACATGGAAGTCGTCAAGGAACGCCTGGAGCGCGAGTTCAACTTGGACCTCATTGCCACGAGTCCCTCGGTCGACTATCACGTCTACAAGACCGACGGCGAAATGATCGATGTCCGCAGCCCGCAGGACCTTCCCGAGGCCACGCGCATCGAACGTATTGAGGAACCCTACCTCAAGGCAAAGATCATCTGCCCGCCTGAGTACACGGGTGCCGTCATGCAGCTCGCCATCGAGCACCGCGGCGTCACGACCGACATGATCCACCTGACGAGCAAATCGGTCGAGATGCGCTTTGATATGCCGCTCGCCGAGCTCATCTTGGACTTCTTCGATCAGCTCAAGAGCCGCACCAAGGGCTATGCCTCGCTCGACTACGAGTTCAATGAGTATCGTCCATCCGAGCTTGTGAAGCTCGATATTTTGCTTTCGGGCGACGAGGTGGACGCGCTGTCGTTTATCGTCCACAAGGACAAGGCCTACGGTCTTGCCCGCGGCCTATGCGACAAGCTCAAGGAGATTATTCCGCGTCAGCTGTTCGAGGTGCCCATCCAGGGTGCTATCGGCAACAAGATCATTGCCCGTTCCACCGTCAAAGCGCGGCGCAAGGACGTGCTTGCCAAGTGTTACGGCGGCGATATCTCGCGTAAGCGCAAACTGCTCGAGAAGCAGAAAGAGGGCAAGAAGCGCATGAAGGCCATCGGCTCGGTCGAGGTCCCTCAGGAGGCCTTTATGGCGATCCTCAAGGTGGACGAGTAGGTCTATGGCGCTTTCCGAATACAGCAAGCGGCTGCTGGGCGCCTATGCCGAGCAGCCGTTCCTTATGGCTCCCATGGCGGGCGTGACCGACCCCGCCTACCGCATCATGTGCCGGCGCCGCGGTGTCAACCTTGCCTACAGCGAGATGGTGAGCGTGGCGGGCCTTGCCTATGCCAGCAACAAGACCTGGCGCCTGGTGCTACCGGCCGACGAGGAGCAGCAGATCTGCGTGCAGCTCTTTGGCTCCAAGCCCGATCAGTTTGCGAGTGCCGTCGCCGCCGTCGAGGAGCGCGTTGGCGATCGCCTGTCGCTCATCGATATCAATATGGCATGCCCCGCCCGCAAGGTTGTTACCAAGGGCGAGGGCTCGGCGCTCATGCGCACGCCCGATTTGGCCGAGAAGATCGTTGAGGCCACGGTGGGCGCGGCGCATGTGCCCGTGACCGTAAAGATCCGCAAGGGCTTTTATGCTGAGGATCGCAATGCCGCGACATTTGCCCAGATGCTCGAAGGCGCCGGTGCCGCCGCGGTGGCGGTGCATGGCCGCTGCGCCACGCAGCTCTATACGGGCCAGGCCGATTGGTCGGTCGTCGATGAGGTTGCCGACGCCGTTGAGATTCCCGTGATCGGTTCGGGCGACGTGTTTACCGCCGAGGATGCCGCGGAGCATCTGCGCAACTCGGGCGCCAGCGCGGTGTTTATCGCGCGCGGTATCTACGGGAACCCGTGGGTGTTTGGCGATGCTCGCGCCCTTGCGCTCGATGGCATACCGGTGCCGGCTCGCAGCTCCGTCGAGCGCCTGGACGCCCTGCGTGAGCACCTAACGCTGACACATGAGCTCCTGCCGCTCATGTCGCGTGCCCGTACGTACGCAAGCTGGTACTTAAAAGGCATGCCCCATGCCGCCGCTTGGCGTGCCCATGTGGTGCGCTGCTCCACGTATGAGGAGTTTATGGCGCTGGTCGATGAGATCGAGCATGATGTGGTGGCCTGCGAGGCTGCCCTTGCCGCCGGCGAATCGGTGCCCCCTCATCCGCTGGAGGCTTAAGGGTGGCCGTTACCGCGCTGTACGTGCACGTGCCGTTTTGCGCTCAAAAGTGCCGGTACTGCGACTTTGACTCGCGCAGTTTCGCTTCGTGCAAGCTGTGTGCAGCGCTCGATGCCTATTTTGAGCAGTTGTTCGCGCGTCTCGATGCTTTTGGCAAGGCTGGTGCCCTTGACCAGATCCGCACCGTCTATGTTGGCGGCGGTACGCCGTCGCTGGCGGGGGAGCGCCTGGTAGAACTCGCCCGGCGTATCTCTGCGTGGTGCGCCCCCGTTGAGTTTACCTGCGAGGCCAATCCCGAGTCGCTGACCGCCGAGCTTGCCACTGCGCTTGCCAAGGTTGGTGTCACACGCGTCTCTCTGGGCGTGCAAACGCTCGATAACACCGAACTTACTGCCATCGGCCGTATTCACGATGCCGATCGGGCGTTCGCTGCCATCGCGACGGTCAAGAACGCTGGGCTTGACGTGTCGTGCGACCTTATGTGCGGACTTCCCGGGCAAACCGCATCGAGTTGGAAGCGCACGCTCGATGGCGTGCTCGCAGCGGCTCCACATCATGTGTCGGTCTACCCGCTTACGCTCGAGGAGGGGACGCCCCTTTATCGCATGGCGTGCCGCGACGAGTCGCTCGAGCCTGATGAGGATTTTCAGGCCGCCTGCATGGATGTGGCGCGTGAGCGTCTGGGTGCGGCCGGTTATCACCCCTATGAGGTGGCAAGCTATGCGCTCGACGGCCATGAGTGCGCCCATAACATTGCCTACTGGACCGGACGGGGTTACTTGGGCCTGGGTCGCTCTGCCGCGGGCATGCTCGACGCCGAGGATTTCGACCGTCTTGCAGGTTTGTTCCCCGGCGTGTCTTCTCGAGGCGATGCGTTCCGCGTGCGTCTGGTGCAACGTGACGATGACGCGACGGCGTTCGAGGCCGAATATCTGCCGCAGCGCGAGGCTGCGGCCGAAGACCTGATGCTTGCTTGTCGCATGACGCGCGGTGTCGCGTCCGACCTGTTGATTCGCGTGGCTCGTGTCATCCCGGCCGATGAGCTGACAGCTGCTTGCGATCGCGTGCTCGAATTGGGTCTTGCCACATGGGTGCCCGAGACGCTCGGGGTCCATGAGGGGCCCTTCACTTCGGCAGATGTCGTCGCGGGCCATGTTCGAGCTCGTTTAGCACCGACACACCTGGGCTGGCTCGATGGAAATGTTCTGTTCGAGCTGTTTTGGGATCTAGCTTAGGCCGCTCGGGTAGAATTACCGGAATATATACGCTGCTGTGAGCAGGAGGTTGCCGCGCATGGCGACGATGAACGAAAAAGATTACTACGAGATTCTGGGTGTCTCCAAGGACGCCACCTCGCGTGATATTCAAAAGGCCTTCCAGCAAAAGGCCCGCAAGCTCCATCCGGACGTCAACAAAGAGCCGGATGCCGAGGAAAAGTTTAAAGAGGTTTCCGAGGCCTACGCCGTGCTTTCGGATGAGCAAAAACGTGCGCGCTACGACGCCATGCGTTCTGGCAATCCCTTTGCCGGTGCTCCTACGGCTTCGCCTTATGGTGGCGGCTACGCCGGCAGCGCAGGCTATGGCAATCCTTTTGAGGGCGGCTTTCCCTTTGGTGGCGCCTGGGGCCAGCAGCGTCGCGGGCAGGCTGCCTACAATCCCGAGAACGGCGCCAATGTGGTCGTCGATATCAAACTCGACGCCAAGGAGGCCAAGGGCGGTGCCCGCAAGACCGTCCGCTACACGCGCTTCGATACCTGTAGTCACTGCGGAGGCTCGGGTTCTGTCTCCTCCGAGCATGCACATACCTGTCCGAGCTGCGGCGGTCGCGGCCACATCGACGTCGACCTGTCCTTTCTGTTTGGTGCGGGCACGTTCCAGTCGGTCTGCCCCGAGTGCGGTGGTTCCGGTAAGGTCGTAGCCGACCCCTGCCCTGATTGCGGTGGCAGCGGTCGTACTCGCGTAACCTCCGAGCAGACGATTGAGTTTCCTGCCGGCACGCACGATGGCGATGAGGTCCGCATTAGCGGCATGGGTCATGCTGGCACCAACGGTGCCGCGGGCGGCGACTTGGTCGGTCGCGCCCATGTTGAAGCCGAGCGCTTGGAAGGCAAAGCTCGTACCGGTTTTTACCTGATGGGCATCGTGGCGCCGTTTTTGGTACTCTCGGCCATCTCGGGCGTGTTTTCGGCCTTTGCCGTGATGTGCTTTATTCCGTTTACCATGGGCCTGTTCATGGTGCTTTCGGACGGTGTGCTTCATCGCAGCCTGCTGTGGTGGAAGCGCGGTGCGATGCAGTTTGCCAACGGTTTTGCCAACGGCTTCATGTTCGCACTCGTGTCGGTTTGGTTCGCAAGCTGCTCGCAACGGGCCATGCTTTCGCCGTACCAAATGCAATAACATCAAACCCTCTGTTTGCGGTCGGCCCAGCTTGGGTATAGGACGCACTGTGACAATAATGAAAGTCGGAAGGATTCGGTCGTGTCGGAAAATAGGGATTACTACGAGGTGCTTGGCGTCGACAGGGATGCCGACGCGCGGACGATTAAGCGTGCGTTTCTAAAGAAGGCCCGTACTGTACATCCGGATGTTTCGGACGACCCCGAGGCCGAGGCCAAGTTCAAGGAGCTCAACGAGGCCTATTCCGTTCTTTCCGATGAGCAGAGGCGTGCTAACTACGACCGTTACGGCACTGCCGACGGCCCTGGTGGTTCGGGCTACGTCGATATCAACGATATTTTTGGTGGCATGGGCATGGACGACTTGTTCTCGTCGTTCTTTGGCGGCGGTGCCGGCGGTGGCGCCCGCAGCCGTCGTGAGCGTCGTCGTGGACGTGACATGGTCATCTCGCTTTCGGTGACGCTCGAGGAGGCGGCGCTCGGCTGCAAAAAGACGATCAGCTATGACCGCCTTGCTCCTTGCGAGGACTGCAATGGCACCGGTAGGGCAGAGGGCGCACAGGAAAAGCAGTGCGGCCGCTGCCACGGTACGGGCTACGTCACGACGGTTCAGCGATCGTTTTTGGGCCAGGTTCAGTCTTCCTCGCCTTGCCCCGACTGCCATGGCGAGGGTATGGTCATCGACCATCCCTGCGAGACCTGTGACGGTCAGGGCCGCACGCCTTCGCACGAAAAGATCGACATCGATATTCCCGCCGGCGTTTCGACCGGTCGCCAGCTGCGTGTGAGCGGCTTTGGCGAGGCCGGCCTTCGCGGCGAGCCTTCGGGTGACCTGATTGTCAACGTGCGCGTTGCCGACCATGAGCGCTTTAAGCGCAACGGTGACGACCTGTACCTGGTGAGCGATATCTCGATTGCGCAGGCTGCGCTCGGCTGCGAGATTGAGGTCGAGGGCATTATGCCCGACGAGGTCGTTAAGGTGACGGTTCCCGCCGGCGCCCAGTACGGCGACACCGTGAACGTCAATAATTACGGGATGCCGCGCATTGGCGGTGGCGGTTCGCGTGGCCGCCTGATCGTGCAACTGCACGTGGTCGTTCCCACCAATCTTTCCAATAAGCAGCGCGAGCTGCTCCGTGCTTTTGCCGATGATATGGGCGATGACGTCGCTTCCGGTAAGAAGTCGGTGACCGACCGTATCAAGAGTGCCCTCGACGATATCCTCGATTAAGGAGCCCGCGTGCTCGCACCCCATATTTCCGTCGTCAACCTCGGCTGCCGTGTCAACCGGGTTGAGTCTGACCGTATCACTGCCGATCTTATGCGCCTGGGCTTTGCTATGGTTGAGCCCCAGGATGCCGATCTGATCGTCATTAACACCTGTGCCGTTACGGGCGAGGCCGAGGTCAAGACCCGTAAGGCCGTCCGTCATGCGCTGGCCCATCCAAACGAGCCCTATGTACTCGTGACCGGTTGCGTGGTCAATTTGCATCCCGAGGAGCTGTTGGAGCTTTCGGATCGTGTGATCGCCGAGCCGTCCAAGATCGATGTCGCCGAACGTGTCTGCGAGGTGCTGGGCGTTGAGTCCGATAGCGTTCCCGCCTGCAGCGATGGCGAGGTAGTCGATGCGCTCGGTCGCTCTCGCCTGGGTGTGAAGATTCAGGACGGCTGCAACCATCGCTGCACCTATTGCATTGTGTGGAAGGCACGCGGCCCCGAGCGCTCCGTACCCGTCGAGTCCGTGCTCGAGCAAGTTCGCGAGGCCCAGGAGGCCGGCGTGCCCGAGGTGGTGCTGACCGGTGTGAACCTGGGTGCCTACGATGGCAAGAGCGCGACCGACGAGCATGTCGAAATCGATGAGCTGCTCGAGGCCATCATGGAGCGCACGTCTATTCCGCATGTGCGCATTTCCTCGGTCGAGCCCATGGATATCTCTGAGCGCCTGCTTAAGGTTATGGCGCGCTATCCGCAGCGTATCGCCCCGTTTTTACATCTGCCCGTGCAGTCCGGCTGCACGGCGACCCTGCATCGCATGGGCCGTCCCTATAGCGCCGATGCCTTTGAGGACACGGTGCGCATGATTCGCGCCAACTTGCCCCAGGTGTCTCTTTCGTGCGATGTCATCGTCGGTTTTCCTGGTGAGACGGACGAGGAATTCGAGGAGTCGCTGGCGCTGTGCCGCCGTGTGGGTTTCTCGCGTATGCACGTGTTCCGCTATAGCAAGCGTCCCGGTACCCTTGCTGCCGATATGCCCGACCAAGTGCCGCCCGAGGTTATGGCCGAGCGCAGCCGCCGTATGCGGGCCGCCGCACAGGAGCTCGCTATTGCCGACGCTCGTCGTCGCGTGGGCACGGTCGAGCGTGCGGTGCTCGAGTATGGCGACAACCTGACGCTCGGTTCGTTCCATCATGCCCGTCTTGACGATACCTGTGAACTTACAGCCCCGTGCCTGCTCGATGTTGCTATCATCGGAGTCGATGATTCCGGCTTGGTCCATGCGCGCAGGGAGGTTCATGGAAGCCTCGAAGATTAGACTTACCGTTCCCGAGGGAATTGATCCCTCGTGCGTTTTGGGCGCCGGCGACGGCGTCCTTCGTGCGCTCGAGAGCTTGGTTCGCGCCCATGTGGTCGCCCGTGGCGATAGCATCGCCTTGAGCGGTGACCCGGATGAGGTCGAACTCGTGGCGCGTTTTTTCGAACACGCTTTTCGCGAGGCGGCTGCCGGGCGCACGCTGTCTGTCGACGATGTCTCTCGCTGCCTGGCCGTCTTGCGCGACGGTGAGCACGAGGCTACGTCGCTTCGCGATGACGTGCTGCTTTCGTATCGCGGTCGTGCCATTCGCCCCAAAACGCTCGGCCAAAAGCGCTATGTGGATGCCATCCGCTCGCATACCATCACGTTTGGCCTGGGTCCTGCCGGCACCGGTAAGACTTATCTGGCCATGGCGCTCGCCGTTGCCGCACTCAAGCGCCACGAGGTGGGCCGTCTGATCTTGACGCGTCCGGTTGTCGAGGCGGGGGAGAATCTGGGCTTTTTGCCCGGTACCCTTGAGGAAAAGATCGATCCCTACATGCGTCCGCTCTACGACGCCCTTTTTGACATGATGGATCGCGAGCGCACCGATGAGCTTATGGAGCGTGGCGTGATCGAGATCGCCCCGCTTGCCTACATGCGCGGCCGCACGCTGAGCGATGCCTTCGTGGTGCTCGACGAGGCACAAAATACCACGCCCGAGCAGATGAAGATGTTCCTGACGCGCCTGGGCTTCAACTCCAAGTTCGTGATTACTGGCGACCTCAGCCAGCGCGACTTGGTGGGTCGTCGTGGTGGCTTGGCGGATGTCGAGAAGATTTTGGGCCGTGTCGACGATGTGGCGTTTGCACACCTGGAGCGCGCCGACGTGGTGCGCCATGCCCTGGTGGGTCGTATCGTCGAGGCATATGATGCTTATGATGACGTGCGCGAGCAGCGCTCGCGCGACCGAAAGGAGTCCCGTTGAGTGTATTGATCAGCAACGATGCCGAGCTCGATACGCTGCTCGACTCGCAGGAGGTGGAGCACATCTGCGAGGTTGTGCTTGCCGCCGAGGGCGTTGAGCGTGAAGTCGAGATTTCTCTTTCGTATGTCGATGAGGACGAGATGCATGAGCTCAACCACGAGTGGCGCGGTATCGATCGCACGACCGACGTCCTCTCGTTTGAATGCGACTCGGCCTTTGACGAGGATATTCCCGCTGACGAGACGCTCGAGCTCGGCGATATCATCTTGGCCCCGCAGATCATTGCCCGTCAGGCCCCCGGCTTTGGCAATAGCCCTGCCGACGAGTGCCGCTTGATGCTCGTACACGGCATGCTGCACCTGCTGGGGTATGACCATATCGAGGACGATGAGGCCGAGGTCATGGAGGCCCGCGAGGACGCTATCCTGCGCGATCTGGCGTTCGAGCGCGGCGAGGACCCCAAACTCGTTCACGTCGGCCCCATCACCAATCATGCCCACGACTAGGAGCCGTTTATGATTCCCGGAACGAACAAGGACCATCCGTCCTTCTTTAAGTCGTTCTCCTACGCCATGGAGGGCTTCGTCACCGCCGTCAAGACCGAGCGCAACATTAAGGTCATGCTCGTGGCAGGCGTGTGCACCGTCATTGCCGGCTGCATCGTGGGGCTCGACATTGCCGAGTGGGCCACGATTATCATCTGCTGCGGCCTGGTGATTCACGGCGAGCTGTGCAATACCGCCATGGAGGCCATCGTCGACCTGGCGACCCAAGATTTCCATCCGCTGGCAAAGCGTGCGAAGGACATCGCCGCCGCCTCTGTATACGTTCTTTCCATTACCGCCGCGATCGTGGGCTTGCTTGTCTTTGCCCACGCGCTCGACTTTATTTAGAAAGGGATTCCCATGTCCGACAATATGCAGCCTACCGATGAGATTTTGGACGAAGAGTCCCTGGATGCTAAGGCGACCGAGGATTGCGATGAGGTCGAGGAGCTCGACCCGTTTGAGGGCATGAGCGATGAGGAGCTCGACGCCCTGTGCGACGAGGACGACAACCTCGCGGGCTTTGGTGACGTTGAGCCTGGTTTCCGCAGCGGCTTTGTGGCCCTGGTCGGCCGCCCCAACGCCGGTAAGTCCACGCTGCTCAACGCCTGCTATGGCAAAAAGGTCGCCATCACCTCGCCGGTGGCACAGACGACCCGCCGTCGCATGCGCGCCGTCGTCAACCGCCCCGGCTACCAGCTGGTCTTTGTCGATACCCCGGGTATTCATAAGCCTAAGGACGGCCTGGGATCCGAGCTCAACAAGAGCGCGTTGTTCGAGCTGAACGATGTCGATGTCGTCGCGTTTTTGATTGATGCCACCAAACCGATCGGCAGGGGAGACGCCTGGGTTGCCGAGCGCGTTAAGAGCGCCCGTTCCAAGAAGGTCCTGGTGCTTACCAAGGCCGATGAGGCCGACTCCGCACAGGTCATGGAGCAGCTTAAGGCTGCCCACGAGCTCATGGAATATGACGACGAGATCGTGACGTCGTCGGTCAAGAACTTCAACGTCGATGCCTTCATCGAGACCGTTGCGCACTTTTTGCCCGAGGGTCCGCGTTGGTTCCCCGAGGACATGGGTACCGACGCTTCCGATGAGACGCTCGTTGCCGAGTTTGTACGCGAGAAGGTCTTGCGCCGCACCCGTGATGAGATCCCGCACTCCGTGGGCGTGATTTGCGATGCGCTCGAGCAGACCAAGAAGGTGCTGCGCGTGCACGCCACCATTTACGTCGAGCGCGAGGGCCAAAAGGGCATCATCATCGGCAAGGGCGGCGAGATGATCAAACATATCGGCATCGACGCCCGTCGCGACCTTGAGCGTATCTTTGGCACCCAGGTCTTTTTGGAGCTGGACGTGAAGGTCAAGGCCGGCTGGCGTGACGACGAGGCCCAGATTCGCCGCTTTGGCTATAACGCCGAGGATTAGGGACACGCGGCGCGAATGGCAGGTTCTCGTACATATCGCACGAAAGTGCTCGTGCTCGATAAGACGAAGCTCAAAGAGACGGACCTGATCTTGACGATGCTTGACGAGCGGGGTCGGCAGGTTCGTGCCGTGGCAAAGGGCGCCCGCAAACCCGGCGGACGCCTGGCTGCGCGCTGCGAGATGTTCTGTACCGTTGATCTGCTGCTTGCGCATGGACGGTCGCTCGACGTGGTTTCCCAGGCCGAGCTTATGGAGGCGCCGCTCGGCGCTGCTCCCGATTACGAGATGACATGCGCCGCAAGCGCGATCGCCGAGGTCGCGCGCGTGTGCTCGTTCGAGGACGCCGAGGACCCGTTTACCTTTGCCATCACGCAGCGAGCGCTCGCCTTGGTGGGCAGCGGGCTCGACGCGGCGCATATGGATCTACTTGTGGCGGCATATGTCTTTAAGCTGCTGTCCCACGTTGGCTACCGACCCGATTTTTCGGCCTGCGTGCTGTGCGGAGACCCCATGCTGTCGTATTTTTCGCCCCAGGCGGGCGGCCTCATGTGCGGGTCGTGCGCGTCGAGCGTTCCGGGTGCCGAGCTGGTGTCGACCGGTGAGGTCGCGTGGCTGCGCGCCCTCATGTCCATGACCTTCGATGCGCTCATGGCTGAGAAAATTGACCCGCATACGGCGGCATTCTTGCTCGGGCTTTCGCATGTGTGGGCGGCGACGCATACCGATCAGCGCCTCCGTGCGATGGAATTCATGTTGGGTCGGTGATGATGCGCAGGGGCTGGCTGCTTGTGGTAACATATCGGCCTGTTGGTACCTCGACCTTGGTTGCTCGCTCCACCGGCGGCTTCCCAGTCCGAGGCGAATCGAGTCGCCCGTGGGCGACGTAAAACGAAAGGTGAAACAATGACTGTTTCCAAAGAGCGCAAGGCGGAGCTGACTGCCCAGTTCGGTAACACTCCGGTCGACACCGGCAACCCCAAGGTTCAGGTCGCCATCCTGTCCGAGCGCATCAAGGAGCTGACCGAGCACATGAAGTCCCACCAGAAGGACTTCCACACCCGTCGTGGCCTGCTCATGCTCGTCGGCCGTCGTCGTCGTCTTCTCTCCTACATCAAGAAGAACGACATCGTCGAGTATCGTGAGCTCATTAAGGCTCTGGGCATCCGCGACAACATCCAGTAGGATTTGTACATGCTAAGAGCGTCCTGCGCAGCGGGGCGCTCTTTTTGTGTAAGGGCGCGAACAATCACGCTCTGAAGCGTGGCGGGGGCAGGGGGCCCGCGCCACATGAGAAGCCTGCAGGCAAGGGGCCTGTGGGGTAAAGGAGAACAATGACACTCGTATCCAAGACCTTTGAGCTGTACGGCAAGACCTACACCTTTGAGTCGGGCGAGCTTGCCAAGCAGGCCACCGGCGCCTGTCTGGTCAAGCAGGGCGACACCACGATGCTCGACACCGTGGTCGTCTCCAAGGAGCGCAAGAACTACGACTTTTTCCCGCTGACCGTCGACTTCAACGAGAAGATGTACGCAGCCGGCCGCATCCCGGGTGGTTACCTCAAGCGTGAGGGCCGTCCCAGCGAGAAGGCCACGCTCACCGCGCGCATGATCGACCGTCCGATTCGCCCGAGCTTCCCGGACGGCTTCCGCAACGAGGTGCACATCGTCGCTACCTCGCTCGTCGCCGACCAGGTCAACCCCTTTGACGTCATCAACGTCATGGGTGCTTCCCTGGCCATGACGCTCGGCGGCGTGCCCTTCGAGGGCCCGCTTGCCTGCGTGCGCATCGGCCGCAACGTGGAGACCGGCGAGTTTATCGTTAACCCCACCTATGAGGAGCGCGAGAACTCCGATCTGGACCTGGAGCTGGGCGGCTCTGCCGACTTCATCTCGATGGTCGAGGCCGGCGCCGAGGAGATCTCCGAGGACGACATGCTCGCCGCCATGAAGTTTGGCCAGGAGGCCCTTGCTGCCTTCTGCCAGGCTCAGGACGAGTTTGTCGCCGAGTGGGAGCAGGTCAACGGCGCTATCGTCAAGAAGGAGTACCCGCTCGACCAACCCGTCGAGGAGGTCCAGGAGCGCATCTTCGCCCACTACGACGAGATGGCAGCCGCCCTTCGCGACGCCGACAAGCTCTCCCGTATCGGCAAGGTCGAGGCTCTGAAGGAGTCCATCCGTGCCGAGTTCACCGAGGAGGAGCAGTCCGCTTGGGAGCGCGAGATTCCCGTGGCGCTCAAGAAGCTCGAGAAGAAGGCTATGCGCACCATGGTCGTCGAGACCGGCGAGCGCGTCGACGGCCGTGCCGCCGATGAGATTCGCCCCATCATGGTGAAGGATAACTACCTGCCGCTCGTTCACGGCTCCGGTCTGTTCCAGCGTGGCCAGACCCAGGTGCTTTCCGTCCTGTCGCTCGGTATGCTCAACGAGGGCCAGCGTCTGGATACCATCGAGCCCACCGAGGGCAAGCGCTACATGCACCACTACAACTTCCCGCCGTTCTGCACCGGCGAGACCGGCCGCATGGGCAGCCCCAAGCGCCGCGAGATCGGCCACGGCAACCTGGCCGAGCGCGCTCTGCTTCCGGTGCTCCCCGACGAGAACGAGTTTCCCTACGCCATCCGCGTCGTCTCCGAGGTCATGGAGTCCAACGGCTCCTCTTCGATGGCTTCGACCTGCGGCTCCACGCTCGCCCTTATGGACGGCGGCGTGCCCATTAAGCGCCCGGTCTCCGGTATCGCCATGGGCCTGATCCAGGAGGAGGGCAAGACCGTGGTCCTGTCCGACATCCAGGGTCTCGAGGACTTCCTTGGCGACATGGACTTTAAGGTCACCGGCACCACCGAGGGCATTACCGCTCTGCAGATGGACAACAAGGCCACCGGCCTTACCTTCGACATCTTGGCCCGCGCCCTGCAGCAGGCCAAGGAGGGTCGCGCCTTCATCCTTCAGAAGATGCTCGATGTGATCCCCGAGCCGCGCCACACCACGCGCAGCACCGCCCCGCGCATCGTCTCCATCCAGGTTCCGACCGACAAGATCCGCGACGTCATCGGTTCCGGCGGTAAGGTCATCCGCGGCATCCAGGATGAGACCGGCGCTTCGGTCGACATCCAGGAGGACGGCACCGTCTTTGTCGGCGGCACTGGCGAGTCCGTCGATCAGGCCGTCGAGCGCATCAAGCTCATCATCAAGGTTCCTGAGCCGGGCGAGGAGTACACCGGTCGTGTGGTCTCCATTCAGCCCTTCGGCGCCTTCGTCAACCTGCTGCCCGGTAAGGACGGCCTGCTGCACATCTCCCGCGTCGCCAAGGGCCGCGTGGAGAAGGTCGAGGACGTCCTCAACGTGGGCGACGAGGTCAAGGTCGTCGTCATCGAGGTCGACGATCGCGGCAAGATCTCGCTCGATCGTCTGGACAAGCCCGAGGCCCCGGCTCGCGCCGAGGGCACCTCCGAGGGCGACGGCGAGCACTTCCAGCGTCGTGAGCGTCCGCGTCGCGAGCGTTCCGAGTGCAGCGACCGTCCGCGCCGTCCCGGCGACAACGGAGGCCGCAAGCCCCGCCGTCACCACGACGCCGAGTAACAGCAACATATAAGCAGCTCAACAAGGGCGACTCCGGACAGGGGTCGCCCTTTTGCTTGCGCCCGGAAGGGCCGCATATGAAGTTTCCTGCTCTACGGGAAACCGGCGGGATAGACCGGTTCAGATGGGGCTTTGATGCATGGGTGGTCTGTTGTTGTGCAAATGGGTATCATACTGGGGTTATTGCATCGACTCCGTGATGCTTTGTTGTACGTTCCCGGCGGTCGGTTTGCCAGAAGCGCCCCGTCGGTTGTTCCAGATCCGTTTCGAAGAAAGGAAACAACACTCACTTATGGCAGCTAAAAAATCATCTCCCTTGAAGATCATCCCGCTTGGCGGCCTTGACGGCATCGGCAAGAACATGACGGTCTTCGAATGCGGCGACGACATGGTGCTCGTCGACGCCGGTCTCATGTTCCCGGATGACTCCCAGCCCGGTATCGATCTGGTGCTTCCCGACTATACCTATGTTCTGGAGAACGAGGAGAAGCTCCGCGGTATCATCGTCACCCACGGCCACGAGGACCACACCGGTTCGCTTCCGTACCTGCTGCAGGACCTCAACAACAAGGTGCCCATCTTCTCGAGCAAGCTGACGCTCGGTTTTATCGAGGGCAAGCTCTCCGAGTTCCGAATCCGCGCGCCCAAGTTCCGCGAGGTCAAGGGCGGCAGCCATGTCAACCTCGGCGGCATCTCGCTCGACTTCTTTTCGATGACGCACTCCATCCCGGGCGCTCTGGGCGTGTTCATCCGCACCAATCAAGGCACTGTTATGCACACCGGCGACTTTAAGCTCGACCAGACGCCCATCGACGGCGTCACGCCCGACTATGCCGCTATCAGCCGCTTTGCCAAGCAGGGCATCGACCTGCTGCTTTCCGACTCCACCAATGCCACGGTTCCTGGCTTTACCAAGTCCGAGGCCGAGGTTGGTCCCAACCTGTTGCACGCCATCAAGAATGCCCCGGGTCGCGTGTTCGTCGCGTCGTTCTCGAGCCACATCCATCGTCTGCAGCAGATCTGCGATGCCGCCCGCAAGTGCGGTCGTAAGGTCGTTGTGACCGGTCGCTCCATGCTCACGAACACCCGCGTGGCGCGTGAACTGGGCTACCTCAACATCGATGACGCCGATATCATCGATGCCTTCGATATTGATAACCTGCCCGACGATAAGATTGTCGTCATGTGCACCGGTTCGCAGGGCGAGCCGCTGTCGGCCCTGTCCCGCATGGCCAATGGCGAGCACAAGACGCTTTCCATTCATGAGGGCGATACCGTTATCCTCTCGGCAACTCCTGTTCCCGGCAATGAGAAAGCCGTCCAGCAGGTCGTCAACAGCCTGGCCAAACTCGGCTGCGACGTGTGGGATAAGAACCGCGCTCTCGTCCACGTCTCCGGTCACGGTAGCCAGGAGGAGCTCAAGCTCCTGATGGCCATGGCCAAGCCCACGTACTTTATGCCGGTTCACGGTGAGGCCGTGCATCTGCGCGCCCATGCTCAGCTGGCCCGTAAGATGGGTCTCAAGGACGACCATATCTTTATCCTCGATAACGGCGACACGCTCGAGATGCGCGGCGGTATCGTCAGGCGCGGTACGCCCGTCGAGTCCGGTGTCGTCTACGTCGACGGCCTGCGTATCGGCGATACCGACCCCATCGTCCTGCGCGATCGCCAGAAGCTCGCCAATGACGGTATGGTTACGGCCGTTGCTATCGTCTCGCTCAAGCACAAGAAGATCGAGGCTATCGAGTTCTCGGGCCGCGGCGTCTCGTTTGCCATCGATGATCAGTTCTCCGAGGATGCCTCCGCATCCATTATGAAGACGATCGAGAAGGGCAAGTTCAGCTTTACCAGCAGCGGCTCCGATGCCATTCGCAAGGCCGTGCGCGATTCGCTCTCCAACTTTATTTGGAGCCGTACGCATACCCGTCCGATGATCATCCCGGTCGTCATGGAGGTTTAGTTTGGCGCGCGGATCTGCACAAAACGCCAAAGGCAATAAGGCCAACAACCAACCGGCATCTGCTAAGGGTGCCGGTTCCCATCTGCGTGCCAATAAGGGCCACGAGTCCGAGTTCGATGAGTTTGAGCCCTTGGTCGAGCCTTCGGCCAATCGCGATATCGCCGGCGTGGTCATTGCCGTTTTGGCGATCGCGTCCTTCATTGCCGTGATCTCTCCGGCAACAGCGCCCGTGACGGCTGCGGTTGCCGGTTTCTACCACCTGGGCTTTGGTCTGGGCGCCTACGTGCTGCCGATTGTCATCTTGCTGTTTGCCGCCACGCTCTTTTTGGGTGAGGACTCGCCGCTCAACGTGCGCTCTGTTGCGGGCGGCGCCGTGGTCTTTATCGCCGTCGTCTCCATTCTTTCGCTGATGGTGCCGGGCACGAGCGATTCGTGTGACCTCATGTTTACGCCGCAAAATCTGTCCGCCTCGGGTGGCTACATCGGTGCGTTTATTGCGAGTGCGCTGCAGAATGCCCTGGGTAAGCCTATCGCGATGGTAGTCCTGCTGGGCCTTGCCGTCGTGGGCCTGGTCATCATTGGCTTTTCGGTGGGCGGCGTTTTGCGCTCTGCCCGCGACCGTGCGGCAGATTTTGCCGAGCGCCGTCGTGCCGATGTTAACGCAAGTCCGTGGGGTGACGACGAAGCCCTGTCGGTGCCCGGCGTTGCCCGTCCGCACTTGAGCATTCTTCGTCAAAAGGGCTCCGATGCTGCCGTGACCACGGTCATGGGCAACGATGCGGACCCGGTTTTGGACGATGACGACGAGGATGAGGATCCGTTTGTCGACGTGTTCGATGCCGTGGAGGCCGAGCGTGCTAAGACGACGCTGCTGCCGCGCCGCCATGCCAAGAAGGGCAAGGCTGCGCCCAAACTCAATACGAGTGAGCCCGACCCGTCTTGGTCCGAGAGCGAGATTGAGCTTACCGAGGGTGATGACGAGGACGACGAGGCTCCGATCGAGACTACCAAGACGACCTTGCTGCCGCGTCGCCATGCAAAGCGCGGCCAGGTAACCGGCCAGCTTTCGATGGAAGACGACCCCGATAAGTTCGACGAGTCCGAGCCGCCGTTTGCCGTGAATCCTGTCTCGGCAGCACCTCAGATTCCCGACTTCTTGAAGCATCCCAAGGTTGCAGATACGCCTGCCACGAGTGCTGTCGAATCGGCTACGGCTAGCGATGGGGGAGCGGATGCAACTCCTACGGATGCCGAGGATGAAGAAGAGGGCGGCCTCAAGCTTCCGCCGCTCGAGATCCTGCATGCCAACCCGCAGTCGGCTTCCGCCGCGTCTTCGGACAAGGAGCTTGAACAGACTGCCGAGTCGCTGCAGTCCACGTTGCTTGAGTTTGGCCGCAGTGCCCGCGTGGTCGGCTGGATCGCCGGCCCCACGGTGACGACCTTTAAGCTGCAACCTGGCGAGGGCGAGCGCGTGAGCAAGATTTCGAGCCTCGAGGACGATATCGCGCTTTCGCTCGCTGCCCAGTCGGTGCGTATCTTTGCCCCGATCCCCGGCACCTCGCTCGTGGGCATCGAGATTCCCAACCGCAAGCGCCAGAACGTCAACCTGGGCGACGTGCTGCCCTATGTGAAGGGCGGTCCGCTCGAGCTGGCCATCGGCCGTGACGCCGAGGGCACGCCGGTCGTCGCCGACCTCGCCAAGATGCCTCACCTGTTGATCGCCGGTACCACAGGTTCCGGTAAGTCGGTCATGATTAACTCCATCATCACGACCTTGCTCATGCGCTCCCTTCCCGAGGACGTTCGCCTGATCATGGTCGACCCCAAGCGCGTCGAGCTTGCGGGCTATAACGGTCTGCCGCATCTCTATGTGCCCGTGGTGACCGAGCCCAAGCAGGCCGCGAGCGCTCTGCAATGGGCCGTGTCCGAGATGGAGCGTCGCCTGAAGGTCTTCGAGCGTCTCAACGTGCGTAAGATCTCGACCTACAACGAAAAACAGGCCGCCGGCGAGTTTGAGCATTACGACAACCCTCCGCAAAAGATGCCTTACCTGGTCATCATCATTGACGAGCTCTCGGACCTGATGATGGTCGCCGGTAAGGATGTCGAGGCCTCGATTGTGCGTATCGCCCAGCTGGGCCGTGCCGCCGGCATTCATCTTATCGTGGCCACGCAGCGCCCCAGCTCCAACGTGGTGACGGGCCTCATCAAGGCCAACATCACCAACCGCATCGCCTTTAACGTCGCCACGGGCATCGACTCGCGCGTCATCATCGACCAGATGGGCGCCGAGAAGCTCACCGGTTTGGGCGACATGCTGTTCTCCAAGGTCGACTGGGGCAAGCCCCGCCGTATCCAGGGCTGCTTTGTCTCGGATGATGAAATCAACGAGATCGTCGAGTTCGTCAAGTCGCAAAGCGAGCCCGACTACCACGAGGAGATCCTGTCTGCCGTGGCGCCTGCTTCCATGTCCATGGCTGGTGGCGGCATTGTCCGCACCGGAGTCGCCGAGCCGCAAGACGATGATCCGCTCATTTGGGAAGCCGCCCATATTGTGGTGGAATCGCAGCTTGGCTCCACATCTGGCCTGCAACGTCGACTGAAGGTTGGCTATGCGCGCGCCGGGCGTATTATGGACATGCTGGAAGAAAAGGGTGTCGTCGGCCCGCCCGACGGTTCCAAGCCGCGCGAGGTCCTGCTGGACGAGGAGGGGCTTGCCGCGCTGGAATCTGTCGACGCCGAGATGGCACGTGAAGATCGTGAGTTTGGAGGATTCTGATGGCTGCACGCTTTGGTGACATGCTGATCGAGCAGCGTCGCCGAATGGGCCTTTCCATTCAGCAAGTCGCCAACACCATCAAAATCAGGCCGCAGATCATCGAGTTTTTCGAGACCGGTAACTTTGCTTCGATGCCGCCGCGCGGCTATGCGCAGGGCATGATTTCGAGCTATGCTCGCTTTTTGGGCCTCAATCCGCGCGAGGTCGTCAATGCCTACTTTGACGACCTGATGGCATACGAACGCGAGACGTCGCAGCAGGGCGGTCGTTTCCAGGACGCTGCCGGCTACGTCAATTCGCGTTCCTCTGTCGATAACGGGCGCTTCTTGATGGTTCAGGGCGGTCGTTCGACCCGCTATGGACAGCGTCCTCAGCAGGCCGGTTATATTACCGAGACGGGTTCGGGCGAGGAGATTCGCTCACAGCGTGACCGGTTCCGCAGTACGCCGATGCCCGAGGACCGTGCACTTCCCGCTGCCCGCGGCGTGGCGCGTGATCCTCGTGCCGGCTACGGCGACGGCGGCTATTCCGATCGCGGTTACCGTTGTGTCTCCACCGGACGCTCTCGCGGTGGCTATGCGGATGCCGATACCACGCAGGTGACGCCGCGTCTTCGCTCTCAACCACAGCCGTATGGCCAGCGCTCTTCGGCTCCGCGTGCGGGCCAGCGTGGCTATCAAAGCCGCGGTGAACTTGCGCCCCGCTCGGGTCAGCGCAGCCTTCAGGGCCAGGGTGGCTATCGCGGCCGTTCCGATAGCAATCGTGGTCGTATGCCTCAGGGAGGCAGCCGCAGCAGTTCCAGTCGTGGACGCGGCGGTTCCCGTGCTCCTCAAAACAACGGGCTCGATCCGCGTATCGTCTACGCCGGCATCGGTGCCGTTGCGCTGCTGTTGATTGTGCTCATCGTGGTACTTCTGCGCGGCTGCGCATCTTCGGCGCCCGAGACCACGCCCGAGACGCCCACTGCTACCAAGACGACGACCAAGAAGTCTTCTAAGAAGACCGAAACGGTCGACGAGGACGAAGACACCGATGAGGCGACGGATGAGTCGACTGACTCGAACGCTACCAAGACGACGGCCAAGAAGGAAGAGAACGAGGTCACGAAGGTCAAAGTCTCCGTTGCCAAGGGAAAGACCGCCTGGATTGAGGTCAAGGTCGACGGCAAGTCGGTCTATGGTGCCCAGGCGACTGGCCCCTTTGAGCAGGAGTACACGCCCGAGTCCTCGATCGAGATCACCACGTCCAAGCCTTCCGATGTCACCGTTACCAAGAACGGCGAAAAGGTCCGCTACGATACCAAGACCTCGGGCGTGGCGCGTGTGACGATCACCGTTCCCAAGAAGGAGAAGACTGATTCCGAGAATGGTTAAAGTTCTGATGGTGCCGACACCACCGATGGTACCGACACTACCGACGGCACCGATGCTCAGTCCACGGATAGCGCCGATACCGCAACTGACGGTCAGACGCCCGCCGATTCTACCGACTATTCGTACGATAGCTACTAAGCCGCTCGTACGCGAAAGGAAACATCATGGCTAAAGATTCCAGCTTCGACGTCGTGTCCGAGGTCAACATGCAAGAGGTCGACAACGCCTTCCAGCAGACCACGCGCGAGATTTCCCAGCGCTATGACCTGAAGGATTCCGGCGCCACGATCGAGCTTTCGAAGGGCGACAAGCTCTTTACGATCAACGCCCCGGCCGACTTTGTCTCCAAGCAGATTATCGACGTGCTGAGCTCCAAGCTCATCAAGCGCGGCATCGACCTTAAGGCCGTGTCCTGGGATGCTCCGCAGGCGGCATCGGGCGGCACCGTGCGCGTACTCGGCCATATCGTCGAGGGTATCGACCAGGCGACCGCCAAGAAGATCAACAAGGACATCAAGGACCAAAAACTCAAGGTCAAGGTGACCATCGAGGCCGACAAACTGCGTGTTTCCTCTGCTTCAAAGGACGCGTTGCAGACCGTGATCCAGTTCCTGCGCGACCAGGACTACGGCCAGCCGCTGCAGTTCACCAACTACCGCTAATATCATTCGAAAGGACCGCTCTCCAACATGGATACACCGTTGGGCTCCGTGCTCTACATCACCCTCGGGTGCGCAAAGAACGAGGTTGACACCGACCGCATGCGTTCTCTTTTGACCGCCGCAGGCTACGAGGAGGCATTCGACCCGCAGGATGCCGATATTGCCATCGTCAATACATGCTCGTTCCTCGCCTCCGCAACGTCCGAGAGCATCGAGACCACGCTCGAGCTCGCCAACGAGGTTCAGGACGGCGTTCGTTCTTGCCCCATCGTTATGTGCGGCTGTGTGCCGTCGCGCTATGGCGACGACCTGCCTGACGAGCTGCCCGAGGTCGCTGCCTTTGTGAAGGCCGACGAGGAGGACGGCATCGTGGCGGTCATCGATGGCGTGCTGGGTGTCGAGCGTGAAATCGCTGCCTATATCCCGCAAGTCAAGCGTACCGTCGAGGGCGCTGTCGCCTACGTCAAGATTTCCGATGGCTGCAACCGCTTCTGCAGCTTCTGCATGATTCCCTATATTCGCGGTCGCTATCATTCGCGCAATGCCGAGAGCATTATCTCCGAGGTGCGCGACTTGGTTGCCGGTGGCGTGCGCGAGATCGTGCTGATCGGCCAGGACACGGGTATTTGGGGCACCGACTTTGCTGACGAGGATGTCGCCGAGCGCTCGCCGCGCAATCTAGCGCAGCTGCTGCGTGCCGTCGCCGAGGCCGTGCGCCCGCACAACGTCTGGGTCCGCGTGCTTTATCTGCAGCCCGAGGGCATGACCGACGAGCTTATCGATACGATTCGCGATACGCCCGAGGTGCTGCCCTATATCGATATCCCCGTGCAGCACTGCGACGCGCGCATACTCAAGGCCATGCGCCGTTCCGGTTCGCGCCAGGAGCTCGAGGACCTTTTCCGCGATCTGCGTGAGCGCATCCCAGGCATCGTGATCCGTTCCACGGCCATGGTCGGCTTCCCGACCGAGACCGACGACGAGTTCCGCGATCTTATCGACTTTATGGACACCGTCGGCTTTGACTACACGAGTGTCTTTGCCTACTCGCAGGAGGAGGGCAGCCTTGCCGCCAAGATGGACGGACAGGTCGACGAAGAGGTCAAGCTCGAGCGCGCCCAGGAGGCCATGGACCTGGCCGAGTCGCTCGGTTTTGCTGCAACTGCCGCACATGTGGGCGAGCGCGCCCAGGTGATCGTCGACGGTATCGAAGAGACCGAGGACGGCGCCGAGCTGATCGGCCATGCCTGGTTCCAGGCGCCCGATTCCGATGGCGCGGTGCATCTGGACGCCAGCGAGGCATCCGTGGGCGATATTCTGACCGTCGAGTTTACCGATAGCTTCTGCTATGAGCTTATCGGTCATGTTGTGGAGTAGGAGCGCGTTGTGGCTAACGAGAGCAATAAGGAACTGACGAGTGTCTGGACGCCCGCCAACATCGTGACGTGCGTGCGTATCGTCTTTATCCCGGTGTTCATGATCGTGTCGGCGCTGTCTCACGCGAGCGTTGCCGGTACGGATTGGAGCACCTTCGACGGCCCGCTCGCCGCCGCAGCTTTCATTCTGTACGTCATCCTGTCGTGCACCGATAAAGTTGACGGCTACCTGGCGCGCTCGCGCAACGAGATCACCGACTTCGGCAAGTTCTTGGACCCCATCGCCGACAAGCTACTCGTATTCTCGGCCTTGCTGCTGTTCTTGGACTTTGGCTCCGTAACCGTGTGGTCGGTGTTCATCATCCTGTTCCGCGAGCTGCTGGTAAGCGCCCTGCGTATGGTCGCGAGTGCCGCCGGCGTGGTCGTTGCCGCCGATAAGCTCGGCAAGTACAAGACGGCGACCACGATGGTTTCCATCTGCGGTTACCTGTGCGTCTTTGCGATGGCCGGCTTGCACCTTGGTCCAGTGGCGCTGACGCTCGGCATCTACTCGGTGTCGCGCTTTTTGTACGCCGTTGCCGTTGTCCTGACCGTTATCTCGGGCGCCCAGTACTTCTGGAACTGCCGCAAGATCGTCTTTTCGATCTAGGTCCTGGTCGGTATGACGGACTCTTTTGAGCAGATTTCCACACATAACGAGGAGCTGGCGCGCGATATTGTCGAGCGCGCGAGCGCTCGGGGCGTGACGGTTTCGACGGCTGAGTCGCTGACGGCGGGTATGATCTCCTCGACGATTGCCGATATCCCAGGCGCCTCGGCGGTGCTGCGTGGCGGTGCGGTAACCTACTGCGATGCGATCAAGCATCGCGTGCTGGGTGTTGAGCAGGAGACGCTCGACCGCTATACCGCGGTGTCGCATCAGACCGCGCGCGAGATGGCGGCGGGTTCGCTGGAGCTGTACCAGAGCGATGTCGCCGTGAGCGCAACGGGTTATGCCGGCCCCGGCGGCGGTACCGAGGACGATCCGGCGGGCACCTTCTATATTGGCTGGGCGTATCGCGCGGCTGATGGGGAAGCGACGGTCGTGGACTCTGTGCGCTGCCACTATGAGGGCGACCGTTCGTGTGTTCGTGCCCATGCGGTCACGGAGGCATTGGGGCGCATTGCCCTTGTGCTCAACTCTATGGAATAGGCGTGTTTTAAGGGGCCTCCGGGCCCCTTAATTGTGGAGATAGGGACCTCTGACGAATTCAGCGTTTTTGCTGGTCATAGGTGTATTCTTGCTTTCCTTGTTCATATTTGGCCCTTTGTGGTCAAGCATTTGGTCAGTGTTTGGTCGGCGTTTGGTTGGGTTTTGGAAAGACCGCCAGCATATGATTGGCCTGAACGGTTGACCACGAACAGCCGTTCGTTTATTATCGATGCAGGTTGTTAAGAGGAGGGCTATTCATGGCCAAGAATTCAGGTCCCGTACGTACCGTTCATGCACCCACGACGGGTAAAGAGCGCGAAGAGATGATCGCCACCACCAAGGCTGAGATCGAGAAGAAGTTCGGTCAAGGCTCCATCATGAGGTATGGTGACGGCGGCCCCGAGCTTGAGGTCGAGGCCATTCCCACGGGCGCTCTGGCACTCGATGCCGCTCTGGGTATCGGCGGTGTGCCGCGCGGCCGTATCGTCGAGATTTACGGTCCTGAGTCCTCCGGTAAGACGACGCTTTCGCTCGAGATCCTGGCCGAGGCCCAGGCAATGGGTGGCGTTGTGGCATTTATCGATGCCGAGCACGCGCTCGATCCCACGTATGCCGCGCGCATTGGCGTGGATATCGACGAGGTGCTGATTTCCCAGCCCGATACGGGTGAGCAGGCGCTCGAGATTGTTGACATGCTCGTGCGTTCCGGCGCCATCGATGCCATCGTCGTCGACTCCGTCGCCGCGCTGACCCCGCGTGCCGAGATCGAGGGAGAAATCGGCGACACTACGGTCGGTCTTCAGGCTCGCCTGATGAGCCAGGCGCTCCGCAAGCTCGCCGGCTCGCTGTCCAAGTCCAACACGACGTGCATCTTCATTAACCAGCTTCGTGAGAAGATCGGCGTCATGTTCGGCAACCCCGAGACTACGACGGGCGGCCGCGCCCTTAAATTCTTCTCTTCGGTGCGTATTGACATTCGCCGTATCGACAGCATTAAGCTTAAGGACGAGGTTATCGGTAACCGCGTGCGCGCTAAGGTCGTTAAGAACAAGGTGGCAGCTCCGTTCCGTTCTGCTGAGTTCGACATCATGTACGGTACGGGCATCTCTAAGGAGGGCTCGATCTTGGACATGGCTGTCGAGTGCGGCATCTGCAAGAAGATGGGCTCCTGGTTTGCCTATGGCGAGGACAAGCTCGGCAACGGTCGCGAGGCCGCCAAGGCGTTCCTGCGCGAACACCCCGATTGCGCCGACGAGATTGAGCATAAGGTCCGCCTTGCCTGCGGGCTTGAGTTTGATGACGACGCTCCGTCCGAGGTTGAGCTGACCGATCAGCCTGCGCCTGAGGAGTTTGACGAGCTTTACGCCATCGATGGGTCAGCCATGCTCGATGATGACGACGAGTAGCGGTTACGCTCATGTCGTATACGGTGACGGAGGCCACGGTCGTCTTTCCCGATAAGAAGGCGGCCTCCTCGTTCTCGAGCGGGTATGCGTCCAAAAAGCCTTGCGCACATATCGATTGTGAACTTGAGGGCGGTTTTGAGCGGTCCATTTGGATTCCCGTGCGGGTCGCGCGCCTGTATGTCAAAAACCCCCCCGATCTTCCCTGTGATTGGGATAACTTTCGTGATGCGGTGCAGCTCATCGAGCGTAAATGTGCACTTACCATGGTGACCGAGATGTTATCGCGCCGCGACCATGCGACGGGTGAGGTCCGTGACAAGCTGGCTCGCTACGGCTTTCATCAGCCCGCGATCGATTTCGCCGTCGAGCGCGCCACCGAGTATCGCTTTTTAGACGAGAACCGCTTTTGCTCGTACTTTATCGAGGAACGCAAGCGGCGCGGTTGGGGACAGCGCAAAATCGAGACCGAGCTCAAGCGACGTCATGTTGTGCTCGATGACATTCCCGGTTATCCCGAGGATTATTTTGCCGTCGAAGACGATTTGGTGCGTGCGTCAGCCCTGCTCGCCAAGCGGCGTGTTCCAGAGACGCGCGGATTCGAAAAACTGGTTCGGTTTTTGATGGGCAAGGGCTTCTCGTATCACATCGCCGCCGATGCCGTTAAGGCACGTCTCGATGCCGAATGCGAGGAATGTGCGGTTTAGGCGTATGCGTTTTGTGGTCCTGCCGTTCACCGCGTTTTAGCCGCCGTACTGGGGCCATTTATTTGACAGTTGTTGTGGTTCAACGTACGATAAACACTGTCATTTGCTTTGTGATATGTGCTCATCTGTGATGAGTTTGTTTATATGTTTATCTGTATCCGACCCGCATAAGCTGCGCCCATATTACTCAAATGTCGCGAGCCGTTCGTAAGGACGGTTCGCTTTGTTGTGTAACGAATCCATAAAAAGGAGTGAGCATGCCTATCATCGCAGCGCTCGTTGGCATCGTTTTAGGTGCCATCGCCGCCATTGCCTACATGCGCACCGCCAAGCAGGGTAGTCTTCATGAGGCCGACGAAAAGATCCAGTCGGCACACGCACAGGCTGAGTCCCTGATCGGCGATGCAAAGCGTCAGGCCGAGACCCTCAAAAAAGAGGCTCTGCTCGAGGCTAAAGAGGAGATCATCAAGAACAAGCAGGCCGCCGAGGCCGAGGACAAGCAGCGTAAGAGCGAGATTCGTACGCTCGAGAACCGCGTGATGCAGCGCGAGGAATCCCTTGATCGCCGCAACGACGCTCTCGACAAGCGCGAGCATCAGCTGTCCAGTCAGGCCGGTCAGGTCGAGAAGCGCTCCCGTGAGCTCGAGGAGCTCTGCGCAAAGCAGACCTCCGAGCTCGAGCGTATCGCCGACCTTACCCGCGAGGATGCCCACAAGGAGCTCCTCGATAAGGTTCGCGGCGAGGTCACCCACGAGGCCGCCACGATCATTCGCGAGTCCGAGCAGCAGGTTCGCGCCGAGTGCCACAAGACCGCCCAGGAGATTCTGTCCCTGGCGATTCAGCGCTGCGCTGCCGACCACACTGCCGAGGTCACCGTTACCTCCGTGCACATTCCCTCTGATGACCTCAAGGGCCGTATTATCGGTCGCGAGGGTCGCAACATCCGCACCTTCGAGCAGGTTTCCGGCGTCAACCTCGTGATCGACGACACGCCCGAGACCGTCGTTCTTTCGAGCTTCGACCCGGTCCGTCGTGAGACCGCCCGTGTCGCCCTCGAGAACCTCATCGCCGACGGCCGCATTCACCCTGCCCGCATCGAGGAGATGTATCACAAGGCTGCCGACCTGGTTCAGCAGCGCGTGCGCGAGGCTGGCGAGCAGGCTGCCTTCGATACTGGCATCCACGACCTGCACCCCGAGATCGTCAAGACCCTTGGTGCCTTGCGCTACCGTACCTCGTTTGGTCAGAACGTGCTTCAGCACTCCCTCGAGGTCTCTGATCTCTGCGGCGTGATGGCTTCCGAGCTTGGCCTGGACGTTGTGACCGCCAAGCGCGCCGGTCTGCTTCACGACCTGGGCAAGGCAATTGACCACGACGTCGAGGGCCCGCATGCCGTCATCGGCGCCGAGCTCGCCCGTCGTTATGGCGAGAAGCCCGTTATCGTCCACGCTATCGAGGCTCACCATGCCGATGTCGACCCCAACACGGTGCTCGATGTCCTGGTGCAGGCCGCCGATGCTGTCTCAGCCTCTCGCCCCGGTGCCCGTCGCGAGTCTGCCGAGAACTACATCAAGCGCCTTGAGAAGCTCGAGGAGATCGCCAACTCCCATGACGGCGTCGAGCGTACCTATGCCATGCAGGCTGGTCGCGAGGTCCATGTCATGGTTCAGCCGGACAAGATCTCCGATGCCCAGTCCACGGTTCTGGCTCACGATATCGCCCATCAGATCGAGGAAGAGATGGAGTATCCCGGTCAGGTGCGCGTCGTCGTGATTCGCGAGAGCCGCGCTGTCGATATCGCTAAATAATATGAGCGACGCGAACGAGCTCATCTCATTTATCGCGTCGATGTCGGGGGAGGGCAACCTTCGCGTCGAGGAGAACCTTGGCGAGGGGTATGTCCGCCTCCGCGTTTCGGAGGCCGAGCGGCGCCAGGCAAAGCACGACATTCAGCATGTCGAGGATATCGTCATCGAAATGCTCCGTAATGCTCGCGATGCCGGCGCCGACAAGGTCTATCTCGCCACGACCAAGGAAGATGGCGTCCGCACGCTTGTCTTTCTGGATAACGGCTCGGGTGTTCCGCAGGATATGCAAGAGCGAATCTTCGATGCTCGCGTTACCTCAAAGCTCGAGAGCATGAAGATGGACCGTTGGGGCGTTCACGGTCGTGGCATGGCATTGTTTTCGATCAAGCAGAACACCGACGAGGCCCGCGTGGTCACGTCTGGTGTCGATCTTGGCTCAGCCTTTAAGGTGAGCGTTGCGGCCGACCGCCTCAGCGAGCGTGCCGATCAGTCCAGCTGGCCCCAGGCCGTCAAGGATGAGGACGGACGTTATGTCTGTGCTCGCGGTCCGCATAATATTATTCGCGCTGCCTGTGAGTTTGCGCTCGAGGAGTTGCGTGGTTGCGATGTCTATCTTGGTTCTCCGTCTGAGATTGCCGCGACCCTTTATGCTCAGGCGTCAAGTCGGCTCGATACGTCTCGTCTCCTGTTTATTGATGATGAGAGCGAGCTTCCGGTTGTCGATCGTTTAGGCCTTGCCTCTGATGCCGAGGACTTTATTCGTATTTGTTCGGGTTTGGGTCTTGAGATGTCCGAGCGCACGGCCCATCGCATTTTGGCAGGGCAGATTAAGCCCGTTCGCGGTGTGACTGCGCGTCTGCTGCGCGAGCGTGACTCATCCTCGCATGCGCCGGCTCCTGTCGATCTCGCGAAGGATCGTCGTGGGCTGCGTATTGCCAAGGATGACATGGCACAGTTTTCGCGTGCTGTGGAGCGCGACTTTAATGACCTTGCCGCCCGGTACTATCTCAATCTTTGCGGCGACCCAAAGATCCGTGTTTCGCGTGATCGAATCACCGTGACCTTCGATCTTGCCAAAGAGGAATAGTGCCTTTACCGAGTCCACTCGGTACGATAAAGTTATTGCAGTTAAAACGTACTTTTAAACGCAGGAGTTTCTTCATGGATTGCCTGAAGGTATCAAGCAAATCATCGCCCGCGTCCGTTGCCGGCGCCATCGCCGGCATGGTCAAGGATGGTGTACCCGTCAACATCCAGTGTGTCGGTGCCGGTGCTGTCAACCAGGCCATTAAGGCCGTTGCTATCGCGCGCGGTTTTTTGATTCCAACCGGTTTTGATATTTCCTGCGCGCCTGTGTTCTCCGACATCCTCATTAACGGGGAGTCGCGCACGGCCATCCGCCTTTCTATCTACGTTCACCAGATCAATCGAGCTGCTATGGATAACGTCGTCATGGATGATGTTAAGCCTGTGGCATAGCTTCTGCTTGCCTCGTTTCGCTCCCCATCGTTAGGACTTATGCACATGGACCAGCGTTCCGTACGCGATATTCTTGCCGGTAAAACCTACTTTATCCGCACCTTTGGCTGTCAGATGAATCAGCACGACTCCGAGCGTGTGAGCGGTCTGCTTGATTCGTATGGCTGCCTCATGGCGCTCGATCCCGAGCATGCCGATATCGTTGTCTTCATGACATGCTGTGTGCGTGAGGCCGCCGATACTCGCCTGTACGGTCAGTGCAATTCCTGCAAAAGCCTGCCGCCTTCGCCTTCGGGCAAGCGTGTGGTTGCCGTGGGCGGCTGCATCGCGCAGCGTGATGGAGAGGGCCTGCTCACCAACGTCGATAACGTCAATGTCATCTTTGGCACGCATTCCATCGCACATGTGGCCGAGCTCATTGCCGAGGCGTTCCTTGATGGTAAGCGTCATATCCGCACCAATGAGCATGAGGATACGGATGCCATGAGCATGCCGTGGCATCGCGAGACCCAGTATCACGCCTGGGTGCCCATCATGACAGGCTGCAATAATTTCTGCACCTATTGCATCGTGCCGTACGTGCGCGGTCGCGAAAAAAGTCGCCCCTTCGAGGAGATTGTCGACGAGGTGACCGGTTTGGTGCGCCAGGGCGTGCGTGAGATTACGCTGCTGGGCCAAAACGTTAACTCATATGGTCGCGATCTGTTTGGCAAGCCGCGTTTTGCCGATCTGCTGCGTGCCGTGGGCGATACGGGTGTGGAGCGCATCTTCTTTACGTCTTCGCATCCCAAGGATCTGCTCCCCGAGACCATCGACGCCATGGCCGAGACGCCTGCCGTTATGCCGCAGTTGCACCTGGCCGTCCAGTCAGGTTCGACACGGATCCTCAAAGAGATGAATCGCCGTTATACACGCGAGGACTATCTGGGCCTGGTCGATCGCATTCGCAACCGCATGCCCGATATCGCGCTCTCGACCGACATTATCGTTGGCTTCCCGGGCGAGACTGAAGAAGACTTTGAGCAGACGCTCTCACTTGCCGAGACGGTCCGCTATGCTCAGGCCTATACCTTCATCTATTCCAAGCGCGCCGGTACCCCGGCCGCCGAGATTGACGATCCTACGCCGCATGAGGTTATTCTCGAGCGTTTCAACCGCCTGGTTAAGGTTATCGAGACCACGGCGCACGAGTACAACCAGGGTGAGCTTCATACTGTGGTGCCGGCGCTCATTGAGGGAACGAGTAAAAAGAACGACGCGGTCCTGCTGGGCAAGAGTCCCAAGAATCAGACCGTGCATGCGCCTATCCCCGAGGGTTACAGCATCGATCAGCTTGTTGGCAAGATCGTTGATGTTGACGTTGACGTTGCCAAGACCTGGTATTTGTCCGGCTCCGTTGTGGGCGAGCCGCGCTAATGGTTTCTCCCGGGGCAGGTCTTTCCGTCGTTGCGATCGTCGGTCCGACGGCGGTTGGTAAGAGTGGTGTTGCCGACCGTTTGGCGGCTCGTCTTTCGTCCGAAGTGCTGTCGTGCGATGCGATGCAAATCTATCGCGGCATGGACATCGGTACCGCAAAGATGGCGCCCGATGAGTGTACGGCGCCGCTGCGTCTCGTCGACATTGTAGAGCCGGGTGTGGCGTACTCTGCGGCGCTTTATCAGGCTGACGCTCGCGCGCATGTTGAGCGTTTGCTTGGCGAGGGCCGCCTACCGGTGTTTTGCGGGGGCACAGGCTTGTATCTCAAGGCCGCCCTGGATGAGATGGATTTTCCCTCGGGCGAGCTTGAGGACGATCGTCGCGCGGGGTATCAGGAGCTTGCCGAGCGTATTGGCGAGGAAGAACTGCATGCCCTGCTTGCCGAGCGCGATCCAGAATCAGCTGCTGTTATTCATCCGCATAACGTGCGGCGTGTGATTCGCGCGCTCGAAATGCACGATGATGGCGTTTCCTATGCGCAACAAAAGTCGCAGTTTAGTGTTCCGCGCGAGCATTATCATGCGTTATGGTTTGGCCTGACGCGAAATCGCGAGGTGCTCTATGAACGCATTAACCTACGTGTCGATGTGATGTTTGAGCAGGGTCTTGTTGATGAGGTTCGCGGTCTTATGGACCAGGGGCTGGGAGATGCCCTGACTTCGATGCAGGCAATTGGCTATAAAGAGATCATCGATGCTTTCAATGGCGTGACGAGCATGGATGAGGCTCGCGAACTCATTAAGATGCGTTCGCGTCGCTATGCCAAACGTCAGCTTTCGTGGTTTAAGCGCGATGACCGTATCGCGTGGTTTGATATGGATGAATGTACGATCGATGAGGTCGTTGCTGATATCCTGCATCGTATTGAGGCTGCCTAATGGCTCGTTTCCCCCTTGTTCCCACGGCACCCGAGCCCGAGCGTGCCATTTTGGTTGGTGTTGAGTGGCGCGACAATGCATGGCCACTCGATCGATCGCTCGATGAGCTGGAGCGCCTTGCCCACACGGCTGGTGCCCAGTGCGTGGCTCGCTTGTCTCAGCGTTTGGTAAAGCCGTATCCCAAATCATTTATCGGTTCCGGTAAGGTAGAGGAGCTGTGCGGTCTGGTACATCGCATGGATGCCGATGTCGTTATTTTTGACGACGACCTGACGCCCTCGCAGCAATCCTATTTGGAGAAAGCCGTGGGCGAGCCGGTAAAGATTATCGATCGTACGGCACTGATCTTGGATATCTTTGGCCTGCATGCTCAGACGCGTGAGGGACGCCTACAGGTACAGCTGGCGCAGCTTCAATATCTGTTGCCTCGTCTGCGCGGCATGTGGAGCCATCTCGCCAAGGAACAGACGCGCGGCGGCATCGGCTCACGCTTTGGTCAGGGCGAAAGTCAGCTCGAGGTCGACCGTCGCCTCATTCGTAATAAGATCGCTGCGCTTCGTCGTGAGATCAAGCAGGTTGAACAGCGTCGTGATGTTCAATCCAAGAGTCGTATTGAGTCACCGGCGTTTCGCGTCGCGTTAGCCGGTTATACCAATGCCGGTAAATCGACGTTGCTCAATCGCCTGACAGGCTCTACGGTACTTTCGCAGGACAAGCTGTTTGCTACGCTCGACCCGACGACGCGTTCGTATCGCCTGCCCGGCGGTCGCGGAATGACGATTACCGATACCGTCGGCTTTATTCAAAAGCTGCCGCATGGTCTTGTCGATGCCTTTAAATCGACGCTGTCCGAGGTGTTGGGTGCCGATCTAATTCTCAAAGTCGTAGATGCGTCTGACGAGGACTATGAGCGACAGCTGGAGGCTGTCGACCGCGTGCTTGATGAGATCGGCGCCGGAGAGCGCCTAACGCTGACCGTATTCAATAAAATCGATCTTCTCGATAGCGTTGATCGATTAAGTTTCCGTCGTCGTTTTCCGGAAGCCGTTCTGTTCTCGGCCCAAACGGGCGAGGGGCTCGACGATCTCGTCGATCGCATTGCTCGCGAGGCAGCTGCCACCGATGTACTGCTTTCAGCCGACATTCCATATCGTGAAGGTGCGCTCATTACACTCGTGCATGAGCAGGGGACCCTTTTGCATGAGGAATATCTTGAGGATGGCGTTCGTATTGTGGCGAAACTGCCGGCTCGTGTCGCACCGCGGCTCGAGCGTTATCGCACCGAGTAGGCGAGCTCCAAAATGCCCAGTATAATGGGCTGATGCAGCAGATAAAAGGGTAGTGCATAACGTCCAAGGCTGGCGAGCGCCGGCAGGGAGTTGGCGTAGGCCCAGCTAGGGACGGTCTTATCGATTCCCTGCGCTATATGTGCGGCGAAGTATCCTGCAAGATACATAAAGATAAACGGGATGATGGGGTAGTAATCACCTGAGACAAACCCAGGGCTCGGAAATCCCAGCCACGCCAGGTAGGGGACAGGGTAGATTGTTTTGGGGATGCTCCAGGTGAGGGCGAACATCACAAGGCATAGGGACATGCCCCATCTCGCTGATATCTTTTTAAGGACGGGATCGGTCAACGCCACGATGCCGGTACATGCGGCCATGCAGTAGATGATGCCAAAATTAACCGAATCATCGACTGAGACAAGTGTTGTTGCCAGCCAGACGACGAGTGCTGCTAAGGCGTATTTGGCGGCACGTTTGATATTGTTGCGCGAAAGAGTGCACATCCAACCCGCGATAAACAAGAATACCCAGCTGATGCTGGCGCGCCAGATGTCTTGAAAGACAGTCTGGGTAAACCAGGGCATATCCCAACCGTACAGGTAGGCGAGATCGTAGCAAGCGTGAAAACCTGCCATTGAAATCATCGTAAACCCGCGGACGGTATCAAAGATGGTGATGCGTTTTTGCATTACGAGAACCGGCGCATCAAGCCGACGACTTTGCCCAAAATAACGGGATTTGTTGCATAGATAGGCTCCATGGTGTCATTCTCAGGCTGTAGGCGTACGCGTCCCTGCTCCTTGTAGAACGTCTTGACGGTCGCTGAACCATCAATCATGGCCACGACGATTTCGCCGTTCATGGCACTCTTTTGTTCACGGACGATGATGTAATCGCCATTGAAGATGCCGACATTGATCATTGAGCTCCCATGCACCTCAAGGATAAAGGAACCCTGATCAGTGGCGATTTCGGTCGGGATAGTAAAAGTGTCTTCGATATTCTGCTCGGCCAGAATGGGAATCCCAGCCGCGACGCGACCAACGAGCGGTAGCGAGACCGTTCCGCGAGGTGCGGTGGGCTCGTCAGATTTAGAAATTGAGACAGAGGAGCCGTCCTCGTTAAAGAGTTCCAGGGCGCGCGGTTTGGTGGCATCGCGCTTGAGCAGCCCGCGCGCCTCCAAGGCAGATAAGTGGGCGTGCACGGTGCTGGGGGAGGAAAGGCCCACGGCAGATGCCATCTCGCGCACACTGGGCGGATAACCCTTCTCCTGCTGATATTCCTTGATGAAGTCGTAAATTTGCTGCTGACGCTTGGTAATTTTGCGAGCCATCAGGGCATCCTCTCTACCCATGTCAAACAAATGTTCGAATTTTGCTTGACAGGAACAACTGTTCGAAGATAATAATAACCGAACATTCGTTCTCGCGCTAGACATTTTTGTCCGCGCGGCTTGATAAAACTGTTCTCAGCAAAACACGCGAGAGGAGAACATGATGAACGCAACGAATATGGTCCAGGGAAACCTTGCCCTTAAACTCGAGACGCCTGCAGAACCCACTTTTACGGTTGTTCAGGGTGGCCGCTCCGGCTTTCAGCCTTTGACCGTAAAGTCTGCTCGCAATCAGCAGGCTGTAGTTGCGCCGGCCCGCGTTGCCCTGAAGGTTCCGACGATTGTCGCCGTTGCCGTTGCGCTTACGCTCTTCGTTGTCCTCGCTACGTCGGTCTTTAGCGCTCGTCACGCCGCGTATGCCGAGTCCGTTTCCAACGTTACCTACGAGACTATTCGCGTTCAGCCTGGTGATTCTCTTTGGTCGCTTGCCGAGGAATATCCTATCGAAGGCCTTTCCACGCAAGAGACTTCCGACATGATCCGTAACGTCAATCATCTGGAGCATGGTTCGCTCGCCGCCGGTGCGCATCTTAAGGTTCCTGCTCGTTCGTAATCATTATCGCGCTGCGCATGGTACCCTTGTTATCGTTTAAGAGGAGGTACCATGCGCTGTCCCAAATGTGGCAAGGCACATACCCGCGTCGTTGATTCCCGTATGCAGGAGTCAAATAACACCATTAAGCGCCGTCGCGAATGTTGTTCGTGTAACTATCGCTTTACAACGTTTGAGCGATGCGAAGACCCAATCGAGGTCATTAAGTCAGACGGAACCAAGCAGCGGTTCGATCGCAATAAGCTGCTCGTCGGCTTGATGCGCGCCACCATCAAGCGTGATATCGATACTAAGAAGCTCAATGAGATTATCGACGACATCGAGGTCGAGCTGCGCTCTCGCACGCTGACGGCCGTCACGTCCCATGAGTTGGGTGACATGGTGCTCAAGCGCTTGGCCAAGATCGACAAGGTGGCCTACATCCGCTTTGCCTCGGTCTACCGCGATTTCAAAGACGTCGATGAGTTTCTGCAAGAGCTCGACAAGCTAAGGTGATTCCATGTCCAACATTACCGTCAACATAAAGCGTCTCGACCCCACCGTCGAGCTTCCCAAATACGCCCATCCCACCGATGCCGGCTTGGATTTGCGCTCCAACGAGGACTGCGTCCTGAAGCCCTTCGAACGTCGTCTGGTCTCTACTGGGCTGGCCATCGCCTTGCCCGATGGCTACGCCGGCTTCGTCCAGCCCCGCAGCGGCTTGGCCATCAAGCAGGGCCTGTCTATAGTTAACACGCCGGGCCTCATCGACGCCCACTACCGAGGAGAACTCAAGGTTATCCTCATCAACCTGGACCCCTCCAACAACATCCAAATCAACAAAGGCGACCGCATAGCCCAACTCGTCATCCAAGAAGTCCCCACGGTCAACCTCATAGAGGTAGACGAACTAGACAAAACCGACCGAGGCAACGGAGGCTTCGGCTCCAGCGGCGTCGCCTAGGGGTACTCGTATCCCTCCCGCCCGGGGCTTACCTATATCATTCCATGCTCAAACATTCTCGCGTCGCTTCGCTCGCTGCGAAACTGCGCGTGGAACGATATAGGTAAGCCCCGGGCGGGAGGCTACTCGCTTGAAACAATATTTACTTTTCTAGTAAGTCGATGCGATAAAGGGACGCCTCCTTTGTCGCATCGACTTACTGTATTTATATTTTCTGGTTCCCCTTTTCAGATTCTACTGGTGGGGAATCTGGTATAGCCGCTAGTACGTTAACGCAGCTTACCTGTGGGAGGGCCCTATATATCGTCCCACGCGCAGTTTCGCAGCGCAGCGAGAATGTTTGAGCATGGGATGATATATAGGGGCCTCCCACAGGTAAGCGGACAGTCCAATGCTAGCGGATATGCGCGGGTTTTCCGCCCCAGTAGAAGCGGCAGAAGGCTCGTTTGCGCTTTTGGGGTTTGCCTACGAGCTCCATGGTTGCGATGGCTATATCTTCGGCTGCGTGGGGGCGGCGTAGTACTTCGCCGTTGATGAGTAGGGCTTTGAGTGATTCGGGATGATCGTGCAGATGGCGCAGGGTTACGATGAGTTCTCGTGCGGTGGTGACATGCATGCTGGCGCCCATTCCGGTGAGCATGGTGGTGTTGGCCTTTTCTTGACCATATGATTTGCCCAGCAGGATCATCGGCAGATGCGCGCATAGGCATTCGGTGACGGTGAGTCCGCCCGATTTGAGGATTGCCAGGTCGCAGCCGTGCATGAGGGCTGCCATATCGTCCACGTAGTCCAGAACCGTGACGTTTTCGAGCTTCATGGCGTCGAAGAGCGTCTTGAGGCGGGTGGCGTATTCCTCATCCTTGCCCGGCAAAAAGACAAAGTGCATGTCCTCGAAGCTGCGCAGGAAGGGGAGTGTGCGGTCCATCTCCGCGCGAAAGCGAACGTACGGTTGAGGCAAACTGGCACCGGCCATCACCAACACAACGGTCTTGCCAGCGGGGAGATTGAACTTCTCGAGTTCTTCCTCGCGATTGTAGTCCGTATCAAACCCGGCGCGAATGGGGATGCCTGTAATGCGGATTTTGGTCTCGGGAACTTTACGGGGGCGAAGTGTCTCGGCCATAAATTCGTTGGCTACGCAGAACAGATCGGTGTCCTTGTGGGGCCAAAAGCCTTCGACTTCATAGTCTGTTGGTACGCAGATGACGGGATAATCGATACCCGTGATGACGCGGGCACCCACAGCGACGTTGGCCGCCGTGATGTGTGTTGCGACCACGGCTATGGGCCTGCGGGTGCGGACATATTCGTTGAAGGCAGGGAACATAATACGTGACCATGCCGTGCCTCCGCCCCAGAGCAGATGTCCCGTAAACGTGTATCGCCAGGTTAGGTCATATATGGGACGCGTGGCGCCGGTAAACGAAGCTGCTGTTTTATTACCATCGAACCTAATACGTCCAAAATCGAGGATATCCAGGACTTCGATCTCAACATCCTCAGGGATTCCCTTGGTGCCGCTGATAAGGTCAAATGCTTGTGCAATCGCGTTGGCGGCGGCTTTGTGGCCCGATCCAACCGATGCGTGCACGATGGTTACTAGGGGTTTTTGTGCAGGTGAAACGGTCATTTGCTCCGGTTGGGGAGTAGCTTGCATGGGCAGGGGAGCGCTATTGCTCGTCTGCATTTGATCCATCGATAACTCCCCTTCAGCTTTGTTACGCGATTTATCATTGTAGTGCATGAGTGTCATGTTCACGTAAATTTGGGTATGAGCGCAAAGAACGCCAATCTTTCGACAGGAGGTCTCTTCATGACTACCCATCAGCCGATCGATGTTGCTATTATCGGCGGCGGCCCTGCGGGCTATGCTGCAGCCATTTACGCGGCGCGCGCCAACCTAACGACGACCGTGATTGAGCAGGGCATGTCGGGAGGACAGATCGCCACAACCAATGAGGTCGAGAACTATCCGGGCATTCCGCTACTGAGCGGCGCTGAACTCGGTGAGCGATTCCAACAACATGCAGAAGGCCTAGGGGCTCAGGTTGAATGGAGCATGGTGACGGGTGTCGATTACGATGCCGGCTCCAAATTGTTTACCGTTCATCACGATGTTGGTGACACGACGGCTAGGAGTGTTATCGCTTGCATGGGTGCCACGCCGCGTCCGGCAGGTTTCGCTGGCGAGGATACGTATCGCGGTCGTGGCGTTTCGTATTGCGCGACGTGTGACGGCATGTTCTTCCGTGGCAAACAGGTCTTTGTAATCGGTGGTGGCAATTCGGCATGCGAGGAAGCTCTGTTCTTGTCAGAAATCGCCAGCAGCGTGACCATCGTTTTGCGCCGCGATCAGTTCCGTGCCCCCGATGGTGTGGTTCAAAAAGTTCTTGCAAAAGATAATATTTCAGTTAGGTACCAAACTAGTATTGTGGAGCTCTCGGGCGAAGCCATGCCAACGACGATTACCTTTAAGGACAATGCATCCGGTGAGACTCATACCGATTCATTTGAGCCCGGCTCGTTTGGTATCTTTGTCTTTACCGGGACGCAACCCCATACCGAGCTTGTTGAGCATCTAGTCGATCTGGCGCCTGATGGCGGCATTCTGACTGATGAATCCATGGCGACCCGCACGCCAGGTCTATTTGCCGCTGGCGACATCCGTTCCAAGCTTTTACGTCAGGTTGTGACCGCCGTTTCTGATGGAGCCATAGCGGCAACCAGAGCATACGCATTTCTCCACGGATAAGTACGATAATATATCTTATGTAAGGTTGTTGTCTTTTAACAAAGTGGTTGGACGGTGTATCAATGTGCTGTCCAACCACTTTTACTTTCCGGTTATATAGTATGCAAAACTAGATAACCTAGAATACAATATAGCTAATGAACGGAGGATCCTTATGAACCACGCCAAACGCGTTATCCCGATGTCCGATTCGTCGGTCAGCATTAAGCCTGAGGATATTCAGCCCACTGTGCTGCCCGATGCATTTATTCAGTCCGATATCGTGCGCAAACTCAATACGTTGAGTCTGCCGCGCTATGACCAGTTGCCCAATGTGACACTCTACCGCGACCAGGTTATTGAGTATGTTGCGCTTTGGATGGAGCCGCTGTCCATTTGCGTTGAGCAGCCTATCATTACGCCATCGATGATCAATAACTACGTAAAGGTCGGCCTAGTGCCTGCTCCGGTCAAAAAGCAATATGGCCGCGAGCAGATTGCCCGCCTGATCGCTATCTGCATCTTTAAGCAGGTGCTACCTATTGCTGCGGTGCAGGCACTCTTTAACATTCAGCGTTTGAGCTACGATGCCCCGACGGCCTTTGATTATGTGGTCGATCAGCTCGAGGCATCGATTCGTGCGGCGTTTTCCGTCGAGCAGACTCCCGTGCCCGATACGGCGCATCAGGTAACGCGTGAGTCGCTGCTTGTGCGTAGCGCGGTATCGTCCTTCGTTTCGAAGGCTTACTTGATGAGCTATCTCAAGTTCAACGGGTTTAATAGCTAGCCGACGTATAAAACGGGCGGGACAAAGAGCCATCTGTCGCTTTGTCCCGCCCGTATTTTTGCTTGGTTGGACTTTATTTGCCCGAAGCTACGCCCATGCCGTAGCCGATGATGAGGCCGTGCATCTCGGCGTAATAGGAATCCAGGCCGTTGCAGGGCATGATGATGGTCTTGGAGCCGGGCCAATGCTCGACTATGCGGTCAGTGAGCGCCTGGGCTCCAGCTTCGTTCTCAACGTGATCTATGACGACCTCACCGCCCGTAAAGCCCTCGGCTTCCATAGTGTCGATGATCTTGTTGAGCATCTTCTTTTCGCCACGCGTGTGCCCGACGAGTTCGATTTTACCGGCCTCACTCGCTGTGCCCAAAATACGGATATTGAGCTTGTTGGCAATGACGCCGGCTGCCTTAGGGATACGTCCGGCTTTGGCGAGGTTTTCGTAATTGCACAAACTGAAGAGGATTTTGCTGTTCTGTTCAAGGCTATCGAAGTATGCGCAAGCATCCTCGAATGAGACATTCGGATTGCTTGCAAGATAGCGGTCGAACAGCAAGAAAATGAGGTCCATTTTGCCACCAGCTGCGCGTGAATTGACTAGATGAATCTGTCGGTCGGGCTCCTCGGCAAGAACCATATCGCGAGCCGTGGCTGCCGCGTTGTAGCTGCCCGACACGCCCTCAGAGATCGGCATGCAGATGGTCTTGTCTGCCAATTTGAAGAGCTCGGCCCACTCCCCTACGCTGGGACAAGCGCTCGAAGAAGCGTTCGTCTCCGCCTGAACAGCGCAGTTGAGCTCATGAACATCGAGCGAAAGGTCATCGACGAATTCATGCTCCCCCACTCGAATTTTGAGGGGCGCAAATGCAAAGGTGGTATGGGGCGCGGTCGGTTGCCAATCGCGGAGGTTGCAGCTTGAATCGGAGATAAGTGCCCAGCTCATAGAGGGTCCTTTCTAATCGTTCCCATTCAATTATAGCCATCTTGCAGACCGATTGGGCCGCTATCTAGTATTCAAAACTAGATAGCGGACTGCACTAAAGGCAAAAGAATGGACCCCATGACTCAAAGCCACGAGGTCCATATCCGTTTGCTTTATCTGAATACTTAGTAGCGCACGAAAATGTAGTTGTTGTTCATGCCGGCGGCAACGGAGCTGATGATAACACCCGTGTTGTAGTCAGAAGCATGAATCATCTGACCACCACCGATGTAAATGCCGGTGTGGTACGAGTTGACTACAACGTCACCGGGCTGCGGATCGGACACACGCGTCCAGCCCATAAAGGTGCCCGTGGTGCCCAGGCGGCAATAGCGACCAGTAAGGCAATAGCTTACAAAACCAGAGCAGTCGAAGCTGTTCGGGCCAATTCCGCCCCAGGAATAGGCGCAACCAAGCTTGCTGTATGCACGCGAGACAACAGAACCGCCGTCGACGGACTGGCTCGGAGCAGAAGGCGTCGGAGCCGGAGCAGGCGTGGAGGGCTGCGGCGTCGGAGCAGGTGCCGGCGTAGGAGCCGGAGTGTTGCCGCCCTGGTTGTTGTTATTGCTGGTCTGGCCACCGTTGTTGGTGTTCTCGGTCGTACCGGCAGTCTCGTTGCTCACCGTGGCCTTCTCGGCGGTGCTGGCGTTGATGCCGGCCTGCAGCGCGGCGTTGGCCTCGGCCTCGGCGGCAAGCTCGGCCTGCAGCTGCGAATCCAGGGAGTTTACGACGTTCTGGGCTTCAGCCTGCTGGGCGTTAAGCTCGTCGACCTTCTTTTGCGTGGCGGCGACGTTCTTCTCCTGCTCGGCCTGCTTATCGGTGAGCTGCTGCTTAAGCTCCTTGACCTCTTGAATGGTCTGAGCTTGCTTATCGGAAACTTTGCCGTAGTAGAACAGACGGTTGAGCATATCGCTCAGGTCATCGACACCCGTCAGAACCTGAAGCAGGCTCAGACCGCCGGTTTTGTACTCGCCGGCGACATAGGTTGAGAGCTTAGCCTGACCATCGGCGATCTCCTGCTGCTTTTGCGTGATCTCGCCGGCAGTCTGATCGAGCGCCTGCGTCTGCGTGGCGAGCTCATCGTAAATCTGCTGAGTTTGGGTACCGATCTGCTCGAGCTTCGTACGAGCAGCGGCAAGGTCGGATGCGGTATCGGCGTAGGCAGGAGCCGCGAGGCCCAAGCCCAAAACACAAGCGAGGGTTGCCGTAGCAGCGCAGCGTGCCATGTTTTTGTGCGTGTTTGCTGTGCGCATGTAGCTTCCTTTCCAGTAACTAAGGGTAACGGCTAGTCCACCGTCACCAGGCTAAAGAGCTCCACATCGTCATCAGACGGCGTGAGCTTCTCGCGCGGGTTGAGAAACGCAAGCTCAAGGATACAACCGTAACCGATAAGCTTTGCGCCCATATCTCGCACCAGTTTACCTGTTGCCTCGACGGTTCCGCCCGTCGCGACCAAGTCGTCCAGAATCAACACGGTATCTTTAGAGCTGATAGCGTCGGCATGGATCTCAATGGAATCCGTTCCGTACTCGAGCTCGTAGCTCTGGCTCACAGTCTTGCGCGGTAGCTTGCCCGGTTTACGTGCGGGAACAAAGCCGGCGCCAAGGGCTACAGCTACCGGTACGCCAACCATAAAGCCGCGAGCCTCGGGACCCACGACCTTGGTGATTCCCATGCCGGCAAAGTGCTCGGCGAGGGCATCGGTCATGGCTTTGAGCGCCTCGGGATTGCCAAAGAGCGGCGTGATGTCTTTAAAGATGACTCCGGGCTCGGGATAGTCGGGGATGTCGACGATTTGAGATTCGAAGTCGTACATTGCATGACCTTTCAATGGGTTCCCGAAATTTCAGCAGCGGTTATTTGCCCGCGGTGGCGGTGCCGGATTGCGAAGGGGGGACGACCTTGAGCGGCTTGACGAGAGAATCCTTGTGCGAAGCCGGCGCGGCTATCTCTTCGTTTTTGGCCTTGGTGGACTCGGAGCGAGTGATTTCCTCATCGAGTGCATCGATGTCGGCGTCCTCGACCACGGCGTTGAGCGACTCAAAAACGCGGTTCTTGAGCAGCGCGGTGTGCACGCCCTCCGTCAGGTCGTGAAGCTTCTTAAACGCACGCTCGAGCTTGGCGTCGCGCTCGTCATCGGAGGTATCCATGCCGAGCATGCTCACAAGCACCTGCTCAAACATCGAGGACTCGCGGTTGGCGGAAGACACGTACTGACGCAGGTTGCGCGGCTCGATATGGAAGCGCGACAGCTCGGAGCAGTAGCGGATGATCGGAAAATCGCGACCATCGACAAGCTCGCGATTCTGCGGACTCTTGATGATGCGAATGAGGTCGTTCTCGGCGAGCGAGCGGATAAACGAAATTTCGACGCCCAACATATCGGGAATGGTCTCGATGGGATGCAGCTTTTGCTTAGTCTCCTTGGGCTCCGTCTTGAGCGGAACATCGGATAGCAAGCCCACCTCGTAGGCGAGCGTTGACAGGTCCGTGGCGTTTTCCAAGCGCTGCTTAATCACGTTGAGCGGCATGTAGCGGGTCTTCTGCAAGTGCAGGATGACCTCCAGACGATCAACGTCCTCCTTAGAGTACTGACGGTATCCCTTAGGCGTACGATGAGGGGTAATGAGCCCCTCATCCTCTAGAAATCTAATTTTTGAGTTCGAAAGATCGGGGTATGCGCCTCGAAGTAGGTTGACGACTTGGCCGATACTCAGATAGTTGCGTTCGGCCATGCCCTACTCACCGGTTTCGATGCGCTCCGGCGTGCTCTCGTGGTAGATGAGCGTAAACGTACCGATCTGAACGGAAGAACCGTCGTGCAGCGGGGCTGCATTGACAATGGCACCGTCGACCCAGGTACCATTGAGCGAGCCCAGGTCCTCGATGCGAGCGCCGAGGCCCTCGCGAATAATGCGCGCGTGGCTGCGCGAAACGGTCATGTCATTAAGGAAGATGCCGTTCGCGGGATCGCGGCCGATGGTGGTCACGTCGTCCTCGAGCTCAAAGGCGGCACCAGTCTGCGGACCCTTGACGATGGACAGGACGGGGGCGGTGATGCGCACGTTGGCCATGAGGTCGGGAACGGTGACGTCGCTTGAAGGCACGCGGAATACGCAGGTAGCGTCAGCAGTCTTATCATTCTGAGGCATATTGTTAACCATGTTGTCCATGACAACCCCTAACTTATCGCGGACGTGCCGCAAATAATGAACCGTACGTAATCATACCCCAACGAATCAGTCTTCGATTTCAGGGTTCAGAAAGTCGATGTCCTCGTCCTCGGGATGCGCGAGAGCCTGTTTAATGGCCACTCCGCCCTTAATGGAGTAGATGACAGCCGTGAGCATGGAGAAGATCACGCCGCCGTACACAAAGAAGATGCCGAGGGGCACCGAGCTTCCGTTGAGGCCCGGGAAGGCCGTAAGGGTTGAAGATAAAAGGTGCAGGCCGTCAATAACGGGGAAACCGAGCAGCATGAGTGAGAAGCCGGTCATGAGCAGCGCCGTGGCAATCTTTCCGGGAAAGACCACATCGATGGGGCGACGGTGATAATGACGCACGATAAGCGTGCCGATGCCCAGATAGATGTCGCGGCCAATAATGAGTACGCAGACCCAGATGGGCAGCTCTCCGCGGACCACCAGTCCAAGTACGCCGGTGAACAGCAGCGCACGGTCGCAAATGGGATCCATGA
This sequence comes from uncultured Collinsella sp., assembly GCA_900545485.1. Classification (GTDB taxonomy): domain Bacteria; phylum Actinomycetota; class Coriobacteriia; order Coriobacteriales; family Coriobacteriaceae; genus Collinsella. Next base: position 1,205 of record UQZD01000001.1, on the reverse strand, counting down.
CCTTGCCGAGCCACGAGACCGTCTTAGTCATGCGGGCGATCTGACCGTCCATCCAGTCGGTGGAGGCGGCAACGGCGTAGATAACGATGGCGATGACACGGTTGTTATCCGTCACAAACAGGTACAGAAATACCAGGGTGAGGATCAGGCGCGTAAAGGTGATGAAATTGGAGATCGTAAAGATCTTATTCGACGGGTAATCGGAAGTGCCGATAAGCTCCTTTTTGATCTTCTTTTTGATGCCCACAGGACTCCCCCGCTGGTTAACGACAAAACTTTCGATACTATACCCGTTCCGGCGATGTCTATCCAGCGTAAGCATAGAGAGTCCAGACATGTGGAGGGCGCCTCTGGGCTGCGCTGGATTCTGCATTTGTGTACATCAGCCTCCAAAAGCGACATTTTTCGGCATCTTTGGTGGCTGGTGTACACGTTTTGATTCGGTGATTACATCGATCGGGAAAGTTGTTGCTTTAAGCAAATGCGTGCGGGTCGAGATTGGCTGGCACCAAAAGAGCCCATCGGCCGTTACGGCTTCGTTAGAAACGCGCCCCACCATGGATGGTGAACCCGAAAGGTAAGACGCGCGGGCACGGTGAATCGGCCCTCGCGCCCGGAAGAGAAAGGATAAACCCATGGGTTACATGCTCGAGACGCGCGGGCTCACCAAGCGCTTCGGCCGCGGCGACCAGGCGCAGGACGCCGTGGCCGACGTGAGCCTTCATATCCGCGAGGGCGAGGTGTACGGGCTGCTCGGTCCCAACGGCGCCGGCAAGTCGACAACGCTCAAGATGATCTGCGGGATGCTTCGGCCGACGGCCGGGGAGATCCTCTTTGCCGGGCACGCCTGGCGCCACGAGGAACTCTACGCAATCGGCAGCCTCATCGAGGAGGCGCCGCTCTACCCCAACCTCACCGCGCGCGAGAACCTGCGCGTGCGTACCACGCTGCTGGGCCTTCCCGAGAGCCGCATAGATGAGGTACTCGCCGCCGTGGACCTCGCGGACACCGGGAAGAAGCGCGCCGGGCGCTTCTCGATGGGCATGCGGCAGCGCCTGGGACTCGCGCTGGCGCTGATCGCCCGGCCACGCCTGCTCGTGCTCGATGAGCCCACCAACGGTCTCGACCCCATCGGCATCGAGGAGCTGCGCGACCAGATCCGCGGCTTCGCGGCGGCGGGTACGACGGTGATCGTCTCGAGCCAC